>NZ_AP031572.1:2447597-3059496 GCF_040436315.1 Synechocystis sp. LKSZ1 | reverse complement strand
CGGCAATCTCCGCTGCTTTTTCCTTTAATTTCTCATTGCTTTCTTCGGGGGAGAGGGGTTGGCGAAATCCTAACAGGCCCTGAAAACGAAGGGAGTTTTCGTAATGCTGAAGCTCTGCCAGAGCCTCTTCTTCCATATTTTGATTGATAAACACAATTTCAGCGTGTTGCTCAAAGTAGGATTCCACCAGAGGCGTTAAAAAAAACGTTTTTGTCAACTGATGTACCAGCAGGGGAATAATCACCAGCATCAAGAGAAATTTGACAGATAGTGCTGTCTTATAGCGGGATTTCCGGTACTGATTTAAAACCTTGCGCTCGCTTTCTCCAGACTGGGGATTCATCTCCTGACGGAGGCGGTTAATAGTCCGCAGGAAAGAGCGAGGTAGGACGCCGGTTTTCCGGGAAGCACTGTCGAGTTTTTGGTTAGCTTCTTCCTGGCGTCGGTACTGAAAATCCTCCTTTTGTATCTGACGAGGAGTCCGTAGAGGAGGGCCAGCTTCGGTTTCCAGGGAAAGAACCGGTTCTATCGGGGAGCGCTCGTAGCGCGCCAGAACGGTATCAATAAACTGGAGTTTTTGCAGAATAACATCGGTTTCCGGGGCCGGCCCACCGTTGGCGACAGATGAAAAAAGACTCAGTCTTCCTCCTTTACGCAGGCCCTGCAAGTTCCGCTCGATCTGCTGGAGATGACGATTGGCTTCCGCCGTAAAGTAGGTGATCACACTGGTGCCGTACTGACTATTCCCAGGAGAGATTTTGTGGCCCTGAAAATGCTCATCTTCAATTTCTTTGATCTTGACGGCGGAGCGAAATGCTTTTTCCAGAGCCTGCTCTGAAGGGTTTGTTAACCACTGGGTCGCCTGGTTCCAAAAGGTATTCAATTTCAACACGATGGGTTAATGTCGGAATAGATTCAACGGCGGAGGGGCCCGGCCCCTAAACTCGCCCATGCTTCGTACGGATAAGACAAATCTTAGCAAATTCGATTCCGGAGGGTTGAGATTGCACCGAGCAATTTGGATTGAGGGGCCGACCCGCAGTGGCAAAACGCAACAATTAATCACGCTCATCCAGCAATGGTGTCAGGCAAAAGCTCCTCAGGAACTGGCCCTGGGACAACCCACCGCCTTATTATTAGTCGCCAATGGTGATAACCGGCGTCAATTGCTAGACCGTCTGGCGCAACAATGGGGAGATACCTTCGCGCCTCGTTGCTATACACCCCTGGGTTGGTTGCGGGAGGAAGTCTTACTCTTCTGGCCCCTGCTAGTGGAACAGCATCCGGGTCTTGGGGCCATTCCCTTGGTGTTGACCCTCCAGATGGAACAGGCCCTGGCGATACCCGTGTGGCAAGCGTTTTTTGACCTAGGAGAGGAAGACATGGGGAGTCCTGCCGAAGTCCGTCGAGTGCGGGAGACCCTCGATCTGATGCAGTTAGCCGGGGCGGCGGGCAAAGCCTTAGAAAGTCTTGAGGATTTGCTAACAATGGGCCTGCCCGATTATCTGGCCCAGGGCCTACCAGTGGCCCAACGCCAGGCCTTCTTGCTCCATTGGCGCCAGTGGTGTTGGCAACGAGGCTTTTTGCCCGATGGCATAACCCTAGAGTTCTATTGGCGCTTTCTGTTGCCCCATCCCCGTTACCAGGCCTCCTTAAAGGAACGTTTCGAGGCCCTGTTTGCCGATGACGTGGATGATTATCCGGCGATTATTGGTGATCTCTTTCGTCAACTGCGGCCCTGTCTCCACACCAGCGCCTTGACCTTTAACCGTGACGGGGCCGTTCGTCTGGGCCTAGATGTGGATCCCGAGGCCTTCACCGATTTAGCCACCTGGGGAGAACGCCTTGAGCTGGAGCAGGGCAATGGCCTGGCCCGCACTTTCGGGTCAACCCTATTGGCCTTGATCCAGAATCCCCAAACTAATGACCCCCTGCCTCCGGTCATCCAATCGATTCAGACTACTTCACGGGCCAACCTCCTGCGGGAAACGGCGGAATTTATCATCGAAGCGATCCAACAGGGCCAGGTTCAACCCCAGGAGATTGCCATCATTGCTCCCGGTCTGGATGAAGTGGCCCGCTATACCCTACTGGAAATTTTAGGCGCGGCTAAGATTGCCATTGCTCCCCTCAATGAACAACGACCCCTCAATAGTTCTCCGCTGATTCGGGCCCTGCTAACCTTGTTGGCCCTGGTATACCCTGGCCTCGGCCAGTGGGCCCTGCGGGATGAAGTGGCCGAAATGTTAGTCCTACTGAGTCAGTTTCCCCAAGTGACCCCGGCGGCCTCCCCCAGTGTCCAGGCCGCCATTGATCCCGTGCGGGCCGGCCTGTTGGCAGACACCTGCTATCAACTGAGCCCTGACCATCCCCGCCTTTTGCCAGAAACCAGCTACGCTCGTTGGGATCGTTTTGGCTATCGGGCCACCCAGGCCTATCAAAAGCTTTACCAATGGATCGAGCGCTATCGGCAAGATTGCCAGGGAACAACTCCACCATCACCGCTAGCCATCCTCTATCAGGCCATTGAGGACTTGGTTTTACCCAAATCTTGCCTGTCCTATGCCCAGGCCATGGAGTTAAGCACCCTCCAGAAAACCACCTATCACTTCCAACAAATCCAAGACCGTCTGCAAACAGAGCCCCCCTTGACCCAGGCCCAGCGGGCCGGACAATTAATCCAATTCATTCGCCAGGGCCTGGTTAATGCACCGTCTCGTCCTCCCCACTACTTTGACCACCCCCCCAACCAAGTCCTACTAGCGACGGTGTATCACTATCGTTCTCTGCGTCAGCAACATCGTTGGCAGATTTGGCTGGATGTGGGGGATAATCTCTGGAGCAAGGGCGGAGCGGCCAAGTTTGCGGCCCCCCTCTTTCAACGTTATCGGCCCCCTGGCCCTTGGACGGAAGCCGAGGAATTGGCCTTTAATCAGGATCGTTTTGAACGTCTGATTCAGGATCTGTTGGGCCGGGTCACGGAGCGCTTAATTCTTTGTCACAGTGATTTTGGCGTGCGGGGAACGGAACAAACCGGGGCTCTGCTGGCCCTTGTGCAACGCTCAGGCCTGGTCGAAGCCCAACGGAATTTGTCACTGGCCTAAGTAGTCTCTGATACTAACAGGGCCAATAATTCTTCCTCACTCAGCAATGTCAGGTTTAAGGCTTGGGCCTTGGCCAATTTAGAACCGGCATTTTCCCCCACCACCACGAAATCGGTCTTAGCACTCACGCTACTCGTTACCTTGCCACCGGCCTGCTCGATCAAAGTTTGGGCGTCCTGTCGCTTGAGAGTGGGTAGGGTTCCCGTCAGGACAAAGGTTTTGCCGGTTAGGGAACGGGGGGAAGCATTTTCTACACTGGTTTGGGGCCGGGCCAGGGTCAATTCCAGGGCCTCCAGATCCTGAAGTAATGCTTGATTCGCCGGACTGCGGAACCAATCAAAAACTGCCTGGGCAATTTCATCGCCAATGCCGTACACCCCAGCTAATTGAGCTACCGTGGCCTGGCCCAGGGCCGCCACCGAGGGGAATTGCTCCGCCAGAACCCGAGCATTGACTACCCCCACATGGCGAATGCCGAGGCCGTAGAGGACTTTTTCCCAGGGTTGCTGTTTACTGTCGGCAATGGCCTGAACCAAATTTTGGGCGGATTTTTCTCCGAAGCGCTCTAGTTGGGACAATTGGGATTCGGTTAACCGATAGAGATCCGCCAAGGAACGAACCAACTGATGCTGGAGCAGGGCCACTACTACTTTTTCCCCCAGGCCCCGGATATCCAGGGCATCCCGCGAGGCCCAATGCACTAGACTCCCCCGCAAAATGGCAGGACAGGAACTATTGATACAGCGGATCACAGCCTCGGTGGCCGGCCGGACGAGCAGGGAATTGCATTCGGGACAATGGGTCGGCATCTGAAAGGGCTGGGTTCCCGTGGGCCGGAGTTCCGATAAGACTCGGACAACTTCCGGGATAATTTCCCCGGCCTTACGGATGATTACCGTATCCCCGATGCGAATGTCCAAGGCCGTAATGCGGTCTTGGTTATGGAGGGTGGCCCGTTGTACCGTCGTACCGGCCAGTTGGACGGGGGCCATCACGGCCAAGGGCGTCACGGCGCCAGTTCTACCAACGTTGACCTGGATATCTTTAACGACCGTCGGAGCCTCTTCGGCGGGATATTTCAGGGCAATGGCCCAGCGGGGAAACTTTTGGGTAAAGCCGAGGCGTTCTTGCAGGGCGTAGTCATTGAGCTTCACCACTACGCCATCGGTCATGTAGGGGAGCCGTTGTCGGGCCCCTTCCCAATCCTCAAAATATTCCGTCACCACCGTCAGGTCTGGGCAGAGTTGGCAGTGGGGATTGACCACAAAACCGGCTTGCTTCAAGTATTCCAGGGCCTGCCATTGACTAGTAATCTGTTCTTCCTGGCCAGGTAGATGCAGGGTGTAGGCAAAAAATTGGAGACGCCGCTGGGAAACAATTCTAGAATCCAGTTGGCGTAAGGTCCCCGCCGCCGCATTGCGGGGATTGGCAAACAGGGCCTCGCCGGCCTGTTCTCGTTCCTGATTAATGCGATGAAACTCCGCTAGGGGTAAAAAGGCCTCACCCCGGACTTCCACAATGGGGGGAGGGGAGTCTAGGGCCAACCGCAGAGGAATGGAGCGAATGGTTCTCAGGTTTTGGGTAATCTCTTCGCCGGTCGTACCATCACCTCTGGTCACCCCTTGCACTAAAACTCCAGCCTCGTAGGTCAGGGCAATGGCCGAACCATCAATTTTGAGTTCGCAAACATACTCCGCGTCCGGAACATCAGGGGCCAGGCGTTGCCAGCGTTCCTGCCATTGGCGCAATTCCGGGAGATTAAAGGCATTTTCGAGGCTGTAGAGGGAAATGCGATGGCGGACGGAGGTAAATTGACTCGCGGGTCGTTCTCCAACCCGTTGGGTCGGACTATCGGGGGTAATCCACTGGGGGTACTGACTTTCTAGGGCCTGGAGTTCCCGATAGAGTTGGTCATAGACGCTGTCCTCCATAATGGGCGCGTCTAGAACATAGTAGGCATAGCTAGCCTTTTGGAGTTGTTGCCGCAACTGGGCAAGGCGTTGAGCTGGTTCTAGCACCCCTAATTTCCCCTCGTGAATGGTCTGTGGCCGGTAGAATTGGGCGGCAAGCTTAGGCATAGTCCGAGAGACGTTGCTTACCTTGGCCATTATCCTACGATGGAATCCGACTCACGTTTCTCTCGGTTTCCAGGGGCAGATTAGAGAAAATTAACGCATAATAAGGTTTATGATTGGCGACGAATGCAGAAAAACGTAGACAAGCTGGCCCTATGAGCGACCCCACTCCCTACCAAACCCTTGGTGTCACCGAAGATGCGTCCTTTGAGGAGATTCAGGTCATCAAGGCTCAATTGAGTCAAAAATACCAGGAAGACAGCGCCGCTGTGGAGAAAATTGAAGCGGCCTACGATGCCATCATCATGGAGCGGCTTAGACTACGTCAGGAGGGAAAAATCAAAGTCCCGGAACGGATTCGCTTTCCCGAAAAAAGTGTAGAGATGCCCAACAGTGGGCCGAACTTTCCCAAAACCCAGACTCCGTCCTGGCTCCAGAATTTAGTTGATACGCCGTCTAAAAACGATATTTTACTGCCCGCCGGTCTTTTCTTGGCCCTGGCCGTCGTCAGCTTTTTTAGCCCCAATGGCCCTCAATCCCTGCGTCCTCTCCTGCTAGTGGCCGGGGTCTTTGTCAACCTCTATTTTCTCAATCGCAAAGAGAAAAAGTTTGCCCGGGCCTTTTTGCTGACATTGTTGGGCCTGATTGCTGGCGTGGCCCTAGGCACGGGTCTGACAGCTCTCTTGGGAAGTGCGGGACTGCTAACGGGCCTGAGCGCAGAAGCCATGGCCACGGGCGTGACTTTCTTGGTTTTTTGGCTGATTAGTAGCTTCCTACGCTAGCCAAAATAAATTCCGTGGCCTCGCGCAGATTGGCCATAATCCGCAGAGGGCCATAGCGTTCCAACTGTTCTTGGTTACGAATTCCCGATAACACCCCAATCACCGGAATATCCGCACTCTGGGCCGCCAGGATATCCGCCTCGGTGTCTCCCACCATCCAAACGGTATCGTGGGGAGGCAGTTCTCTGATAGCCCGTTGCATCAGCAGGGGTTTATCCTTGGTATCGCCGGTTTTAACGTAGTCGTTGCTCAGACAATAGCGATGCTGGGGGGCAAAAAAACGACCCAGATGATTGCGTTCCAGGGCCTCCTCCAATTCACAGACCCGACGCATGGTCATCACCACCAACTCAACACCGAGAGATTGCAGATATTCCAAGGTTTCTACGGCCCCCGGATGGGGTAAATCGTGGACAAGGTAGGGTAGAGTATGCACCGTCTGACGACGGAGATCGGCAAAACGCTGGACTTGGGACTCCACCAGGCCAGAACGACGACCAATTTCTACCTCTGCTACCTTGGCCCGCTTTAACTGCCAAAAGTCGCTCTTGGTTAACACGTGCAGGGCCTGACCGGGTTCTTGCACCTGCTCTAAACAATAGAGATAAACCCGATAGTAACGTTCAGAAACATCCATAATCGGGCCGTCAAAATCGGTGATTAGTCTGAGCATGGCGCAGGCATGGGAGTCACGACAAAATACGCCCCAATCTTATCGCCAACAGGCAGTTCCGCCAAATGCCTGGGGAAAAATCGTTGGGTGGACGGGGGAGTGTCGATGGATAATGGAAAGGTTTGTCCCTGATTGCGATAGGAGAAAGCCATGGCCCGCCTTGCCCTGCTCAGTGTTTCCGATAAAACCGGTTTGATTGAGTTTGCTCGTTCTTTGGTCGAAGAGTTTCAGTTTGACCTGATTAGCAGTGGCGGTACGGCTAAGGCCTTGCAGGGGGCCGGCATTCCTGTGACCAAGGTCAGTGACTACACCGGCGCACCGGAAATTTTAGGGGGCCGGGTGAAGACCCTCCATCCCCGCATCCATGGCGGTATCTTGGCACGCAAGAATTTAGCCGAGGATCTGGCAGACCTAGAAGCGAACCAAATTCGTCCCCTGGATTTAGTCGTGGTGAATCTCTATCCCTTTGAAGAGACCATTGCCAAACCCAACGTCACCGTGGCTGAGGCCATTGAACAGATCGATATTGGCGGCCCGGCCATGATCCGCGCCACCGCCAAGAACTTTGCCCACACCACCATCTTGAGCCACCCCCGCCAGTACGCTGACTATCTTCAGGCCCTGGGGGAAACTGGAGAAATTGACCTAAGCTTGCGCCAACGTTGGGCCGGAGAAGCCTTTGCCTTGACCCAGGCCTATGACCAGGCCATTGCCCAGTACTTTGCCCAACTGAACGGTGAGACAGGTCAACACTATGGGCTCAGAGGCAACCTACGCCAAAGCCTCCGCTACGGCGAAAATCCCCACCAAAGTGCCGCTTGGTACCAAACAGGAAGCCAGGCCGAAGGTTGGGCCAGTGCGGTTAAATTGCAGGGTAAGGAACTCAGCTACAACAATCTGGTGGATCTGGAAGCGGCCCGTCGTCTGATTGCAGAATTTGACCCCCAGGAGGCCGCCGCCGCCATTCTCAAACATACCAATCCCTGTGGGGTGGCCCTGGGGAGTAACCTGGCCGAAGCTTACCGTAAGGCCTATGCCGCGGATTCAGTCTCCGCCTTTGGCGGCATTGTGGCCCTGAACCAAGCGATTGATAGCAGCACGGCCCAGGCCCTAAGCCAAACCTTTTTGGAATGTATTGTGGCCCCGGCCTGTGACCCAGAGGCGGAAAAAATTCTGGCCGCTAAGCCCAATCTGCGGGTGTTGTTGCTCCCCGATTTACTCACCGGCCCTCAACAGACAATCAAGGCCATCGCCGGTGGTTTCCTGGTTCAGGCCAGTGATGATGTGGCTGAAACTCCAGAGCATTGGCAAGTCGTGACGGAAAAACAGCCCAGTGCTGAACAACTCGCTGAACTCCTCTTTGCCTGGAAGGTCTGCAAGCATGTTAAGTCCAATGCCATTGTGGTCAGTCACCAGAAAACTAGTTTGGGCGTCGGGGCCGGCCAAATGAATCGAGTCGGTTCTGTGGCCATTGCCCTGCAACAAGCCGGCGAAAAGGCTCGGGGCGGTTATCTGGCCAGCGATGGCTTTTTCCCCTTTGATGACTCGGTACGGACGGCGGCCCAGGCCGGGATTACGGCCATTGTCCAACCCGGTGGCTCCGTGCGTGACCAAGATTCCATCCAGGCCGCCAATGAATTAGGCCTGGTGATGGTCTTTACCGGCCTGCGTCATTTCCTGCACTAAGGTTCCTGGATGTTGGCGCAGAACATATTTCCGCAGTTCTTCAGCCCCCAAGACCAAGGGGGGACAAACCAAGAGCAAGAGGCCCTGCCAAGGTTGTAGGGGAGCGGTCGCAAAAATTTGGGCCAGGGGGGCTACGGTGATCAGCGAAATGATCAATAACCATTCCGTGGCAATCCCGATCCAGAGCAGCGGGTTATTGAACCAGGGGAGTTGAAGAGCGGAAGTCTGTTCAGAACGGCAGGCAAAGAGATTACCATCTTGGCAGGCCACAATGGTTGCCAGGGTCATCGTTGTCGCCTGGGCATAAATAGCTATTACCGTAGCACTGGCGGTATGGCTCAGAATACTCGGGGTGATAGCTTGGAGTTCGCTGAGGCCATAGCCATGGCTCCACCAGACAAGAAAAAAGGCCCCCATGGCCAGGGTCGCTTCCATCAGCCCTAGAAATCCGTAGGCCCGTAGGAGCAAAGACCGGTCTAGCAGGGCCGCCTGCTTGGGGCGAGGGGGCCGCTGCATTGTTCCCTGTTCTGCTCGTTCGACCCCCAGGGCCAGGGCGGGAATCATATCGGTGCCTAAATCCACTGCCAAAATTTGCATGATCACCAGAGCTGGGGGAATTTTTAAGGCCACCATCGCCAAAAAGGGCACCAGTTCCGCCACATTGGAGGCCAGGATATAGGTAATAAACTTGCGAATATTCTGGTACACCGTTCGTCCTTCCTCGACAGCACTGACAATGGTGGCAAAGTTATCATCCATCAAGACGATATCCGCCGCTTCCCGGGCCACATCGGTGCCGTTAAGGCCCATCGCAATGCCAATGTGGGCGGCCTGCAGGGCCGGGGCATCATTAACACCATCACCCGTCACTGCCACCACCTGTCCTAGGTCTTTATAGGCTTGAACCAGACGGAGCTTTTGCTCCGGAGCCATACGGGCAAAGATTAATCCTGAGCGGTATTTCAACACCTGCCTGAGCTGAGCATCAGAGAGGCGTTCGAGTCCATCCCCGGTAATAATGCGAGCCCTGTCTTGTACCAGCCCAATACGGTGGGCAATGGCCTCAGCGGTCAGCCCATAGTCTCCCGTCACCATCGTGATCTTAATTCCGGCCTGATGACAACGGGTAATGGCCTCCGGCACTTCCGCCCGTGGGGGGTCAAACATAGCGATTAACCCAATAAAAACCAAGCTTTGTTCCAGGCGTTGGGGGGTTTCCGTTAGCAGTGCTTCGTTGCCTTGGCGCATGGCTACTCCCAGTACCCGAAACCCTTCCTGGGCAAAGGCATCGTTGGCTGCAATGATTTGCTGCCGGTCTTCCTCCTTCAGGGTATCGACCACTCCGGCGCGACACAGGCCCTGACAGCCCCGCAGTACCTCCAGGGGGGCCCCTTTGGTAATCAGGCCATAGGGCAATAAACCAGGGCCTTGGCCCGGCTGGGCCAGGAGATCAAACAGCGCACCATCCTCTCGTCCCAACACCACACTCATGCGTCGTCGTCGGGAATCGAAGGGGACTTCCCGTTGGCGGGGAAATTCCCGTTGTAGTTGGGATAAATCCAACTGGCCCTTAAGAGCCGCCACCAGTAGGGCGGCCTCTGTCGGGTCGCCAATTTCTTGCCAGCGGCTGGAACCGGGAGGATTCACGAGATGGGCATTGGAACAGAGGGCCCCTCCCAGCAGTAGAAGTTGAATCTGTTGTTGCAGGGCCATTGCTTCGGGCCAGGCAATCGATCCAGAGTGGGGATCATAGCCTTCTCCGGTAACCGTAACCCGATAGCCTTGTTGATTCAACGGCAACCATAGCGCACAAACCGTCATTTCGTTCTTGGTCAGGGTTCCTGTCTTATCCGTACAAATCACCGTGGTTGCACTCAGGGTTTCCACCGCCGATAGACGCCGCACCAGGGCATTTTGCTTGGCCATCCGTTGTACCCCCAGGGCCAGAGAGAGGGTGACCGTGGGCAACAATCCTTCGGGAACCAAGGCCACGATAATGCCAATGGCAAAAATAAAACTCTCCTTGACGGCCATCCCCACCAGCAACGAAGTCAGCAGAAAGACCAATATCCCCATGCTGACGGCAATGAGGGTGATCAGACGCACAATCTGACTGATTTGTACCTCCAGAGTACTGGTTTCCCGGTGTACCTTGGTGGTGAGGTGGGCCACATGGCCAAATTCAGTCTGGGCCGCCGTCGCATAGACCACCCCCAGGCCCCGACCCGCCGTTACCGTTGAACCTGCCAACACTAAATTGCGAATTTCCGCCGGTTTGACCACTTCCTGGAGATGACCTTCCTCCCCGTGGGGAATAACCGTTCCTCCCCGTACGGCCCGCACTTCCCGCACCTGAACTGATTCAGCGGCACGGGCCACCGGCAAGGATTCCCCCGTCATGACCGACACATCAAGGTACAAATTATCCGCCCAGACCAAGCGCATATCCGCCGACAGACGATCCCCTTCTTCCAACTGCACCACATCGCCCCGGACGAGGTCTCGGGCCAGGATCTGCTGAAGTTCTCCGTCTCGATAGACCCTGGCCTGACTCGGCAACACTTTTTTTAAGGCCGCCAGGGCCTTTTCTGCCCGAAATTCCTGGACAAAACTAAACAGGGCATTAATCCAAATCACCGCCCAGATGGCCCAGCCCAATTGCGGCGTATGGGAAACAAAGGCTAGAATCCCCGCCGTCCAGAGGAGTAGGGCCATGAAATGGGTGAGCTGATCCGTAAAGCGCAACCAGAGGGGCCGGTGAGTGGGTTCCGGCAACTCATTAACCCCGTAGCGCTGGAGACGCAGGGCCGCTTCTTCGCTGGTGAGACCCTGTGGCCCACTCTCTAAGCGGTCATAGACTTCCTCCGGGGGAAGCAACCAAAGGGAAGAGGTCGGCATGATCTGGCATCACTCACGCGGTAGGGAGAATTCTCGGCTACGAAAAATTTTAGGGATGATTTCGGCCAAATCGAGGGAAGGCTTTCTTAAGATCTAGCCCCCTACATGGATCGCCGGCCGACGTTCAGGGTTTTTCTCCGCTCGCCGCAACACTTCCCGCGTAACGATGGCAATATCCCCTTCCCCAAACAAGAGGAAACGTAGGAGGTATTGCACCGGATTACCCTCTGGCCAACCAAAGTAAGCGTGGGGCGTTTTTCCTGTTTGTTCCCGAAGATAAATCAAGATAGCGGCAATGGCATTGGGGACAGCAGCACTGTGGGCCCGGAGAATGCGATAGGGGCCGACCTTAACGCCTTCAATGGCCAAATTCTCCACAAATTCCGAAGCATCGGAAATGTCAATTTCGAGGAAGAGGACGCTTTCGTCAGTGGGAATATGATTATCTTCCCGGACTTCCCGTTCCTTTTCGTAGTATTCGGCCTCATCACCAGTATTACGGCGATTAGCAATAATGCGGATGAGGTGCTGGCTTTCCTGTTGAACAAAGGCCTGGGCCGTCTCATCCAGGGTGATCATCTCAGTGCGTATCTCCGTGGAGCGCCAAATCCGAGAAATGAGGGAGGTAGTAATAATACTCAGAATGAAAAAGGTAGCAATCTTGATTCCATCGGGCCGTTCCACAATATTGGCGATGGTCGTATAGACAAAAATTAGGGTAATGACGACAAAAAACAGAAACCGGGAACGGGGCGCTTGACGATAGGTCGCTAGGGTAACGGCAAAGGCAGCGGAACTAATCAACACGAGAACCCCCGTTGCATAGGCTGCTCCTTGGGCATCCACGCTGGCCTGGAAGAGGATCGTTACGACAAAGGCAATCGCCGTGTAGACCAGAACGAGGGGGCGCGAGCGTCGGGCCCAATCGGGAGCCATACCGTAGCGGGGCAAATAGCGGGGCACTACATTGAGCAAGCCGGCCATGGCGGAAGCCCCAGCAAACCAGAGAATCGTAATGGTGCTGAGGTCATAAATCGTCCCAAATCCCTCTCCCAGATACTGGTGGGCCAGGTAAGCCAAGGCCCGACCATTTGCTACTCCACCGGGTTGAAAGGCTTCGGGAGGAATCAGGAGGATTGTCACCAGACTGCTGGTGAGCAGGAAAAAACTCATAATCACCGCCGCGGTGGTCAACAATCGATAGGTCTGGCGGATGCGACCCTTGGGATAGGCCTCCCGGTCTTGGGGATACCCTTCCACCAGGGGCATGACGACCACCCCCGTCTCAAACCCCGATAGGCCCAGGGCCAGACGGGGGAACAACAGCGCTGCCATCAGTACTAAGCTCACGGGATTTCCATGCTGAGTAAACAAAGACTGCCACCAAGAAGGAACCAGATCTGGGTGCATCAACAGATGTTGCATACTCACGGCAATCACGACTAGGTTCAAGCTGAGGTAAACCAGCACCAACAGAACCGCGATGGCTATTGCCTCTCGGAACCCCTTGAGAAAGACAAGGCCCAAAAGACCAATGGACACCAGGGTAATGCTGACTGTTTGGCCCTCTAAAAATCGATGTAACAGGGGATTTTCAATCAGGTGGGCGGTGGCATCCGCCGCCGAAAGGGTGATGGTAATAATAAAATCAGTGGCAATAAACCCCAGCAAACAGAGGATAAATAGCTTGCCCTGCCACCAAGGTAGTAGTCGTTCCAACATGGCCAAGGAGCCTTGCCCGTGGGGACTACGACTTGCCACCCGACGATACACCGGCAAAGCTCCGAAGAGCGTCACCAACACCAAAATCAAAGTTGCAAAGGGCGCAACCGAACCAGCGGCCAGCGCGGCAATCCCCGGTTGGTAGCCCAGGGTAGAGAAATAATCGACCCCCGTTAGGCACATCACTTGCCACCAGGGATGGGTTACGGGGCGTGCGTGGGTAGTCGGTTCCTCCTGGAGTAACCAACCCATTACTTGCGCTAAGGGAGTAGCGTGATCAGTAGCCATCGGTGAATACTTGCTCAGGTAATAAATCGCCTAGTCTTTCCACATTTCAGCATAGAACTGCCTCGATGCTGACCAAACCCAACTAGACCCAAAGATACACTGCGTTAGCGGAGTCAGCATGGGGGGATATTAAAAAAACAGAACCATGCTCTAATTTAGCAATGCCGGTGCTCAGGAATCAGAAGTTGGAGATCTGGAGCGACGGCCCTTTTGCTCCATTGCTCCCAGCCTGTTCTAGGGGAAAGGCCGAGACAGCACCATTCCGCAGGTAAAAATTTGGGTGACAGAATGAGCGAGACTAAGGGGAAATGGCGGTTTCTAGAGAGATTTTGAGATTTGTATTAGCGGCTAAAATGTAATTCAGTTTTTCAAAGCCGATGACTGCTCCCTCTTTATTTTTCATCAAAACAACTTCATCGCCAGTTTCTTCACACAGATATTCAGTCGGTTGGTCGCCGAACCAACCGGTGAGTGTATTCCCAATGGAATCATAATAGACACTTACTGTCAGCATAGGATTTTGATTTCACAATAATTTTATTGAGCCAGCATGATCTTCTTGTAATTCTTGACCTAGATAATAGTCGTGATTTTTTTCCCAATCAGCAATATTGCTTTGAAATGATCCAATAAATTCATCGACAAGATCATCAAGAATTTCCAAGTCTTTCTCTATCTCTAATAGTCCGGTGGCAATTTCTTCCGGTGTTTTCCCGGTTTGTTTGGCTAGATTTTGTAAGGTTTGATAAAGGTTTGGAGAAAGTGTCGGGTTAATAGTATTCATGGTTGTCACTCCAAAAAATAAAGACCGGGTTCTGCATCATTACTAGATCTCTATTGGAGTTCAGGTGATACCTCAGTATAGTAGCCAGTCTATAGACTTTTTGTCGATGCTAGACAACATAAGAGTTTTACTGAATTATCGACTGTTACATTGTAGGAGAGTTTTTATATCTTAGTTTATACACTATTCCCGTATCTCCAAGTAACCCTTCCTGTCTTGTTGCCAGTGACTAATTACATTAGAGACTAGAGATTTCATTAGTATCTGATTTTATCGCTATCTCTGGTATACATTTTTTTATTGCTTCTATTTCAGGGTCATTATCCAACCAAAATACTACTGATATATGATTTGCCAATGACTTCAATACCGTCTCTTGCCTGATATCAATTGGCATAAAAAAAGGTTCTTCATCACTTACATAAATATCATTCTCAAGGAACACTTTCATGGCAGCTTCCATAATAAATAAATGCACAGATTCACCATCTATATCTTTATGACCAATGAAAACAGTCATCTTCTCTTTTTTAGGGTGAGTTAATAACAACTCAAGAAATTGAGTCAAATTTCTTGTTAGTTCTGTCTCTTCTTGATGCCAATCCCAATAAACTAAAATATTAATTTCTTGAATTGAGTTCAAATATTCTTGCAAATAATCTTGGGGTAACGGTGATTCTTTGACTGCCCTCAACCTTGCAACAACATGAATAACGTTACTTTCTGATTGCTCATGATTAATATGTTCAATCCTAAAAGCTCCCTTAAATCCATAACTTTTATTTAGCTTCAAATACGCTGGATATTCAATGCAATAGTACATGAATGAATTGATGTTCCAAAAGCTAATATGAGTAGGATCTTGGAAAGCTCCCCGCCCATCGGTAGAAGGTACTCGAATATCAATTAATCCATTAGGTTTAGCAACTCTCCACAGTTCATTCATAGTATGGATACGATCTTCCAAATGCTCAATCACATCATGGGCTCGTATGACATCAGCACTGCTATCAGGAAACGGAAAGCGAGAGTTGAGATTTGCTACTACATCTACATGAGGTCGGGATAATATATCAACGCCAATAAAACCATCTGGCTTCCAATCACCACAACCTAGGTCAATACATACCTTGCTTGGAGAATTATTCGGTTGAGTACAAGATGAATTTATTTTAGAAATCATATCTTGAATAACATTTGTATAAGTGTATTTTTGAGAAACTTCCTGATGTAGCGTAACAGCAATGTCTATTCGTTCTTTTTTGTTATCAGGATGTAAGTAGTATGATATTTTTTCATTCAGTTCCTCTATAGATTTATATGAAATTTCTTTGTATACGCTTGTAAATGAAGGCAAGTCCGATCGCCAATCAGTAAGAATAAAGCCACCTGCAGTAGCAATATCAATTACTCTGTTAATTACCGCACTATCAAACTGCAAAGGAGTGATGTTTAAATTAATCTTTGAACTAGCATAAATAGCCTTGATTACTTCACTGTCTTTGTTTACAGGATTATGGTACTTTGTGTTAGGTTTAGTGATTGTTCGAAAACCATGTTGAGCGCCATGGAGATATTTAGGATCACCTCCAATAATATCTATATCAACATTGTTAATTCTACTTATAATTTCCCCTCTAAAAGGGTGAGACTGAGTATGCAAGCAGGATAGATAGAAGTGCTTAATACATAAAAACTCAAGGGATACTTCTTCTGTATTTAACTCGTTCATAGCAAATTTAGTAGCTCTTTCTGATAATTTATGAGGCAGATTAGTAATTCGATTCCATATATCTGCTTGTATTAAATGGGAAAAGGGAAGGCCTGTGATTGTTTTATCAATGCCTGGAAGTACATGTCCTACAAATGATAAATTATAACTATAATCTTGGTTATACTTTAATTTCTGAAGTTCAGAGGCATGGTTAATTGTAAAACTATTGGTAATACCGATGCTTCGCAAATCTAAAAAATTGTCATATTCCAGGCAAAAATGCCAACTTCTATCTTTTACGTCAATCCAAGCATCTAGTCGCCTTTTAATGCTTTCTGCGTCAAGTACTCCACCAATTATATTATCATGATGGATGAATATTAATTGGGCTTCGATCATTTGAAATACAAATTCATTAACTTCTTTTATGTATTTTGAAGCAATGCAAAAAGAGTTGGAGATCAGTAAAAAGTCAGGGCTTATTTCTTTTATGTTGGATATATAATGCTCCAATGTTAGACCTTCAATATCAATTAAATCAACAGTATATCCCAAAGATAAAAATGCTTCTCTAAAAGCATTGATAATTCTCTGATAAATAGGAGTAGGAGAAAATTCCATTAAAAAACGAGAATTTAGTTCGATCTTGCTCACCTTAGTTCTCCTGTCAAAAGTGCTAAATCACTACCTTTATAAGGGTAGCCTTCCCTGAAGAAGTTGTGCTGATCATAGCGTTCTGGCGCAACCCCCACCAAGTCAGCAATAGCGTTTCCCAACTCACATCGAGCAAAGAACGGGCTTGGCTTAGTTTTCCTTCAATATCCATAGGGTGGAGCAGAACCTGCTACAGGTTAATGGCATTTGCCACCCAGGATAGATCAAGTTTTCGGGAAAAGCACTAATGGGATATAAATTTTTGTAACGGTGACAGCCGCTTCTAAGCCAAGATAGGTTCAACTGAATTAGAGATAGCCGCAGGCTTTATTGGATGGCAACGCCGTTTAGGCGCAAAAATAGCTTTTGGTTACAATAACCTTAAGCCCCTGCTCATTTTATGTCCCTGACCTTTATGCCTAAAGTCATTGAGATCCCCATTGAGTTGACTTATTTTCAACTGCCTAAAGCGGTTCATGAGCGCATCCAAATCCTACTGGATCGTCAAGATTCTGGTGAAACATTAACTCCAGGAGAAAGACGTGAGGCAGAGGGTTTAGTTGAGCTAGCCGAGTTCCTGTCCCTATTACATTAGCGCATCCAAATCCTACTGGATCGTCAAGATTCTGGTGAAACATTAACTCCAGGAGAAAGACGTGAGGCAGAGGGTTTAGTTGAGCTAGCCGAGTTCCTGTCCCTATTACATTTTCGTTCAGAGATTAGGATCAATGGAGCTAAAGGGCCGGAGCCATTGCCGGGCCAGGGCCAAATCCAGACTAGAACGAGCTACAGCAAAACCAATAATACTTTCTAGAATAAACAGGGCCAGCAGAGGGCCTTGGTGAAGCCAATCCGTCAGGCCATCGCCGTAACCCCCTGCCCGCACCAGGGCAAAGGCCAAGACGGCCCCGTCCCGTAGGTGGGAATTTTGATCCCGGCGGATAATGTAGCGATAGGTCACGCCAAATAGGAAACCGCTGAGCAGACTACTCCCCAGGCTGAGAAGAGAGAAGGGATAGCTGGCCAGGCCCAGAAAATGATAAAGACTCTGGCTAAGCACCACTAAGCTGATAAAAGCAAGACTGGCCAAGACCCCGGCCTTGAGGGATTCGAGGCGTTCCCGAACGGTAATTTCCATAGCTGGTTTTCAAAGGGATTCCAATAGACGTATCATGAGTTTTGTTATTCATCATCCCTTGACTATCTTTCTAGAACAATAACTATGGACATTCTGACGTTAGGCTGGGTTAGCGTATTGGTACTTTTTACATGGTCCATTGCCATGGTGGTTTGGGGTCGTAACGGTTTTTAGGCCTGTGGAATCCACTACTGTTTTAAACACCCTCTTTCTCGTTGCCTTGGTGCTTCTCGTCGTGGTCAGTGGCGGCATTCTTTACCTCACCAGCTTGGAATGGCGCGACCGTCGTCGTCAAGACCAAGACAAAAAATTAGGTCGCTAGACTGTTCTCTCCATGATTATCTCCCTCCCCAAATTGTCGGTGGGCCTGCTGGGCCTGATTGCGCTCAGTTTAAGCCTGGTTTTGGCCTGGAACGAGGGGGCGCCGGCCCAGGGGATGGGGAAGCAGGAGGCGATCCTCATCATGGCGGCGGGGGATATTGCCTGCGACCCCCAAAGTCAATACTTTAACAACGGCAAGGGCCAACCCGGTAACTGTCAGATGCAGGCTACGGCGGATTTAGTGCGCCAGGCTAAGCCAAAAGTGGTCTTGGCCCTGGGGGATAATCAGTACGAGCGGGGAGAATTAGAAAACTTTAAGCGCTCTTACGAGCCGACCTGGGGCCGTTTCAAGGCTATTACCAAGCCGGTTCCTGGTAATCATGAATACTACAGCGATGGAGCCAAGGGTTACTACGATTACTTTGGCCCCTTAGCCGGAGACCGCAACAAGGGGTACTACAGTTTTGATTTAGGCCAATGGCACCTGATTGCCCTCAATTCCAATTGCAAGGCCATTGGAGGCTGTGGGGCCGGTTCCCCTCAGGAAAAATGGCTCCAGGCCGACCTCAAAAAGAATACTAAGGCCTGTACTTTAGCTTTTTGGCATCATCCCCGCTATTCCTCCGGGGTTCATGGTAACAATGCCGAAATGGAAACCTTTTGGCAAGACCTCTACAACGCCAAAGCCGATGTGGTGCTCACAGCCCATGATCATCTCTACGAGCGCTTTGCGCCCCAAGGCCCTGGTGGAAAATTGGATGAGAAATTAGGCCTACGGGAATTTGTGGTGGGCAGTGGCGGCAAGAGCTTATATCCCTTCAAAACCCTGCGGGCCAATAGTGAAGTGCGCATTGACAACACCTACGGGGTGCTGAAACTGGCCCTGGGGGCCAAGGGCTACGATTGGGAATTTTTACCCACTGTGGCAAGTCAACCCAGAGATAAAGGCCAGGCCCTTTGTCATTAATTTAAGAAAAGGCAGTTTAAGTTTAGATAAGCCAACGATAACAATTGATTTAAGACAATCTATAGTAAGCCTAGCCAAGGAAATACCCCTAGATGTCTCGGAATAGCCTAAGCTATTGGGTAGGCATTTTTCGGTTGTACCTATGGACTTTTCTAGTAATATTGCGACTCAACTGAATGCGGGCACGATTCTGCCGGAAGGAATCATTACCGTAACCCTGATTCTCGTGTTGGTTGGGGATTTAATTACCGGACGGCGCTCGGCCCAGGCTTTATCCTACCTGGCCATTGCCGGTGTTTTGTTGGCAACGATATTTTTATTTTTAGCGTGGGATAGTAGCGAACCTCTAGGATTTTTAGGGGCCTTTAATAGTGATAATCTCAGCCTGATTTTTCGGGCTATTGTGGCGCTTTCCACCGCAGTTACCATTCTGATGTCGGTGCGCTACGTGGAGCAAACTGGCACCTCCTTAGCCGAATTCATTGCCATTCTGCTTACGGCAACCCTGGGGGGGATGTTCCTCTGTGGGGCCAATGAATTGGTGATGGTTTTTATTTCTTTGGAAATGCTGAGTATCTCCTCCTACCTGATGACGGGTTACATGAAGCGGGATCCCCGTTCCAACGAAGCAGCCTTGAAATATCTGCTGATTGGCGCGTCCAGTTCGGCTATTTTTCTCTACGGTCTTTCTCTTCTCTACGGCCTCTCCGGGGGTAAAACCCAACTCACTGAAATTGCGGCTCAGGTCAGCAATTTTAATGGCCCTTCCCTCGGCCTGGCCATTGCGCTGGTTTTTGTGATTGCAGGTATTGCCTTTAAGATTTCAGCGGTTCCCTTCCACCAGTGGACTCCCGATGTCTATGAAGGTTCACCAACGCCAGTCGTTGCCTTTTTATCCGTTGGCTCTAAGGCCGCAGGCTTTGCCGTGGCCATTCGGCTATTGGTGACGGTCTTTGGCTCGATTACTAGTGAATGGCAACTCATTTTTACGGCCCTGGCTATCCTCAGCATGCTCCTGGGCAATGTGGTGGCCCTGGCCCAAACCAGCATGAAACGAATGTTGGCTTATTCCTCCATTGGTCAAGCGGGCTTTGTGATGATTGGCCTGATTGCCGGTACGGACGAAGGCTACGCCAGTATGGTCTTCTACCTGCTCATTTACCTGTTCATGAACTTGGGGGCCTTCACTTGCATCATTCTCTTTTCCCTGCGGACAGGCACGGATCAGATCAGCGATTATGCCGGTCTCTATAGTAAAGACCCTCTGCTAACTCTGGCCCTGAGTGTTTGCCTGCTCTCCCTGGGGGGCATTCCGCCCCTCGCTGGCTTTTTTGGCAAAATTTACCTCTTTTGGGCCGGTTGGCAGGCCGGACTCTATAGCCTGGTGTTGTTAGGCCTAGTGACGAGTGTGGTTTCTATCTATTACTACATCCGGGTCGTCAAGATGATGGTGGTCAAGGAGCCCCACGAAATGTCCCCTGCAGTGCAGAACTATCCAGCCATTCGCTGGCAGTTGTCGGGGATGCGACCGCTCCAGGTGGGTCTGATACTGACGTTGATTGCCACCTCCTTGGCGGGGATTCTCTCTAACCCCCTCTTTACCCTGGCTAATAATTCCATTACCAGCACCCCAATTCTTCAGGCCAGTGCAAGCACGCCCCAGCTCTCCCAGGCCCGTTTACCCTAAGTCAGCAGATTAGCTAGTTAGTCGGGGCCGCGATGCAACTCCTTCCTTCACCAGGGGAGGAGTTTTAGTTTTCTCGACCTTCTCCCTTGAAAAAATCAATGCCCGCCTGGAGCCATTGAGCATAGCACAAACTCTCGGCTTCGCTAGGTAAGGGTGGAAGTAGGAGCATTTCCTGGTCGGCAAGGAGTAGGATCTGGGGTTCAGGGCCAGGAAGCACCAAGATGGATTGAGTAGCTTGAGTAGATAGTTTTCCTAGGGCCTGGTTATCCAGAGAAAATCGGAGAAAATAGCGGTCGAGAAAGCAATGCTTAACACGACTCCGTTGCCAACCCCGATAGAGCAAGAGCAACACCGCCAGGCCAACGGATAGCAAGACGGGCCAGAAGGACAGAAAAGAGAACCCAAAGACCGGCCGGAGGTCAATCACGGTAGGCTCTTGCCCTTGAAAACTACGGATCAGGGCATTGATTAGGCCGCCCCACTGGATCATGAAGCTAGAAGCTAGCAACACAAACAGCAAAAAACCCGACTCTCGGATAATTTGCTTCAGCAAACGCCAGGAATGATGCCACTGCCAGCAGGAAAAAATATGCCATTTTTGCGGAGTTTGCCGGCATTGAACGCCCCCAGGGGGTTGGGATAAGGGTGGAGTGATCAGATGCTGTAGGCCAGGATAGATCGGGATTTGCTCAGCTTCTAACTGGGCCTGGACGTCGATGACCGCGTAGGGGCCAAAACCTGTACTGCCGCTAAAGAGAATCGGCGCATCACAATAGGCCTGTATTTGCTTGGCTGTTGCTAGCACTGACAGGAGATCTTGGTCTTCCGCCAGCACCCATTGGGAATGGTCGTAGAGCACCAGTTGGACTTGCCAAACTTGGCCCAGGGGATCTTCAAAGGCTCCGCCCTGAAGGGTACGGGAATGGATGGCTAGGTGGCGGACTTGGCCCCAATTAAAATGACGTTCCAGGGGTTGACGACGGGAAAACGCTAAACGCCAATCCAATTCGCCGGCCTCATCCTGCCAGAGGCTGACGGTTCTTTGATATTTATGGGCCAGGTAATCCCGTCGGGCCAGGCCATGGTCAAGGTACCAAATAACCAGAAAGAGAATAGCCAAGGGGACCATCACCGGCTTAAATAAAAAACTAAGCCAGGACAGGCCACAAAAAAGGACAAATAAAAGAATCCCCGTCAGGTCTTTTTCCGTTTTTTTCCCCTCCAGTAGCTCTTTCCACATCATCCGTAGCAGGGCCTGGTAGAGCGATTGCAGAAACCGCTTCAGTTGCACCCAGGGAAAAATGATGAGGGCGTAATCACTTTTATGGGGAGCAAAGACCTTGCCTTGGTAGATTAGGGTTTTGCTCATGGCTTGGCCAGCTGGGTTTCCAATTTGGCTAGGCGACTTTTGAGTTCCTGGTTTTCCTGTTGAATTTGCTCTAGGCTATCCTGCAGGGCCTGGAGTTTTTCGGTGCTTCCCAATTTTCCCTGAACTTTTGCCACCGCTTCTTCCGCCAGACGACGCACCCGACCGTCGGGGGTTTGCTGGGCCAGGCTTTGTAAAATCGTAACCGCTTTGGGGGTTTCCATATTGCCAAGGGCCGAAGTGACGGAGACCTGGGTCAAGAAAAAGTCTTCCTGAGCAATACCCGTTAAACGGTCTAAGATATCCGCTAATTTTTGAGGGCTTTGACCCGTAGAAACCGGCCCCAGGGCCCGAATGGCCGCGAGTCGTAAGGGTTGAGGAACCCCCAGGGCCGTATAGGCCAGGATGAGATCCGCCGCTGTTGCGGAGGTTTTGAGCGCACTCAGGCCTGCAATGGCCCCAGAACGCACCACCTCATTCCAACCCCCACGGGTTTCTAGAACTGTTTTGAGTAGGGCAATCACCTCAGTTTCTTTGTCCTTTAGGGTACCGGCTAAGATATTCCCCAGGCCTGTAGCCGTCGCCGCTTCCGCATAGTAGCTGGCCTCTCCCTGCTCTAGACAAGTTTTTAAGGCCCCGTAGGCTGCTGGGGTTTTGACCTGACTCAAGCTATTTAGGATAGCTTTGCGTACTTTAGGATGATCCTGGGCCAAACCGGCCACCAGTACGGTTCCCACCTGATCCAGGTTAATCGTAGCCAACTGTTCTGCAATTTCCAGCCGCACTCCCCAGAAGGGCTCTTCTAGCAGACGTTTCCCTAACAGCTCCACCACCTCTAGACCGCCTTTTTGGGCCAGGGCCGTTGCCGCCTGAATCCGGGCAATAGGGTCAGGAGCATGAACTAACTGGGCCTTGAGTTCCGCCAGGGGATAGTCTAATTCCACCGTTTTCAGGAAATGATTACCCTGGTCAAAACTAATAAAGTCGGGTTTGCGCTCCAGGGGAAGATAAAAGGTCTGCTCCCGTTCCTTGAGATGCAGAGTAATGACCTTAGATTCTCGGCCATGATCACCGAGAAAATGAAAGGCCACGGGAATTTTGAGATCAAATAAACTGGAATTATCGTCGGTTTTGGCCTGGGTTTGGGTGATACTCAGCTTGGCCCAATGGTTCTCCGCCTCCCAAGCGTATTCCACCTTAAAATCGGGATGGCCGCCCCGAAACACGTACTGGTCAAAGAGCCAGAGCAAATTAAAGCCCGTCGTTTGTTCAATGGCCCTCAGGAGGTCAATAGTTTCTACTGTTTTGTGGGCATTCTGTTGGACAAAGTGATGAATGGCCTTCTGGAAGAGGGCCTCTCCCAGGATCGAGCGGATCATGTGATAAACACAGGCCCCTTTTTCGTAGAGATGGCGGTCGTAGAGTTCAATGGCCTCTCGATAAACATGGGTAACAATGGGCCGACGATAACGAGAACGGTCTTCTTCAAGATAACTACGGGCCTCCCCCAGTAGGTAATAGGCCGCTTCCTCTGGGCCGTACTCCTGCTCTGTCCACAAAACCTCAGCGTAGGAGGCCATGCCTTCCTTGAGCCAAGCGTGGGACCAGTGCTTAATCACCACCAGATCGCCAAACCACTGGTGGGCCAACTCATGGGCCACTAAACTTTCTGTGTTGCGGTTATCCAGGGCGGCCCGCTCATCCAACAGACAGCGATCCGTCAACAGCGTGGTCGAAGTATTTTCCATGCCGCCAAAGATAAAATCCACCACACAGGCCTGGGCATACTTGGGGTAGGGATAGGGGTAACCAAAGGCCTGGTTAAAAAAGGCAATCATCCGGGGTGTCTTGCCCATGCTGCGCCAAGCATCGGCCTCCCGGCCCTTTTCCACGTAGTAAATGACTGGCAGGCCCTGGTAGTGGTCTTCGAGGACGGCGAAGTCTCCCACCGCAAGGGTCATCAGATAAGTGGGGTGAATTTCCCGCTGGGTCCAATGGAAGACTTGCCGTTCTCCCAAGTCAAGCTGTTCGACTAAAACACCATTAGCAACAGCCTGGTAGGGTTTCGGTACTTCGACCCGAATCTCCGAGGTAGCCAACTGGCCAGGGTAGTCAAAACAGGGAAACCAATAGCGGGAATCCTCATCCTCTCCCTGGGTCCACACCTGCACGGGCTTGTCGGGATAGTGCCCATCGGGCTGGATGAAATACAGGCCCCGGCGAGGATTTTTGACCTGATAGTGAATTTCGAGAGTAACTGGCACTAGGGCCAGGGCCTCGTCCAGATGAATAGTTAACGTCTCCGAGGTTTGTTCAAAGGCCTGGCTCAGGGTTCCCAACAAAACCGCCTGTACCGTTAAATCCACCGCATCTAAGCTCAGTTGTTGCAGGCCAGGGCGAATCGGCAGGAGGGTAATCCGACAAATTCCCTCAAAACACTTGTTCTCTAAATCTAGCTTGAGATCCAGGCCAATGTGCTGAACCTGGCCCGGCCGGTCAGGATTATAGTGGGGCCGGGCCCCCGGCAGTTCAAAGGGCCGACGTTGATTTTGCTCAGTGTCAAAGGTCAGAAAGGACATAGTCAATCAATTATTAATGATTCCAGCAAAATTGCAGGGTATTATCTGCCATGGGTTGGCCATCGCGGCCGAGGGAAAGAGTCACCGGGCTAAGGCCTCCAAACGCAATGGACTCTGCCATGATCGTACCGCTCTTTTTACAGGAAAGCCTACCAGGCTTTAGGCTGAAAACCGGCTCTACACAACAAACCCTACCCGTCCTTCGCTCCATACAAGAAAAGGCCAAAGAATGAGGGCCAACATCCCGAGCTAGTCCATCCATAGATCGACTTTGTACTGTTTAAATTTAATATCCTGAGAAATCAAGATTAGGCCTTCAGTCTGGGCCTGGGCGATTAACATCCGGTCAAAAGGGTCTTTATGATGTTCGGGTAAATGGGCAATCCTTAAGCTATGTTCTACTGTAATACTAAGTAGTTGAAATTGATTTTCCTTCAGTATCGTCAGCAAACCATCGGGAAAAGATAACTTCCCTAAAGATTTTTTGATCGACATTTCCCATACCGTGGCCGCACTAACAAAAATAAAGTTTTCGGGATTAGTGATGATAGACCGGGTCTCGGCAGACAATCGTCCATCATCTCCTAACCACCACAACAAGATATGGGTATCCAATAAAAATTTCAAGCTTCACTCCCATAAAAAAGGGCGTTGATTTCAGGGGATTCGGCATCAAAATCATCGGCTATTTCGAGCTGTCCTTTCCAGACGCCGGCCCGACGAGGTTGGGATACCCCCTCGTAAGCTACCAGACGAACCAAGGGTTTCCCGGCTCGGCTAATAATCACATCTTCTCCCGCCAGAACTGACTCGATCAGTTGCGATAGATGGGTTTTCGCTTCATGAATATTGGCATTACGCATAACATCACACTTAGCTAGACTTAGTTTGATTTAATTATACCCAAATCTCTGATGCCTAATGACACTTCCCTGTCCTCCCCTTGCGAACGAGAGATGCCGTAGGCGGAGGGGTAACAATCGGTAGCGTTAACTTGAAGATTTGGTATTAAGCAAGAGCCAGCAGGGAAAAGCAAATATCCCAAAATCGAAGAAAAACTGTTAAGCAAAAAAGGGAGAGCCGAAGCCCTCCCTTACTTACTTACTTATTTAAGTTACGTCAATGGAATGATTCCTCTAGAAGGGAATCGGGGAAGGGAAGATGTTGTCTAAGAACTCCGTTCCGTCACCCCCGATAGTACCTTGACGCAAGTCAGTATTATCGATGATGAAGTCCGAAGGACGCAGGTTCAGAGAAGTGGTAGAACTGGTTCCACGAACAATTGCCAGGAGACTCAATTCAACCGGTAGTACTTCCCCAGCCGCATTGTTGCCCTGATCAAGTTGAACAAAGCGGTAGATACCTGAACCACCGTTAGCATTAACCACAACTAGACCACCATCACCGTTATCGGCATAGATAAAGCCAGACAGACGGTTGGCAACAGCCGCAATGTTAGTCAGGAAGGGATCCGCGGGGGTTTGAGCTTGGTCGAAGAAGAGGGCTTCATCACCACTCCGTCCAATACGACCATTGGCATCATAAACGGTCTGGCGTCCGGTGCTAAAGTTAACAGCTTGGTTAATCTTGAACAGGTCAATTAACTGGTTGCTGTTTTTGCTCACGAAGTCACCCAAACCATTGAGTTCGGTTGGAACATTCGCTCCAGAGTAGTCAACTTCATTACCGAGAACAATCTTATCGCCTGTGAGGGAATCGATTGTAGAAGTCGCATCAGCAACAACGCCACCAGCAAAAGTGCTGCCTGTTAGCGTACTAGTACCACCACCAACGAGCGTAAAGGTTAACGAACCATCAACACCATTGGGAATGTTGTCTGCCTTCTTATTGAAGTTGAAGACTTGGTCAAAACCAGTGCTAGCACCGGGAGCCGCTCCATCGTCAAAGGCCGTATAGCGAACAAACTCAGGCGTATTTTCCACAATGATCGGAGTCAGAGCATTACGGAAGAATACGGTTGGCTCTAGGGTAATCGTGTCTGCACCACCATTACCTTGGTAGGTAATGTAATCTTCTACAAAGTCACCGCCAAGGGTTTCATCGAAGAAGAAGGAATCAAGCAAGGCCTGGATTTGAGCAACCCGATTTTCACCCGGTAAGGGATAATTCGTGAAAATTTCACGAAGCCCGGTGATTGGCGGTACATCCGGAGGAGCAGAAGCACTAGGCTGTAAGCCAGTACGCACCAGTTGGTCTGCGAAATCACCCAAGAAGCTGTTGAGTAATACTTCAACGTCTGCTCCTAGGAAGTTATCCAGGGCCTGGTTATCGAGAATACCTAACCAAGCATCAATTTGCTGAGCTATACTGCCACCGCCGGGAAGAATTCCCTGCTGTAGGATGAAACCAGCCGAGAGCTTGTCATCACCATCGCCACCAATCAGACCAGCTGAGGCATTAATCCCATTTTGTAGGCTAGAGGCACCAATGTTGAAGGCGTAGGCATTCAAGGTCTCATTGCTAGCAAAGTCTTGGGCGCTAAGGAGAATGTCAACCCCACTACCGATACCGTCATAATTGAGGTCGTTCAAGAAGACCGTAATCTGACCACCGGCTTGCTGGGCGACTCCCTGAGCCAAGTAAACATCAGCGTCATCAGAGAAGATGGTGAACGCTTCAATGGAATCCATGATCGGATTGACGATGTTATTGGTATCCGTCAGATAGTAGGGGAAGGTACCATCCGCAGGATTGAGCGAGACGGGTTGCCCTTCAGCACCAAATCCCGACACAGTACGAGGCGCAATGATGATGTCATCCTGACCGCCACCGAGGGCAAAGAGTAGGTTGTCAACGCCATCGCCACCCAAGAGGGTATCACCAGTGCTTAGGCCAGACCAGCTACCATCATTCAGATCAAGGTCAGTGCTATCTGCGCTCAAAAGCATCGAGATCAGATCGTTGCCAGCACCGGCATCGACGTAATCTTGACCGCCAGCAATCTCGATCCAGTCTGTATTGTTGCCATTGGAGATGACCACATCGTTATCATTGCCAAAGCCCGCCACGATGATATTGGCACCGGGTTGAGCCGCAGCAATACCAACGGAGTCACCAACACGGACATAGTCATCATCGCCTAGGGTCACAATCAGGTTGTTACCACCCAGGTCGATAACCACATCACTGTCATCGACGCGGCTGAAACCTTCTTCATCCAACTCTGTAAAGGTTCCCGCAAGGATGATGTCATTACCGGCACCCGTTAGTACGGTGTCATCGTTACCACCCGTGCTGATAATGTTGTCGCCTTGGAGGTCGCGGACATAGTCCTTACCAAAGATAGAACTGAAGAGATCTTCTTCGGTAAAGTCATCGCCAAAGGGACGCTCAAAAGAGACTTGGAAGAAGGATTGTAGCAGAGGGCCATCCGCCAAGATCACATCGTTATCGGTGCCGTTAACGGATGCTGGGCCACTGAAGTCTTCCTTGCCAGCTTCTGATTCCGCATTGGTGCTATCCAACTCGTCATCATCGTCAGAAACAATGAAGTCGTTACCCAGACCTGTCAATACAAAGTCGTTACCGATGCCGCTGTAAACCACGTTGTCGCCGCCGTAGTCCACGATGTAATCGTTACCACTACGGGTGAGCACCACGTCATCCGCAAAGTAGCCAGGAACGGCTAGACCATAGAGACTGGGATTAATCTGCTGATCATCGATGGGATTGAAGTAAGCGGAACCACCGGGAAAACCAGGATTGAAACGTCCAAACGGATCCACTAGGCCGCCTTGTGGGAAGACAACGAACCAGTTGCCGGAGAAGGGCCCATTGGGAACAAACGCAAACTGTTGGTCAACGTTAATGCCCACGAATGGAATCCCAAACTCATTGACATTGGGGCCATCCAGAAGCACCACATCATCCCCGGAGCCTGAATCCACTAAGTAACCACCGAGGTTATCCGTATCACTAACAGAGTAACCAACCTCAGGGGGTACTAAGACCGCAGTTGTTGTACTGATATTTCCGTTAGTGAGAAGCATCCACTGCCCTGCGTTAATATCGCCCTGTTGAACGACGAAGAACGGGAGGTAATCACTCGGATTGGGAGCATTATTACGAACATTGTCACTAACAACATTCCCAGCCAAGTCGAGGTAAGCCGTTTCACCGGGTTTGTAGTCGGCGATATTACCGGTCAAGATGAAGGAACCCGTTTGACGACCCGCTTGCGCCAGGAGATCTAGGACATCTTGGACATTTGCGATCAGGTTGGGATCATTTGCCCAGGGGCCAGGTCCCTCGTTAGGCGCTTGGCGTAGATAACCAAAGGGCTGTGGTGTATTTCCGTTCTCCCCAAAGGTGTCACGGCGGATAAAGTCGTTGCCGGCACCGGTGTTGACTTCTAGGGCAAAGCCAGCACTATTGAGTAGTTTGCCCCGGACAAAATCATTGGTGGTTTCGATGTCAACCGGCTCGTAACGGCTGAAGTCATAGTCAACCTCCTGGAGAGCAAAGAAGTCGGTGTCATTGATGGGATTGATAAATTCCACCAAGTCAACCACGTAGTTATCCCGTGCACCGGCCCAGTAGGCTTCAGCCTTGGTTGTAACAGCGGTGTTCCAGCTAAAGTCATCCAAATAGAGGATGTCATTCAGGGGAGCACCGTTGCCTTCAATTAGTGCTGAGATGTTCCCTGCATTGGGAGCACGATCCACATCGTAGGTTTGCAGAATTTCTAAAGAAACCAAGTCAATAGAAGCGAGCTGGTTACTTTGCAGGGTTTCAAAGGTTTCTTGGGTGTTGAAACCAACGAAACGCACACCATTGTCGTTCGGGGGATTGAAGACAAATTTTTCGATGTTGTCAATGGTGGCAAAGTTCAGAGCCGACTCTAGGGTTGCACCTTGGAATTGAGCCGCACCCGGGAAGGGGAGAGCGCCAAAGCCAATGCCTTCCGTCGGGTAGTTCGCGGGTAGATTATCCAAGGTCAAGGGATATTCATCTGGGTCTAGGCCTTGAGGAACATCCGGCTGGCTAGAGGAGGCAAAGGGCGCCGTTGGATCGTTGGCACGAATACCGTCAAAGGTGTCGGGGTCAACCGCAACAGGAGAGGTGAAGAAGTTGGTGACCGCCGTTAGGGGCTGGGTCAGCAAGGGGAGTCCGAAGAGGAAGCCAGGGAAGGCCCCAGGGACAATCGGCTCAAGAGCAAGACTAGAGACTGACCCACCAGACAATGGAATCATGATTCCGGAAAGGTCTTCTCCTAGCGGAATAGCAAATTGAGCGGTTGTTGGGGTTTCAATGACGTAGCATTGGTAGCCATTGATTTGGACGCTATTGGTGTTAGCAACAGCAGCAAATTCGTTAACAAACTGCAAGCCAGCATTGTTAACACCAAATTCCATCCGCAGGGTATCAAAGCCGCCTCCACCGTTGATGTCGTCGCTGGAGTTGAAGTCACTGACAGAGTCAGCGACAATCGTGTCAGCGCCGGTTGTGCCATTGATGTCATCGGCATTGCTGGTGAGGAAGAAGCCATCAACTACCTGAGTTTTAGCGCCAGCTCCACCAATGCCAGGGTCACCAATCACCGTGACAATCACATTGGAGCTTTTCTCAATGATGACTTTGGGACTGGCCCCTGCGGTTACGCCCGTCACATTGACATTCAAGCGAGACCCAGGGGGAAGCGCGTTGGTCGCACCAATGATTAGGCCCGGATTAGCCGCAAGAATTGCATCCGTTAGGGTGATGTTGAAGGTCTGAGCACTATTGTTGGAAGCACTCAGTTCAAAACGATCAATGCCAGAGACATTTTGGAGGTCAGTGGCTTGAATGGTTACGCCATCAACAATTTCGATAACGTTGTAGCCACCATCTAGTTGAGCCGTTAGTAGGTCAGACACCTGAACCCCGCGGACAATCAGACGCTCATCATCCGCACCACCTAAGAAGCGGAAAGCGCTGAGTAGAGACGGGTCGGTGGGAACCAAGATGTCATCAACGTTAGTGATGTCAACGGTGGTGTTTGCACGAGCTTCACGGCTGTCGATGGTGAAACGACGAGCGTTACTGCCGTTGATATTCAGGTTGTCGTTGGACTGGGCAATCAACTCATTACTGACATTGATGAAGTAGTCCTGCTGAGCACCGGCGATGGTTCCTTCAAAGGCCGCTTGGACATCGGGGTGAGTGCTAACAATTTCTTCGTCACCACTCAGGTTACGCAGGGTGAACTGTTCAATGTTGCTGACCCGAATGGTTTCGGTTAGCTCGATAGAACCGCCAGCGGTAAAGATGATTTGGTCGTAGGAAAGCGGGGTGTCGTTGGTACCACCATTGACAAAGTCAAGGTTGTTCATGTCATTGGCCCGCATCCAGAGGGCATCACTGCCTTGGCCCAGGTTCACATTGACATTACCCGTACCGACAGCAACGTTATCATTACCGGAACCAGACTCCACGAAGTCGTTGCCGTTGCCAGTGATAACAAGGTCGGCACCACCATTGGACTTGACAATGTCAGGAGCAAAGTCGGTTTCGTCACCCACCACAATCGTGTCAGGGCCATCACCGGTATTAACGATATCGATGCCGTTGCCCGCAATCACTTTGTTAGTGCCAGTGCCGAAGGGGACTTGGCCTACCCCTGCATTGACGACGTTGTTACCGTCACCAACGTAGATAACGTTATTGCCATTACCTGCGTTAACAGTGTCGTTGCCGTCGCCGGTGGTGATGAAGTTATCACCATCACCTGCTGTCACATTGTTATTGCCTTCGCCCGCATCGATGATGTTGTCAAACTTGACAAAATCATTACCCGCAAAAGGCCCTTGGAGAAGCTTAGCCGCAGGCTTGGGAACTTCATTACCATCACCAACGGTAATGTTGTCGTTGCCAGAGCCACTCTTGATCAGGTTGTAGCCATCATCCGCCGTGACAATGTTGTTGCCGTTGCCAGCATCGACGTAGTTGTAACCACCACCCACATCAATGGTGTCGTTACCATTGCCGGTTTCGACAGAGTCGTTGCTCGCACCGTAGGGGCTGGTTTCAGGCGCTACCACATCAAAGCCCGTGGCCTGAGCGCCAGCGTTGTATGTATCTAAGTCGACAATATTGTCGAATAACTCAAAGGGATGGGCGGTATTCTCGTTACCTTGGGCCAAGGTCACGCTGACTCGGCCGGGAACCGTTGCATCGCCAACTTTAGAGGTGTAGGTAAACTTGAGGTCTGCATTCAGCCCAGACGCATCAATGGTGGTCAAGTAGGGCTGGTCTAGACCGGGATTACCGCTGGGGTTATCACCACCCAAATCAGCCACAATGTGGAGGCTGGTGTCGCCATCAATGTTGAGCGTCCGCATTGCCGGGCCACTGTCAATGAAGGCAATGGTGTTGACATAGTTGGTTTCCGGATTGGAAGAGGTATTGATGGAAGTGAGGTTGAGGATCTCTAGTTGAGCATCAGCCTGCTGGGCGCCTTGAGAAACAAAGATGCCAATACCTTCTGGCGCAGAACTTAGAATGCCGAAACCTGCTTCATCTACAACAGGAATTTCATCAACAATGATGTTGAGGACATTCGGTTCCTGGAAGGGATTGTTTTGGAGATAAGTGGCATCGAAGTTAAATTCAAAAGCACCTTCAGAATCCTTGATGTAAACCGTCAGGATAGAATTAGCAACATCGCTGGGGTTGTTGTAGATATCGGCAAAGAGGACATCTCCGAAAGTACGGATAATTTGTAGTAGCTCGATGCCAGTGCTGTTGCCTAGGTAAATAGAGCTTTGGGTATCAGAGCCACCACCGTTGAGTTCAAAAATCTCGATGTCATTGGTGGTGAAGTTAGAACCGATATTGAATGTCCCGGAGAGGAACAACTGTAAACGGTCAAAGCCGTAACCAACCCAACCGGTTAGTTGATCGCCTTGGCCCAGGGTGTTTTCATTACCAATGAAAAGAGAAGAGGTTCCAATATCCGTACCCGGGGTCAGTGCAATAGGAGCGGGTTCAACATCAATAATGTTGACTTCAGCTGCGATTTCACCGATGTTCGTGAATACGGTGAAGATTAAATTCTCTTCATCCGGCTCATAAATAACATCGGGGGCTAAGGTCACGCTAAATGTGGCAATCCCGTTAGCGTCAGTTTGCAGATTACCTGCAGTAGCACCACCAACAATATCCAGCGCGCTGATACCAGTGATAGTGTAGGCAAATTGGGTATTGGGTTGAACTGGATTGATAGTGGAAAAGGTGAAGGTAACAGTCTGGCCCTCTTGAACAGCCGACTTATTAGCCGTTAGGGTATAGACCGGCGGAACATCGATAATATCAACTGTTACAGGGGCTGGTTGACCCGGAAGCGGTGTAGTAACGGTTAAAGTTAGAGCTTCACCAGGATCAATCACAGCATCTTGGGCAACCTGAATTTGCAGATTGGCTACGCCATTGATGTCTGTAACCAGTTGACCTTCTAGACTCCCGCCCACAATATCACTGGCATCGATACCAGTAATTTTGTAGCTGAAACTAGTATTTGCCTGGACAGGCAGGTTAGAGGTGAAGGTGAAGATAATGGTGCCGCCTTCAGAAACCTGAGCGGTATTGGCTGTCAGGGTGTATTCAGGCAGAACGTTAACAACCGTGACCGGCTCGCTCACAAAGAAACCACTAGGCGTCGCAACGCGAACAGTTAGAGTTTCATCCCCTTCATTGATGTTGACATCATTGAGTAACGTGACTTGCAACTCGTAACGACCAGATTCATCGGTCGTGAATGTTCCTGCTACAACACCGCCAGCCACATCGGTTTGGTCAATGCCCAGTAACTGATAGCTGAAGGTAGTGTTGGGTTGAAGCGGTTGACTCGTTTCAAAGGTAAAGACAACGGTTTCCCCTTCCAAAATGGAAGTCTTGTCAGGAACCATTGTGTACACCGGTGGAATATCAATGACAGGGACTTGAGCAACAATCGTTCCTGCTGCAGTTCCAGGTGCTTGTACTGTTAATGTGAGGTTTTCTAAACCCTCGACGACAGCATCATAGGCAATATCAAGTTGTAGCGTTGCTTTTCCACTGGCATCCGTGGTCAGTTGGCCAGTTAAAACGCCACCAACGATATCTTCGGTTTGAACACCGGTGATGGTGTAGTTGAAGGTTGCGCCCGCTTGAACGGGGTCACTGGTCTGGAAGGTGAAAATAACCGTACCACCTTCATCAACTGTGTTGACATCAGAGGTGAGGCTGTAGCCAGGCTCAACATTGGTGATGGCAACGGAATCAGAAATAGTACCTGTGGCAGTGCCCGGAGCCTGTACCGTCAGGGTCAGGTTTTCGGGGTCAATGACAATGTCACGAGCAATGCCTAACTGCAGGGTTGCTTGACCGCTGGCATCTGTTGTCAGAACACCAGTCAGTTGACCACCAACAATATCTTCAGCTTGAACGCCGGTGATGGTGTAGTTGAAGGTCGCACCCGCTTGAACGGGGTCACTGGTCTGGAAGGTGAAAATAACCGTACCACCTTCATCAACTGTGTTGACATCAGAGGTGAGGCTGTAGCCAGGCTCAACATTGGTGATGGCAACGGAATCAGAAATGGTACCCGTGGCAGTGCCCGGAGCCTGTACCGTCAGGGTCAGGTTTTCGGGGTCAATGACAATGTCACGAGCAATGCCTAACTGCAGGGTTGCTTGACCGCTGGCATCCGTTGTCAGTTGGCCCGTTAAAACGCCACCAACAATATCTTCGGCTTGAACACCGGTGATGGTGTAGTTGAAGGTTGCACCCGCTTGAACGGGGTCACTGGTCTGGAAGGTGAAAATAACCGTACCACCTTCATCAACCGTGCTGACATCAGAGGTGAGGCTGTAGCCAGGCTCAACATTAGTGATGGCAACGGAATCAGAAATGGTACCCGTGGCAGTGCCCGGAGCCTGTACCGTCAGGGTCAGGTTTTCAGGGTCAATGACAACGTCACGAGCGATATCCAACTGCAGGGTCGCTTTACCGCTGGCATCCGTTGTCAGTTGACCAGTTAAAACACCACCAACAATATCTTCAGCTTGGACACCGGTGATGGTGTAGTTGAAGGTTGCACCTGCTTGAGCAGGGTTGCTGGTTTCGAAGTTGAAGATAACCGTGCCACCTTCAGGAACCGTGTTGACATCAGAGGTGAGGCTGTAGCCAGGCTCAACATTAGTGATGGCAACGGAATCAGAAATGGTACCCGTGGCAGTTCCAGGGGCCTGTACCGTCAGGGTCAGATTTTCCGTGTCAATGACAACATCCCGAGCGATATCCAACTGCAGGGTTGCTTTACCGCTGGCATCCGTTGTCAGTTGACCAGTTAAAACACCACCAACAATATCTTCAGCTTGGACACCGGTGATGGTGTAGTTGAAGGTTGCACCTGCTTGAGCAGGGTTGCTGGTTTCGAAGTTGAAGATAACCGTGCCACCTTCAGGAACCGTGTTGACATCAGAGGTGAGGCTGTAGCCAGGCTCAACATTAGTGATGGCAACGGAATCAGAAATGGTACCCGTGGCAGTTCCAGGGGCCTGTACCGTCAGGGTCAGATTTTCCGTGTCAATGACAACATCCCGAGCGATATCCAACTGCAGGGTCGCTTTACCGCTGGCATCCGTTGTCAGTTGACCAGTTAAAACACCACCGACAATATCTTCAGCTTGGACACCGGTGATGGTGTAGTTGAAGGTTGCACCCGCTTGGGCAGGATTGCTGGTTTCGAAGTTGAAGATAACCGTGCCACCTTCAGGAACTGTGTTCACATCCGAGGTGAGGCTGTAGCTGGGAGGAACATCAACAATGCTGACATCCGCGCTTTTACCAGCAATGGAAAAACTGAGGGTTTCGGTCTCAATCTCTGCATCCTGAGCAATGTTGACAGAGAAGACCGCCTGCCCGTTGGCATCGGTTGTGACAGTCCCTGCCAAAGGAACGTTGACATCAGCAGCTTGAACTCCCGTAATTTGGTAGTTAAAGGTGGTATTGGGTTGAACCGGAGCACTGGTCACTAGGGTGAAGGTAACAGTACCACCTTCAGAAACCTGAGCAGAGCTAGCGGTCAAGGTGTAGGTTGGCAGAACTTCATTGACCGTAACTGTCCGGCTGGTCAAAATTTGTTGCTGGTTGGCCTGGTTGAGAATATTGAGCGTCAACTGCTCATTTCCTTCAATGAGAGCATCCAGAGCAATATTGACGCTAATCGCCGCTGTGCCATCATTACCAACAACGATTGTTCCCGTTAATTGGCCACCAACGATATCAGCAGTAGTAATTCCGCCGGTGGGGGCAATCTGATAAGTCAGAACGGTTCCCGGAGCTACATAGGTAGTATCGAGGGTAAAGGCAATGGACTGGCCTTCATTGACACTATTAGTGGGGGTCGATTGCAGGCTATAGACTGGCTCTAGATAGGCTGCCATGAAGGCATCCGTCGCCGCTTTGGCAGCAGTTACAGTAGAATCTTGAGCCGTAACGGAGCGGATGATGTCTTGAGACGTCTCACCAGCAGCCGGGCCATACACCTGAATACTGGAGGTGGCATCACTGTCAGTGAAGGGGTCGCTATTGTGGAGGGTGTTAAATTTGTTAGTAAAATCTAAGGCGACGTTATTGCGGTTACGGATCGTAATGGCGTCGTCGTTTTGAGCACCGTTAACGACAAGCTGGATGAATTCACCCACAAAGCTAGGGTTGGCTTGCAGAACATCGCTCCAGAACTTGAGACCGGCAGCTTCTGCATTACGGTTGAAGGCGTTGACATAGATTTGATTGACAAATTGCTCGACGGCCCCCCGGTCAGAAGTATTGGGGTTTCGGAGGAAGCCATACTCATCTTCAGCTTCAGTGGACTCTGCAAAGAAATTGGTAACATCTAGGATGGCCTTTTCTGCAGATGCACCGTTGGAAATAGCAGCTTGAGCATTATTAACCCAGAACTCTAGACCCTGAGGATCGGCGGCTCGCCCCCAGTAGCTAACGTAGATTTGGGTAATTTGATAATTAAGAGCTTCTTCAGAAGAACGAATAGAATTGATGATTTCTGCATCAGGAGTCCCTTGATTGGAAACTCCAACCCAGAAATTTTGACCTGCGGTGTCTGCTGGACGACCGAGGTATTTTAAGTAGGCTGCATTGATTTGGGTTGCTGTTAGAGCCATGTTGTTTTAACTCCTCACTCGTTTTTTAGATGGAAGATAAGGATAGGCGTAGTTTAATGCAACTATATTTAGCCACACAGGAATCTCCTCTGTCAAGTCAGTGAGACACCAAAGGGTCTCCCTATAGTCTCGCTCTAGTATAGTTCGCTTTTTACAGAATGACCGTAGTATTGGGGGGATTTTGTATATTTTTTTCAAGGGGGAAGGTCGAGGCTGATTCATGCAAACTACTGGTGTTAGAGCTTTAGAAAGATTGTCTTAAGTTTGCCGAAATTTGTTCCCGGTTCCAGGAGAATATCCCTAGGCTGGGCTTCGTTTGGGGGTGTATCGGCCGAACCGGCAGGTTATTAAGTGGGAGACATGGACAAACATGCTAGAACATGACGTGGTAATTGTTGGCGGGGGTCTGGCGGGATGTCGAGCAGCCTTAGAGATTAAGCGCCTGAATACAGGACTTGACGTGGCCCTAATTGCTAAGACCCATCCCATTCGCTCCCATTCTGTAGCGGCCCAGGGCGGTATTGCGGCAACCCTACAAAACGTCGATGCGGAGGATAGTTGGGAAGCCCACGCCTTTGATACGGTGAAAGGCTCCGATTACTTAGCTGACCAGGATGCAGTGGAAATACTGACGAAGGAGGCCCCGGAGGTCATTATCGAACTGGAGCATTTAGGGGTGCTTTTCTCCCGCTTACCCGATGGCAAGATCGCTCAACGGGCCTTTGGGGGCCATCGCTTTCGGCGGACTTGTTACGCGGCGGACAAAACCGGCCATGCCATTCTCCACGAACTGGTGAATAACCTACGGCGCTACGGGGTCGTGCTCTACGACGAATGGTACGTCATGCGTCTGATTTACGAAGGCCAGGAAGCCAAGGGTCTGGTAATGTATCACTTGCTGGATGGCCAGTTAGCGGTGGTGCGGGCCAAGGCAGTGGTGTTGGCGACAGGGGGGTATGGCCGCGTTTATAATACCACCTCCAATGATTACGCTTCGACGGGAGATGGCCTAGCCATGGTGGCCCAGGCGGGTATTCCCTTAGAAGATATGGAATTTGTACAGTTTCATCCAACCGGTCTTTATCCTGTGGGAGTGTTGATTTCAGAGGCAGTGCGGGGGGAAGGGGCCTATCTGATCAATAGCGAGGGCCAGCGCTTCATGGCTAACTATGCCCCCAGCCGTATGGAACTGGCCCCCCGGGACATTACATCACGGGCGATTACCACAGAAATTCGAGCGGGCCGAGGCATTCATTCCGATGGTAGTGCGGGCGGGCCGTTTGTCTATCTAGACCTGCGTCATCTGGGCCGAGACATGATCATGAACCGTATTCCCTTCTGTTGGGAAGAGGCCCATCGCCTAGTGGGGATTGATGCAGCCATGGAACCGATTCCAGTACGGCCGACGGTTCACTACTGCATGGGAGGAATTCCAGTCAATACCGATGGCCGAGTGCGTCAGGATGCGACGTCATTGACGGAGGGCCTGTTTGCGGCGGGGGAATGTGCCTGCGTTTCCGTACACGGGGCCAATCGATTGGGGAGTAATTCATTACTAGAATGCGTCGTGTATGGCCGAAGAACCGGCCGCGCAGTGGCGGCCTACGTGGCCCAGCGTTCCTGGCCAGATCTCGACGAGTCCCCCTACCTCCAAGCCACTCAGACGAATGTTCAACAACTGCTAAATCAAGCAGGCAAACTACGGATTAGTCAGTTACGACAGGCCTTCCAGGATTGTATGACTCAGCATTGCGGCGTTTTTCGGAATGAGACCCTGATGCAGGAAGGATTAAGCCAGATTCAGGCCCTTAAGGCTCAATATGACGACATTTTCCTGGATGATAAACAGGCCTGCTGGAATACAGAACTGTTAGAAGCCTGGGAACTCCGCAATATTATGACGGTCGGCGAATTGATTCTGGCCTCGGCCCTGTCCCGGCAAGAAAGTCGGGGAGCCCATGCTCGAGAGGACTTTCCAGAGCGCAACGATGGGGAATATCTTTGGCACACCTTGGCCCAGTCCCAGGATCATGCGGTTCAAATTCAACCCTTACCGGTGGTGATTAATCGTTTTCCCCCGGAGGAGCGTAAATATTAATCTTGGCCTTTACTCCCAAGATAAGTAGAAGGAAGTCGGCCTAGGTCATGTGATGGAGATACAGATCCCAAAGGCTCCAGGCCAGAACTCATAACTATATATATATGGAAAACCTACAGTTAGTCTTTAGGAGTAAAGCTCTGAGGCTGAAAAACCTGGTCTTCCTGTCCTCGCCACCACTCACCTAAATTCATCAGGTCTTGTTGGATGTCCTGTAATTGTTCTAGGTACTCGTTTTCCGTAAGATGGGGACGATTTTCTTGGAGCTTGGCCAGGCGGAGTTGTACCAGTAACCAAGGCTTACCGATGCTGTCGGTTTGCTCAATGTAGCGGGCCAGGTCTTGACTATCCATAGATACAATGGGGAGGGTAAGTCCTGAGGAGAGAAAAGATGAGCAACGCAACTTACACCCAGGATTTTTATAGTTGGTCGTTACAACAGGCGCAGTTACTGCGAAATCGCCAATTTGATCAGGTTGATTGGGCCCACGTGATTGAGGAGTTAGAGGATTTGGGACGTGGCGAATATAGGGCCCTAGTATCTGCCATCGAACAACTGACCTTACATTTACTAAAGTGGCAGTATCAACCCCAGCGACGTGTCTTGAGTTGGCGACATTCCATTAATAAACAACGCCGACAGATAGAACGTCTCTTGGAAGATAACCCCGGCATGAAGCCGAAGCTAGGGGAGGCCATTGCCCAAGGGTATAAGTACGGGAGAAAAGGGGCCAGCCAGGAAACAGGTTTACCTCTGGAAAGTTTGCCTGCAATCTGTCCCTATGCTTGGGTAGAGCTTCAGGATGAGAACTATTGGCCCAATTAGGGCCCCCTCCGTTTCCCGTTCGTAGGGGGCCAGATTTTCGTTGAAACTAGGCGGCGGCGAGGTTAGCGGCGACAAAATCCCAGTTTACTAATTTGGTCACAAAGTCATTGATGTAGTCGGGACGGCGGTTTTGGTAATCGAGATAGTAAGCATGCTCCCAAACATCCATGGTTAGGAGAGGTGTTTGGCCAGCGGTCATAGGATTTTCAGCGTTACCGGTTTTGGTGACTTTTAAGGTTCCGTTGTCAAGAACCAACCAGGCCCAGCCACTACCAAATTGGGTTGCACCGGCTTTTTTGAATTCTTCCACGAAGGCTTCAAAACTACCGAAATCTGCGTTGATTTTATCCGCCAGGGCCCCCGTGGGTTGGCCACCCCCACCGGGTTTCATGCAGTTCCAGTAGAAGCTATGGTTCCAGGCCTGGGCGGCATTGTTGAAAATACCAGCTTTGCTTGCATCGCCCGCAATGGCTTTGATCACATCTTCAATGGCCTGATTATCGAGGTCAGTACCGGCAACGGCCGCATTATAGTTGTTGACATAGGCGGCATGGTGTTTATCATGGTGAAACTCCAGAGTACTTTTGGAAATACAGGGTTCCAGGGCCGTGTAATCGTAGGGTAATGCAGGAAGTGCGTATGCCATTGTGTTTCTCTTACTACAAGAATGGGGTTGATCAACTCTCGAATTTACTGTAACCCAAAACTTACCTTCCTAAAAGGCAATGGCCATGATTAAAGTCTTGCACCTGTCGGATATCCACCTGGGGAGTGGCTTTAGCCACGGCCGTATTAATCCGGCAACGGGATTGAATAGTCGGCTAGAGGATTTTATCCATTGCCTGAGTCTCTGTATTGACCGGGCCATTGCCGAACCGGCGGATTTAGTTCTCTTTGGGGGAGATGCCTTTCCCGATGCAACGCCGCCCCCCTTTGTCCAGGAGGCCTTTGCGAGTCAATTTCGTCGCCTGGCCGATGCCAAGATTCCCACCGTTCTGTTGGTGGGCAACCATGACCAATATTCTCAGGGTAGTGGCGGGGCCAGTCTATCGATCTATCGCACCTTGGCCGTACCCGGTTTTATTGTGGGCGATCGTCTGACGACGCATCTGATTCCAACCCTAGCCGGTGATCTGCAGGTGATTACCCTCCCTTGGTTAACCCGCTCTACCCTGCTGACTCGCCCGGAAACGGAAGGCTTGTCCCTCGAAGCAATCAATGGCCTGCTGTTGGAAAAATTACAACCGGCCCTGGAAGGGGAAATTCGCCAACTCAATCCCTACCTGCCGACAATTCTGTTGGCCCATCTGATGGCCGACCGGGCTAACTTTGGGGCAGAGCGGTTTCTCGCCGTGGGTAAGGGTTTTACCATTCCCCTGGCCCTGTTAACCCGTCCCGAATTTGACTACGTGGCCCTGGGCCATGTCCATAAACACCAAAACCTCAATCCCCAAAATAATCCTCCCGTTGTGTATCCCGGCAGTATTGAGCGGGTGGATTTTGGCGAAGAAAAAGAAGACAAGGGCTATGTTTGGCTGGAAATTGAGAAGGGCCGGGTAGATTGGCAGTTTTGTCCCCTACCGGCGCGGCCCTTCCACACTATTAAAATAGATGTCACCCAGGCCGAAGACCCCCAACATCAGCTTCTGAGGGCCATCCGGAAAGCACCACTTCAGGATGCCGTCGTTCGTTTGGTTTATCACCTACGTTCAGAACAATTAGACGGGATCAACCAAAGTCAACTCCATGAGGCCCTCAAAGCGGCCCACACCTATTCCCTTCGTCCAGAATTAGCTAGTCAACTGAGTCGGCCGCGCTTGCCTGAACTGGAAACCGGCAGTTCTCTTGATCCGATGCAGGCCCTGCGCACCTACCTCGAAAGCCGGGGTGAAGCATTAAAAGAACTACTACCCGAATTACTTGAAGCGGCCCAACAACTGCTAGCGGAGGACTCCGAAGATGCTTGGAACGAGGGGGAAGAGACGGCAGTAGACGCTGAAGCTGTTGCCTCTTAGTTAAAGGTGTCTTGGAAAATTACCTTGCCGCGCTTGTAGACCTGTACCTTCTCGTCGTTGATGGAATAGGTATATTCACCATTTTTCCAGGTAGCAATGCCAACCTTGCGATTTTTGCCGAGGACAATACAACCGGTTTGATAGATACAGCCTTTGTAGGTGCCAGCATCGTAGTCAACGGTATATTCTCCTTTTTGGCCGTAGTAGGTAACGGGGAGAGCCAAGGCCGGTAGGACAGGGATAATCGCAGAGATAAATGCCAAAGGTAGCAGGAAAGATTTCATGACCAGGGAAAAGTAGAAAACTGGGCCTTAATTTTAACTAACCTTGGGTGCAAGGAACTGGCTCAAAGTGGGAGTATTGGCAATCAAGTAACAAAATCTTAAAAAACAGCATAAATTTGCCCTCAATCATCTCTCAAAACTATCCAAACCCTACAATTAGAGCTTAGAATAAGGCAGTGAAATAGCGAGTCTGTCGGGATTCTAGCCTTTGAGCCTAATAAAATCCCCTCAAAAGATTCGTTGTTTGTGCTTCTTTCAAAAATCAACATCAATTTTTAACCTCAATTAACTCCCAAGGAGACCTCCATGAATAAAGGCGAATTAGTCCATGCCGTTGCTGAAAAGGCCTCAGTGACCAAAAAACAAGCCGATGCCGTAATTACAGCGGCCATTGATGCCATTATGGAAGCAGTGGCCGAAGGGGATAAGGTAACTCTCGTCGGTTTTGGTTCCTTTGAAGCTCGGGAACGGAAAGAACGGGAAGGACGCAATCCCAAAACCAATGAAAAAATGGTTATCCCTGCCACCAAAGTCCCTGCTTTTTCTGCAGGTAAGATGTTTAAAGAAAAAGTAGCCCCCTAGGCAACAGACAACGGAGTGAATCGGCCCGACCACGGCGGTAATTTAGCTTGGGCAGTAACCTTGGCAGACTGTCCGGTTTCTTCTTTGCTAGATTTCTCAGCGAGTGTTAATCCTTTAGGGCCGAGTCTTCTGGTTTTACAGGCCATCCAAGGGGCCTTAACTGAACTGTGCCATTATCCCGACCCCCAGTACCAAAGTCTCCGCCAGGCCCTGGCCCAGCACCATGATCTAGATCCGGCATGGATCCTGCCGGGTAATGGTTCAGCAGAATTACTCACCCTAGCAGGGCGTGCCTTGGCCTCTCTGCAACAAACCCTTATCCTAACCCCCGCTTTTGGGGATTACGAGCGGGCCCTCCAGGGATTTCAAGCGCCGCTCACCACCGTCCCTTGGCCCCCAGCAACCCCGTTTCCCCTGACCGAACTCCAGGCCCTGGCCAGTCCTCAGCGTGGCCTTATCCTTAATAATCCCCGTAATCCCACCGGCCAACTGCTCGCAGTAGAGCAAATTTTACCCTTGCTTGACCAGTTTGGACTGGTGGTGCTCGATGAAGCCTTTATTGATTTTCTTCTGCCCCATCAACAACCGACCCTGATTCCGGCCCTGGCCCATTATCCTAATCTAGTGATTTTGCGGTCTCTTACCAAGTTCTACAGTCTGCCGGGTCTGCGTCTGGGCTATGCCCTAGGCCATCCCGATCTACTGCAACAATGGCAGCGTTGGCGCGACCCTTGGCCGGTGAATAACTTGGCAGAAGCGGCGGCCCTAGCGGCCCTAGAGGATCGGGTTTTTCAAGAAAAGACCTGGGCCTGGCTTGGCCCTGCCCGAGAGGGCCTGGCCCTGGGATTAGGGCGGATCCCTGGCCTGTTTCCCTACCCTAGTCAGGCTAACTTTTTATTGGTTAACACTAAAGTTCCCGCTCCCTGGCTCCAGGAACAATTGCTCCAGCAACACCGCATTCTGATCCGGGATTGCCTCAGTTTTGCTGGCCTGGGAGACGCTTATTTTCGGGTTGCGGTACGGACAAAGACTGAAAATCAGCAACTACTCCAGGCCCTGGCCCAGCAAATGACCGATCGGGCTTAGTCATCCCCTAGACAAATCCCCAGGCCCTTAGCCGTTTTCACCAAGGGGCCCTCTAGATCAACGGTGCGATAGGTTTTAATCGCTTCCTCGATGGGGACACTGATGACCTGACGATTCCGCCAGGCCACCATCTGGTCGTATTTTTCTTCCGCAATCAGATCTACGGCCGCCACCCCAAAAATACTGCCCAGCAGTCGGTCGGAGGGAGAGGGAATGCCCCCCCGCTGGATATGGCCCAGTACCGTAACGCGGGTTTCCGCCCCAGTGTACTTAGCAATCTGTTCCGCAATATGTTTGCCAATGCCCCCATAACGGTCTTCGCCCATTTGGGAAATTTCCTTGACCTGGTCACCGACTTCGGTGCGAACGGCTTCAGACACCATGACTAGGCAAAAGTGTTGGCCCCGGGCCTGACGTTGGCGAATTTTCTTACAGATATTATCGATGTGGTAGGGAATTTCGGGAATCAAGATAATATCGGCCCCTCCCGCAATGCCGGCGGCCAGGGCAATATGGCCGGCATCCCGCCCCATGACCTCTAAGACCATGACACGGTTATGACTAGCAGCCGTAAAATGGAGACGATCCAGGGCCTCGGCGGCAATGCTCATGGCGGTATCAAAGCCAATGGAGACCTCGGTGGCCCCGACATCGTTATCAATGGTTTTAGGAATACCTACCAAATTCAAGTTGCCCTGCTGAGCAATTTTCCGTAGAATCGCCAGACTGCCATCGCCACCAATGCCAATCAGGGCCTCTAAACCGAGACTGTGATAACCCGCAATAATTTCTTCCGTCCGGTCGCACAGGCTACCGTCGGGCATCGGAAAAGCAAAGGGATTACCTTTATTTGTTGTTCCTAGCATGGTTCCCCCCATCAGCAACAGGGAATCCACATTGGCCAAGTCCAGGGCCTTTGCCTTGGGCGGACGACTCATCAAACCATGGGTTGCTTCTTGAATGCCAATAACTTCCCAACCATAGTTACCAATGGCATGATGCACAACCGCTCGAATGACAGCATTTAAGCCAGCACAATCTCCGCCACTGGTAAGGATGCCAATTTTCTTTTTTTGTCCCATAGGTGATGCTCAACGCAGAAGTTTTCCTATTGTTGAGGTTAGGGGAGAGCTAGACCGTTATCCCCGCACATTTTTTAATAATTTCAGTCAATGACTCAAAAGGAATGGGCCAATATGCTTAAGAAGACCATGAGCCTTGTGGGGACGTTACTGGTAAGTTACGGTGGAATATCAGTCAGCTTAGTCCTAGCGCAATCCACTTCTCCGCCAGATCCCGTTTCTAATTCCAAAATACTTATGAGCCAAAACACTCGTCTTTCCCACAGTGAATTGCAAACTGCCCTCAAGGAACTCCCTGGTTGGAGCCTACAGGGAGATAAATTACATCGTCAGTTCCAGTTTCCCTCTTTTGTCGAGGCCTTTGGTTTCATGGCCCAACTGGCCCTAGTGGCGGAGAATCTGGGGCATCATCCAGAATGGTTCAATGTCTATAACCGAGTCACCATCGACCTCACCACCCACGATGCAGGAGGTATTACGGCCCTGGATGTGACCTTTGCCAAAAAGGCTAATGCGTTGTTTCGGCCCTAGGCTGGCTGGGTTTTGCTTAATCGCGACTACAGAGTTTCGATCAGGATTTCAGTATTGCCCCCTCCATCCCTTTGTCTGGGGGACTGGCCAAGACCTGATATCTCCCCTTTGTCAGGGGAGGTGTCGAAGCCAGAGGGAGAAAGTGCTTACCAGCCTTTGTCTGCTTGGGCCAAAACGTAGGCCGCTACATCTTCAATCTGTTCTGCACTGAGGCGACCCCCAAATTTCGGCATGGCCCCTTTGCCGTTGGTGACTTGGGTAATAATGGCCTCAGCGGAATTCATGCCAAATTGCTCCAGGGCCTCTTTTTTCAAGGTCTTATTGGGCATAACTGCATTCAGGCCCCCTGCATGGCAAGCCGCACAGTTAGCACTAAAGACCTTAGAACCGTTGGCGGCATCTCCGGCTAGGGCCGACGGGGCCGAGCTAAGCAGTCCCAGCAAGGCTATCGCCAGGGTCAATAATAACGAAGTCAATACTTTCAACATAAGTTCTCCTCAAAAGGACAGATTCGGGATCGACAAAAACGCATCCCTACCTGATTACCTTGAGGAATAAGGATGGGCTTTGTCAAAAGACAGCCTGTCGAAGATCCGGAACGAGTTTTAAGCAGGGCCTTATACCAATTCTTCAAGTTGAAGCTACAGATTTTTACCCCTCCGCCTCCGACACCTCCCCTTGCTAAGGGGACAGTGGGGTCATTTGTATAGTTAGATTTCAGAGATTTGGTATTACTGGCCAAATTCCTGGCGGGCCTGCTCCACCAACTCCACCGTCACCTGATCCAGTCCAGCCTCTCGGGCCAACTGTTCTATGCGATGACGGGCCTGGGTACGGACAAAATAGGGAATGCTTTTCAGTTTACTGCTCGCTTCGGTCGTCCAAAGGAGCACCTCTTGCCATTCGGGATGATCCATACCTATACCTCCTGCTCAAATAGGCCGCTTAACCGCTCGAATTCGCTTTGGGTAGTGTACATGGGGGTTCCTGCCAAGATACCCGTGACGTTGCGGAAGGGTTTGCCGATGTGCATTCCCTGATTATCAATGGAAAACTCGCGAATATCCTTATCGTGCATCGAACCTCGCATTTTGAGCACGGTGATCCCCCGCCGCATTTCACCATACATTTCCACGTAGCGCAACAAAATAATGGAATCGGTGATCGTGGAGATGTGGGCCTCGGTAATGGAGGAACCGCCTAGCAAGGTCGGGGTTGTAGAGGTAAACAGGCCGCCGATCTCCTGCTGCTTGATGAAGGAGGTCAGACCAATAATAAATTCCCGGAATCCCTTGAGGGTGGAGACCCGCTCTAGGGCCGATAAACTATCCACTGCTACTCGATTGGGCTTAAAGGATTGGATAATATCCTTCATCATGATCAGATGATTTTCTAGGTTCGTGGTTTCGGGATAGCGACAGACCACCTTCAGTTTGCCGTCCTGTTCCATTTGCTGGAAGTTAACCCCCCAGCCCGTGGCATTACGGAAAAGTTGTTCCCGACTCTCCTCAAAGGCGAAGACCAGACAGCGCTCTCCGTTGGCCACGCCGCCGGCCATGAATTCCGTTACCATCAGGGTTTTACCCGTTCCCGTGGCCCCAGAAACAAGAATGACCGAATCGCGGAAAAAGCCGCCGCCACACATGCGATCCAGTTCCGTACTCCCGGAGGTAATGCGGATGTCCGAGGAATGTTGTTCCAGTTCAATGGCTGAGAGGGGGATGATCACCACCCCTTGGCCGGGAATAATGGTGAAGGGAAATTCACCCTTTTGGTGGTCGGTGCCGCGATATTTAAGGATTTCAATAGTCCGACGACGCTTTTCATCGGCTAAGACATTGCGCAGGATCACCACATTGTCTGCCACAAATTCCTCCACACCGTACCGAGTAATTTCGCCGTACTCCGCCGTTCGTTCTGCGGTCATGATGGCGGTGACTTCTAATTCCCGCAGGGCCGCAGCCAACCGAAACAGGTCACTGCGCAGTTGGGCGCTGTCGGTTAAATGGCTAAAAATAGCCCCCAGGGAGTCGAGGGAAACTCGCGTCGCTTTGTACTTGCGGATGGCGTACTCAATGCGGGCAATCAAGGCGCCTAGATCGTAGTCCCCAGCCACTAAGGGCCGCTCACCGGGTTGGGGCGACGCATCAACAAAGGCCCATTTCCCCTGTTCTTCCCAGAGGGGGATCTGCCAACCAAAGCCCCGCATATTTTTGCGCAGGGCCTTGGGGGGTTCTTCAAAGGTAACAAAAACTCCCGTCTCCCCCCGCCGAATCCCTTCCACCAGAAATTGACAAGCGAACACCGTCTTGGAACTACCGGCAGTTCCAGCGACTAGGGTAGCCCGGCCCTGGGGCAGTCCCCCTTGGGACAAAAAATCAAAGCCGGGAATCCCCGTTTCTAGTTTTTCAATGGAGTCGTAGTCGTTAGTTGGTGTCATCCGTTTAAATCGCGTCGGTTCCAGGGGAGAATAGCCCGCTTGCTATTATACGGTCACGGTTGAAAGCTAATGCCAACAAAAATTTAACGTTCAGGAAACGTGACACAGTCCTGGTAAAGAACACGGTCTCCTTGTTCTAGTAGAGCGGTATTACCCTTGGACCAAAAGGTAAAGGTGCCATCGCTATATTTGGCCCCAGAACCAGAGGGGGTTTGAGGAAGAGTAAGAGTTCGTTGATCCGGCAGGGTGAGCTGAACCTTGGTAGGTTCCCCTGGCGGGGATTGAAAAACCGCTGTCAAAACCTGGTTGGGAGGGCATTGGTAAATGACGGGTCGGGCGGTGTCGGCCAGGGCTGTCCCTGCGGCCAAACTCATGATCATCCCGGCCCCCCAGACCAATAACCCCATAGGGCGTAGTGGCTTGACCATACAAAAATCCTCTAGCGTCTCTACCGTGATCTTAATCGGTTTAGGTTACGACGAGACGGACAGGCCTACCACTTTCGAGAATGGCCCGCCCAGCTCAATCTGCTAGAGCCGTTAGGGTCTCCAAAATGGACTCTAGGACTAGGGCCGTATGGCTCCAATGGGTTCCCCCTTGGCAAAACACAGTGTAGGGTTCCCGCAGGGGGCCGTCGGCGGACAACTCGGCGGTACTGCCATCAATGAAGGTGCCCCCGGCCATGACCACGGGGGTTTCATAACCCGGCATGGTGGCTGGCACGGGATCGAGGTAGGCCCCCACCGGCGAAATTCGTTGGATGGCCCGGCAAACCGCGATCAATTTTTCGGGGGATCCTAGTTTAATGGCTTGGATCACATCCCTGCGGGGGGAAAAGGGATCGGGATTAACCTCATAACCCAGACGGTCAAACACGTAGGCCAGTAAGTGAGTGCTTTTGATAGCTTCTCCCACCATCTGCGGGGCCAAAAATAGGCCCTGGAATAGGAGACGGTGCTGATCAAAGGTGGCCCCTCCCTCGGAGCCAATGCCCGGGGCCGTCAGGCGACAACAGGCCTGCTCGACCCATTCCGCCTTACCGGCCAGATAACCACCGGCGGTAACAATCGTGCCGCCGGGATTTTTAATCAGGGAACCAGCCATAAGATCGGCCCCAACGGCGGTGGGTTCCTGGGTCTCGATGAACTCCCCGTAGCAGTTGTCTACAAAACAGATGGTGTCAGGATTTTGTTTCTTCACCAGGGCCACAATCCGGCCAATTTCCTCAACGGAAAGACTCGAACGCCAGGAGTAGCCACAGGAGCGTTGGATCAACACCATGCGGGTTTGGGGCCAGACTGCCGTTGCCAGGCCCTCCCAATCGATCTGCCCCGTTGGGGTAAGCGCCAACTCCCGATAGTTAATGTTAAAGTCAGCTAAAGACCCTTGCCTCTGGCCCCGGAGACCAATCACTTCTTCGAGGGTATCGTAGGGGGCTCCGGCCACTGCCAAAAGTTCATCCCCTGGTCGCAGAATCCCGTACAGGGCGCAGGCAATGGCGTGGGTACCCGACACAATCTGGACCCGCACCGCCGCTTGTTCTGCACCGACGATCTGGGCAAAAACCCGGTCTAGGGTTTCCCGGCCTAGATCATCGTGGCCATAGCCACTCACACTCGCAAAATGATGCACCCCGACTCGCTGGTCGTAATAGGCCTGCAGGACGTTTTTAAGATTCTGCTTGACCTTTGCGTCAATATCCGAAAAGATTGGAAACAGATCTGTCTCTGCCTTCTTGAGCAGTTCCGAATGGTTCATGAATTCGTTTAAGCGCTATTCTTACCCTGAGCCTGGGGACTTCAGAGTTTCAATGTCAAGCATTAACCACTAGTTTCTTTATAATATTGATATTGAACGCGCTAATGTCAGTTATGTCAACACTTTTGTTGTTAATCTCTCGTATAAAATTTTTCTTTAAATTCGACATCAGAGCATTTTACATAACTGCAAGCCGAGTGTTTTCAATAAGTGGATCAGATCCATTTTTCCGATTTTCGTTTTACTTTCAGGTGTCTGCATGACTGTTGCCCTTCCTAACAATTCAAATAATCCTTTAACGCCTTCCTGGACGGTGATTATTTATTTCACCCTCATCCACGTTGTGGCCCTGTTGGCGGTCTTGCCCCAGTTTTTCAGCTGGTCGGCCCTCGGCGCGGCCCTCGTCCTCTACTGGATTACCGGTGGCATTGGGATTACGCTAGGCTTCCATCGCCTGATTTCCCATCGCAGTTTTACCGCCCCTAAGTGGTTAGAGTATATTTTGGTTTTCTGTGGAACCCTTGCCTGTCAAGGGGGCGTACTGGATTGGGTGGGTCTCCACCGCATGCACCACAAGTTTTCGGATACGGCTCAAGACCCCCACGATTCTAATCGTGGCTTTTGGTGGAGCCACATGGGTTGGATGCTCTACAATATCCCGGCGGACAGTGATATTCCCCGCTATACCCAGGATATTAAGGATGACCCCTTTTATCAGTTCTGTCAAAAGTTCCAAATTCCCATTCAAGTGGCCCTGGGCCTCGTCCTCTTTGCCCTCGGGGGTTGGTCTTGGGTGATTTGGGGAATTTTTGTGCGATTAGTGGTGGTTTTCCATGCCACTTGGTTTGTGAATAGTGCAACCCACAAATTTGGCTACATCAGCCATGAATCCCACGACCATTCCCGCAATTGTTGGTGGGTCGCGCTCCTCACCTTTGGCGAGGGTTGGCATAATAATCACCACGCCTACCAGTATTCAGCCCGTCATGGTCTGCAGTGGTGGGAGGTTGATGTTACCTGGATGACCATCCGTTTTCTGCAACTTCTCGGCTTGGCCCAGGACGTCAAATTGGCCCCTTCTAATACCCCAACCAAAACCCAAGCCTAAAAAATCTCGCCATTTCCCCTCAGCACGAGGCAATGCCGTCTCTACTTTTTCCTGGAAAGTAGGGATTTTTTTTACCGTAGCGCCAGGGGCTAAGATGAATCAAGGAAGCCTAGGCAAGGGATAAGTAAAATGGCGGCGGAATTGACCCTCATTCGAGAAATGGTGACGGTGCTGGGGGCGGCGGCCGGCGGGGGCTACTTGGCCAGTCGCTTAAAACAACCCGTCCTCCTAGGCTATCTCCTCAGTGGAATCGTGGTTGGGCCAGCGGGCCTGCGATTGGTGACCCTAGAGGGAGATATCGAAGTGTTGTCCGAGGTGGGGGTGGCCCTGTTGCTCTTTGCCCTGGGCCTGGAATTTTCCCTCAAGGACTTGCTCCGGGTTAAGGGCATTGCCCTGGGGGGCGGGCCCCTACAAATTATCAGTACGATCCTCCTGGGCGGAGGCCTGGCCTATGCTACGGGCTGGGTAACCACCTGGCCCCAGGCGATTTTTTTGGGGGCCGTCCTATCCCTGTCCTCCACGGCCGTCGTGCTCAAGAGCCTGATTGAACGCAATGAGGTACAGACAACGGATGGCCAGGTGATGCTGGGGATGTTGATCGTGCAAGACTTGGGTTTGGGCTTAATGTTGGCGGTTCTGCCGGCCCTCAATCAGCCGACGGGGATCATTGGCCAGGCCCTGTTGTTGGCCCTGTTTAAGGTACTGATGTTTACCCTGGGGGCCCTGTTGGCCGGCCGTTGGCTCATTCCCTTCCTGGTGCGGTTACTGGCCCAAACGGGTTCCCAAGAATTGTTTTTGTTGGGCATTTTAGTTCTCTGTTTAGGCATTGCCCTGCTCACCTCCAAGCTTGGCCTCGGCCTGGCCATGGGGGCCTTTGTGGCAGGCCTGATGATTTCTAACGTGGAGTATGCCGACCATGCCCTCGATCGGATTTTACCGATGCGGGATGTCTTTGCCACGCTCTTTTTTGCCTCCATTGGGGTTTTGATCGAGCCCGGTTTCATTGCCGCAAATCTGGGGGTTGTCCTGGGGTTGGTGGCCATCACCATGGTGGGCAAGGCTTTGATTGTCGCCATCATTGTCAATCTGTTTGGCTATGGCCCGAAGACCGCCCTGGTCGCGGGTCTGGGGATCAACCAAATTGGAGAATTTTCCTTTGTACTCGCTGGTATGGCCCGGAGTCAGGGCCTGTTTTCCCAGGAACTCTATGGCTTGACCGTGGGTACGGCCGCGGCAACTTTGCTGATCACACCATTTCTGCTCCGAGCTACGCCCTACGGTCTGCAGTGGCTAGAGCAATGGCCCTGGATTAACCATTATCTGCGTTTATCTCAGCCTCCCCAACGCTTTCACTTCGATGATGGTTTAAGAGATCATGTCGTTATTGCTGGCTACGGTCGGGTGGGGCAAATGCTCGTGCGAATGCTCTATTTTCAAGGCTATTCCCTCTTGGTGATCGACAACAATGAAGCGGTTTTACAGGGCCTACGGGAGCGTAACATTGCTTACCTCTACGGAGATGCCTCTAGCAAACTAGTTTTAGAAAAAGCTAATTTACCTCAGGCTAAGGCGATGGCGATTGCGCTACCGGCCCCGATGGCGACCCGTCTGGCCCTGAAGCGGGCCCTCAGCCTGGCCCCGGATCTGGATATTACGGTGCGGGCCCATGTCAACGAAGAAATTGATGTCCTCTATCAACTGGGAGCCCAGGAGGTGGTTCAGCCAGAATTTGAAGCCTCTTTGGAAATGGGGGCTCATTTACTCCTAAAACTGGGGGATTCTCGTTACGCCGTTCAGCAGGTGGTGACGCGCTATCGTACCGGTCGTTACCGCGATATTATGCCCGAACGTTCTGAGTATTGGGGCGCGGCGGATTTAGCGGCCAATATTGAAGGCCTGCAACGGAAATGGTACACCATCTCCCCCCATTCTCCCCTACAGGGCCTCAGTCTAGCCCAGGCCAACATTCGCCGTTTAACCGGGGTGACGGTCATGGCTATTGAGCGAGATAAACAACTCTATAGCTATCCCACGGGGGAAATGATACTAGAGATCGGAGACCGTTTGCTGGTGGTGGGCAGTGAAGCAGAACATCCGGCCTTTCGGCAGTTGCTGAAGGCCGAAAAGGTTTAGGAAGGTAGTAGGGCCAGATGTTTTACCCCTCCGCCTCCGGCACCTCTCCTTGCCAAGGGGAGGACGGGTAGGGTCAGTGGGGTCGTCAGACTTCAGGGATTGGGTATCACAGGGCCGGCAAATAAAAACGAAACTGACTCCCCTGGCCGGGAGTACTGCTGACAAAAATTTCCCCTCCCTGGAGTTCCACCAGACGCCGCGTAATCGCCAGGCCCAGGCCCGTGCCACCAGAACCCCGAGAACGGGATTTATCGGCCCGCCAAAATCGCTCGAAAACGTAGGGGAGGTCTATAGCACTAATACCGGCCCCCGTATCGGTGACGGCGATCCATAGTTTGCGGGGGTCAGTTTTGTCCTGCCAAGCACTCAAGAGAATACTGCCCTTTTCGGTGTAACGAATGGCATTGCCCAGCAAGTTGACTAGAATTTGTTCCGTGCGGTCTAGATCCGCCAGGGTCTGAGGCAGTTCGGTGGGAGCATCTAAGCGCAAAATCGGGCCCTCGTCCAGGAGTTGGTCACGAAATTTCTCTACCAGGCCCTGCAATAACGGTAACAATGACACTGGCTGAACGTTGATAGACAAATAGCCCGCTTCGGCCTTGGACAATTCTTGCAAATCACTGGTGAGACGTTCCAGACGACGGGTTTCTCGCACCAGACGCTGGTAGAGTTCCGCCGAGGGGGTAATACTGCCATCGGCTAATTCTTCAAGATAGCCCCGTACAACGGTGAGGGGAGTCCGCAATTCGTGGGTCAGGTCGCTAATCAGTTCTCGTCGCCGCTTTTCCACGTTTTCCAGACTATGGGCCATACGGTTAAAGCTCTGACCCAGTTGATTAAATTCGGGAATGGCACTTTCCGCCACCCGTTCCTCCAAATTCCCCGCCGCCAATTTTTGGGTTACGTCCTTGAGCTGATTAAGGGGCTTGGTAATGCGTTCGGCGGCCAGATAACTCAGGCCCCCAGCGGCACTGGCCCCAAAGATAATGGCCCAAATAGCACTGCTATTCCAGGCTGTTTCAAAACCCCGAACCAAGTAAGTACGAGCGGAGCGGACGGTAATAAACCCTTGATTCTCAAGCTTCTCCAGATGTAGTACAAACATGCGGGGCGAGGAAAGTTTAGCTAAAATGACAAAACTCCCCAGGCCCACTAACATCACTATAAAGTGGGATAAAAATAGGCGAGTTCCCAAGCCTAGTCGAGCCACTGGTCTGCTTGCTTGGCGGTGGCAAAGAAATGCCGGACATTCTCCTCAGGCGTTCCCACCAGCACACCATGGCCCAGGTTGAGGATATGACCGCCCTGGCCAGCTTTGCGGATCGTATCGAGAATCCGTTCTTTGATAAAGTCATGGGAACCCAAAAGTACACCGGGATCGATATTGCCCTGTACCTTCATGGTGGGGCCGAGGCGTTTGCGGGCATCGGCCATGTCCACGGTCCAATCAACACTGACAATATCTACGCCGGATTGGCCCATACGTTCTAACACCCCAGCGCTACCACTGATGTAGAGAATGAGGGGCGTGTCGGGATGGGTTGCCTTGACTGCCTTGACGACTTGTTGCTGGTAAGGTAGCGCAAAAGTATCGTAATCCTGGGGGCTCAACTGGCCCGCCCAGGAGTCAAATAACTGCACCACCTGGGCACCGCAGTCAATCTGGTAGCGGACATAGGTGGCGATAGCCTCGGCTAATTTGCTTAAAAAGCTGTGTAGTACCGACGGCTCCGAAAAGGCCATTTGCTTGATTACTTTATAATCTTTGGAGCTTTTGCCCTCAATAGCATAGGCGGCCAGAGTCCAGGGAGAGCCGACAAATCCTAGTACCGTAGATTGATTGCCCACTTCCTGGCGGAGGGTTTTTAAGATGGTCTTGATGAAGGGCAGGGAGGCTTCAGGATCGAAGGGAGTGAGACGATCAACCTGTTCTTGGGTTCGAATCGGTGGGTCAATGATCGGGCCACGGCTCTCAATGATGTCGAAGGGAATGCCGATGCCCGGTAGAGGTGTGAGAATATCGGAAAACATAATCACCCCGTCCGGCTGGAAGGCTCGCCAGGGCTGGAGGGAAATTTCAATGGCCAGGTCTGGGTTTTCTGAACGCTCACGAAAACTGGGATATTTATCCCGGAGGTCTCGATATATTTTCATATAACGGCCCGCTTGGCGCATCATCCACACCGGAGGACGTTTCACAATTTCGCCACGGGCAACCCGTAATAGGTAGGGGGTTTCTAATAGGTCTGTCATTAACACTCCAAATGATGGTCTCTATAACGCTTTTGTTAGCTTATCATTTGGGCCGATCCGGCCGGGGCTAAGGGCCGACATTCCCATGGGATTCGGGGGAATAACCAAGACCAGTGGGCTCTTGATTTTGGCTAAAAACCTTGCCCAAAAATTCTGCTAAATCGTCCTTGCAATGGGTTAAACTCTGACTCAATGATCCTTAACAGTTTGCCACGCCCATGCTAGGGGAACAGTATTATCTGATTGCATTTTTTCTCTCCATTGCGGTGGTTTGGTGGCTGACTCCCATCATCAAACAAGTTGGGTTAAAGACCGGCTACGTCGATAAACCCAACGAACGCAAAATGCACCAGCGGCCCATGGTTCGTCTGGGAGGGATTGGTATTTTTAGCGGTAGTTTGGTGGCCCTGGTAGTGGTCTGGTGTTTGGGGGCCTTTGGTTCGCTGCCTGTTCATCGGGAATGGGAAGTCTGGGGCGTGACCCTTGGTGGGATTGCTTTTTTTAGCATTGGCCTGATTGATGACCTTTTCAATCTCAGTGCGTTTTCTCGCCTGATTGCCCAGGTTGGTATTGCGTCTTTGGTCTGGAGCATGGGAGTCCGCATTGATTTTTTAACCCTGCCCTTTTTTGATCTGATCCAACTTGGTTGGTTGAGTTTGCCGATTACGGTGCTGTGGCTGGTGGGAATGGCCAATGCGATTAACTGGATTGATGGCCTGGATGGCCTGGCAGCAGGCGTTTGCGGCATTTCTGCCGTGGTGCTCTTTGTGCTCTGTTTATTTATGGAGCAATCATCGGCGGCTTTGATTGCTGTGGCCCTGGCGGGTGGGGCCTTGGGATTTTTACGCTACAACTTTAACCCGGCTCAGATTTTTATGGGGGATGGCGGGGCCTATTTTATGGGCTTTACCCTGGCTGGGGTGGCGGTAATTGGCCTGGTCAAGGTGGCGGCGGTGACGACGGTTGCCGTGACAGCAGTACTTCTACCCTACTTAGTCCTAGCCGTGCCGCTGCTGGATATGTCGGTGGTGATCATTTCGCGTCTGCTCAAGGGCAAATCTCCCTTTGTGGCCGATAAGGGCCACCTGCACCACCGTTTGATTAAGGCCGGTATTTCCCATCGCCTCACCGTGCTTTTTATCTATGCCCTCACCCTCTGGGTTGGTAGTTTGGCCCTTGGTTTTTCTAACATTCCCAGTGGCTGGGGTTTTGCCATCGGGGCCACTTGTTTATTGATTTACCTTGGTTGGCAGGTCTGGCGCAATAGTCGTAAGGAGGAAGAGGAGTAGACAGAGAACCCGTCACTCGGTCAGGCAGTTAAAAATATCCGTCAGGACTGTATTGGAAAAAAGAAACCCCTCCGGGTCTTGGAGTTGCAGGTGGTGCAGGGCCTGGGGGTGATCACAGGGCTGGCTTTCGGCATCGAGAAGTGAGATCCAACCCCGTTGTTGATGGGAACCAAGGGCTTTAAACAGGGCCTTCTGTTGTTCGGATGTGAGGGCAGGAAGCGTCACTCCCTGGGCCAAGCGGAGACCCAGCATCAGGGTTTCCAGGAGCCGTTCCGTGGCACTGACTGTCTCACCGGGGATAGAACCGGATTGCCCTCGCCATTGCTGTAGCCAGGCGTAGTAGGCTGAACGAGTACGGGGCCGCTGAAAGCGATGGCCCTGGAGGTAACTGGTGGCCCCCAGGCCAAAACCGTAGTAGCTTTGATTGTGCCAATAGACTTGATTGTGGCGACATTCCTGGCCCGGCCGAGCATAGTTAGAAATTTCGTAGTGGTGATAACCCGCCTTGGTCAGGGTTTGCTGGGCCAGACAATACATTTGGGCCGTGAGTTCATCGGTGGGGAGGGGGCCCGTTCCAGGTTGCAATTGTTTGCCAAAGGCCGTGTTGGGTTCGATCACCAAGTCATAGCAGGACAGATGGGATGGTTTAGCGGTTAAAGCAAAGTAGAGACTCCTTTGCCAATCTTCCAGGCCCTGGTTCGGTAAGCCGGAGATCAGATCCAAACTCCAGTTTTTAACCTCAGCCTGATATATCCAGTCAATGGCCTGGTCAATATCGGCCCGGCGGTGATGGCGGCCAATCCCTTCTAGCAGAGAGTCTTGAAAGGACTGAACCCCTAGGCTAAAGCGATTTACCCCCAAATCTTGATAGGCCTGGAGTTGCGGCAGAGTAAAGGTGCCTGGGTCAATTTCCAGGGAAATTTCGACATCGGTGTCCCAGCCAAAGACCTGCTCTAGACAATCTAACAGGCAAGATAGGCCCTCAAGGGGCAGTAGGGAAGGGGTGCCACCGCCAAAGAAAATAGTCGTGAGGGGTTGCACTGGAAAAGATTGCCAGGTCTGGATTTCTTTACAAACCGCTTCCACATACTCCAAAATCCAACCGGAGAAAGCTAGAGGGGCACCGTGGCCCACCACGGCAATCGGGAAATCGCAGTAAAAACAACGTTGTCGGCAGAAGGGAAGATGCAGGTAGGCCGCGGTAGAAGTCGATACAATCATGGGCAGCAAGGAGTAGTAGTTGAGGAATGAGATGCTTGCCCCATAAATATTTAACGAAATTTAAGCAAATCCTGGGGCCTTGCCCTCATTCAATCACTTTAAACTAATAATTAGGGATTATTGGCCCTGGTCAAATAGCTGTATCTTTATGGATCAATCGAGTTGTATCAATATTTTACTTGTTGATCAGGATCACTCTAGTCTGCAAGTCCTAGAAAATTTCTTGCTAGAGAGCGGTTGGACGGTGGTGACTGCGATCACCAAAGAACAGGGCCTCGATCTGTTAGCAACCCTTTCCCCCGAAATTATTCTCTTAGATACATCCGTTGCCGATCCTGAAGAATTCGAGCTAGTTAAGACCCTAAAATACATTATCCATACCCAAGCTGCACCGATTATTCTGCTATCTTCCCAGGGAGATCAGAAACAGCAGATAAAAATACAGGCAATGGAATTGGGAACCGTGGATTATATCACCAAGCCCTTCGACTTCATCGATCTGAGAACTCGCATTCAACTTCATCTCAAACTATCTCGCCTCCACCGAGAATTACAACTTAAGAATCTTTCTCTAGAGGAAAAGAACTTAGAAAATCGTCTCTTTTTTCAGGCCTGTGAACAGAGTCCCGTCTCTATTGTCATTACGGATCTATACGGCAATATCACCTACGTTAACCCCAAGTTTGAAGCACTCTCCGGTTACAGTTTCCAAGAAGTTCAGGGTAAGAATCCCCGTGTCTTAAAGTCAGGCCATACATCTATGGGTGAATACCAAGCCCTCTGGCAGTCGATTTCCGCTGGTGGAGAGTGGCATGGCGAATTTCATAATCGCAAAAAGAATGGAGAATTTTACTGGGAAAGAGCCTCCATTTCGCCGATTCGTAATGGGCAGGGAGAAATTACCCACTACGTTGCCGTCAAGGAAGATATTACCCTTCAAAAACAACAGGAAACCCTCCTCCTACAACAGGCTAACTATGATGTAGTAACGGGCCTGCCCAACCGCGCGCTAGTGAAGGATCGTCTGCAACAGGCCATCGAAGATGGTTCCCATAATAATTATCAAGTTGGTGTTCTTTTTATTGACCTAGATAATTTTAAAAAAGTGAATGATACCCTGGGTCATGATGCGGGAGATAAGCTTCTCCAAGAGGTTGCTCAACGACTCCAGCGCTGTGTTCGTAATTTTGATACAGTAGCTCGCTTGGGTGGTGATGAGTTTTTAATTGTGGCGACTAAGCTCAAGCAATCCATGAATCTAGCGGTCATTTGTAAGCGTATTCTCAATATTTTGCGCCAACCGATAGTGCTAGGCAGTCATGAAATTTTTGTCCATGGTAGTATTGGCGTAACTGTTTTTCCCAATGATGGCCAGCAAGTTGAAATTTTACTCCGCAACGCCGATACCGCGATGTATGCCGCCAAAAACGCGGGGCGAAATCGTTTCAAATTTTATACCTCTCACATGAATGAGGCGGCCCAGCGTCGATTAGCCTTGGAGACGGCCCTGCGCCACGCTTTGGCTCGCCATGAAATAAATTTAGCCTATCAACCTTTGATTAAATTAAATACAGGACAAGTGGTTGGGGCTGAGGCCCTCCTGCGTTGGCACCATCTCGATTTTGGTGAGGTTGCCCCGACTCAATTTATTCCCATTGCTGAAGATACGGGTCTGATTGTGGAGCTAGGGGAATGGGTGCTACAGCAGGTCTGTCAGCAAGGCGCCCAATGGCAAACCGAGCTTCCGGTGCAGTGGTTAGGCATTAATATTTCACCGCGCCAATTACGGGATAGCTATTTCCTCGACATCCTCAACGAAGCCATCAAGAACAGTGGGATACGGCCAGAACGACTCGGCCTAGAAATTACCGAGCACATTTTAATGGCCGACCAGGGCGATATCCTGCAAAGTATTCGCCAGCTCCAAGGGGCTAAAGCCCGCTTAATTATTGATGATTTTGGGACTGGCTTTTCGGCCTTGAGCCACCTGCGCCAATGCCAGCTCGACATGCTCAAAATTGACCGGTCTTTGATCCAGGAATTACCGGAACAGGAGCAAACCAGAGAGTGGGTAAAGGCGATGATTGCCATGGCTCACCAACTCAAGCTTCAGGTGATTGCAGAGGGGATTGAAACCCAGGCCCAATGGGAATTTCTCTGCCAAGAACAGTGTGATTATGGTCAAGGCTTCTATTTTTGTCCAGCGATCCCCCCCCAACAATTAACGCTACTTTGGAGTGACCAACCCTTTCAATTGGCCCTAGCGGAGCCTAGACAAGCGCCTGTTTCACCAGAGTCATAATCCTAGGGATTCCCTGGGGCCTGATGAGGAAAGGGGGCCGGGCGAACAGCCAGAGAAAGATTCTGTTGGCCACGATGAATATCTAGGGACAGGGCCTCTCCAATTTTGCTGGTCTCCACTTGTTCTTGGACATCAGCGGCGGTATTGACGCTCACCCCGCCCACTGAGGCGATAATATCGCCGGGTTTTAATCCGGCCTGCACAGCAGGAGAATTCTCCATCACGCGAATGATCAAAACCCCCCGGTCGGCCTTGAGGGAAAAGGGAAGATCCTTCGCCTTGAGCAGTTCCTGTTGGACTTCTGGAGTCAGGGTAACCATGTGGATTCCTAGGTAAGGATGTTCTATTTTGCCCTGACTAAACAACTGTTCTGCAATGCGTTGGGCCGTTTGGATCGGAATCGCAAAACCCAGGCCCTGGGCATCGGCACGGATCGCTGTATTGACGCCGATGACTTCTCCTTGAGCATTCAGGAGGGGGCCACCAGAATTCCCCGGATTAATTGCCGCGTCCGTTTGAATAAATTTAACCCGTTTATCGGGAACGCCGACCTCGGAACTGGAACGGCCAAGGGCACTAATGATACCTACGGTGACCGTATTATCCAGGCCTAGGGGATTACCAATGGCAATGGCCCATTCCCCCGGTGCCAGGTTATCGGATTGGCCCAACACCACCACCGGCAAATTCTGGGCATTGATTTTGACAACGGCAACATCTGTCATCGGATCGACACCGACAACGTGTCCTTCGTAAACTTGACCATCCTTCAAGGTCACTTTGACTTGCTGGGCCCCTTCCACCACGTGGGCATTGGTCAAGACCCGGCCATCGGCACTCAGAATAAAACCTGATCCTGTACCCCGTTCAACTTTCTCTGGGTGGTGGGGCATTTCCTTACCAAAAAAACGCCGGAAGAAGGGGTGATCATAGGGAAAATCATTCGTACTTTCGACCTCGCGAGCCGCATCAATCCGAACGACTGCCGGCCCAATTTTTTGAGCAGCCTTAGCGATAAAGTTTAAATCATTGGGTGCTTGGTTCTGGGGCACCAGCGGTAGCACGGGTAAGCGACTAGAAGACAAGGGCCCAGGACTGGATGGCCGCGATGCCACCGTGGGCAAGAGATAGTATCCCCCGGCAACCCCTACCCCTCCACCGAGAAACAGAAGACAGAGCGCAGTACTAAGTTGTTTGGTCGTTAAGCTCATCGGTGGGTCAGCCTAAAACGGTAAGAGGAATTTTAATCTTATTCTAGTGTTTTTACTTTGGAGAGAAAGATAGGGCCGTCGTTCAAACTGCCTTAGCGGACAATGGCTCTTGTCAGATAACCTAGGGGCATTCGCGAAGGATTTGTGGTGCTGGCAGAATAAATAGGTCACTGCCTACAATCGAAGGAGAGGGGACTATCGTCCACGTTCCCAATAGTTCCTCCTTCACCATGACCAGCGCCGTTCATCCTCTAGCTAGCAATGATCTCTCCCTCAACCATGCCCAGCCAGCATCTCCTTCATCTAACCTTGAAACAGCCATTCCTCCTCTGACAGCGGTTAGTCTTTCCACCACCACCCTGGAACTGGCCGCTCAGGATGTTCGCCGGGTGCTAGATATCCAACGTGAGCAGAATCAAATTCTGACGACGAAATTAAATATTCTCTTTGTGGCCAACGGGGCTCTATTAACCACCCTTAGTATTTCCCATTTAGCCTCTGTGCTGAGCCTATTCAGTATGGTTGAAGTGCTAGGTTTTTTGATTAATTTTACGCTGTTGATTCAAGCTTTTTTGCCACGCCAGACCGCAGTTAGCCCCAACCTAGAAGACCGGCGGCTCCTAGAGCGTTATCTCGGCCTGGGCACTGGTGATTATCAGCTACAAATGTTGGTTAATTTAGCCGAGACCTATCATTTCAACAAACAGCGTCTCGATGATGTTTCAGAAACCCTGCGTTTTTCAGCCTATGTCACCTGGATTGTTGCCGTTACTATTCTGTTGCATATGATGACGGTCTATTTTTTATTTGCTTAGGCGGTTTGGTATTGCTGGTCTTGTTTGTCTAGATGGCCTTTTGAAGTTGTGATTAACCTTAGCTCTATGGACTCTACTCACCCTACTTACCAGCCCGACGACTCCCACGCATCGGAGCCGACAGAAAACAATAGTCCAATTCGCTTGCCAGCGCCGGATTTGGACAACATAACCGTGCTGACAGAGGAGCTACCCAACGCCCCCATTTTACCGTGGCATCATTATGATTCTCCTTGGTTAGAAACAGAATCCCTGACTTCTTCGGTGTCTGAATCGGCTTCTCTACCTAACATCCAGGTTCTAGGGAGTATTTATACCGGCCCTCATCAAATCGGTGATTTTAGCTGGATGATTGAGCAACCAGAATATCAAGATGCTCTATTTATATTTAATGATAATGAAGAGCAATTTTTAGCCCATCAACAAGACCCGGATTCATCATTAGGATGCGCTAGAGGGGGCGGCAATGCGGTGATTCGTCCCTACCAATGTCAAGCACCGCCTCGGGCGACGGGAATCCCCACGGGCTCCCAGGGCCAGGGCTATAGTTGTTTAACAACCTCCCATCAACAGGTAATTGACCAGGCCTTGGAGGTGATTCGGTCTTTAGTCGCAACCGGGCGGTATCAGCGTGTTATTTATAGTGCGGATCCCAGTGGCCAAACCCTAGGCACAGGGATTTTCCAAGTAGCTGAAGAGGTCAAGGCCTATATCGTTGCACAATTGCAGCAGCTAGCCGGATCAAGGCCGTCGGATTAGGGATAACATCGGAGCTGTTTCTTTCTGGGGAGTTTTTTGCACTATTTTGTCTTATGGATTTTTCTCGTCATGCTGGTAGACCACCGTGTTACGCGGCGTTGCCGACAGGCCCCATGGTAGAATACCAAGGCTTTGGCTGGTTTTAGGTAACAGCAATTTCCATGAAAATCCTTGATAGTAAAGGTCGTCTATTCGGCAAAATTAGTGTTTTAGACCTCGGGGCCGCCCTCGTCATCATCCTGGTCGTAGTCGGAATTCTCGTCCTACCGGGAACCTCTGGCAAAAGTTTGGTGGCCCAAGTACAAACGAAACCCATTGAAGTTGCCGCCATTGTTCGGGGCCTAAATGTTTTAAATGTCCAGACCCTGATGGACGAATTCAAAACGGAAAAACAAACTAACATCATCATTCGTAATCAGCCCGCTGGTCAGGTGGAAATCCTGAAGGTAGAAGAACTGCCTCGCAATTTGGCCATTCCCCAACCCGATGGTTCCGTTAAGGCCCTGCCCGATCCCCGCCCCGAAACGGCCTTTAGCAATGACCTGATCTTGACCCTCACTGGCAAGGCAGAAATCACCCCAACGGGTGTGGTGCTGGGCAATCAAAAAATTAAAGTGGGAACCGTACTAGAACTAGAAGGCAAGGGCTACAACTTCAACGCCAGCGTCATTAACATTCAGGCCCCATGAGCCGGCCAACGGTTTACTGTGCGATTACCGGGCATGGTTTTGGCCATGCAGTGCGACTGGCCTGTATTGCTAACCAGATCCAACGGGCCTGTCCTGAAGTCTTGCTGATTCTCGCTAGTCCGTCGCCGCGCTGGTTACTGGCTTCCTATATAGAAGGGGAGTTTATCCATCGGCCCGTTCAGCTAGATGTGGGCGTGATCCAGGCCGATAGTCTGACCATGGATCTCGCGCAAACTCGCCAGGCCATGGAAGCCATCTATCAACACAAATCCCGCCTCGTGGCCAACGAAGCCAACTATCTCCGCAATAATCGGGTGCATTTAGTACTGGCGGATATTCCGGCCCTGGCCGTTTCCATTGCTCATCAGGCCGGTGTCCCTTGTTGGATGATTGGGAATTTTGGCTGGAATTTTATCTATCAGGCCTGGGGGGAACCCTTTGCCGGCATTGTCCAGCAGATCGAGCAGGATTATCAGGCCTGTGACCGGCTCTTTCGTCTGCCCTTGGCGGAACCCATGCAAATTTTTTCCCACCGCATCAATGTGGGTCTGACCGGAGGTAACCCCCGCTACGGAGAAAGGGCCTTGCGGGAACAGTTCAACCTTAAACAAAGCAGGGAACGAACGGTATTATTGACCTTTGGCGGCCTAGGCCTGGGGGCCATTCCCTACGCAACACTGGCCCAGTGGCCCGATTGGGATTTTATTACCTTTGATCGTCAGGCCCCGGCCCTGCCCAACCTCCGAAAAATCGATGATCCCTGCTATCGGCCGGCAGATTTTATGCCCCTCTGTGGCCGGGTAATTTCCAAGCCGGGTTATAGCACCTTTGCTGAGGCCCTGCGCCTAGAGATACCAGTCGTTTCCTTGACACGGGAGGGCTTTGCGGAAGCACCGATTCTTCTAGAAGGCCTCCAGGATTACGGCCAGCATCAAATTGTGGCCACCGAAAGCTTTTTTCAAGGGGATTGGCAATTTTTAGAGCAGGCCCCCAACCCTCCCCGTTGCGAACAACGGTTAGACAAGCAAGGGGCCGAAACCATTGCCACAGCGGTTCTGAAGGAAGGCCTAAAAAGGGCTTAGAAAGTAAAGGTGGTGCGGATCGTGCCGATGACGAGCGTCCCGTTGGCATTGTTGTAATCGGCGTTGGGAATGACTAGAATTCCTGGCGTAATGTAGAGATTATTGCTCATGGCCCATTGGAAAAAGGCCTCTAGGTGCAGGGAACTATCGAGATCCGTTGCTGATAACGCCTCCGGAAAGGCCAGGTTAGAAGCACTCAACCAGGGTTGCTGTCCTACGATAATGCCGGCTAAATTACCTTCCTTGAACAGGTCTGGAAAGGCGAGGGTGACGGCCCAGTTCCAAATATCGAGACTGCCACGGCCAATGCTAAAATCCTCGGTTTCAATGGCGGCAAGGGTCTGGGCCTTAGTGAAGCCTCCCCAACCGCCCAGGACAAAATTATCAGCTAGTTTCCAGGACATTTCTAGGCCGTAGGCGTTATGACTAGTGGGAACCGCCTGGCCAAAAGTGTCTTCGGTAAAAAATTGGAAATTAGACCGCAGACTGCCCGTCCCTGTATCCAGGGTGTTGTAGCCGTGGGCATAGGTCAGGGCCAGTTGCAAGCGGTCATCAAAGCTATAGCCAACCTGGGCGATGGCCCCGTAGGCTCCATTGAAGAGGCCCTGTCCTTGGCTGGGGTCGTTGCCGTTGCTAGCAAGGTAGCCCAGGCTCCATTCCAAATTATTCCAGATGCCCTGAAAGCCTAAACCAGCCCCCTTGCCTAGATAGTAAATGGGGTTGCGGGTGCCAAAGGCCGAAAAGGCCCCTAGAGCCCCATCGCCATCCAGGACGTTGACGGTATTGGTGAAATCGTCGAAGGCCCCGCCCGTGGCCTCTACCCAGACTTGGACATTATCCGACAGAGGAAAATTATAATACAAAACTTCTAGTCTCAAGTTGTTGTTGTCGGGTTGAGTAAACCCCAGTTTGGCCTGGAAGGTATCCGCCGTTTCCGCCAGTTCTGGCAAGTTACCGCTGGTCAAACGGGTGTAGAGATTATCTTGGCCGGTGAAGCTGGTGTTAAATTCGAGGCGCGTCCGTTGGCCAAAGGTGGGAAGACGGGGAATGGATTCTGCACCCGACTCCCGTTTACCGCTGGCAATGCCACTCAGGGCCATGACCACTTCTCCTGTCAGTTTAGTCGTGGTGGAAAATTGATGGTCTTCAAGAAAAGCAGTGCGGGCCTCTAGATTATCGATGCGGGCTCCTAAGGCCGCCAATTCTGCTTCAAATTCCTGCATCAGACGCTTGAGCTTGTCCACATCTTCCCGCAGAACCGCCACATTTTCCTGGAGCAGGCGTTCCATGACATTCATACAAGCGTTGAGGCCGGCGGCAAATTCCCAACGACTCAAGGCCTGATTGCCGCGAAAGGTTCGGTCGGGATAGCCGACAATACAGCCATAGCGCTCCGCTAAACTCTTTAGGGCCTCGTAGGCCCATTCACTGGACTGGACATCCCTTAGTTCAGAAACATTGGTGATTTGATCCATACTGGCTGATTCTAGAGAGTCGGAAATGACGGCGTCCAGCGAACTAGCCAGTACTACTGGGGATGATCCCAAGCTGACTCCGGTTAGAAATCCCAGGCAAGCAATTAAGGGGCGACGAAACATACGGCTATAGCACTCCTCACTATTACAAGTAATTCTCATTTCTATAGCTTACAAGTGCCATTGACAAAAAGCTATAAATTTCTCTCCTTACTGGCTGAAGCCGATTGCCATTGGCTTGTCTCAAGGTTATGGACTTAATTAATCAAGCTCTATTGATGCCTATTCGCTGAAAACTTGTCATGAGGAGAGTAGAGGAAGAACCTGTGATGTAATCGAGGTTTGGAGACCCAGTTGCCAAACCTCGGAGCCAAAATGGGTAAAAGATTGTTATAGATCAACCTAGTCAGTTAATTGCTAATTAATCTCAGCTATCTCTTGAGAGCAACCCGTTACGGTTGACTGTCGAGCGGCTTCGGCAACCTTTAACGCATACAAACTCTCTTCGGGACGAACGTAGAGGGGGGTTCCTTCGTATAGATAATCCAAAACCATACGAGTATCTTGGGCAAAGAGGCCCCGGCGGCTTCCTACTTCTAGGGTCTGGGTGGTTTCTCCTCGGATTAAAACCCCTTCTTCCCCGTCAAAGACCAAGGCGCCTTGTTCTCCTTCAACCAGAAAACGCCGGTCGCTGTGGTGAAAGACCTCCCCCTTGCCATAAACGACTTCGGCTAAAATCCCGTTCTCAAATTGCAGTTGGGCCTGGCACAAACAGGCCTGGAAGTAATCCGGCGTTGCCGCTGGCCAGAAACGGGTTTGACAGGCGACCCTTTGCACTGGGCCAAATAAATTCGTGAGGCGATGGAGCCGAGATAGGGCCGCTATTAGGGGAAACCCAAATTGTTCTCGATGGTAAGTCCAACGACGGGGGGCCGGCTGTTGGGGCATGACCGTTGCGTAGCGAGCGGAAAATACAGTGCCAATTTCAGGGAGATAGCGCCGGAGGGCCTGGTGGACGCCTCCCAGCAGTTCAATGTGTTCGATGTGTAAAAGCTTATCTTGAGCTTTAGCAAGATCGACCAGGGCCCGGCCCGTGGGGTAGTCTAAAGCGAGGGGATATTCCACAATGACGTGTTTACCAGCGGAGAGAGCCGCTTGCACCATGGCACCGTGGTCTTGATTCATGCTGGCAATCACCACTAGATCTAGATCCGGTTGTTCAACCAAGGCCTGCCATGACGAGGCCATGGAAACCTGAAAGACTTGGCTAAAAGCTTCGGTGTTAGCGGCGGTATGGCCGGCTACACAGCGTAGAACACTGCGGGCATCGGCTTGAAAGGCCTCGGCGCGACGTTTGGCCGCAAAGCCCGTACCAATAATGCCAACGACGAGGGGGGACTGGAGAGTCATAGGGAATTTTCCATGATTAAACAAATGAAACATTAGCAATGCTTATCTTCATGATCAAGTTAAAGCGGCCCTCCGGGACAAAAATTCCTGTCTTGCCTGGCCGAAGTAACAATTTATGACCCCTAAGTCTGGCTTTCTAAGGTGATTGGTCGGCAAAAAACGCCTTTTCAAGTCGCCTAAATTCACTTTTCTAGGGGATTATACGGGTATGAACCGGGTCAACCATCGCCTCAGGCCCTGCCGGATGAATCCAAAAGCGTAAATATAAGAAAAAATTATTTTATAAAAGACTCTGAATCTCATTGCTAATGCAAGTCGTTGCGACCAGATTTTTCCCGTAGTATCGAGAGTGAACTTTGCTCCTTGAAGCATTAGGCCATTATTTTTAACATGGTTAGCTTCACCGAGAATCTATACCTACTGTCTTATTTGAGAAGAGGAACGACCCATGGCAACCTATAAGGTTACTTTACAAACTCCCGATGGTGCTCAAACCATTGATTGCGCGGATGATACCTATATCCTCGATGCTGCCGAAGAAGCAGGGTTAGACCTCCCCTACTCCTGCCGTGCTGGGGCCTGTTCTACCTGTGCCGGTAAAATCGTGTCTGGTTCTGTCGATCAGTCTGATCAATCCTTCTTGGATGACGATCAAATCGAAGCAGGCTATGTCCTCACCTGTGTGGCCTACCCCACTTCTGATTGCACCATCGAAACCCATAAAGAAGAAGACCTCTACTAGATTGCATTGGGTTTTATACCTGGCCCCCCTCCTTAAGGGGGGTTTTTAATTAAGTTCACAATCTTAAACCATCTCTAGGAGACGGCCGATGCGGGCGATGATTTGTGGCTACTATGGCCAAGGCAATGGCGGCGATGAGGCCCTATTAGTAACGCTTTTACAGATGCTGCCTGCTAACGTCACACCGGTTGTACTGTCGGCCAACCCGGCTCTGACCCAGGAACGCTACGGTGTAGAGGCTTGTCCGGCTCGGGCCTGGCCAGAAATTTGGCAACAATTGCGCCGAGCCGATCTCTTCATTTGGGGCGGGGGGAGTTTGATGCAGGATGCCACCAGTTGGACGAGTCCCCTCTACTATGCTGGCTTAATGGCCCTGGCCCAAAGCCTTGGTTTGCAAACACTGGCCTGGGGCCAGGGGATTGGCCCTCTCCGTCGGCCCTGGACATGCTGGTTAACCCGGTGGGTGTTGGGACGGTGTTCTGAGGTGAGCGTGCGAGACCAGGCCTCCGCTGCTTTGCTCAAACAATGGCATATTCCGGCCCTCTTGGCACCGGATCCCGTCTGGGCCTTGCAGGCCAAACCGGGAGATGGCTCGCTGGCCCTACCAGAGAATCGCGTGGCGGTGAATTTGCGTCGCCATCCTTCTCTGACGCCGGAACGCCTGCAATGCCTAGGAGAAGCACTGCGAGATTTTCAAAACGCTACCCAGGCCCATATCTGCCTGGTTCCCTTCCAAAAATCCCAGGATTGGGCCATGGCCGAAGCATTGACCCGCCATCTACCCGGAAATTATCAAATTGTTTACCGTGAAGACCCCCGAGAATTAATGGCCCTGTTTCAGGGAGTTCGCTTGACCATTGGTATGCGTCTGCACAGCTTGATTATGGCCGCCGCCATGGGTAGTCCCTGCTTTGCCCTCAGCTACGACCCCAAGGTAAAGCAGTTGATGCAGGATGTGGGCCTACCGGGATGGGAACTCCAGACCCTACCCACCGATGCCCTGGTAATCAGCGAAACTTGGCAGGCCTATTTCCAGGACAATCAGGCCCTCAGCCAAGAAGAGCGCCAAAATCTCCGGCAACAGGCCACTGAACACCGAACGCTCTTGACCCGTCTCTGTGCCAATTAAATCCCCAGCGTAACCCAGGTAATGGTTCTGATAAGCAAATCTTCATCTCCATACCCTTGCGCTTTTGACAATAGACTGTTACATTTATTTACATTACCCCTTGCGGATCGTAATCTTACTTTCTTAGAGCTATGAACAACGAAACTAACGGCAAATTCGGCTTTACCACCTTCGCAGAAAACTGGAACGGCCGCCTGGCCATGATCGGTTTCTCCGCTGCTTTAATCCTCGAACTCGTTTCGGGTCAGGGTGTACTGCACTTCTTCGGTATTCTCTAAAATTTCTCCCAGTTAATTAGGTTTGTAACCTCCGTCAATCTCAAGACGCGGCCGGATAAGACTGAAGAGTCTGTCCGGCTTTTCTCTTAGCTAATCACCTGAAGACTAGAGCCCTGATTGGATTTGTGGACTTCAATGCGCTGTTGGAAGGATTCCTTAAATTGAGGCATGTGGGTCACGGCTAAAATGCAGGCAAAATCGGCGGCGATGGCATTAATGGCAGCCACAAGGCGGGAACAGCCCTCGCTATCCTGAGTGCCAAAACCCTCATCAATAATCAATAGCTGTAAGGCGGTACCGGCCCGTTGGGCCAGGAGACGGGCCAGGGCCAAGCGAATGGAAAAGTTAATGCGAAAGGCCTCGCCCCCGGAGTAGGTTTCGTAGGCCCGGGTTCCCTGGGGATCGGCAATGAGAATATCCAGGGTGTCGATCATTTTTGGCCCTTTGCGCTTGGAGCCGCTCTTGCTGGCCTTTTGGGTCACGAACTGGAGGTGAAATTGGTTGCCAGTTAAGCGGGCTAAGATATGGTTGGTTTCGGCCTCAAGTTGGGGCAAAATATTTTCGATCATCAAGGCCTGAATGCCATTTTTACCAAAGGCCTGGGCCAATTCTTTATAAATGCCTTCTTGTTTCTTGGCCTGTTGTAATTGTCGCTGGGCCTCTTGATAATCGACCTGGAGGGTTTCCAGTTGCTGTAATTGCTGGTCGTAGCCCCCCTTGCGGGCCAGGTGCTGATCCAGGGATTGGCGACGCTGTTGGATACTTTTTTCTAGGGCCTGGATCTGGCCCTCATGGTCGGCGTAGTGGTTAATCTGGGCTTGAATGCGCTCCAATTCCCCTTGAATTTGCATCTGCTGGCTTCGATACTCGGCTAGACGTTGTTCAGCCTGGGCGAGGCGCTCCTGGACTTGGGGGAGTTGTTCCTGGGCCTGCTGGAGGGATTGGTATTGCAGTTGACTGGGTTGTTGGTGCCGTAGCTGTTGCAGAACTTGCTGATGTTGGGAACGGTCGTAGCCCAGGTCTTGGATTTGCTGTTCGGCTTGCCGCAGGGCCTGGCTGAACTCCGATGACTGGGGTAATTGGGTGAGGGATTGTTGGAGGGCCTGGCATTGGGCGAGAAGTCCCGGTCGTTCCTGCTGATAACTCTGCTGTTTGCGTTGGGCCTCCTGCAAATGGGCGCGTCGAATTTCGCTTTTGCGCCAGCGTTCCACCTCGGCTCGGGCCAAGGCGTGGGTCTGTTCATCGTAGTTTAAGGCCTGGAGTTCTTGGTCGAGGGCTACCAATTCGGCCTGGAGGTCGGGGGCAAGGGTTTGCTGGTGGAGAGCGGTTTCTAATTGCTGAATCTCCTGCCGCAACTGCTGGAGTTGGTCATGGCTTTCGCCGCTCCTTTCCAGTTCCGCCTCCAGTTGGCCATACTGTTGTTGCAATTTGTCGAGGGGCTGTAATTCCTTTTGGATTTCACCGTATTCCCCGCGCAAAACCTGTAACTCCCGCTCACAAACGGCAATCTGGGCCTTTAAAATCCAAATCTGTTCCTGGAGTTCCTGCTGTTGGTGCTGGGTTTTTTGCAGGACTTGTTGATGGTAATGGCCATCCAAATGCTGTTCACACAGAGGACAGAGAGCATCGGGTACGTCGAGGAGGGTCAGTTTCTGCCCCAGTTCCAGCAGTTGTTTTTCACAGAGGCGTTGGTGTTCCTGGAGACGCTCCTGAAAATGGCGGCGTTCCTGGCCCTTTTCTCCGACCCGTTTTTGATAATTTTGACGTTTTTTTAAGTCTTGAATTTGTTGGTCTAGGGCCTGAAAATTCCGTCGTTGTTGGGGAATCCGCTCCATTTGTCGTTGGAGTTCCAGGGCCAGGAGTTGCCGTTGTTCTAATTTGGCCTGGTGTTGGGCGACGATCCGTTCTAGCTCCGCTTGGAGAGTATAGCGACGTTGGAGGAGGGGAGCGACACGATGCTGGAGTTGATCTAAAGCCTGGAGGGCCTGTTTGGCGGCTTCTAAACGTTCGAGGCCCTGCCGAATCTCGGCTTCTTGGCTCAAAATCGGCAGGAGTTCCTGTTCTTGCTGGTGCAGATGGTCGAGGCGGAGTTGTTGTTGGGCCAGTTGGCGCTGGAGCTCATTTTCCTGGTGCTGAAGTTGCTGCTGCAGGGCCTGATAGGTCTGCCGTGCCGCTTGATCGGCTTGGAACTGGGCTGCTAGGGTTTCTTCTTGTTGCTGTAGGGCCAAAAAGGCCTGGTAGTTGGCCTCGATCTCAGTCCGCTGGGCCACGAGTTGCTGGAGTTGGTGGCATTGTTCAGTGAGGGAAGTCTGTTCCTGCTGAAAACGGTGGAGGTCTTGGGCCAGGATTTTAGACTGATTTTCTTGCCACTCCCATTGCTGTTGCCAACTACGGCGTTGGTTTTGGCTCACCTGTAATTGCTGGAGTTGCCATTCTTCCTGGGCCTGGGTCTGCTGGAGTGCTTCAATTTCCTGGAGCAGAGATTGTTGCAGGGCCTGAATTTCCTCTCGCTGATCAAGCTTTTGCTGTAAACTTTGCAAGGCCTGGTCTAGCAGATCGGCTTTAGCCTTTTCCTGCTTAGCAATATCCTTGGCCCGTTCCGCCAGAACTTCGTACTGGTCTAGCTTGAGCAGGTCAGCCAGGATTTGTTTGCGTTCCGCAGGACGGCGGAGCATGAACTCATCGGCCCGGCCCTGGCGCAGATAGGCGGAATTAATAAAGGTGTCGTAGTCTAACTTTAACGTATTAATAATAATGACTTGGGTTGCCTTAACACCTTTGCCGGATAAGGGTCGAAACCCTGAGCCATCGGCGATCTGAAAATCCAGCCCTGTCCCTTTGCCCCGATGGCGACTGCGAATAATTTTGTAGGTCTGATGGTTACTAATAAAGACAAAATCAACCCGCACAAAGTCTGTTCCGCTATGGAGGACATCATCCTCACTGGCGGCCCGACTCTGGCCCCAGATGACCCAGGTGATGGCTTCTAGCAAGGAAGACTTACCCGCCCCATTGGCCCCGCAGATACAGGCCGTATGCAGGCCTCGAAAATCGAGATGGGCTTGATGATAGCTTAAAAAATTAGTCAAGCTCAGAGATTGGGGAATCATGGCATGATCGGCCTCCTAGCCCAGGCCCCAAAGTACTCCTAACCAACCTAATTCATCGATGGGGGCCGGGAGCATTTCCCCCCGAAAGTCCAAGATTTGCACCAAAACCAAATAGGCTAGGGCCAGCGCAATGGAAATCGCCCCGGTGATAATCGCCACAATTTTGCCTGAATCCATAACCCTGCAGAAGAAATAACGATTTCCATCATAGAAGAAGTCGAGCCCAGCCGTAGATTTCAAGCCTTCTAAACTAGCGCTTACTGGACTGCACTGCTGAAGATAAGGAATAGAACATCCCAGAAGACTGAGAAGAATTAGCAATAATATTGCAATCAATTATCAATAAAGATAAGATTTACTCCGGGGATAAAACGTCAGCAATACTCTGATCGTCTCTTTCCTTGTCCTTTAGTTCTATATAACCGTTCAAAATGAATCATTCATGGACTCGACGTGGCCTCCTGGGAACAGGCATCGCCGCTCTCGTGATTACCGGTAGTCAATTTGCCGAAATCCCTGCTCTGTTTGCCCAGGGACAAGAGGTTAATATTTATTCTTCTCGCCACTACAACACTGATAAGCAACTCTACGACGAGTTTACTCGCCAAACAGGAATTAAAGTCAATGTCATTGAAGGGGAACCCGACCCCCTGATTGTCCGCATCAAGAGTGAAGGAAAAAATAGCCCAGCCGATGTTCTGCTCACTGCTGATGCAGGGCGTCTATGGCGGGCTAATCAAGAAGGTATTTTTGCTACCGTCAATTCTAAAACGTTACAGTCTAAAATTCCGGCCAACCTCCGGGATCCCCAGGGGCGTTGGTTTGGCTTCAGTAAACGGGCTCGGGTCATTGTTTATAACAAAAGCAAGGTCAAGCCCAACCAAGTTAAAACCTATGCGGATCTCACTAAACCCCAATGGAAAGGCAAGGTGATTAGCCGGCCGGGGAATAACATCTATAATCAATCCCTCGTCGCCTGGATGATTGTTAATCAAGGGGCACCAGCCGCCACCAACTGGAGCAAGGGCCTGGTGGCTAACTTTGCTCGTCCGCCCCAGGGTAACGATACCGCTCAAATTGAAGCCGTCGCGGCGGGGGTTGCGGATCTGGCGATTGTCAATACCTACTACGTGGCAAATCTGGCTACGAACAAAGACCCTAAGAAGCAAGAGGTCTTCAACAAAGTGGGGGTTATTTTCCCAGATCAAGCTGGCGGGGGTACCCATATCAATATCAGTGGTGGCGGCCTCGTGGCCACAGCTCCCAATAAAGCCGCAGGCATTAAATTCCTGGAATATTTAGCTAGTCCTAAGGCCCAGGCCTTCTTCGCCCAGGCCAACAATGAATACCCCGTTGTTGCGGGAACGCCCTTATCGGCAACGGTGAAGAGTATGGGAACCTTCAAGGAAAGTAAAACCAGCATAGCCAGCTACGGGCCTAATCTGGCTCGGGCCCTCCAGATTACTGACCAAACTGGTTGGAAATAGACCGCTGTGTAATCTTCGGCCCTGTCCCTGGGGCCGACAAAGGCTCTAACTCATCCCCAATAAGTTACCGTCCAGGCGATTCTGCCAGTTGATTACTGACGCGACGCAGAACGCCATTAATAAAGCGATAGCCCTCGTCATCGGAGTAGCGTTTGGCCAATTCCACCGCTTCGTTAATAGCCACTTTTTGGGGAATTTCCAGAAACATCATTTCCGCCAGGGCCATGCGTAGAATATCCCGGTCAATACGGGGCAGACGCTTGAGCTGCCAATCTACCATGGCTCGTTCTAAGGTCTGGTCAATTTCGGCCCCACGCCGCTGAACCGTCCCAATCAACTCAATGGCATACTGACGCACTTCATACTGACTCGCCAACTGCATCATTTCCGGAAAATCGACCGCACTGGCCAGGCGATTAATGGCCGTTTGGGCTAGCTCTAGGGCCTCGCGGATCATGGTTTTGGCACTGTCTAGAGACGGACTCCGGGTTTCACTGCTGAGAAGACGTTCATGGCCTCGGTTCACCTCGGCCGAAGCAGTTTCTAGAATTTCGTGAACCTCCGTCGTCAGGGTTCTCGTCGCCGCCAACAAGAGGGAGTTAATATCCTCCTGGTCGAGTTTGTCAGGATTATTTTTGAGTTGGCTCAGACTGAGGAGGGTCAACTCACGGGCAATACGTCGGGGTTGTTGGCGGATAGACATAAGAAGGAGGCAACAAAAAAGGAATTTAGACTTGGGGAGAAGCGCCTCGGCGGGCCAGAACAGTCCGGAGGCCCAGGGCCCCGACGGTGGCGTAGGCTACAGCTAACATTAGGCTACTGAGACCAATGCGGAGGCCCTGTTTAAGGGCCTGGCCGGTGGCTTCTCCAGCGGCTTTATCCTGGCGTTCCTGTACCTGTTTTTCCAACTGGGTTTTAATTTCCTCAATTTTTTGCTGGAGGGCCACGGGATTTTTCGCCATTTGTTGTAGACCCTTAAGTTGGTCGCGCTCCATTTTTAAGGAGTCTAGTTGCTGGGGACTCAAGGGTGTGCCGTTGAGTTGGCCACTTTCCAGTACTTGGGTTTGCTGGGCAATCTGTTGGCTCAGAACTTCGGGATTTTTAGAGAGGGCATCCAGGCGGAGCAGAACCTGCTGGATTTGTTCCTTTCCGTGGCCGGCCCCCTGTTCGATCTGCTGAATTGCAGCGGTTTTGGCTTGGTTGAGGTTATTAAGGTGCAGGGGAACCAGTAGCAAAAACATTAGTCCTAGTAAAACAGCCAGAATGTAGACGGCTAATCTCAGATCGAGGCTGGTCTCCTTCGCTGGCGTCGGTGCCATGCTATCCATCCAATAAGCAATCAGAATCAGGGCCATGCCTACCAGGGGAACCAGTCCCCGTTCCACCAAGCTGGTCACAACCGTTAGTTGCCATTGGGGATCGGCAAAATTAAAGGGGAAGACTTGGGTCGTGTAATCCAGAAGCACGGAAAGCACTAAAATTACCCCAAACAATTTGAGGCAGAGGGTTGTCATAGCCGTGGTGTTAATCATTGAATTAGGGGTTGGTCTGGGGGAATTGGTAACGTTAAGGCGGGCAAAGCTTAACAATTCAGGTCACTCTGGCGGCTAGGTCTAGAACAGCGAATACAATATAAATTATCTTGAAAGAGGCCTAACGTAATGACAGCCAAGGTTGAGATCTTAGCAGATAAAGATACCCTCGTTGACCGTGCAAAGGAACTGGTTATCCAGCACCTAGAGCAAGCCATTGCCGAACGGGGACAAGCCAGTCTGGCCCTCTCAGGCGGCAGTACCCCAAAACCACTCTACGAAGCCCTAGCCCAAGCCTCTCTCCCCTGGCACCAGCTACAGATCTTTTTTGGTGACGAGCGCTATGTACCCCGAGATCATCCCGACAGCAATCAACGCATGGCCCGTCAGGCTTGGTTGGATCACGTTGACATTCCGGCCCACCAGATTCACGCTATGCCGACAACAGCCGATGACCCCAAGGTGGATGCCCAAACCTACGAAAATGAACTGGCACGGGTTTTTCACCTAGCGGCGGGGGAATTTCCCCGTCTGGACTTGGTGCTCCTTGGCCTAGGGGATGATGGTCATACCGCTTCCCTCTTTCCCCATACGGCGGCCCTCCAGGTCTGCGACCGCTTAGTCACCGTTGGCGACCGTGAGGGCCAACCCCGGCTCACCTTAACTATTCCTCTGCTCAATCAGGCCCGCTGTGTTCTCTTCCTGGTAGCCGGGGCCAGCAAACAGACAGCCTTGAGCCAGATCTTTGACCCCACCACCGACCCCCAAGCCTATCCGGCTCGCTTTATTCAGCCCCAGGGCGAACTGATTTGGCTCCTGGATGCGGCCGCCGGGGCCAACCTCCAGCCCTAGACTTTTTACCCAACGACTATCAAATAATCTGTTTCTCCATCTATGCTTGTTTGTCCCCATTGCAACCACGCCAATCCTGAAGGGGCAACCCAGTGCGAGGCCTGCTTCACTGCTTTGCCGCAACTCATGGCCTGTCCCCACTGTGGGGCTGATGTCCAGAATGATGCCACCTTCTGCGGTAGTTGCGGTAACAGCATTACCCCAGCAATGGCCCATGAAATAGAGCCAGAGGCCGTTTCTCCAGGCGTTGCCGCCGAAGCACCGCCGCCGGTTCCGGCTCCTGCTTCCCCTAGTCCGACGGCAGCGACCCAACTCCAGGTGCAGGCCCCCCATTTTCTCCATGTCCAAACCGAGACCACGCTTCCCCTGCCCCAGGGGCTGAGCGTAATTCATATTGGTAAACCGAATGAACGCATTCCCCCCGATCTCGATGTTTCGGGATTTGCTAATTCCGATGTGGTCTCCCGTGTCCATGCGGACGTTCGAGTAGAAGGAGATGCCTATTATCTTGAGGATGTGGGCAGTGCCAATGGCACTTACATTAACCACACGCCCCTCCCCCCCGGTAATCGTCACCGTTTACGGGCCGGAGACCGGATTTCCCTCGGGAAAGGTGACCTCGTTACTTTTATTTTTCAACTGGCCTGAGGCAGGAGTACACCCATGGGTCGGCAGTGGCAACTCGGCGCTTTATGGGGGATTCCGTTTCGTCTCGATCCCTCCTGGTTTGTCATTGTGGCCTTGGTTACCCTGGCCAATGCGGTGGAAATTAATCAACGCTTCCTCCTAACGGATCACTTATCGGTTTGGGCCTGGTTCTGGGGATTCTTAATGGCCCTGGCCCTGTTTCTATCGGTACTCCTGCACGAACTGGGCCATAGTCTGGTAGCCAGACAGCAGGGGATCACGGTTAACTCCATCACCCTGTTTATTTTTGGTGGGGTAGCCAATCTGGAACGGGAGTCGAAAACCCCCCTGGGGGCCTTTGCCGTTGCGATGGCAGGGCCTTGTACGAGCCTGGTTCTGAGCGGTCTCTGCTATCTCTGGAGCCAGGCCATGACCGAGGCCCCCCTCCTCGCCTACATCAGCCAAGACTTGGGGCGGATCAACCTGTTCCTGGCCTTGTTTAACTTAATTCCGGGCCTGCCCCTAGATGGTGGGCAAGTGCTAAAGGCCCTGGTCTGGCACTTGACGGGAGACCGTCTGACGGGGGTGCAATGGGCCGCCTTGAGTGGTCAATTTCTGGGGGCCTTGGCGAATATTCTAGGGTTAGTGCTGCTTTTTTCCCTGGGGGAAGCTGGCGGGGCTTGGCTGGCCCTGATTGGTTGGTTCCTGTGGGCTAATGCCCGCCTATCGAGCCGCTGGACTCAGCTCCAACGCAGCCTGTTAAGCTTGACAGCAGCCCAAGCCATGAGTCGCCAGTTTAAAGTGGTTTCCGGTCGTCTGACTCTCCAGGAATTTGTACAGTCTTATCTCTTAGACAACCCCGAGCAGTGGTTATTCCCCTACTATGCGGCGGCCGATGGCCGTTACCAAGGCCTCGTTCCCCTAAGTCAACTTTCTACCCTAGAACGGAGTGAATGGCCCCGGCAGACAGTCCAGGACATCGCCTATCCCCTAGCAACCATTCCCAGCGTGACCGAAAAGGATTCCCTGGCAACCGTTATTAATCGCCTCGAGGCCCGTCGGGGAGCCACGGATGATTTTGGAGACCGCTACCTGACGGTGTTATCGCCCGCTGGTGCCGTCGCGGGAGTGATTGACCGGGGGGACATTGTTCAGCTCCTAGCCCGTCAGGCCCCTTGGCCCATCACCGCCGAGGAGATTCAACGCATTAAAGCCGAAGGAATCTATCCCGAGGCCCTGCCCTTACCAACCCTGGCTCGGGCCCTGGAGGGTTAGCCAGCAGAGAGAAAGGGAAAAGATAAACAAGGTAACTAATCCTAGGTAGATAATCCCTTAGACTTGATAGAGAGATTTTCGGCTAACTTCGACTCTTTAGGTAGCGTTATGTCAGTCATTGATAACCTTGAACCCGCCGATAAAATGGATGTGGGCGTTTATCTGCCCTACTATCCCAACAAGGACAAGCAAAAAATTCTGCCCCTGGCCCTAAGTCTCTACCAAAAGGGGAGTGTGGAAGGCCAGCGGCGTATTGAAGGCGGTAGCGGTATTAGCTTCGTCGCCACTTGGTATGTCTCCAAGTTACCCTCCGAATTAACCCGTTGTCGGATGCAATTTGAGGGCCAAGCTGACTTGAGCTATGAAATGACGGTGCTGAACTCGGAATTTATTGACTATCTGATCGACCTCATTAGCATTCACAATGAGAGTAAAGGTCAGTTTGTCGATTTTCCGCAGAATTTCTACAAAAAACTACTCCGCTTTGATGAATCCCCCAGTCTTCGGGCCTAACCGAAGCAATTATTGAATTCCCTGTGCAGGACAGAAGGAGCTTTTCCATGGCAAATGTAGCCCAGTGCTTACTAGTCGGTTCAATCGAGGCCTATAGCGGCAAATCCGGTATCATTCTCGGCCTTGCCCAACAACTGCAACAGCAGGGCCTGGCGATTGCCTACGGAAAGCCGATTGGAACCTGTTTAAGCAACAGCAGTATCCAACAGGAAGAGGCTGATGTGAATTTTGTGGCCCAGGCCCTGGGCCTCTCCGCTGCTCAAGTTCGTCCACCGCTCCTATTTCTAGAAGCCCATTCCATTGCCCAACGACTCCAGGGCCAAGATACCACTGACTACACCACGGCCCTCCAGGATGCCGTCGGCAGTTTGGCCGCTGATATTGTCCTGCTAGAGGGCCCAGGAACGCTTTGGGAAGGGAGCTTGTTTAATCTCTCGTTTCTTAATTTGGCGAAAACCCTCTCAGCGTCTATTCTGCTAGTGGCCCGTTACCATTCCCCATTAATCGTGGATGGCCTGATCAAGGCTCAGCAGGAATTGGGATCCCATCTTCTGGGGGTGGTGATTAACGATGTGCCGGCCGAGGCCAGGGCCTCGGCCGAGACCTTGGTCAAACCCTTCCTAGAGCAACAGGGCATTGCGGTTCTCGGCCTCCTGCCCCAGGATGACCTCCTGCGCAGTGTCAGTGTGCGAGAGTTAGCCCATCAACTGGGAGCAAAAGTTCTGTGCCGTGAAGACCGCCTCGACCTGATGGTGGAAAGCCTCACCATTGGGGCCATGAATGTTAACTCGGCCCTGGAATACTTCCGCCGGGGAGAAAATAAAGCGGTGGTTACGGGGGGCGACCGAACAGACTTGCAATTGGCGGCCTTGGAAACCTCAACCAGTTGTCTGATCCTGACTGGCCATATTCCACCTCAACCCTTGATCATCAGTCGCGCCGAGGATCTCGAGATTCCCATCCTCTCGGTGAATCTAGATACCCTCAAAACTGTTGAGATCGTAGATCAGGCCTTTGGCAATACCCGTCTACAGGAACCCATCAAAGTTCAATGTATTCAGCGCCTCATGGCCGAGCATTTCGATCTGGCTCGGTTTTTAGAGCGTTTCCAGGCCTAGGCTTGAATTTTGGTAATGGCCCTTGAAGGATCATCATTTGTCGGATTAATCGCTCAAAATTGGTTCAACAATCTGTTTATAGCTTAACTTGCTGGGTAAAAATTTTTCTATTCCCTTTTTTTGATGTATACTGATTAAGGTTAATTTTTGGCTCAGTAGCTCAGTGGTTAGAGCAGGGGACTCATAAGCCCAAGGTCGCAGGTTCAAATCCCGCCTGAGCCATATTTGTTATGACTTCAAACGCTTATCTAGCAAGGTTTTCGGCTTTTGCCCGAATTTTGGATTATCTAAGATTGGCTAAAATTAGCGAAGATTATCGACGTTATTTAAGCCAATTTTAAGCCAGTGGGAAAATTAGACGTTTCTGGCCGGCTGAATCAGGCCAATGGCCAGCTCAGGGCCGGAAAAACGGGGGTCACGATCACCCAGCGGGGCGACCGGCTCTATTTGGTGGCGACCCTCCCCCCGAAGCCTGGCAGTGAGAAGACGTACCCCCACCAGCAACGCATCGCCCTGGGCTTCCGGGCCAACCCGGCCGGAATTGACCAGGCGGTTTTGGCGGCCAGGGAATTAAGCCTGAAATTGACCCGTGGGGAGTTTACCTGGGAGGCTGAAGCCGGCCCCTTGGTGGTCAGAGACTGGATTGAGCGATTGAAGGCGCAATACTTGCTTAAGCGGATTGAGGAAGGGGCCGACCGTGCTAAGGCACAGGAAACCTGGGAATCTGAGTATATCAAGGCGTTTAAGGCTTTAGATTGGGATGCGGCGCTAACGCTGGAGGCCTTGGAGAAGGGCCTAAAAAGTTGTACGCCCAATTCTCGCACCCGTCGGCGGCGGGCTTTGGCCTTTGCTGGCCTGGCCGATCTGGCCGGGCTGGCCCATGACCTACGGAAGAAAACAGGCAGTTATGGCCCAAAAGCAGTTAATCCCCGTGATGTACCTACCGATGAGGAAATAGCCCAATGGTGGGGCCAGATTCCTAATCCTGAGTGGCAGTGCGCCTATGCTCTCCAAGCCTGTTATGGGCTGAGAAATTACGAAGTCTTTCGGCTTGACCTGTCTGATTTCCCCGTGGCCTTTGTCCATAAGGGGAAGACCAATCAGGAGCGTTACGTCTATCCTCTCTACCCGGAATGGGCCGAGCGTTGGCTAGTAGAAATAAAATTGCCCCAGGTGAACGGCAAAAACACCGACCTGGGGAATAGGGTCACGCATCAATTTAGTCGCTATGGCATCCCGTTCAATCCCTACGATTTACGCCATGCCTGGGCCAGGCGGTCACTGGAGTTTGGCTGGGATTTGTCGCTGGCGGCGGCCCAGATGGGCCACTCGGTCAAGGTTCACGCTGACATCTATCACGCTTGGATCACGCGGGATACTTACCAGCGGGCCTATGAGACGCTGTTGAGCAATCCCGATAGGCCCCTGGCCCCTTAGTTATTGCTCAAGCTTTTCTACTAATCGGTCGTAAATTTCAAGCAATAGGGATTCATCCGTAAGCCCCAAATCGTCATAAATTCGTTTGGCTAGATTTAGCGTGTCGTTTACGAAAACCGCCGCATCTACTAGACCGATGGGAGCGTGGGAGCTTCCCTTTATGGACTGAAGCCAGGAATCAAAATTGTTTAATTGTGGCATGATGATCTTCCTAACGTTTTTCGGGGTTGTTGGATAGCCATTTCATTATCTCTGGTGGGTTCCATAAGTAAGTAGCGCGGCGGGCCTCTGGTCGGCGTTTGTCCAGATAGTGGACACCGTGCTTAAGGTGGCCAGTTTTGACCAGCATCAGCAGTTCATACCGAGAGAGGGGAATTTGCTCTAAGGCCTGGGTCGTCGTCAGCCAGTTTTTCAGATTTTTCTTAGCCATAGATTTGTCTCACCCATCTTTTTATGTCGTCTAACGAGTCAAAGGTCATTGCAATTGCCCCCCCCTTGATGGCATCCCGCAGAAAATAGCCATAGTCCCCACGATGGAGGGCATAGCCAAGGGGCTTTAGGATTTGTTGGATTTCTTGGTAGGTCATCACTCTTTTACTTTCCAAACAGCCGCAATCTGATCAGGGCGTAGCTCTACAAATTCCTCTCCTTCCCGATAAGCCCACCATACATTTTTGTGGAAGGAATCTAACCAATACCCACGGTAATCCTGGTCTAGCACAACGTCACCGCGCTTTAGTACAGGAGGGCGGCGCGACTCGTTGGGGGGAAGGTCAACCGGCTCCCCATTTTTGGCCAACTGTGCTTGATATTCAGTAAGCACAGTTGAAGCACAGTTGGGAAGCACAGTTGTAAAGTCGCTCTCTGACTGGGTTTCAGATGAAGTGTGCTTCTGTGCTTCAAAATTTTGATTTTCCTGTCCGTCCGTTCCCGAAAAATTTGCAAAACGTGAAGCACAGTTCGTTGTCAAGCCCCCTTGAACTGGCTCTGTGTCTGGGTTTGGGAAGTGTGCTTCGGAAGTGTGCTTCATCTGTGCTTCAAGTGTGCTTGGGTTTGGAAGCACAGTTCTTTGGTATTCATCCCCCGACATCCCTAGCCAGTACACATAGGCACGACCGTTAGTAGCTGATTTGCGCCGGCTGATTCGTCCATTCTGAGCGAGGCGATTAAGCACCCGTCTAATAAAACTTGACTCCCCCCCTACGATTGCGTGAATTTCTGAAGCTTCGTAAACCTTGTTTCTGTTTTGTTCCAAAAATTCTAAAATCCGTTCTTCCGTTGTATCGCCTCCGCTATCCTGGCCGGCCTCTCCATTGAAAGACCATCCCCCTGTTTCGGGATTGAACTCTAATTCATACTTGCCAGGGGCGCGGCTACGGCTCTTGTCAATGGCCAAAATCCGTTGGCTAGTGGTGGGGTCACTAAGTTGGCTGGGCCGGCTCAGGCTGAAAATGTGGCTAACACTGGCGGCAATGGCCTTGGTTCCTCGGCTCCCTCCTTCGCTGTTGGAATGGTGAACCAAATAAATCAAGCATCCGTATTCCTGGGCAATATCCCTCAATTCCAAAACCGGCCGGGCATACTCAGTGTCATTTTCGGAGAAAAGGCTATTTCGGTTGATGCTAGTCAAACTATCAATTAGGATGACCTCCGGGCGGAATTGTTCGATGTTGACGCGCAGGGCGGCCATGTGGTCAGCCGTCCAACGGGTAATAACCTTGACCGGCATATCGTCAGTAAACCCCCTGTGGTCGAGCGCGTTGAGCATATCGCCTTGGCTCTCATCCGTCTGGACGATGAGCGCTCTTCTGGTCGGGGCCGTGACGTGATGCCCCTCCCATGACTCCCCCCTGACCATTGAATAAATCCAGTCATAGATCAGCCTGGTTTTGCCTACCCCCCCGTGGGCATGGAGCAAGACAACACTGCCAGCCGGCCCGAAGCCATGGAGAAACCATTCTTGAACCGATGACCCGTATTTTTCCTTGACTTCCTTCAACCCCATCATTGGTTCTACTTCTCGGGCCGCCAAATTCTTCAGGTACAAGTGATTAAGAAATTTAGTGGTATGCCCTGTTCTGCTGGCCAAAGCCTGCATCTTGAACAGTTTTAGTCCGGGGTCTGCTACGGTCTGTTCAATTTTCCTCACTTCCTCGACCAGCCTTTCGTATTGGCGCTGGTGCTTGTCTTCGTCGGCTCCGATCTGCTGGGTCGCTTCTCCGATCCGTTCTTGGAGACGGTTCACAAATTCAAGGAAGCCGTCGGCCTGCCAGCTTTCATCCTTGGCCACCTGGACTAAATCGTTGGCGTGTTCCAATACTTGCCGGCGGGCGTATTTCTCGTTGAGCTTGGCAACGTAGCGGTCTAACGCCCCTGAGCCGACCGTCTCGCTGAGCATCTCCGACAGTGAAGCAATCCCGCCAACATCATCCAATAGCTGTCTTTCCTGAAGGCGCGTAGCCAGGGTTTTTAGATCGGTGGGGAATCCGTCACGATGCAGTTTCAATACCTCCCGGTAAATGGTTTGGTGAGCCTTCACATAAAAGGCATCAGGAATCAGGTTTCTGTCAAGCTTTTGTATGGCGTTGGAATCAAAAAGGATGCAACCGATGACCGCTCTCTCTAACTCAATGCTGTGGGGCGGAATCATTGCAGAGAGGGGATTATGACCGTTATTTTGTGGTATCATAGTAACGTAATGAGGGTTCAGAGAAATAAGTTAAAAACCTACATAAGCGAGGAAAAGAGAGAGAAAGCCAAGTTCTCCCTCTTTTTTTTGTTATTGGCCCCGGCGAAACTTGTCCAGCATTTCCTGACGGCGCTTTTGTACTTCGTCTAGGGTCTGGCCCCAACGTTTACTAGGAGGGTCACCCCACGGTGCATGGAAGGGGTGATTCTTAGGGGGCTTGGGCGGTTGTTTGTCACTCATGGCTGGCCCTCGCTGGGAACTTTGCCAGGACACCAGACTGCGTGACCGATGGGGAAATCGTCATCGTAGGGTGATCCGTAATAAAAGCGTTGTGGCCACGGGTTTTCAGGAAAAAACCAAATAACATTTCCGTCTTCTTCTTCGTCCCAGTGCCCCATGGGTCGAAAGCCGTCTTCCAGAACGAAATGAGTACTCATGGCTGGCCCTCCTTTCTGGCTTCCCTAATAACCTCACCTTCTACCGCTCGGTTAGGTTGGATTGGGTCATGCTTAGAGGATTCAAGAACCCCGTCTACCCAGCTTTCGAGCCTTTTTGCTTTAGTAAGCCAATTCTTGGAACGAGTAGCGAAATAGTTGCGCTGGGCTTCCCTCATTTCACGGACTATTTCAACAAAATCTGAAGACATCACGCCGCACCTCCCGACCGACCAGTAACAGGGAAACTACGAACCGGGGCCGGTTTAGGGGGCCGCCATCCTGAGAAAGCGCTATTGATGGCCCGGGCCTGGACTACGGAATATTGCTTATTGGCTACTAAAGCCTGAACGTCATCTTGCAGATAAATCTGGGCCTTGCCGGTATAGAGGGCATTGGGGGCACTGGCCCGATAGGCGGAATAGACCTCAGTGCAGGCCTGCTCAAATTCGTCAGCGGCGGCCGCCAACTTCTTAATAGAGTCTTCGAGTCTTTTTGACATGGCTAGGAATAAACCCCCCAGTAAAGGGGGGAGTCAGTAGGAGCGGTAATTGATCGCCGCAGTGACCCGGCCCTTTTGCTTATTCCAAGCCAAGCCCTAAAATAGGGGTGGAAGGACTTAGTAATAAGCCTCACTTTTGTGCTAGGGATTCTCTTGCGGTAGAGCCTAGGAAACTTTTCCCGCAAGGATTCCACTAGCCAACCCCCTGTCAGTCAATCAAGAGGGCGTAGTCTGGGACTACGTTTAAATGCTATTATGTACCTGCCCCAAGAGTCAATAAAAACGCCAGTGACATTAAAGCAAGTCAGAAAAAAGCTAAATATCACTCAAGACCAACTCGCTGAGCGGCTAGGTACAAAGCGTCCCAACATTAGCAATATTGAGCGAGGGGTTGAGATTCCTGACTGGTTGATGAAAGCACTAACGCTTCACAGTGTTCTTCGGCAAGCTGGATATTCGTTTGACGACTTACTTCTTTCCCTCCCAGACCCTGAAGACCATGCAAAAGTGAAGGAATCCTAATGAGCACCATCATCGAAACTGACCTGAAAGACATCCTGGCTAAATTTGACCAGCGCTTCGACCGCTTGGAGCAACGCCTAGACCGCATAGATGCAGACCTGACGGATTTGAAAGTTTCCCAAACCAAGCTAGACGGGAACCTGATCAGGATAGAGGAGAAGATGGATACCCTAGACCAACGTGTCCAACGCCTCGAAGACAACCAGAACAAACAAATCTGGGCTTTAATCCTGGCTATTCTGGGGGCCTTGATTACTGCAACTATCCGATTCGGCTTTTTTCCCAAGGCCTAGACTAGAAGAGTACACCGGGCAATGTCTTAGCGCTGGTGTCAGATGTAGTTATTACTTGGCCCCTGCCTATTCGGCGGGGGTTTTCTTTTTGGGCCAGCGGAACCATTTACGTCGGTTATTCTGCCACCAGCTAGCTCCCAAACGCCGCCACCGATAAATCTGGGAAGCCAGAAACAGCCAAAGCACGATGATGACCGGAACAATGGTTTCTCCCATCTCCCGGATCTGTTCCTTGGTCAAATAGTCGTTAGTGGCTACGACCAATAGAGCGGCCATTGTGATCAGCGTTATCAGCAAGACCAGGCCGGTTAAATACTGCCATAGCCCTTCCCGCCAACTGGGCCAGCTCGGGAACCATTGAGGCAAGGCCGGGTCATGCTTGCCCCAAAGGAAGTAATGGATCAGCGTGTAGTAGACCACGGGGAAGATGACCAAAAACGAAACCAGGCCAAGCAGGCCAAAAGCCCATTGCTCTGTTAGGACGTGCAGTCCGATCATCATGACCAGGGGAATAACCGTCAATCGGCCAACAGTTAAATAGATGCCCGTCAACAGCAATAGCCAAAAGGTTCTTAACCAATCTTTAAACGAAGGAAATCCCATAAGCCAATCTCCGAAACTGCCCCAATTCTAAGCATTCTGGCTTGTGGATAACCTGTGGAAATCATGTGGAAAACCTTCAGAAATTGGGGATAATCAAGACAGTTTCGTCAGGGTTTGACTATGACTGTGTTACCTGCCAGGCTGTCTCGCCTTGCTCTTGGGATTGATTCTGTAGAGAGAGGGATAGTCTTTGCTCTAATCGGCCTCAAACAGGCAACGCTGGGCTTACCAGCCACCGACCCCAACAAAGAGGCAATCTCTTTGGTCAATACAGTCTCTATTGTGGATGGAGTCTATCGAGCCACTCTGGCGGCAAAGGTGGTTCTCCCGTTTGACAAAACCTTGTATTTGCAAACGGCTGGCAGTGTTTCAGGGTCAGTTCTCCCGGTGTCAGAAGCGGAAATTGATATTTTAGGCACTTCTCCCACAGAGGAAGAGCATTTTCCTATTCCCGAAGATCCACCAGAAATAGAAACCCTAGAACAGTATCTGGTCTGGCTGACATTATTCTGGCAACAAAATTTTGCCAGCCCGACATTGAACTTGGTTAAGTTTACGAATTTCCTAGCCAATAACTTGGTTTTGGAGTACGCTATCCCTTTTGATTATTTAACGTATCTCAAAACTCAAAATCTGTTAAAAGCAGTGCTTCCTCAAATTTCAGGAAATGAACCTGAAATACCAACATTTGTTGGAAATAATTTCCTTTTCAATAATTCAATCTACCTTGCAAACTAATGTCAAATATCACCCCCATTCAAGTTTTTCCTGGTATTAACGACCTGCCCACTGCGCCAACAGCGCAACAAGGCTGTAACGGTAGTTTTATTGTTGAAAAAATCAACAAGCTTATTGCAAACACTAACTACCCTATAGAAACTTTACAAGATTACCCCAACACAATAGAGCGTTATATTGATACCACGGCAGGGGATGACTCTAATGATGGGTTAACCGAAGAAACTGCATTCTTAACTTGGGACAGAGCGATACAAGAAATAAGCGGTTATTTAATTACAGATAACTACGGTATTACGTTTTATGTCAAAGGCACTTTGCAAGCCCCATTAAATTGTTTGGGCGTAAAACCAATGGGGAGGACTGGGTATAACTGGGGGGTCATTCAAGTTTACCCTTACCCATCAGTAACAGGCAACTTTGTGATTGAATCCATAACAGAACCTGGAAACGATGACTATTTCTCTAGAAGGGTGTTTATTACAGAAGGAAAACCAATCATGATTAGCGTTGCTAATTGTGATTTTCTTATTCACACACAACTTGAATTTGATGATTCTCTATATGAGTTTTATGATTGCAAATTCATAGCAACTAATACATCTGCTTATTACGGAATAGTTTTTGGCGATTGTGAAGTTGATTTATATAGTGCTGTTTTCGATACTACCCCAAAGGCAGTAAATGTTTTAATAACAGGCCCTACAACTAGAGTACGCATAGATACAGAATTTACTGTAATTGACCCCAACACGAACTACGGTGGATTTATCAATATAGATCGAGGTGCTTATTGCTATTTAGATGCAGTTGCTACTGCTTCTACAGAACCCCAAATACAAGTTTCTAGTTCGTCTTCACTCTGTGTTAATGAAGATTCTACTGGTTGGGATTTTACCGTTCTGAATGGGGCTAAATTTACTTGGGATGATTGGTATGCTGGCGACGAAGCTACAACTTTATTTTTACCTGCTCCTACTGATGGGTTATATCCTCTCTGGTTGCCTCAAAAACGATGCAAGCTTTACGGAGTTCATTACAAAGGCAAGACAGGAGTAGGGACTTTTCAGGTTCAAGTAGGAACTACTCTTGTTGGAGACCCACAAACAACTACGTTTTCATCTATTTTAACTAAATACGACATGAACGATATTGAAATGCTTATTTCTGGCCGGTTTGCTGAAGAGGTTTATTTAAACATCTCTAATTCAACTGGCTTAGAAGACCTGTTCATCCAAGTAGTTTACCGTAATTACTAATATGCAATACACAATCATTAGCCTTTCTGATGAAACTTTTTTATGTGAAAACATAGACACTGGGGAAAGAATCGCTTTTCCTAAAAAGAATTTTAGGCAAAAAATTCCTATTGTAGGGAAAACTTATGTTTTTGAAATACGGGGAAATAATATCAAAATTGTTCCCCTGGATGAAACCTAATGACCGTAAACCTTCCCCTCTACTTGTTCGACCCCGATCAAACTCATGACCTACTCTGGGCCGAGCGGATTGACCCCCAGATCTGCGACCTTCTATATTATTCATTCCTTGGGAATGGGCCTTTTGTGGAAGGAATGCTTCCCATCGTCTTGGTTGACCGCTACATCCCCGGTGGTGACGCTATCCCCTGGGCCAGTGAATGGACAACGACCTATTTCGATTTCCTTAAACCATTGAGCCGTACTCATCTGCTCAACGATGGGGAAATCAATGGTTCTGCCTACGGTTTTGAGCCAGAATACCAGGCCAATCTCCCCACAGAATTAGACTTAGGGGCCAGCTTTCCAGACCGAATCGAGGTCACGGTGGCCAAGGGCCAGACCGGACTAATTTCCTGGCTGGAACGCACCCATGTAGAGGTTTTTGCTTGGCAATATTGCCCCCAGGTGACGAACAAAATCCAGGTCTGGATGCGTCGGCATAAGGTCATCACGGCCATTGCTGACGACGTTACGTTAGAAATTTTTACCCTGAGCTTTTTGCACAATTCAGTTGTCTTGCAAAATGCGACCCTAGAGAGTCTGAACCAAGCCGAAAAACGCCTTTTGCTCTACGAATATTTGGACGATGTTCTAGAAGATTGCTACAGCCAACTGAGGATTAGCGAACCCAAGGCCTTGACGGCGGTGGATGCCACCCTACTCAGCAACTACACACCGGAAGGTGTGACGCTCCCTGACGACATTTCCCCGCGCTTGAGATTTAACCACCGCTTGCTCTACAGCTCGCCGTTGTTCCAAACCATTCCATCAGGATATTACTTTGCGACCTTAATTTATGCTGTACCTCCCAAGCGGAATAATCAGCCGCTGTTCACCTTAGAAGGGCCCCGGGCCAACCTAGGGAAACCCCCGGTGCTGATTGCTGGGGTGGTCAATAATCCAGAGGGGCCATCATTGACGTTTACCGTTTCGCTAACCCATTTAGATCTAGGAGCGCTTTGGCCAGAGAATGCGGTTAAAGTTCCCTGGGGATTGGATTTTAACCAACCGTCGCGCAGTCCTGCCTTAGTCGTCCCCTTGGCGAATAATATCGCCAGTTTCGCGGTCACGGCGTCTCTCAAAACCTTTACCAATAATCACAACCCGAGTGAGGCCATGCCTCGGCTATCCCCCATCAATGGGTATCCCGTGGTTAAAACGATTGCAGACCTGCCAACTCGGTCTGGCGATGCGTCGGTTTGGGTGAACGAAACCCACTGCTTTTATCGGGCTTCCACGACAGAACCCGAGGCCAGTTTATTGAATGGGCTGGATGTGATTCCTGATGCTTCCCCCAATCGTTGGTGGTATAGAACCGAGCACACGGCCAGCTATCCCATTAATCAAACTCGCTCCCCAGAAGGCGACAGCGTTCCCTCAGAACCGGAAGGCTCAAAGCCTGGCTATGTGTTCTTTTTTGACTTTGATTACAGTTACCCAGAAAGCGCAAAGCTCTCTATCAACACGGCTGAATATAGCCACCCCGGCGACGGCGGAAGGTATGCGGAAGAGGTGATTATTGATTCCCGGCCCTTCGCTAATTCCATTTACTTTGATAACGATGTTGGCTTTATTTATACGGTCAACCAATACCACCAAGGCATCGACGTAGCGCCGACGGATGTTGCCTACGGGAGCCAGTGGCAAACCATTAATCAGTATTTTTATCAATTTAATCCCCGGTTTATTTCTGTCAGTTTTTCCGCCAATAACCTAGAACTTTTTTACGATGATCAGGTCGCCTTGTTCCGTCACGATTTGGAATTGACCGAGCATGTAATAACTGAGTGGCGTTCCCTCGGGCCAAACTACGACGCGATACAACCGGATACCTGGTATTGGCCCAACGAAGAAGGCCCCATTGGCGATGTCAGCAGAGACACCCTGAATTACCACGAAGTCGTTAACCAAATGCTGGTGAAAACGACCTATCCCAACGACCTGACCAACGGCACGGCCATCATCAATTCATTGCCAGGGAACAACGGGAGCCAACTAAAGTACAGCGATAGCGGTCTGCTCCAAGATGGCTATTTCAGGATAGGAAGACCCGACCTGAGCGGCGTTATTGCCTCTACTCAACGGCTGACCCGTTCCCTGCGGGTACAACCCCTCACCAAACCGCTTTACATTCTGTATTCAAGTGGAGGTGTTTCTTATCCCACGGAAGCCCAATTCTTGAAATTGATTGAACCCCAACCCGGTTTCTTTATCTGCGACCCCAACCCTGACCCGTTGCAGAATAGAAACTTCCCCTTAGTTTTTGACGATGACAATACCGACTGGATAGGAGACCTTATGCCTGATTCGATTCGAGTTAAAGAAATTCACGCGGCCTTGCAGGCCGACAAATATGCCAACGATGACAAATATCCGGCCTCTTACCGAGTAGCTAATCTGGGCTGGCTCATTGACAAGATGGCCAACGTTTTAGGCCTGCATTTTGCCAGCGATGGGGAAATGTTGAAAGTGCGAGACACTGAGCATAAAAAAGACGGCGAAACCATTCCCGAGCAATGGCAGATTGGCCAATGGGGCAAGAATAATTGGATCGCCACCAAGTCTAACGGTGATAAGGTCGCGGTCAATGGCGTGGGCTATGCCTACGAAGTCAGGAGCAATGGATTTGGGACGGATAAATTCACCGGGGCCAATGGGGTCATTGAGGAGGGGGGCTGGGTTTTGGTAAACAGCCTGATCCAATTGCTGGAGGTCAAATATGACGACGATGACCGGGCCTTTGGCCTGCAGGATTTGGGGGCCAACGTCATCCCCAGGGCCGACAAGACGGGCTACATTGCCTACGAAGGAATGCACAGTCTGCTGATTGAAATCGCCTACATGCTGAGTGCGATGTCAGGGAATGTCAATCGATCTGAGGTCTTAAACATGAAATCTGTGGCCATTCTGCAAGAGCTTTTGGCCAGCCAAGGCCTGCCTGTTGAACTGAAGACCTTGCCGGCAACCGTCGCGGGGCAAACGGTGCAGATTCCCTATCCTGGGCTGTCGTCAGATTCCCCGAGCCTGGTGGATTTCATGTTTTGGATACTGTCAAATCTGGCCCCGGTGGTATCGGCTCAGTTAGCTTATAAACAAGACGAAGAAGAGAAACTTTAGGAGGATTTTATGGGAGCACCGGCCGCCCTTGGCGTTGCAATTATTTCCAGTGTGGCCGCCGCGGCCATTATTGATTATCTCAACCCGCCATTATCGAAAGATCCGGAACTTCCCCAGGAGCCAGACCCCCCGGATATTAATAACAACTTCGATTTTTCTAATACCAATACCCACAACGTCAACAATTACAACACCTACAACTTCAATCCCCCTAGCCTAACGCCGCCGCCCAGCGTGGTTTATGTGCCAACGGGGAATGGGGCCAGGCCAGAAGTCAGCATTGAAATCAAGGATCCTCCCGAAGTCCCTAACCGGCGTTTACCTAAGGAAGCCGACGGACAAACTGACACTAAGACCCCCAAGAAACGCAGTATCAGCATTAAGCAACAACTGACGGAAAAGCCCTACGGTGGCCTGCTCACCCATCCAGTTTCTACCAAGCCGATCAAGCGCTATAACCTGCAACTCAGTAAGTTTAAAGAGCAGTTAACGGCGGCAAAAGAAGACTCCGTTAGAAAGTTTGCGAACTGGATGACCTTACAACAGGCCCAGCCAGCAAACCAGGAGGAGAAAAAGGAATATGACGAGCTGGCCAAGGACTTAACCCTTTGGGACAGCTTTGCCTTAGTAGCCCCGGCTTCGATTCCTGGTTTATCCGGTGAAATCGGTTTGCTCTACGGAATGAAACCCCTAGCCGTGCTAGCCAGTGCCTACAATGTGTCCCGCGCCAATGCTTACCAAGAGGTCACGGGCTATGTACCGCTTAAGCTGACGGTCGGCAATAAGCCCATTGCAGACAGTACCCCTACAACCCTCGGCGATCAGAAACTGCAAATTTCAACAGACGGCGAAATTCGTAAAGTCCTGGGAGTGGATGATTTTAGCTGGGCCTTGACCGCTTCCCCGGAAGACATTCTGAAAGGATACGGGCTACTACAATTTGCCAAAAATGGTGAGAGCGAGGAATTCAGTAAACAAGTAAAGGCGGCGTTAGAAAGTGGCAACGTCAAGCAGTTTATTGAAGGCATCTCTGGAACCACAGACGGCAACAAACTACAAATTAAATCCCTCCCCCGCCTAATGGCTTTAATGTCCGCCGCCGCCTTTTTCCGGGCCGGATACCATCGTTTACCCCAGGAATATCCTGAGCATTTAGTCAAAGACAAAGCAGGCCTGACTACTGGCAAGAAAGGAGGAACTCCGCCACCGCCAAAACTAATCAAGCTGGGCGATATGCTGGAAATTCAAGACTGGCAGAACCGCCAATTAGATGCCCTTTTTGGGGAATGGGCTACGACTATCAAGGTTAAATCACCCGATGGCAAAAAAGAGGAGGAAATTCATCTCCCCAATATGGCAGAAGCAATCGGTGAGTTGTTCAACTTGGTTTTCAATATCAACCTCCTCTCAGAACATCAAACCCAGATGCAAATCAAGGCCTTATCTGAGTTAATCAAGCTGTTTAACCAAGACTTGCTGACCCATGATCACGTTGTCGCCATCTCTAAATTCTTGGGCTATAACGGCGAAACTGACTCTGAGGAAGTTCCCCTTCCCTTTAACCCCAAAGCCGACGATTTAATGGAGTTTCAACAGCCTAGCAAACACAACGTTTTGCGCTGGAAAAATGTAGATAAGGCCGTCATGAAGGAAGACCTAATTACTGTTGGTCTGAATGCGGCCAAGGCGGCCAGCGCGGTTTGGCGCAAGTATAAACCCGGTGAACCTTTACCCGGTGAAAAAATCAAACAGAAACGAGAAGAAGCTAAAAAATTAGCTGACGAACAATGGGACAAATGGATCAAGGAAAATAACCTCCCCACGGGCTACGAGAAACTAGACCAGAAGCCACGACCTATCATAGATAACATCCCAGTTTCAGATAACCAAGACGATGCCTAGTGATCTAACCTTTCAACAATTGGCCAACGCGGCCCCCGCCGGGGCCATTTCTCTGAGTGGTGATGATGTCGTAATTTCCGCTTCCCTGCTCACCGGAGACACCATAGATGCCTTGTCGGCCAGTGGTGTCGTTGAATTCTGCATTAAATTGCTCGGCGCGGCTGAGGCGGCCCAAACCACGGCCAATACGGGAGTGGCGACCGGCAGTCGATTAAACAGCTTTTTTAGTACGTTCTCGTCAGTGAGTCTCAGCAATAGTGGCCCAACGGCCCAAAGTACCCGCTCTGTAACTGGCGTGGTTCCACTTAATGTTAATGAAATCACAGGAACAACGATCTAATGCCTGCACTATCGGGGAATTCGTTTAAAGCAATCGGCACGGCGGCCAAAAACTTTTTTGGCTACGAAATCCCTGATGTTTTGACCAGTGAGAAAGTTAGGAATACCCTCGGCCCCCGTGTTTTTGACTTTTTCGCCAAGCAGAAGAAAGAGCATCCCTTGGGAGGATTAGGAAAACTTGTTCAAGATATTTTTGGAGCCTTGGGGGGGAGCCTGAATTTTATCGGCGGGGCGCTTAAGTTTTTGGGCGCTATCTGGGAAAAGACCATTGGCTGGATGATTCCAGATTTTTCTATTTCTGGAATCTGGGATTTTTGTGTAGAAAGCTACTTCGAGATTAAAAATTTTGACTGGAATCAAACCGACGCGCAACTAGAAGAAGCTATTAAGCAACTGGACATTGGTATAGCAGCGGCCAAAGGGTCTTTGGCAGGAACAAGTGTTGTGTGGACTGTGGGCGCAGCTGTAGCCGCTGGGGTTGCGTTTAAGTGGCCAGTTATTGCCGCTGATATGGCCTTGGAAGTGGCAGAAGAGGGAAGCAGTGAAATTGCCGCCAAAATAGGCGCGTTTTTCCAGACGTGGTTTAGATCTACTGTTAGCAAAGGCTGGATTAAAGCCTTGTTATCGGCAAGACGTTATGAATTATTTGGGCAGAAGTCGATCTACAGTTCAGACAACAAAAAACCCTGGACAATTGCCGATGCTATTGACAAAAAAATTGAGTCCATCAAAGACCCTGAAGACAGAGCCTACTGGCGGGCTTTCTTGGATGCAGTGGAAGACTCAATTATCGACATGGGCTATGTCATGGCCTATTCGTTAGATGACTTTTTCCAAAACAACAAATACGCCGACCAGCCCCCACCCGACACCGAACGGGCCATTAGGCTTTACCTGAACCCCAGCAACAAACTGGGAGACGACGGGGCTCCACCTGTCCCCAGTGCTGATGACCCCTTTATTTACCTAGAAGGTGACCAGGAAGAGGTAATCCAGCAGGCAGAATCAGCCCTACTCCAACAGGGCATTTTAGGCCCTCGTGATGTTGGAGAATTTCTGGCTGTCCCCTACGAAGAATGGCAACGAGCCACCCCTAAAAGGGCTAACCTTCAACTTCGTTATTACTCCAAAGAGAAACCCCCCTTTGAAGTAGAAGGCATTAGAAGAAGCGTTCTCAACATTCCTGACCCCAAGCCTCTTACCTGGCAAAAAATCAAGCAAGCCGCCGTTCGCTTCACCTATGGCCCTGTCTTGACGACAGTTCGTCTAGACAATGGGCGACAGATGCAGGTCTGGGCTTCTACTCCCACCGAGGGATTGTCTTTCATTAAGTCACTACTAACTTTATCTAACGCCAAGATGGTAGGATTTCCTGCCCATACAGAAATAGACGACTCGCTTCTGCCCCCCGCAGAGAAAAAACGCAGTGTCCTGATGTATCCCGCCTTTGGAACCTATACCATTGTGCGCTCTACCAATGGCATCACAGACCCCAGCTATCTACACACCAAGAACAAAGAGTGGGCCAAGAAGCGCTTCAAAATCTACGTTGATACCGAGAAAGAAAGTGACTTTGAAAGCCCACTGATCAGTTAGTCTGCTCTCAGTCCCCTCTACACCAATAAATTCCCACTGACCATTGCCCCAGCCAAAAACGGCTTCCATCAATAATGGGGACTTTTAGGCGGTACTTTTTTATGCCGTCAAATACTTTACAAAACTTTATTGTTATTTTGTACTCACCCCTATCTAAGACTGTGTTGGATTACCCAGGATTTTCGAGCACCCTAAGGGTCGTCGGGGCAATCTGGAACCACAAATAAAAAGTAGAATTCGGGCTAGTGAGCAGTACACTGCCCTGGTCATCGCTGATGTTTTTAGCAAAATCTTGGGCTATAACAAAACTGTTGATATCTAAAGGAGCTTTTATGGCTGTTCTTAAAAATTTGACCTTTCAAGAATTGGATACCGCGCTTGGCGGTGATGTTCTTGAGTATGCTGCTGGGGATATTACTGTTTCCTTATCTGCTCTTACTGGCGACACTTATACCGCCCTAACCAATGAAGGTGTTGTTGAAGTAATGTCCAAGTTACTGACGGCTTGTTACACTGCCCAGGAAGCCGCCAATGCCGCTCTAGCCCCTGAGGATAGTGAGCTTACCAGCTTCTTTACTCCTACCAATGCTGGCTACAACCCGGATCAAGGCGGGATTGTTTTCAGCCAACAAATGCGTTACGTCGCGCCGGTTAACTTCGACCAAACGGTCGGCACTAACGCTTAAGTCAACCTTACCTAGGCATTAGCCTAAAGGAGTCTATTTATGGCACGTAATCGAGGCGAGAGAGTCAAAGTTTACGTTACGCTGAATGACAAAAAGTACGGTTTTTTAACTCAGCAAGAAGGGCATAATACACACAAGGCAGCCCTTGGTCACACGGCTTATGCTGGAGCCGCTGGGGTCTTCTTTGGTTGTAACTCCCCCAAGCCCCCCCGTGCAACCTACGACGGCTCGGAAAACACCTTTTCCAGCTTTTGCTCTACCAACAAAGTGAGCACACTAAAAAGCACAGCAGGCTGGACTGTGAACGACAGAACGGGCCGCCGGGGGGTTAAAAGCTCCGGCCGCACCCGGACGGTTTACGTTGATATGCCAGGGGGCTGGAAATACGCTTGGAACCTACCCACTAGCGAATTGGATATTATCGGCACTTTGGGAATCGTTCAGGCCGCAGGGGCCGACGCATCGGATCTGGTTTGGGGTGTCCAAGAGCCTAAGCCTCCCCGTGCGTCTCGCAAAACGGCGGCTGGTACCCAATCCACCTTTGTCAAACCGCAGGCTTCTGTGATGGATGCGGCGGCGGCGGCGGGATTTACTATCTCTGGCGTTGACTACGACCTAATTCCTAACCCCTAATGAGTGACTCCCCCTTAATCCTCCCTGGTGACCCGCTGTTTGACGAAACGCTGATGACTCCCCGCCCCGATTGGGGGGAAGTGGCGGCTAAAGACGGCGACAGTTACGCCTTTGTGGTGATGCCAGGTGAATTATTGCCCAGGCCTGTAACCATGGCGGAATTAGACGAATACCTGGAGGGGGGAGCCTACGACGAGCAGATGATTGAGATGGAGTTCGAGCTTGACCTGGACTAACCTATTCGGGGCCAACCTCACCAACGATTGGCTATTTTCTGTGCCAATGGCGGGGGAATGGTTCCGGGTTCATGCTCAACTTCCAGAAGGCATTCTGCCCCCCTATCGTTTTTGGGGATACATCGGGCAAGCCGGTCTGACCCTAACGGATTCCCCTAATTTGTTTGATGTCCAGCGTTTATACCCAACCCCAGAGCCACAGGTGATTCAGCTTGTGGCTCCTCCTATCTGGGTCAATGACCGGGCCCTGGCTCTTAAAGGGATTAATTATCGCTATTCACGACTGGGCTTTTCTTGGTTTGTTACTGTCCAGATCTGGACAGATAACCCATAACCCTAGTCCCCTCTAAAAATTCGTGTTGAAACTGCTTAGTCTCCCCGCCATGAACGAGATACCCCCTCACCCCCCCAGGGCCAACGACATTTGGATCAGCGTCACCATGATCGGCGTGATGCTCAGCATTGGGGTCGGCGTGATTTCCGTTAACAAGACCCTCACCGATGCGGCCGTTACCCAAGAGGCCCGGTTTATTCGCCTGGAGGAAACCGTCAAGAGCCTACGCGAAGACCTCAACGAGTACCGCCAAACCCAAACCAGAAATAACAACAATGAACGCTATTCAAACGGCGACGCTATTAAGTGATCTTCCTGACGAACTGTTGACGCAGGTTCAGACCAGTCTCAAGACCCTTGGTTATCCGGTCGGGCCGGTTGATGGGATGTTTGGCCCACGCACCCGGTCGGCCTGGGCCGAGTTCAAAGCCGATAATCACCGCTCGGAACCGGAATGGATTGGGCCAGACTCTTGGGCCTTGCTTCAAGAGGAAGTTTTGGCCCTGACAAGACCCGGCAAGACCCATGATTTTTCTACTAAAGAAGGCATGGTGGATGCCATTATTTACGAATGCCGCCAGCAGAAAATCGGTTCAACCAATCAGACTGCTTACGTTCTAGCGACGACGGAATGGGAGACAAACCGCACTTTTAAGCCGGTCAAAGAGGCCTACTGGTTGTCGGAGGATTGGCGGCGGCGACACCTCCGTTATTTCCCCTACTATGGGCGTGGCCTTACCCAAATAACCTGGCTTCGTAATTACTTAAAATACGAGCGAATCTTGGGTATCCCTTTGGTCAAAAATCCCGACCTGGCCCTTGAGCCAAACGTCGCCTTATTTATCATGGTTCACGGTTTCAAGACCGGCGCTTTCACTGGCCGGAAGATCACCGACTATATCAACGGGGACAAGGCTGATTTTTACAACGCCCGCCGTTGTATCAATGGCCTGGACAAGGCCGGCGAAATTGCAGAACTCGCTAAGAACTGGAGGAAAAAACTGTGATTAGCTTTCTTACCTTCCTGCTGGGAGTCGCTTTAACGAAGGGTTTATTAGAGCCATTTCTAGCCAAGTGGACAAAACGGGGCATCATCAAATATGTCCCCCCGGTGCTTAATCGGCTGGATCAGGTAATGCCTAAGTGGATTGCTATCTACGATGAGCCAGAACTACGGGCCAAAGTGGAAAACATTATCTACGAGGAAACGAGCCACTATGAGGCCATTACGCCGCGCAAGGCCCAGCTAATTTTGGAGGAGGTCGTCAGTCAGTATTCCTTCCTGGTTAATGCGGGGAAATATGGCGAAGTTGCTTGACTTCCCGGTATTGACGATGATCGTTGCGGTCTGTATTGCCGTTCCTAGTATTTTTATGAACAATCAGGGCGGATTGGGTTTTGCTGCAGGTTTGACATCTGCCGCTGGCACTGCTTTTCAGTATCAGCAAAAACGTGGCGATTCTAAGGGGGATTTTAGGGAAGAGTAGGGGGGATATTTTGCTCAATTTAAGCCAACTTTAAGCCAGTCTCGTTTTGGGGCTGGCTTAACTATTGCTATAACTAGGGTTTGAAAATTTGCCAAGGGGACTCATAAGCCCAAGGTCGCAGGTTCAAATCCCGCCTGAGCCATATTCGCAATAACTTCAAACGCTTATCTAGTCCGGTTTTTGGGTTTTTGCTCAAAATCTGATTACCTAAGACTGTCTAAAATTAGCGAAGATTATCAAAGTTATTTAAGCCCATTTTAAGCCAATGAGACAATTAGGCGTTGAAGACTAAAGCAACTCCTCACTCACAAACTATTGACAGAGGCTCAACTGTATAGTTGATTTGATTTATTCTGAGACAGTCACGGGTGGACTAAAGCTTGCTAATTAAGAATCTCTGTCAAACAAGCTGTATCATTTTCAATCTAAACAGCTATAACTCCATGGACAGAAGCGAAGTTGAAGTAAGGTTTACAAAAAGCAGGCGTTGCTGAATCAAAATGCAATGCCCAGGTTCTTGGGTCTTATCAAAAAGAATCTATAACCAATTGCCAATGAGAATAAATGGAGACCAATAGTATGGATTAGCATACAGATCATTGATGTCTGTATTCTCCTTTGCATGAATCATCTTAATCTGAGTTTGTCGGAGAGCTTCGGCTTTGCTCATGCTGTTATGAACTAAATTTTCATAAAATGATGTCACCAGTAAAAAAGTAGATTCATCAGCAACTGGCCAAAGGGAACCAATAGCACCTTTTACCCCTACTTGAACGGCAGCCCCAGCTAATCCAAGGGCCGAGCGGTCATCCCCTTCCGCAGTTTGACAAGCCGCTAAAAAAAGGAGCTCCACAGAACGGCCGCCATTCTTGAGACGGCGCAGAGATTCTTCCAATTCACTGAGGGTCATTTTTTGGTTATTACCTGTAATCAGAAAGGTATCTTCAGCGATTAGGCCAAATTGAGCGTGGGTGGCAATGTGAACAATAGGGTAATCGGCATTGCTTAATTCCTGATTCAGAACTTGCGGACTAAATTGCTGATCCACCAAGGTTTTTGTGCGGCCAAACCGTTGGGCCACGGAACGAACTTCTAGGGGGACATTCACCAAGGGCTCGAAAACTTGATCATCAATGGTTGTGGCCTCGCTGACACCTAAAATCAGGGCTTGATAGGCCGACACTGGGGCCTGGAGAGTTGTCATTCCGGGGAGACTGGGCTGGGTTACAACGGCGTAGTTTTCTACTAGGAATTGTTGGCCATCGTGGAGAACCGTCATGGGAATGGTGCGGAAAAAGCCATCCTGGATAAAGACCAAGGTTTTGATTTGCCGTCGTTGTAGCTCGTCTTGCTGGGGCTGAATCATGTCTTGATAAAGAGCCTGAGCCCAGGGATTTTGGTAAGGGCCAGCACGTTGCTCCAGTAGACTTTGGCGTAAATTTTTAACGGTGTTGCGCAGTTGGTCTTGAGTTTTGTTGATCCAGTGAAGGCCGACGGTACCGTCAGGCCAAGCCCAGAGCAGGGCCGTTCGTTTCTCAAAAACCATTGCATTAATCACCACAGTGTTAGGTAATCGCTCGGGCTGAAATGCTGTGGCTGGTTCACGTTCAAGCGGGCAATCATTGCCTAAATAGTTTTGTAATTCGGCAATCCTGAAGGCATCAATCACCCCTAGGGCCTGGTGCATCATCTCTTGGCGCTGGGCAAGGGCTAAGGTCTTTTCAGTGCCGGACTCTAGCAGGAGTTGAACTAGCTGACGATAAACCGGCTCGATACTTTGGCGAAAATCTAATTGGACTTCCCGTTCCGCATTGAGGAGATCCCGGCGAATGTTCTCCAAGCTCAAAAAGGCCTGATGGAAGGCCCCTAGGGCCGGGCCCCGTTGGCCTTGGGCTAGTAGCAGTCGGCCCCGTTGCCATTCCCAGAGATAAGCATTGTCCTTCCCGCCGAGGGGCTGATGGGCCGCTAGAATTGCTTGCTGCGTTAAAGTCTGGGCCTGGGCGATGTCGCCTTGACATTCATAAAAATGGCCCAGGGCTCCTAGGGCAAAGGCAGTGGCCCGGGAATTATTGAGGGTAGAAGCCAGTTTGGCGCCCTGTTCTAGCAAGGCCTGGCGTTGAGTAGGAGGCAGTTGCCACTGGGCCGGACATTGGGCCAAGGGCTCGGAAACCGGTGACGTCAAGGCTGGTAAGCTTGCCATCTCGATGGTGGCAAAGAGGGTGGCCGCCGTTGGAGGCGCTTGGGTTAGTAATTCCAGACTCCGCTGGCGTTGAGCGTTACTATCCACTAAGGATAAAACCGCCAGGCCCTCGGTTTGGCTGGCCAGATGCATCAAATCGAGACGAGTCTCTAGTTCTGAGGTGGGACTTTGAGGGCCTGGCAGACTGGCTTGGAAATAGTCCCGAGCCTTTTGATAGTCAGCCACCGCCCGTTGCTGGAGATTCCGTGCCCGGAGAATACTCTGTTGACGGGCCGACTCCGCTCGCAATTGCCAACGTTGCCCTCGGGCCTGGTAGGCACTGCCTAAACTACGTTGCAGAGGGACTTGGTAGGCCGTTCCTAGGGCCAGGGCCTGTTCAAGACTTTGAATGCTTTTCTCATACTGGCCCATGAGGCGATAAGCTTCTCCCCGACTTCCCAGGGCCGCGGCTTCTAGGGCATGGTCTTGACTTTGACGCGCTAACCCTAACGCACTATCCACTGGACAAACTGGCTCGGATTCCAATGCGCAGAGGAGAGCGAGGGCCTGACGGGGTTGTCCCATTTGCAAGTAAACTTGGGCGGCTTCGGTTAGGGCCTGGGCCTGTTTACGGGGCTGATTTAAGGTCTGGGCCTGGGCCATCACTTGTTGCCAGTGGGTAAGCGCTTCCTGACTTTGGCCCACTTGCTGGTAGGCCCGGGCTAAATTTTCCAAAATGATGAGCTGATCAGGGGAATTAGCCTGGGAAACCGCGCCCTGCCAGCTTTGAATGGCGTCTGTATAGTGGCCCTGTTGGTATTGCTCTACCCCTTGCTGGACGAGTTGGGCCGGATTTAAGGCCTGAAGCGGAAGTCTCAGCCCAAAGCTCAGACTCAAGATAAGACTGCCTAGCAGGAACAGAGTATATTTCAGAAAACGAGGCTTAGCCATGGCCTGGATGGAACTCAATTATGGTTTAAGATTTTGAAGAATTGCAGAAATATCAGATAATCCACAAGGCAAGGAAAGGAATTGCTCTTTGCAGGCCGACAACTCAAAAGCTTGGCTCTACAATTTTAAGCACGATTGCTTTTTGCTCGCTAACGTCAAATTTTGATAGCTAGGAGACCCGGTATGTTGCCTCAGCGCCTTGCCCTTACAGGCCTGATCTCCACACTTCTAATAGGAATGACTGGCCCTAGCTTAGCCCAGATTATTCCCGACCAAAGTTTAGGCGCGGAAAGTTCTCGGGTAGAGGCCCTAACTAATTTTCTCGACCAGATCAATGGCGGTGCCCTGCGGGGGACGAACCTGTTTCATAGCTTTCAAGAGTTCAGCATCCCAGAGGGCCACGGGGCCTATTTCACCAATCCCGCCGGAGTACTCAATATCTTCTCGCGGGTTACAGGTAATAACCCCTCCCAACTCCTCGGTCTGCTGGGGGTAGCAGGGGAGGCCAATTTATTTTTTCTCAATCCCAACGGCATTATTTTCGGCCCTAATGCCCAGCTTGATGTCAGAGGTTCTTTTCTGGCAACGACAGCCAACAGTTTTCAGTTTGCTGATGGCCAGACCTTTGGCCGTGACCCATCCCAAGGCCCTCCCCTGTTGACTATTAGTGTTCCCATCGGCCTTGATTTTGGAGGAAACTCCCAGTCGATCGAGAGTGCCGCTAACCTCGAAGTAAGCAAGGATTTAACCCTAGCGGCCCCTGTCGTGACTATCTTTGGCAGTCTCAACGCTGGCAAAAATCTGTCCCTAACGGCCCAAAACTTTCTAACAATTACCGATGTTTTGGGTTCTCCCCTGATTCTTGCCGCTAGGGAAAATCTTACCCTGCAGGGCCAACAAGGTCTATTTGTCGGACTCTATAGCCCAGACAGTGACCTGGCGGCCGGAGGCGACTTCACCCTCCGTTCGGATATCCCCATCAATGCCATGGGGCGCTTCAGTAGTGGTGGCAATTTTCGTGTTGAAACCCTAGCTGGAGCTCTAAATAGCCTGGAAAAAAGTACTGGACTGACGCTCCAGGCCGGGGGAGATGTCTCACTATTGGCCTACCAAGGCGGCTCCCTGCAAATTCAGGCCGGTGGCTCCATCACTATCCCCGACTTTATCTGGATTACTGGCTCCAACCCTAACGCCTGGTCCGCGGAAACCGTGACCCTCAGCAATGGCCAAAAGCTTACCCTAGACGGTGCCAAGGAACCGTTAGCAGACCTCCGGGCTGGGGTGAATTTGCCAACCGGAAAAGCCGCTAGCCGGGCTAATATCCTTGTGGGCTCAACCTTTTTTGCCGATCCAGAATTTACCCAACTACTGGGGGGAACCGCATTTTTTAGCAATCAGTTTCAGCCGAATCCGGCCCTAGGAGGTGATATTACAGCCGTTGAAACCCTGCCAGCTAATTTTGGACTGGGGGCCATTTCTAGCCGTTCCCTCACTAAAGGAGGAACTATTGCGCTAGATAGTCGGGGAAACTTGGACGTGGTGGGAGAATCGGGCCTCTTAGCCTATGCCCAGGCTGAAGCGGGCAACATTTTCCTGAACAGTGGCGAGGCCATGAATCTCCAGGGCTTGATCATCAATAGTCTTGATCCCAACGAAAAAACCATTCCCGGCAAAATTACAGCTAAAGCGGGAGGAGACCTGGCCCTGAGCGGTTTTATGATCAATTTTGGCGGTGACATTGATCTCCGCACAGCAGGAAATTTAGATGTTCTGGGCACGATTAATACCGGCTATGCTCGTTTTGTCTCGGATACAGAGGAGAATTTGCCGAAAGTCAATCCCTTCGATAGGCCGTCCCTCCAGCCGGAAGCCCGCACGTTGCTGATGCCAATCCCCGGCGGCGATATTAACCTGACGGCCCAGGGGAATATCCAACTCACCGGTATCCTGAGAACTACCTCCGCTCAGCAAGGGGGAGATATCACTATTAAAAGCGGGGGGGATACGGTATTGCGGAATGCCCTCCTGACCACGGAGGCCGGGCCGGGGGGAGCAGTCCATATCCAGGCTAGAAATTTAACCCTGACAGCGGGAGACTCAACGGATATTGTGGGTACTCGGAGTAATATCAATGCTGGAATTCGAGATAATCTCCAGGCCTCAAATCAAAAGGCAGGAGACATTAATCTCCAAGTCCAAGAGAAAATCACCTTTGAACAGGCGTCTAACATCAGTAATTGGATGGGCAAAGTAACCAGCGGAGATGGTGGCCAGATTATCCTCCAGGCCAAAAGCATTACGATTAAGGACGGCTCCCAAGTCAGTACAGTGAATCAGGGGAGCGGCACGATTGGTGATATTTTCCTCACGGCAGAGCAGGTCGAGATTGATGGTGGGCTTAATCTAATTTTCGAAGGCGAACCATTAAACTTAACCAGTCGGGTTTACTCCAACGCCTACGCAACCGAGCAGGGCAATTCCGGGAACATCACCGTAGCAACAGATATTCTCCGTATTACCAATGGAGCTGACCTCGGGGTCGAGAATTTTGTCGAGGGCCAGGGGAACGGCGGTGATATAACGATTCATGCCCAGAAAAGTGTCTTGATCGACGGTGAAGGAAAAGGTGATTTGGACGGCATACCCATTGTCTTTGGCAGTCAAATTGCCAGCAATTTAGGAAAAGATGCCATCGGTAAGTCTGGGAGTATTATCATCGAAACGCCGTCTTTAACGGTCAGTAATGGTGCTAGAATTTCAGGCTCTGTTTTTGGCCAGGGAGAGGGTGGCTTGATTCGCCTCAATGCACCTTCCATCCTCGTCACAGGGGAAAAAAGTGACGGTCTTCCCTCTTTAATTGATAGTTCCCTACAACTGGGCCAAGGTAAAGGGGGGGATATTGAAATGAATGCCGATCGCGTGGCCATTACCCAGGGGGCCCAGGTGAATGCCAGTTCCTTTGCCCAGGGAGATGCGGGCAATATTATGATTAGAACAAAGGAATTTATTTTGTCTGGGTCTACTAGTACTGGGGCTCCCAGTATTTTAGGCACCGGCATTAGTGAGAAGGGCCAAGGCAATGCGGGCAAAGTCGATATCCAGGCCGACCGCATTGAACTCTTTGGCGGTGGCCAAATTCAGTCCACCATTTTTGGTATTGGCAATGCGGGCGAGATCGCCCTCAAGGCCCGAGAGATTGCCATGAGCGGCAAAACCAGCATTGGGGCCGGGGCTGGGGTCAGTACTCAAATTGGCGATGGCGGTATTGGGAACGCAGGCCTGATTAATATCCAAGCCGAGCGGTTGACCCTGGCCAACGGAGCCGGTATTGATTCTGCAACCTTTGGGCAAGGGAATGCGGGGTCGATCCAGCTAGCAGTTGATCACCTCCGGCTCAACTTTGCCGACATTGTCAGTAGTGTCGAAGTTGGGGCCAAGGGCAATGGCGGCGAAATTCGGATCGACAGCAAGACCATCGCCAGTGATGATTTTTCTCTGATTTCCGTGAGTACAGCGGGAGAAGGGAAGGGGGGCAATATTAGCATCAATGCCGATTCTCTCCAGGTACTAAAGGGGATGCAAATTCAAGCGGCCACCTTTGCTGGAGGCATCGGCGATGCGGGTAACATTACGATCAATGCTCCAGAAATTATTGTGGATGGCGAGAATGACGTGAAAACCGCTGCTAGCTTGATCACCACCACCGTGGACAACAATGCGCGGGGTAACTCCGGACAAATCAGCCTTAGTACCCAGCAACTCACCCTCAGCCGGGGTGGCCAGATCCAAGCTGCTATGCTGGGCCAGGGGGAAGGGGGCAGTATTGAGATCAAGGCTCACCAGATCACTGTAGACGGCAAAGCGAGTGACGGTACTGGTAGTGCCATCATCTCCTCCTTAGGGGAAGGAGCCCAGGGAAAAGCGGGAACAATTACCCTAACCACCAATAGTCTAACCCTCAGAGATGAGGGGAGAATCTTGGCCAGAACCGCTGGCCAGGGAAGTGCTGGCAATATCAGGCTCGATATTGGTCAAAACCTCAACTTGGAAGGCGGAACCATTTCCACAGCCATTCGGGAAACCGGCGTGGCCAAAAGCCCTAGTAGTATCGAGATCAAGGCCTCCTTAGTTCAGATGGGGGCCAATTCTGAAATTACGGCCAGTTCTCTAGGCCAAGGCGATGCGGGAAATATCGCTATCAATCTCCAGGGCAATCTCACTAGTACTGATAGCACCATTTCCACCGCCGCAACCCAGGCCGCCGGGGGGCGCATCGATATCCGGGCCGCCAACCTGCGCTTACAAGGGAATAGCGATATTCGGACGAATGTGAACAGTGGGGCCGGCGGTGGCGGCAATATTACCCTCACGGCGGATTCCATTCTGGCCTTCAAGGACAGCGATATCTTGGCCTTTGCTCGGGATGGCCGGGGTGGTGACATTAGCTTGCAAACCCCGGTCTTCTTTGGCGATGGCTATCAACCGGCCCCCAAGGGAACCAACCCCGATACCCTAGAGGGCAATAATCGAGTGGACATCAATGCCAGTGGCTCTGTCTTTGGGGTAATTACCATTCCTGACCTGACCTTTATTCAAAATAGCTTGGCCCAATTCCCAGATTCGCTCATTGATCCCGACCAATTGATTGCCAATAGTTGTGTTGTGCCTGACCAGAACAAACAGGGCAACTTCATCATCACTGGCCCTGGGGGCCTGCCTCCCCGGCCGGGAGACCCCAGCATTTCTCCCTATCCCACGGGAACGGTGCAACCGCTTCCCACTTTATCCCAGGAACAATCTCAATCATTTTCTCCTCCCTTAGTGGAGGCCCAGGGTGTATATCGCACTTCCGATGGCCGTTTATTATTGAGCAGAGAATGCCACTAGCTTGGAATGGAGAGACTGCTAAGGAGACCGTAGAGATGAGGGCTCAGAGGCAAATCTGGAAAGGTATTATCATTGCTAGCCTGTTCGGTTCGCATGGGCTGGGAATCCCCATTCCGGTCTGGGGCGAATCGACTCCTGCACCTTTACCCCAAGACTGTCCGGTTAGTCCCGAGAGTGAAAAATATTGGATTAAACGGATTGAAGTGGTGGGTAATACGATCCTCCAGGCCGAAATTCAGGCCTTAATCGAACCCCTAGAAAATCGTCAGCTTAGTTTTGAAGAATTAATCTGCCTACGTTCCGCCATCAGCCAACTCTACATTGACCGGGGTTACATTACCTCCGGGGCCTTTTTGCCCAACCAGCAGGACATCAGTGATGGCGTGGTCAAAATTCAGGTGATCGAGGGCCGCCTGGAACGAATGGAAATTACTGGCCTCCAGCGTTTACAGGAGAACTACATTCGCTCTCGTCTAGAACGAGTGACGGGCCAACCATTGAACCAACAGGCCCTCCAAGACGGCCTGGCCCTGCTTCAGTTAGCCCCCCTGCTCAGCCAAATTAATGCCGAATTAACAGCGGGGAGTGGGCCCGGCCAGAGTGTACTTTTGGTAACGGTGAAGGAAGCACCGGCTTTCCATGCCAGTATTGGGGCTGATAATTACCGGCCCCCTAGCATTGGTTCTGAAGAATTAACGTTCACGCTCTCCCACGATAACTTGGTGGGCTGGGGCGACCGACTGGCCGGAGAATATGCTTTGACCGAAGGGCTGGGCCTCTACAATGTTGCCTACACCGTCCCCATCAATGCCATGAACGGCACTGTGGGTTTTGCCTACTACAACACAGAAACGGAAATCACCGAAAGTATTTTCCAGGCCTTTCAAATTCGCAACCAAACGGAAACCTTTTCCTTCCAATACCGCCAGCCCGTCTATCGCAGTCCGGCTACAGAATGGGCCCTGGGTTTAAATCTCGACCTGCGGCGCAACCAGAGTTCCCTCGAAGATATTCCCTTTTGTTTTTCCCTACCCTGTAGCAACGGCGCAACCAACCTGACGGTACTTCGTTTCTATCAAGAATGGCTTAATCGTGATCCCAGCAATGTGTTGGCCGCTCGTTCCCAATTCAGCTTTGGCCTGTCGGCCCTGGATGCCACCGTGAGTGATATTGAACCTAATGGCCAATTTTTTAGTTGGCTGGGCCAATTTCAATGGCTGAATCGACTGAACTCAGCGGACTGGTTGCTATTGACTCGTTTCTATGCCCAACTGAGTCCTGATGCCCTCCCGATCATTGAGCAATTTAGTCTGGGCGGGATCGATACGGTGCGAGGCTATGGTCAAAACCAACTGGTTACGGATAACGCTGTCCTGGCCTCGGTGGAACTGCGGATTCCCCTCACTGCCGACCCCAGTGTCTTGCAACTAACGCCCTTTATCGAAGGTGGCACTGGCTGGAACAATGTCCTGCCCAATCCCGACCCCTCTACCTTGATTGGTACGGGCCTGGGTCTGCGTTGGCGGGTTACCCCCAGCTTGGCCCTGCGTTTAGACTACGGGATTCCCCTCGTCTCGCTGAACAATCGGGGCAATACTCTACAGGAACAGGGCTTTTATTTTTCCCTGCGCTATCAGCCCTTTTAAATTTGGGTAATTTACCAGTACCAGAAAAAATTAGGGTCTCCTGCGGAGAGTTTATACCAATTCTTCAAGTTAAAGCTACAGATTTTGACCCCTCCACCTACGGCACCTCCCCTTCGCAAGGGGGACGTTAGTTGTGTCGTCAGACTTCAGAGATTTGGTATTAGCCATGGTAAGCGGATCCCAGGTAAAGTTCTCCAACTTGGGGATTGTTAAGCAAACCGTCTCCCGTTCCTTCCAGTTTGTCCTGGCCATTTTCCAGGACGTAGCCCCGGTCGGCCATCATCAAGGCCTGCTTGGCATTTTGTTCCACCAGGATGATGGCTTTGCCGGTGGCGTTAATGGCCTTAATTTGCTCAAAAACGTCTTTAACCAAAAGAGGTGACAGGGCCGCAGAAGGTTCATCTAGGAGCAATAAATCGGGATCAAGCATCAGGGCTCGGCCCATGGCCAACATTTGTCGTTCTCCCCCGGAAAGCGTCCCGGCCTTTTGCTGGCGGCGTTGAGCCAATTTGGGAAACATGGTATAAATTTTCTCCTTGAGAAGCTTAGGAGAACCGGGATGGAGAAAGGCCCCCATGTCTAGATTTTCTTCGATGGTTAATGTGCCAAACACATTGGCGACTTGAGGCACATAGCACATCCCGCGCCGCACAATTTGATCCGAGGACAAACCAGCGATATTTTCTCCCTTAAAGATAATTTGCCCCCTGCTAGGAGTTAATAGACCAAAAATCGCCTTGGCTAAGGTGGATTTACCGGCTCCGTTGGGGCCAATGACCGTCACCAACTCCCCCGGTCGGATGGCAAAATGAATCCCCTTCAGAATGGGCACATCAGGAACATAGCCGGCATAAACTTCCTGGACTTCGAGCAGATAGGTCATGGATGCTAGGGCCTGGGTTAACTAGGCGTTTTTTGAAGGTCAGGCCGTTCTTCTGGTAAAATCGCCCCTTCAATGGGACAAACCTGGAGACAGATGCCACAATCAATACAAACAGCAAAGTCAATCCAGAACCAGTCGGTTCCCTTGCTATTTTTACCTGGGCCGGGATGGATACAAGCCACCGGACAAGCTTCAACACAATCGGCGATACCTTCACAGGTTTCCGTGACAATGGAGTGGGGCATGGGCGATGGCGGATATAGAAAAATGAAAATAAGACCGCCTTCCATTTAAGCAAATTAAGCAAACCTTGGGAATTACAACAATTTGCGAATGCCCCTAGTCGCTGACAAAAGCCCTGGCTTAGAATACAAGATAATAGTTCCCCAATCCCATGCGACCCGGCATCCTAACTGTCCTTCTCGCAACAAGTCTGGCTCTGCCCCTATCGACTTCTGTTGCCACGCCATCGGATTCGTTTTCCCTCGGTACTCCCCCGTCTCAAGAACGTCTTTACCGTAACGCGATTCAGCATAATCCCCAAAATCTAGATAATTATCTCCAGTTAGCCGATCTGCTCCTCCAGCAAAATCGTCCCGAGGAAGCCATTGCTGTTTATCAGCAAGCGATTCATCAGCATCCTCAGCAGGCCGATTTGCACTACGATCTAGCCGTTACCCTAACAGAGCAGGGGGATTTTGAAGGAGCCCTACAGAGTTATCAGAAAGCCCTCAATTTGGATCCGACCCACGGGGATGCTCTTTACAATATGGGTCTAGTTTCCTATGCGATGGGCAATATCGACCAGGGCATGGCTTATTTTCGCCGCATGATTCAGCTATACCCCAATCATCCCGATTCCTACATTTGGTTAGGCAAGGGGTACTATAATCAAAATCAGTTGCCCCAGGCTATCCAAAGTTGGCAAACTGCCATCAAGTTAGACCCCCAAGCCGTCTATGCCTATAGTAGTTTAGGAGATGCCTTGGCCCAACAAGGCAAGCTTGACCAGGCCGTTCTCTACTACCGTCAGGCCTTGGCGCAACCGGATCAGGAAGGAATTCCCATCAGTGCTCATGCTCTAGCTCACTATGGATTAGGCTCTGTACTCCAACGTCAGGGCCAGTGGGAAGCGGCGATTACCGAGTACGAAAAGGCCCTAGAATTAGCTCCAGAATTTAGCCAAGCCCAAGAAAATTTGCTGAAGGCCCAGGGCCATTCCTCACTTTAGGCGGGGGATAATGCGCTCACAACAAAAGAGGGTTCCGGCACTGACACAGAGGGGCAGGGTGACTAAATTCACCAGGGGAATACTGATTAAAAATAGGCAAACTAGGCCAAAGCCAGCACTGGCCGGTAGATTACGGGCCACTAAGCCAAGTTTATGACGAAAGCAGAGGCGACGGCGCTCTAGGGGGGGATCGAAGCAATCAAGACAGGTGAGGGTCGCGGTTAAGCTAATACCCAAGCCACTAGCTAAGAGGGTTCCCAGGCCTGGCGCAAAATTGAGGCCCAAGCTCAGGCCCCCGATCCCCAGAATTAACACTAATTTTTTAAACTCAAAGGCCAGGGCCCGCCAGAGTTCTCGGCCAAGACCAATCTCCTGTACCGTTAATTGGCCCAGACACAAAATTTCCAATTGCTCCGAGAGGCGACCATACCAGGGAGAGCCCAACAATACCCCGACCTGGGCCAAAATAAAGCCCGTCGCCAACAAGCCAAAAAAGTAAAGCGTCCACTGAATCAGGGCCACCAAGGCCCGCAGGATCAAGCCCAGGCCTTGCAGAAAATCCGGCAACTGGCTGGCCCAGGTTTGCCAACCCCTTTGCAGGTAAATGCCTAACCATTCACTGCCCTCCTGGCTCAAACCAAGAAATTGCCAGTATAAAAACAGGCCCAGGGCGATATTGAGCAGCAGGGGAATCGCAATGTAGCTCCAGAACTGGGGTTGCTGGCGCAGCAGACGCAGGGCCTTGAGGGGATAGCTGGCCCCGCTCAAAAAACCAAAACCAGTCAGGGGATGGTCAGACATGGGAACGTTTCGGGAATAGGCGACAGGGAAAATACAAGCAAGGGCTTAGGTATAGCCATGCTCTGCTAAAAAGGCGAGATCAACCGAGGAAGCCGGGTTAGGGGGCTGGCCGGTCAGTAACCGCTCCACATACTTGGCTAGAATATCCCCTTCCAAGTTGACCCAACTACCGGGCTGGAGAAATTGCAAGTTGGTTTCCTGGTAGGTATGGGGAATCACCGCGACAGTGAAGGTCTGGCCCTTCGGGTCGAGGGCCGCAAGGGTTAAACTAATGCCGTTGACGGCGATACTCCCCTTGGGGGCCAAATAACGGGCGAGGGCCTGTTGCCATTGGTCTTCTAGGCCTTGGGCTGGCCCAAACGTGAGTTCCCAGGCTTGGCCCGTCTGCTGAATCTGGCGGAGACTGCCCACCCCGTCTACATGGCCCGTCACAAAATGGCCACCAATTTTCCCCCCGGCCCGTAGGGAACTTTCAATATTGACGGCCTGGCCCCGTTGGATTGCTTGGCCCAGGGTGGTACGACGCAGGGTTTCCGGTGATGCAGTGGCTAAAAAGCCCGTCTCCGTTTTTTCCTCCACCGTTAAACAGACGCCATCCACCGCAATACTGTCCCCCAAGGCCATATCCACCAAAATCGGTTCGGCCATTGGAGCCAGCAGGGTAATCTGGAGGCGAGCTGTGGCCTGGCTACGGGAAAGCGGACTGAGGGTATGTACGTGACCAAGGCCCTGGATAATTCCGGTAAACACGATGACAAAGAGACGGTACATTGGGGGGGAGTAACTTGCCCATCTTAGCCTGATTGATACCCGTGACTACGGCTGTGCCTCCTACCTATTCGCTGATCGTACCGATTTTTAATGAAGAAGAAACGATCAATGTACTCTATGCGCGTGTCCGGGCGGTCATGGATAGTTTAGGGGAGCCGGTGGAACTCATCCTGGTCAATGATGGTAGCCGAGACCAATCCTTAAAACTGATGCGGGAACTCCAGCGCCAAGATTCCAGCGTTTGTTATTTGAGCCTAGCCAGAAATTTTGGCCATCAAATTGCGGTCACAGCGGGACTCAATTTTGCCCGGGGCCAGGCGGTGATCGTCCTGGATGCCGACCTCCAAGACCCCCCAGAGTTAATTCCGGAATTAATTGCCCAATGGCGCCAGGGGTATCAAGTAGTCTATGCCCAACGCACCAAGCGTAAGCAAGAGAGTTGGTTTAAAAAATTGACCGCCTATCTTTTCTATCGTCTGCTCCAGCGTTTGGCAGATGTGACGATTCCCGCCGATACTGGGGATTTTTGCCTGATGGATCGTCAAGTGGTGGATCTGCTCAACCGGATGCCGGAGCAAAATCGCTACATTCGGGGCCTGCGCTCCTGGGTCGGCTTTACCCAAACCGCCGTTCTCTTCGAGCGGGATGCCCGCTATGCCGGTGAGGTTAAATATACGTTCCGTAAATCCCTGCGCCTAGCCATTAATAGTCTGATTTCCTTTTCCAAAGTGCCCTTGCGCCTTTCCACCTACCTCGGCCTGTTCACCGCGGCCCTGGCCCTGGGCATGGTGGTTCTCGTTCTCTACTGGCGGCTACACCAGCCCCATTCTCCCCTGACAGGCCTGGCGGCCATTGTCATTGCGATTCTGTTTCTGGGCTCAGTACAATTGGTCTGTATTGGTATCCTGGGAGAATACATTGGCCGTATCTATGAAGAAGTCAAGGGCCGGCCCCTCTACACCTTGGCGGAGGTGGCGGGCTTTGAGCCGACGGTTACGAAAAAATAATCTGGGAACCGGGCGCATTGATTTTCACCGATAAAACTTGGTGGTTGGCAAAGGCCTGTTGCAGTTGGGGATGAACTTCCGGTGGTGCAAAAAAGAGCAAAAAGCCTCCAGCCCCGGCCCCCAAGAGTTTTCCTCCCCAGGCCCCGGCCTCACGGCCGAGAGCATAAAGACGGTCAATTTCAACATTGGAAATGCCCTGGTCTAAACTGCGTTTGGCCTGCCAGGCCTGGTCTAGCAATTGCCCAAAAGCGGAAAGACATTGCTGATTGGTCAAAATATCCCAGCCTTGGCCCACCATCTGCCGCATCAGCTTTAAAGTGTCTGTATTGTCCTGAACCTTCTGCAGTTGCTTTTCGACTACGTTGGCGGCTTTGCGTTTAATGCCGGTGAAGACAATAAAGAGATGCTGTTCAAATTCCTCTAGGCGCTGGGGAGAAAGGGGAACGCGATTGACGATAATATCTTCTTCGGTTCTGAACTCCACCAGGTTAAAGCCCCCCAGGGCCGCCATCAGTTGGTCTTGACAGCCGACTTTATCCTGGACAAGGTGTCGTTCGACGTAGATGGCCTCGTAGGCCAGGTCTAGGGGCCGGACAAATTCTCCCTTGAAGGAATGCAGGGCCTGGAGTAGGGACACCGTAAAGGCCGAAGAAGATCCTAGGCCGGTGAAGGCGGGCAGGTCGGCCACATTATGCAACTCAATATCTTTTTCCAAGCCACAGAATTTTAGGCATTCTCGAAAAACCCGGTGCTCCATTTCGTCGGGGGTTTTGACCAGTTCCACCTTGCGATAGGATACTCGGATGGAATAATCGAACAAATGACTTAAAAAAGGACTAGCAGTAACGTAGGAGAATTTATCAATGGCTGTGGCCAGCACCGCGCCCCCATGGTGCAGAAAATATTCGGGATAATCCGTACCCCCCCCGAAAAAGCTAATTCTGACAGGCGCTCTTGAAATCAACATGGCCAGTGCCTAGGGTAAAAGAAATTGAAAATGGGTTTGGATAAAGGTTTCGGCCTGGGCCAAAGTGTCTGGGGTACCAATGTCGAGGAAAGGTGCCGTCACCCCATGCACCTTCAGGCGGGCCTTTTGGGCCAGTAAGTGGGGAAAAACATCGTACTCAAAGCTGAGGGGCCGTTGGGCCGGAAATTGGGCCACTAGCCGGGGCCGCAGAAGGTAAACGCCCGCATTAATTAGGCCCTGGCCGGCCCGTTTTTCCGCAAACTGGGTCAGGAAACCCTGGTCATCCGTGGCTAGGGAACCGTAACGGGAGGCATCGGGCACGGAAACTCCCAAAATTACCCCATCAACCCTTTCATCTTGGAGATAACGGGCCAGGGCCGTATAGTCCGTGACCACCAGAGAATCGCCATTGAGCACTAACCAGGCCAGGGGGGTTAGGGGATGGGGGCCAAGGGCCTGAATAAAACCACCGGCGGTTCCGAGGGGTTCAGGTTCGGCCACACAGGTAACGCTTAAAGTGTCAGGAAAATCCGTGGGATGCTGGGCCTGCTCGGCAATATAGGCGGCAATGACCTCGGCCCGATAACCCGTGGAGAGAATAACATTCTGGAGCTGTTGGTGCTGGAGATAAGCCAAGATCCAGCCGAGAAAGGGTCGTCCCGCAACGGGAGCCATGGGTTTGGGCAAATGGGGCAGGACGGCTTGCAGACGAGTCCCTAATCCACCGGACAGAACAACGGCAGTAATCTGGTCAAGATCCGGCGGCATAGCATAAGACTCCTAAAATCCGTAAGTTAGTCTATCACGCCCTTGGGAGCAGTCTGGTGAAAAAAGTTTGCGCTCGCGGGAGGCGGTCTGGCAATCCCATACAATGAAAGGGAGCAATCCCTTCACCCACTGGTTTAACGCGTTATGCCTCCTCGCTGGCCCCGTCAACCCGACCGTAATGACCCTGCTTTTCGACGCCTGGATGACCGGATGAACTTTGCGGTTCACGTTGCGGTCTTCCTCGCGAGTAATTCGGGGCTATGGTTTTTCCACAACCTCAACCAAGCCACTTGGCCCTGGCTCTTGCCCTTGTCAGGCATCTGGTTCGGCCTGCTCCTGCTCCACCTGCTCTACATTGCTGTCCTCGCAGATTATTCAGTGAAATCCAATGGCTAAATCTCCTTCTACACCGGCCATCGAGGCCCTGGCGGCCGAAATTGGCGAAAATATCTACATTGATGTGGCCAAATGGCATCTATACCTGGCCGAGGCCCATCTCCATACGCCCTTAGCGGAGCAAGTCTATCCCCTCCTACTCGAAGACCGATTAAACCAGGGGGAACTCGAAAAAATTCTGGGCGGCCTGACCGTGACCTTAGGAGAAGGCAAACGTCAATTACCTCTCCTCGAACTGATTCCAGCTTCTGGGGTCGCTCGACTCCTCACCTTACTGACGGATTACCAAGACAACCTTTAGCCCTTTTTGAGTAAGGCCTGGGTGGTGGGGTCGTAGATTCGCAGGTAATTCCAATAATTGCTAAAGACGGCCTCGACGTAGCCCTTGGTTTCTGGAAAGGGAATACTTTCGATAAAGACGTCGATATCCTCTCTGGGTAATTCCTTGAGCCATTTGGCAACGTTACCCGGCCCGGCGTTATAGCTGGCAATGGCTAGGGCCGAATTATTGCCGTAGGTGTCATGGGTGTGATCTAAGTACCACGTCCCCAGCTTGATATTGTCCTTGGGATTGGTTAGGGAATAGGTTTTAAGCTTGATTTTGGGCGCAATCCACTTAGCGGTATCGGGCATGACCTGCATGAGGCCCGTGGCTCCCACCGGAGAGCGAATTTCCTTCTCAAAGCGGGATTCTTGACGGATTAAGGCCCCGACCAGCAGGGGATTCAACTTCCGTTTGGCAGACCATTCAAAAATGAGACCCTGGTAGGGTAGAGGAAACAGGGCCTGCCAATATTCGGGTTGTTGCCGCAGGGCCTGCCAGTCTTTTCTTTCAGCGGGCGTATCGGCAGCCTCCCGCAGGCTCAGAATTTGATTAATGCCCTTGAGGTATTGACGTTGGGTTAATTGCAACAAGCCGAAGGTAAAGGCCTCCGCCATAGTTGGTTCATCGGTATTTTGTTCATGTTGCCGACGACTAACCTCCGCTTCAAAAACCATCCGAGCGGCTTCATCCTGTCCCAGGCGATAAAGTTCCTTAAATAGACTGGAGCCCGCAGGCGGTAAAGGACGAACATTCGGTAAAACGGCCGTCGGTTGTAGGGAGCGCACGCTTTGGAAATCCCCCACAGGCCAACCCAATAAAGCAGCCGAACGCCAAGCGTAGTAGGAATAGGGATAGCGGGCCAGGACATTCTTAAAGGCGGCCTGGGCATCATTAGGACGATTTGATTGTTGGGCCCATTTGCCAATCCAAAAAATAGCCTTGGGGGCCAAGCTACTCTCTGGGTTTTGTTGGGCGATTTGTTGGGCCCACTGCCATGCTTCCTGGATCTTGCCCGTTTTCGCGAAGTGACTGGCTATTTGCCACCGGAGTTCAGCGGCAGCATCAGAAGAAGAATAGCGTTGGAGCAGGGCCTGGCGGGCCTGGGCGGCGTGGATCGGGTCGGATTTAGCAAGGAGTTCTGCTTCATCTAATAAGGCCTGGGGCGCTTCCTTGGGAAACTGGTTTTGGAGTTGCCGTAGGTACGTAATGGCCTCGGGGGGATCACTCAACTGGGCCAGACGCTGGAGGGCCTGGGCAGTTTCCTTGGCCTGGGGGAAGGTTTGAATCAGTTTTTGATAGCCGGCGATGGCCTCCGCCTTCTGATCCTGTAATTGCTGGGAGCGGGCTAAACGGTAAAGGGTCTGGGGGGTTGCTACGGCCTGTTGATAAGCCGGAATGGCCTTGGCGTACTGGCCCTGGCGCCAAAAACTATCCCCAACGGCTTGCCAATCCTCTGGGGTCAATTGTTTAGCCTGCTGTTGGAGTAGCTGATCCCGAACCCCCGTCGTTGCCGCATGGGCCGGTGCGATCTGGAGGATTTGGCGCATCAAATCCAGGGACTGCGGTTGGTGTTGCAATTGCTGGTGCAAAACCACTGCCAATCGGGGATCATTAGGAAAACGAGTCAGGGCCGCTTGCCAATACTGGTGGTCGGCCTTTCCCAGGAGCGTCATGGCTGTTAAGGCCACGGGGGAATCGGGATATTTTTCAACAATTTCTTGCCAGCTTTCCTGGGCCTTGATCGTTTCATTGGAAAGTTCGTAACCCCGTCCCCGCTTGAGCAAAATATAGGGAGCCATCACCGGATAATCCAGTTCTAAATCAGTTAACCACTGTACCGCTGGCCCACCTTCGTAGCGCTCTAGTAGGTCTACAGCCAAGAGGTAACGGGCCCGACTCCGTTCTAAAGAAGGCTCTGGTTGAGCGGCAATGGCCTGAAGTTTAGCTGCTCGTTTTTGTGGGGGAAGCTTAACTAACTGTAGAACGGTAGAAGCTTGGTGTTGTTCCTGTTCGTAGGCCTCGATTTGCTCCGCCTGTTGCCACTGTTCTAATTGCTCGACGCCCTTGGGTAAAGCCAAGATCAATCCCCCCAGGGTGAGACAGCAAATTCCTGCAATCCAGACCCAGCGCTGAGGAGGAAAGCTAGAGAGCCGGGGCTCCGGTTCTGGTGGAGGCAAGGGTTGGGTCGCCGCTGAGCGCCTGGGGGCAGGGTTTCGTTCTGAGTTCGGGTTCAGACTATCATCCTGGGTCATGGGGTCTGGGTTTTTAGCAGATTGCAGTCCCTGGAAATATTGGCGGAGTGATTTAATCATGCGCTCTCTCGAAGCCCGGTTTTTCTATTATGGCGGTGCGGGGATCACTTTTGTGGGCGACAAAAACACTAACAGACCCCTCTCCGGAGAAAGGGGCCTATTCTAAAACGTCTGCACAAAATCTTGGGTCTTAGCGACGGCGGGAGCGCTGTCTTCTACGGGTCGCTTCCTTGCGCTTGCGTTTTTCCTGGGGGGTTTCAAAAAATTGATGCTTCTTGAAATCTGTGTAGATGCCAGCTTTGGCAACCTGACGCTTAAAGCGTCGTAACGCGGATTCGATAGGTTCATTTTGACCGACAACAACTTGAGTCATTCCTGAATTTTTAAACCTCCTCTATAGGGTATGACGGGATACAGATGATGAATCAATGGCACTGAGGTCTATTTACCCCTAGCCTATCCATCCTACTTTATTTTGGCGTTTCAATCTCGCTGGTGGGAAAATTGGTAGGCCCCCAGACCGGCCAGGGCCAGGGCTGTCCCCGCCAAGACGGGTATCGCGTACCAAGGAAACTGACTGAGGGGCAGATAGGCCGCCGCCCGCAGGCCAATGCTGGTATAGGTTAAGGGCAGGAGATAAACGATCGGTTTTAGTAACGGGGGTAGGGTGGCAGGGTCGAAGAAAGTAGCCCCTAGAAAAGACATCGGAACAATCACAAAGTTGTTGTACAGGCCAACGGTTTCCAGGGATTTGACCCGCAGGCCCACGAGAACGCCCAAGCCGGCAAAAACCGCACAATTCAAGAGCAACAGCAGAAGAAACAGGGGATTCAGAAAGCTTAGAACCCGGCCGGTAAAGAGAACGGCGATCAGAATAATCGAGGTGGCGGTCATAATCCCCCGCAGAACTCCTGCACTGACTTTACCGAGGTACAGGGCCAGGGGGTGGACGGGTAACAGGAGTAATTCCTCAAAGGTTTTAGAAAATAGCCGGTCACCACAGATGGAAAAAGTGGTTCCCCCGAAACTAATGGTCATAGAGGACAGGGCCACCATCCCCGGCAAAATAAATTCCAGGTAACTATTACCTGCCGCTGGTTTCATCGATTGGTCAAGGGCACTCCCCAGGCCGAGGCCAAAGGCAAAGATATAGATCAAGGGAGAAATCAGGCCCGAAGCCGCAATCTGTACCAGTCTTACCCGGAGGTCAAGCCACTCTCCCCAAAACACCGTCAGGGCATCCCGGAGGATATTAGGCTGAAGATTGGGACGAGCAGGCATAGGCTAACACAAAATCTGGGCGGAAGGTCGCCCCCCATTATATTTCCCTAGGGCTCTCCCGATTGACGGGAAGATTCCTCTGTCCGAAAAATCAGCATTTCCTGGCCGACCACGGGACTCCGGGCCAACAACTGGCCTTTCGGCCCGAGGATCGTTAACTTGCGGAAAGACAACTTTTGCGTTTTTTGCCACACTTGCTTGACCCAGGTTGCTTGCCGCTGGGGCGATAATTCATCCCAGGCTGGCCCTAAGGTCAGGGTCAGGTGGCTGGTGTCAAAATTGGGTTGAATCAAAACAACTAAGCTCGGAGAATAGGACTGGGTAAGGTCAAACAGCTCCTGACGAATGATTCCCAGCAAACTTTGTTCTGGGGTCAGGGCCGCCTCTTCTGGGGGCGCTAATTCCACCACTTCCGGTTCAGCCGGAGCCTCTAGAACTGGAGGATTGTCTGGTTCCGACTGAATGGGGGCAGGACTAGGGAGGATCAACTCTGAAGCGGGCGAGCGGGGTTCCAAGTCCGTTGGTGTCCTAGAAGCTGGCCCAACATCCGATACTGGTCGAGAAAGGAAAAGTACAGATGCTAACAACCCTGAAACGATCAAGACCACCAGTATCGCAGTTAAACCCCAATCAGAAATCTGGCCACGGATAGGGGCAGGGAGTAACCGCCGAATTGTGCCAAGAACGGATTGCCAACCCCTCTGCCAACGATTAAAGCTGGGTAAAAAGTGATCTAGACCTTGGAGTTCCTCGGGGCCAAATTCCTCTGGCTCCGCCGGGGGGGGGAGGGCCTGGGAAGAGTCGAGCATCTGCTGACTGGTGCTCAGTAGGGTCGTCACAAGCTCTGGGGGCCAATCCGGAGGGAGAGACGCTGTCTGGTCTTGTTCTAGCCGAGTTACAATTTTGTTGAGGGCTTGAATCGTTTCTGATAATTGATTCGTGAGTTGTAACCTAGACAGTTTTCCTTCTTCTGGCATAGTGGTTGCGTTGCGACACCTAGGGTTATCCTAGCAAAGTTTGTCTGTTCCTTCGGAATCTTTCTAAGACCGCCAAGGCCTTAGGAGACAAGCTAGAATAAATTGCAGGTAAAAAATTTTTTAACAGTCACTATTTATCTAACGCCAATGCCCCAAGGCTTTAAAATTAATTGTCTTCTATCAATTCCGTCTTGTTTTCGAGGCTTATAGCCAACTGATTATCAAAAGTCCAGAAAATCGAAGGGTTTTCTAAAACATTTCTTAATCAATTCATAGGAAAAAGTTAATCCTTAGGTTCTAGGTTAATAAATTAGTTTGTTAAGAACAGTTTGCGTTTTAATTTTCAGTTTTAATTATCTACCACTATAGTAAAAGCCCTTTTATGCCCCTGGTGTCTCTTTCTAACCAAATTCATTATCCCGAACGTAGTCATTTTGAACGGGCCCTCAAGCGTCTTGAGCAAGACGTCCTCCGCATGGGGGCCTTGGTGGAAGAATCCTTTCGTCTCAGTCATCAGACACTGTTTGAACAGCAGCTAGACTACGCTCCCCGCATTAAAAACCTGGATAAACAGATTGATACCTACTATCGGCAAATTGAGCACGAATGCTCGACTCTATTGACCCTACAGTCTCCTGTGGCCCAAGACTTGCGAGTATTGAGTGCGTTTATGCAACTGGTGCGGGATTTAGAGCGTATCGGTGATTATGCCAAGGATTTGGCAGAAATTTCGATGAAGTTAATGGCCTACCCCCCCCCTTCCTGTCTACCTCAGGTGGCGGTCATGTCTCGCCATGCCCAAAATATGTTGGCCATTAGCTTAGTGGCTCTCACGGAATTAGATGCCCAGGCTGGCCCTCGGGTTAAGCATCTGGATGATACCGTTGATCAATGCTATGAAATTCTCTATTACACCCTGGCCCATCAGCAGGATATTAAGGGAGTGGTGGAACCCATTATTTTACTGGCTCTGGTGATTCGCCATCTGGAAAGAATGGCTGACCATGCCACCAACATTGCCCAGCGGGTATCCTACATCGTTACCGGCAAACGCAACTAGACCGCCCTGTCCTCCTCTTGCGAAAGGGAGGTACCGCAGGCGGATGGGTATTACGCAATACCGAAAAAAGAAAAGAGAGCCGCAGAATTCCTTCCCAGCTCTCTTTTTGAGGTTTGAGGTCTCGTGCTACAGGGCGTTAGAACCCGCAACCACTTCCAGCAGTTCTTGGGTAATCGCTGCTTGACGGGCCTTGTTATAGGACAGGGTTAGTGTCCCAATTAGTTGTCCCGCATTATCACTGGCATTACTCATAGCCGTCATCCGGGCCGCCAATTCACTGGCCGCCGATTCTTGGAGGGCTCGTAGTAGTTGATTTGTGTTATAGAGTGGCAACAGGGCATCCAGGATTTGAACCGGGTCTTGCTCAAAAATCATATCTTGCGGAAAACTACTGACTTCCGCCGCTACTTTTTCCCGCTCGACTTGGAACTTACCGCCCCGAGTAATGACGCGGAAAATCTCATCATCCTTAACCTCTAGGCCCTGAGTAGTTAGGGGAAACAGGGTCTGGACGACGGGCTTAGAACTAATCAAGGAAACAAAGCGGGTGTAGATCAATTCCACCCGGTCAACGGCCGCCGACAAGAAGAGAGCTACCAGGGAGTCAGCGATTTCTGCCGCCTCCGCCGCGGTAGGAATTTGGTTTAAGTTAATGTAGGAAGCGGCAATTTTGGCCTTGCGACGCTCAAAGTACTGGGTCGCTTTACGGCCCACCAGCACAAACTGCACTTCAATCCCCTGGGCTGTTAATTCCTTGGCCCGTTGTTCTGCCCGGCGGATAACGTTGGTATTGTAGCCACCGCACAGGCCCCGGTCTCCCGTGATCACCAGGAGAGCAACGGCCTTGACCTCCCGCTCTTCAAAGAGGGGCAGGCTGGCATCGGCAAAGGCCAGACGGTTTTGCAAATTGTAGAGGACTTGGGCCAGGGCATCAGCAAAAGGCCGGGTGGCAATCACTTGTTCCTGGGCTCGACGCACTTTGGCCGCCGCCACCAAGCGCATGGCTTCCGTAATTTTTTTTGTATTTTTAACCGATTGAATCCGGTCTCGAATCGCTTTTAAGTTAGGCATAGGATATTACACCAAAATTTAATCTGTAGGGAGGTTCCTTAATCACCACCGAGCTTGAGAAGCCAAGGGTGATTAAGAAACAACGAGAACCGTCCCACGTTAGCCCGCAAAGGCCTGGGTAAACTCTTTAATGCCTTCCTTGAGTAAGGCTTCTGCCTCATCGGTTAAGGCTTTGCCCGTGGTAATGATTTCCACGTACTTGGGTTTATTGGTTTTCAGGTATTCCCGCAGACCAGCGGCAAATTCTGTGACTTTTTCCACGGCAATGGTGTCGATATAGCCATTCAAGCCCGCGTAGGTAACGGCCACCTGTTCCCACACCGACAGGGGAGAATTCTGGGGCTGTTTCAGCAGTTGACGTAGACGTTGGCCCCGAGCCAGTTGGGCCTGGGTCGTGGCATCCAGGTCAGAGGCAAATTGGGAGAAGGCCTCTAGCTCGGCAAACTGGGCCAGTTCCAGCTTCAATTTACCCGCAACCTTTTTCATGGCTTTGGTTTGAGCAGCAGAGCCGACTCGGCTTACGGAAATCCCGGCGTTGATCGCAGGCCGGAAGCCAGCGTTAAAGAGGTCGGTGGTTAAAAAGATTTGGCCATCGGTGATAGAAATCACGTTGGTGGGAATGTAGGCAGAAACGTCACCGGCCTGGGTTTCAATGACCGGCAGAGCCGTCATACTACCACCGCCGAGGGCATCACTCAGTTTGGCGGCCCGCTCTAGCAAGCGGGAGTGGATGTAGAAAACATCCCCAGGATAGGCTTCCCGTCCGGGGGGGCGACGGAGCAGGAGAGACATTTGACGATAGGCCTGGGCCTGTTTGGACAGGTCATCGTAAATTACCAAGGTGCTCTTGCCTTGATACATGAAATATTCAGCCAAAGTCGCACCGGTGTAGGGGGCCAGGTACTGTAGCGTGGCAGGGGCGTTGGCGTTGGCGGCCACGACAATGGTGTAGTCCATGGCGCCTTTTTCCGTTAGGGTATCAATGACCTGGGCAACGGTGGAGGCTTTTTGACCGATGGCGACATAGACACAAACGACATCTTCCGATTTCTGATTGATGATGGTGTCGATGGCAATGGCGGTTTTCCCGGTTTTTCGGTCACCAATGATCAACTCGCGTTGACCCCGACCAACGGGAATCATGGCATCAATGGCGGTAATCCCCGTTTGCATCGGTTCACAAACCGATTTCCGGGAGACAATCCCCGGTGCGGGGGATTCGATCAGGCGGGTGTCGCTGGTGTTGATGGGGCCTTTCCCATCAATGGGACGGGCTAGAGCATCGACAACGCGGCCGATCATGGCTTCCCCAACAGGGATCTGAGCAATTCGTCCTGTGGCTTTAACAGTGCTTCCTTCTTGGATGCCAAAGCCATCCCCCATGAGTACCGCACCCACGTTATCTTCTTCAAGGTTGAGGGCAATACCAATGGTGCCGTCTTCAAATTCCAATAATTCCTGGGACATTACCTGCTCTAACCCATAGATACGAGCAGTGCCGTCTCCCACTTGGAGAACCGTTCCTACGTTAGAAACTTGGACACTTTGATCGTAGGACTCGATCTGTTGGCGAATAATGCTACTGATTTCGTCAGGTCTGATGCTTACCATGGTCAATTATTTCCGTTGGAGTGAGTGAAAATTTAAAGCGTCGCCAGGCGACAGGGAAAAACTTAAATTGCACCGCCTAGACTCAGGCTGATACGACGGAGTTGGCCCTTCAAACTGGAGTCGAAGACTTGGGAGCCGACTTTGATGATCACGCCCCCCAAAATATCGGGGTCAATAGTCGTTTGTATCTCAACGTCACTGGCCCCGGTCAGTTGTTTAACTTTATCGATCACTGTCTGGCGCTGACTATCGGTGAGTTTCAAGACTGAAACGACTTCAGCCAAAACGGTATTGGTGAGCTTGCGGAGCAATACTTGATACTGTTGGCAGATAGCTCGCAGGAAAATAATCCGCCGTTTATCTACCAGCAAAAGCATGAAATTGAGGAGGTAGGGATTAACTTGACCCCCTAAAATTCGGCGTAGAATTGCTTTTTTATCGTCGTCTTTAACGACAGGATTAGATAATACGACCTCTAAATCAGGAGATTCATCCAGCAAAGCAAGTAAATCCCGAATGCTATCACCAAAAACGGTCGTTAAGTGCTGATTTTGCGCCAAAGCCATAAGCGCTTGGGCGTAGGGTTCAGCAATTTCGCTACTATATAATGCGCCTTTCATTAATGGCCTCCTAACTGGGCAACACTGCGTTCAATTAAGCGGTCTTGCTCACTGTTGCTGAGGCGTCCCCGGAGACTAGACTCTGCCCGTTCCACCGCCAACACTGCAATTCGACGCTTTAATTCGGCCATAACTCGGTCTTGTTCTGCACCCAGATCCTTGTCCGCCGTTTCCCGTAAGCGCTGTACGTCTTGCTCCGCCTGGGCCGCAATTTCTACCTTAGTAGCCTCGGCCCTTTGGTCAGCGACTTGGCGGATACGAATCGCCTCAGCCTGGGCCTGAGCCAGCTTCTGTTGCTCTTCCGTTAGCAGGGCCGCCGCTTTACGCTGACGCTCCTCCGCCTCTTGAATCACTTCGGCAATTTTCGTCCGTCGCTCGCTTAGGATTTTGCCTAGGGTTTTCGGTGCATAGTAAACAACAATTCCTAACAAGATTGCTAGGTTAAAAAGATTGGTCTCTAAAAAATCTAGATTGAGACCAAATCCCCCTTCTGCCGCCGAATGAGCCTCGGTTGCTAGAATTAACAAGGTATTCAGCATAATTGATAACTCAACCTATAAAAGCGTTACTTGATCAACTCAGGCCCCAAAAGCTTGCTCAGAATTTGATGGCTCAACGCGTCTACTTCCCGTTCTAAAGAACTCAGGGCCGACTGACGTTGGGTTTCAATCTCTTGAGCTGCCGCCTCTTTCTGGTGTTGAGCCTCCTGCTGAGCTACAGCAATTTTCTCTGCCGCTAGTCGTTTGGCTTCAACCTGGGCATTGGCGATCACTTCCTGGGATTGCCGACGAGCATCGGTGATTTGTTGCTCATACTGCTGGGTTAGCTCATTGGCCTTGGCGAGGCGCTCCCGAGCATCTTCTTCTTTTTGGCGAATGTAGTCTGCTCGCTCATCGAGAACCTTATTTAAAGGCTTATAGAAGATTGCATTCAAAACGAAGGCCAAGACAATGAATTGCAATGCCATGAAGGGCAGAGTGGCATCAAAATCAAACATTTTTTTACAAATTCATTTCAGGGGTTTGCAGTCGTTCACCCCCCTGTGGGCCTCAACTGAAGCCGGGGGGAAGAGACGTGAATGCTCACGCCTCTCGTAGTACTAGACCCTACGCAAAGGGGTTGGCAAACAGAAGAACCAGGGCGATCACCAGACCGTAAATGGTCAGGGATTCCATGAACGCCAAGGTCAGGAGCAGGGTTCCCCGAATTTTTCCTTCTGCTTCGGGCTGACGAGCAATCCCAGAAACGGCTTGACCGGAGGCGTTACCTTGACCAATACCAGGGCCAATGGCACCCAGGCCAACAGCGAGGGCAGCAGCAATGACGGAAGCAGCAGCAACAGTAGGATTCATGATGATTCTTTCCTTTTGACTAACAAAGACAACGTTCAAATGGACGGATAAAAAGGAGCGCGTTCCCGGCCAAAATAACAAGAGATTTTGGCTTTCCTTCGGCGACTTCCCAGGATTTGCATAGGTCAAGCCAGTTCGGATCGCCAGAACTGAAAGGGTCAGGCCCGTCTCCGGGCAATTGCTTTCACCAGGTTTTCCGACTTAATCTTTACCCATGCTCTTCGTGTTCACCTTCCGACTCAATCGCCTCATGGATATAGGCTCCAGCCAGGGTGGCAAACACTAAAGCTTGGATGGCACTGGTAAATAATCCTAGGGCCATCAGGGGCAGGGGCACAAATAAAGGCACGAGAAGTACCAGTACAGCAACCACCAACTCATCTGCCAAGATGTTGCCGAAAAGACGGAAGCTGAGGGAAAGAGGCTTGGTGAAATCTTCTAAAATCTTAATCGGTAAGAGGACGGGAATGGGTTGCACATAGTTGGCAAAATAGCCCAATCCTTTCTTACTTAACCCAGCATAAAAATATGCCAAAGAAGTTAGTAAGGCCAGAGCCACAGTGGTGTTGATATCGTTGGTCGGTGCCGCTAATTCTGCTCCCGCAGGAATATGAATTAGCTTCCAGGGCAAGAGAGCCCCAGACCAGTTCGATACAAAAATGAAGAGAAACAGGGTTCCAATAAAAGGTAACCAAGGACGATACTCTTTTTCTCCTAACTGGTTTCTCGCCAATTCGCGCAGGAATTCTAGCACATATTCCATTAAGTTTTGGATACCGCTGGGAACTCGTTGAGCGCTTCGCGTCGCCGCAAGGGAGGCGATTACCAAGAGTAGGATAACAAACCAAGAGGTCGCAAAGGTCTGCCCGTGTAATTTAAGATTCCCAATTTCCCAATACCACTGCCGACCCACTTCTAGGGCGGCAAAAGGAAACAAATTTACGACGCTCAAACCAGCTAACATTGTTATTCGGTTAGATTTACTCAGTTAGGACAAGGGAATTTTAGTCATGAACTAAACCCTTCCTGAACCTCTCATGGTCTACTTTGTCGTCGGCGTGAAAACGCTTTGGAGCATGTAGATGATGATGGCGGTTTTATAGGTTAGAAATCCCAGGAAAATAGGCAGTATTTGAAGACTTTCTCGCTGAGTTGCGATGATGATTAAGCCGGCAAACAGCGCTAATCCCTTCATGCCTGCTCTTCCTGATTGGACGCCTATCCGTTCAACATCTCTGGCCAATAGCTTAAGGTAGATAAGACCACCACCAGCACCGAGTAAGTAATTCAGCGCGATTGCTAGGCCATAGGCCCACCAGACACAGCCAAAAATAACGATGCTGGCCCCCAGAGTCCAGAGTAATAAACGTTGCTGAAGCTCGTAAAACTCTCGCATGCCGTTATCGACGCTGGTCTCAACGACAGTGGCACCGAGAGGGGCCTCTGCCAGAGCGAGAGGGTCAGAGGGGGAAATAGGCGGAGTCACGCTTTTCGCTATTACGCAGACACAGAGAAACTGTGCTTAGGAATTGGCTCGGCCGAAAGGCCTCGACGCCCTAAGCCAGAAGCAATCATATCACGGCGTTGTAACACAATTTTTATTTTTTGTGGGGCCTTGGTCGGGATGATGTCTAGGGTTAAGAGGCGTGAAACACCTCAGCCTGGCAATGCGAGGAAGCGAGCCGAGGCCATTCGTCGGTAAGCTAGTGTTCAGTCGTTTGACTTATTCCAAGCTGTCGAAGTAGTCTCGAATCCGGTCACGACGGCGAGGATGGCGTAGTTTTTGCAGAGCCTTGGCTTCAATTTGGCGCACGCGCTCCCGTGAAAGCTGGAGAATACGGCCAATATCGGATAGAGAATAGGCGGTGCCATCCTGGAAACCATAGCGCAAGGTAATGACTTCCTGCTCCCGAGGAGTTAAATCCGCCAAAATTTCCTCTAAGTCCCGTCGCAAGGATTCGTGGATGAGGTTGTCTTCCGGAGACGGGTCTTCCGCCTCAATTAAATCTAGGAGCTCAGTATCTTTATCTTGACCAATTTTTAGCTCTAGGGAAACGGCGCGCGGCACTCGGGTCAATACTTCTCGGATTTGGCTGGGGGTCATCTCTAGGGCATAGGCCACTTCATCGAGGGTGGCGGTGCGGCCCTTATCTTGGGAAATCTTGCGCTGGGCTCGCTTGATGCGATTCAGTTTTTCGGTGATGTGAACGGGTAGACGAATCATCCGGCCCTGGGTGGCAATGGCTCGGGTAATGCCCTGGCGAATCCACCAGTAGGAATAGGTACTGAAGCGATAGCCCTTGGTCGGGTCAAATTTTTCCACTGCCCGCTCTAGGCCGAGGGTTCCCTCTTGGATCAGATCCAGCAGTTCTAGGCCGCGATTCTGATATTTTTTGGCCACGGAAACCACTAGCCGCAAATTGGCCTTGATCATTTGCGCCTTGGCCCGAATACCTTGTTTTTGTAAGGTTTCAAGGGTAGTAATGGGCACGTTAGCCAGGTCAGCCCAGGCCTGCTTCCCCAACACCAGTACTTCTTTTAATTCATCCACCTCCAGACCGGCTTCCTTGGCCCAGCGTTCAAAGGAGGGACGATGCCCAAAACGGGAAAGGAGGGCATCGTGGTAATAAATTACTTGCACAAAACGCTGGAGGGCCGGATTTTGCTGGGCCAGGGCCTGCTCCCGAAGTTTCAGTAAGTCTAGATAGCGCTGAATTTGCTGGGCCAGGGCTACTTCTTCTTCCCGCTTGAGCAGGGGAATCCGGCCAATATCCTGGAGATAGAGCCTCACTAGATCCGTACTGGCTTTCTGCCGACTAATCATTTCCGTATAGGCCAGGTCGGGAAGTTGCAGACTCAAAAATTCTGCGTCTTCGGGAGAAAGCCCCTCTGCTTCCCTAACCGTATCTGGTAGAGCAGAAAAACCATCGTCAGCAAAGTTGAGGTCAAAGGGGTCGAGCATGGTGGCGTTCTCCCACGGATTGAGTCACCGCTAATAATAGTTCTAGATTATCTGGGGCATTATCTTTAGTATTCCCAGTCGGGCCAACTAAAATCACCATCGCGTTGAGCTAGGTTGATAGCTGGATGCTCGGCGATGAAAGTACTCCATCTCGGGAATATCGAAAAACTAACGGTCACGATGGTCTCTACGCAGATTCTAGCAAAATCCGCTAGGCTCCTACCCAGAACAACCGACGGGACTTCATCAATACCAAGCGATGGTTCTACCGAATTTAGAATCTTTCCGTCGGATGGCAATCGTCACAAACCCCATGGATCGTGATCTCGTAGCCCTCGACCCGTCGGCCTGATTGTAGGGATTGCAGGTTCAAGTCCTGGAGTTGAGCCCAGGGAATATCCTGGATCTCACCACAACAACGACAACGGAAATGGTGGTGGGGTTGGATGTTGGCATCGTAGCGACTCACCCCCGACTCCAGTAGGACTTCTCGGATCAAACCTGCTTTTTGCAGGGCCTGGAGGGAACTATAGACCGTCGCCTGGGAAGATTGGGGGCCATTTTGGTTCAGGTCGAGCAAAATCTGCTCAGCGGTAGGATGATCGGCTCGTGCCAGGAGATTGGCATAGACGGAAAAGCGCTGGGGAGTTACCCGCAGACCTTTTGTCTTGAGGGTTTGAATAATTTCTGCCGTCATCAATGCCATGGTGACACCTCCCCTAACTGAACAATGGCAACCTAGGCGCCATCGAGTCTCGATAAATTGGTCTTTTATTATGCCTTAACTTTTTTATCCTAGCATTGGCCTTAAGTCTCTCTTAAGCTTTATAGATTATTTTAAATGGATAATTCAAATACTTGACTTATTTCTAACTCAGAATTATTCTGATTAACAGGTGGGGCAACTCACGCCTACCCCCCCTCAAGTATTCTTGACCCTGCATTTAACTGAAGAGGTAACTATGACTCCCGAACGCCTACCCAGTGTGGTTTTCAAGACTCGTGTCCGCGACGAATCCGTCCCTGGCCCCAACCCCTACCGTTGGGAAGACAAAACCACGGAGCAAATTTTCGGTGGTAAGAAAGTGGTGGTCTTCTCCCTACCCGGTGCCTTCACCCCCACCTGTTCCTCTAATCACCTGCCCCGCTACGAAGAACTCTACGATGAATTCAAGGCCCTAGGGGTTGATCAAATTATCTGTGTCTCTGTGAACGATGCCTTTGTCATGTTCAAATGGGGCAAAGAAATTGGGGCCAAAAATGTCTTCCTACTCCCCGACGGTAACGGTGAATTTACCCGCAAAATGGGGATGCTGGTGGACAAAGCTAACCTCGGCTTTGGCATGCGTTCCTGGCGCTACTCCATGCTAGTCAACGATGGTGTGATCGAAAAAATGTTTGTTGAACCTGACTTCGCTGACAACTGTCCCACCGACCCCTTTGAAGTATCTGATGCCGACACGATGCTGGCTTACCTCAAAGGAACAGACGCCACCGGCGTTTGTGCTCCTCGCAAAGAATTTGTTGGCTAATTTTCTTTAGGAAGTTTCTCGAAATCTCCCTAATCAGTAATCTGGCCCCCTCCACTCCTTGCTATCGGAGTAGGGGGTTAGACTGTTCCTACTTCGTATTTTCCTAGGAGACTGCCACCATGAAACTCTCTAGCAAAAATCTCCACACCCGCCTAGACCAAGTTTATGATGCCATTGTGGTGGGCGGCGGCATGGGGGGGCTTTCTGCAGCTATCTATCTAGCTCGCTATGGCCTATCCTGTTTGGTCATTGAGAAAGGTAAAGGCCGGTCTCTCTGGATGCAGGATCTGCGCAATTACGTTGGTCTAGACCCTGATACCCCGGGGCGAGATATTTTAAACCATGCCACCAAACAAGCTCTTGATTGGGGGGCAGACTACCTACGGGGTTTTGTAGAGGAGGTGGTGGATGAAGGAGAGACCTTTGCGGTTAAGGTCAAGGTGGGTAAAACCGATAGCATCTATCCCGTTTTTCACGGTAAATACGTGATTGCGGCCTCCGGGATTATGGATCATCTGCCCCAGCTAGAAAATATGCAGAATGTCTATGATTACGCAGGTTATACTCTCCACGTTTGTATGATCTGCGATGGCTTTGACATGTGGGATCAAAAGGCGGTCTTGATCGCCGGTACAGAAGGTCAAATTAACGCCGCCTTTGTTCTAAATTGGTTTACCCCCTACATTTCGGTACTGACCCATGGCCTCTGCTCTGTTGGTGATGCCATGAGGGCCAAATTAGCTGAGCATGGCTATCCCCTCTACGAACAACCGATTGTGGAATTTTTGGGGGAAAATCACCACCTCCAGGGGATCAAATTGGCCGATGGACAAGTGGTGGAAGCCACAACCGGCCTAATCAACATGGGCTCTATTTACCATAACCATTACCTCAAAGGCATTCCCAATCTGGAGTGGGACGGGGAAAATTTAGTCACCAATGACATGGCCCAGACCAGCCACCCGCGTCTATTTGCCCTGGGAGACCTCAAGAAAGGCCTTAATCAAGTCTCTGTCGCTGTTGCCGACGGCACCCTAGCCGCTACTCAGATCTGGCGTAATATCCGTCGGGCCAGTGCCCCCCGTAAATGGGAAGAAAATTTGGCTAAACTAGCTTAGCAAGTCCTGTCTGGCCCTATCGAGACTTCCTACTATCTATGACTCTCCCCCCTGCTGATACCCCCCTCTACAATCATCCCTTGCCGCAGATTGAGCGCTGGTTAACGGCCCTCGGTGGCGAAAAAGATACCCAAGCCCCCCACTGTTGGCATATTCAATTTCCCCAATGGACGGCGGAATTGTGCCTCGACATTGAAGAAGTGACGGTGCGCTATTTTCCTCGGAATTCAGAACGGGAAATTGCCCGTAGTTTTAAGTATTCCTTGAGCCGAGAAGATATTGAAGCAGCAGTCCTCGCCGGCCCCTAGGGAGATGGACAGAGGACGGGTCTGGTTAATTGGTGGTACCCAGGAAAGTGCCATTCTAGCTAAGGCTCTGGCGGCGGCGGCGATTCCCTGCTTGGTGACGGTCACGACGCCAGCGGCGCAACGGCTTTATGCCCCTAGCCCCTATCTCGCCATTCAAGTCCAAATCCTCCAGCCAGAGCATTTACCCCAATTTTTAGCTCAGCATCAGATCCGGGCCATTGTCGATGCTTCCCATCCCTTTGCCGCACAAGTGTCCCAACTAGCCATGGCAGGGGCGCTCCAATACCAACTCCCCTATCTCCGTTACGAACGGCCGACTGTACCGGCAACCGCTGGTGTCACAACCCTGGCTAGTCTGACCGAACTCCTCCAAGGCTCCTATCTCCAGGGCCAGCGGGTGTTATTGACCCTCGGGGCCAAGGCCCTGCCCCACTTCCTCCCGTGGCAACCACGGGCTGCACTCTTTGCTCGTATTCTGCCCACACCAACGGCTCTGGCCCTGGCGACCCAAGGCGGCTTTCAGGCTGGACAGTTGATGGCCCTGCGTCCCCCCATTAGTGCGGCCCTAGAGCAGGCCCTCTGGCAACAATGGCAGATTACCCTTGTCGTCACTAAGGCCTCAGGCCAGGCAGGGGGAGAAGCGGTTAAGGCTCAGGTGGCCCAGGCCCTAAAGATTCCCCTCATCCGGATTGCCCGTCCGAGTTTAGCCTACCCTCAACAGACCGATGAGGTGGAAGTGGTTTTGGCCTTTTGTCGGCAATTAGGGTTGGAGGGCCGTTCGGATGTCCCGCAGGGCCTCCCAGGCTAGGGAAAAATCGGGGGCACCGATGGCCACCACCAAGGAGATGTCTCCCGCGGTCATCGGCCCAAAACGATGATGGATCACAATGCTCTGGAGGGTGGGCCATTGCTGACGCAATTGTCGCGCCAGGTTAGCCAGGGTTTCCAATTCCCAGGCTGGACTTGCGGATAGTTCTGTGGCCTGGGGAACGGTTAAGGCCCAGAGGGCGACAGCTTGGCCGGGATGTTTGGCTACTTTTTGATAGCCATGCTCTACCGTCAGACTGGCCTGCCCGACCCAAAAATGATCCGGAGATAGACTGGGGGCATTGGCCTCTTCCAAAGCATGGTGATGCCAGGCCTGATAAAAAGTGGTGTAGGGTAAGGCCTGGGCACAATGCCAGAGGAGTTCCCAGTCAGCCGGTTGGCGGTGGTCACTGCCTTGAGTACACCAATCCCGTAGCTGGGTCACCACAAAGGTCAGCATTTTTTGGGGAAGAATGGTGGTTAGGCTTTCAGCAATCTCTAGACGCAGGGACGGGTCCGTTTGACGACGCAGGAGATTGAGGAGGAGATGGGCCACTTCTCGATTGCCTTGGCCGACCTTAGTCAGGCTTTGAATAATAGCCCGCAGGGTTTCCCGTTCCGGTTGTCGTTCAACACTCCGCACCAGGGCCGCGATTACCGCAGGGTTTTGCTGGCCAATTTGGCCTAAACTCTGGGCAGCCAAGCGTTTAATATCCTGATTACTACTCTGGTTGAGAAGATTGATCAGGGCCATCATAGCTGTTAGGTTGCCGGGATCGATCAGTCCTAGGTTGGTAGCGGCTTGGCGCTGGATAAATTCATCACTATTTTTACGCAGGAGCTTTAGCAGGACGTTGATGGCACTGGGATTACCGGGATCCAGTTGGCCTAGAATTTCTGCACTATCCTGGTGGGTCTGGGGGTCGAGGGGATTTTCCAGTAAATGGACTAGCGTATGGAGGAGTAGAGGATTGCCGGGATCGATCTTGGCTAGGGCATCGACGCCTTCCTTCAATAGCCATTCCGATTCTTCCGAAGTCGGTTGGTCCAGGATATCCCGCAGAAGATTTTCCAGGGCCGCAATGGCGGTCGGATGACCATTGCCAATTTTGGCCAAGCTACTCATGGCCAACCAACGCAGAAAAATATCACTGTCCTGGAGTAGGGCCGCCAGATCATTAATCACCGCGGCCGAGGGGAGGGCGATTTCCCCGAGGCTATAGATACCCTGTTTACGAGTATCGAGGCTCTCCTGGGGCAGGAGTAAACGCCGGAGTAGAGACAGGGCCGTGGGATTACCGGGGTCAATTTTTTCTAGGCTTTCAGCCACCTGACAGCGGAAGGGGCCCTCGGGATAGGTACGGAGGCGTTGGGTCAAACTGGCAATGGCCAGGTCATCGTGGCGGGCAATGTGTTCTAAACAGACTAATAACTGGCGATGTTGTACGGGAGACAGGTCAAGGGAAAGGGCCTCCAGAACAGCGGCAATGGCCGAGCGGTTGCCCTTGGCGATTTTACCCAGGGCCTGGAGGGCCAAGTAGTAACCATCGTGGTTAGGGTCTTGCAGTTCTTGAATCAGAGTTTGCAGGGCCAATTCATCCCCTGGATGGATCTGGCCGAGGGTTTCGGCTAAATTAAAGCGCTGAGTCTTCTGATCTACCTGACGGAGTTGCGCCTGGAGGGTTGTCATGGCCGCCTCATCACCCGGCCCCCACTGGGCAAGATAGGAACAAATTGGTGCAATCCCATTGGCCCCTGCTTCTGGGAGCGTTAAGCGCTTCAACAGTAGAGCAATCAGATGGGAGCGGTCGGTGTTGGGCAGACAGTCCGCTGTGAGCTTCTGCCACTGGAGTGGGCTATCGGTCTGGCCCTGGCTAGCTTGCCAGAGTTGCTCTAGGATGGCGTCGGCCTGGGGGAAGTCGGGATAATCTTGCAGAAGACTGGCGGCCAAGAGAAAGGCCCGTTTGCCGTAGAAATTTTCGGGACTGCAATGGTCATCAAAGACCAGTAAAGTTTCAAGAAAGTCATTCTTCGCTTGGGCAGCTACGTCGGTGCGACCCATCCAGAAATGCATCACCGCTTGCCATTGGGGGTCGAAGAGCCGATAGGACTGGGTAGCGGGCTCTAGAAAGAACTGCCAGTTATCGATCACAAGGGCTGTAAAGTAATCCCGAAAGGAGCGATCAAAAAAGCCATATCCCCGTTCCCAGGCCCCTTCCCGCACCAGGCCGCGGGGAATCAGCCACCCGAGTTGCAGGGCCAAGCGTAGGAGGGGAGAATTTTTGCCGAAAACCGCTTCCATATCTGCCTGGGAGAGGGACTGGTCCTTGGGTCGGTCTTCCAACAGTACCCGTTTACCTAATTCGCCAAAGGCCTGGGCTAGGCTCTGGCGTTGTTCTCCATTGGTAGAGACTAATTCCGCTTTCCACTGATAAAAGGCTTCACTTAGCTCTCGATAGAGGGCCGTCCGATTGGCGGGAAAGACCGGGGGGCGAGTCTGCCAAAAGCGGCAACAGAGAAGCAAACGGATGGGGGAAGTCAGGCACTGCCGTAGATGTTCTCGCTGGCCCTGGGCTAAAACCTGGCGTAGGGATTGGGCTAAATCTTGATGCTCAGGGGGAGCAGGGGAGTCTCTTTCCTGGGGGGCCAAACAATCCTCAATGGCCAGCTCCACCTCTTCGGGATAAGCTAGGGGACTCGTTTGGTAACGCTCAAACCCCACCAGGCCCTTGGGGTCACTTTGACGGGTTTCGGGCCGGCAAGTGAGCACTAGATGAAGACGAAACCAATCCTGGAGGGAACTCATCAGGCTCGAAAGCGGCCCTTGGTGCGTTGGTGTATCGAGGTCAGCGTAACTGTAATCAAAACCATCGGCGAGAATCCACAGCCGTCCACTCTGGAGTTGTTCGGTAAAACTGAGTCGCCACAGCGGCAGACTAAGGACGTGGCCCTGGGCCGCCTGCTCTAGCCAGGGGCCCATCAAGTAATCCCGTAACGAAAGTTGCTTGAGTTGGGCCGGGCTGATCCAGATGGGCAGGCTCTGGCCCTCGCTTTCCTGGAGAAGACAATGGGCAAAATATTGTAAAAAAAGTGTTTTTCCCGTCCCCGCTTCTCCCAAAATTGCCAAGCGTTTCCCCTTGGATTTAGCCAGGCCCTGGGCAATGAGATGGTGCAAAAAAGCCTGGGGCCCATACTTGGGCGAGGCAGCCTGAGCAGACGTCCTGCGGAGCACAGGAGTAATCCGGAGGGTTTTGGGAACCACCTTGGACAACACCTGTTTACTGTGGGGTTGGGTATTGACCGAATTACGGGGTAAGAACCGTTCCAGCATTGACTGGCAAACCGCTGACCAATCAATCTGGGCCTCTGGCTGTTGAAGTTGCCCTGTCTCCGAGACCATAGTAGCTGTGAAGGATGGGGATAAGCTGGGGAGGAGTCGCCCACGAACGCGATAATGGCTAGACTAATTCCCCAGGCTCCACTGTATCAAACTTACTTGGGCCGTGAGTCTGCTAATCAGTTTAATCTATCGAAAAATCAATATGTCCTGGCCTTTGGGAGGCCGACTCATTTCTGCCAAAATATAAGCCAGGCCTAAACGTTTTCCCACCATGACCGACCTTGCTCGTTCCCTCGACCTTGCGCCCTACATTGACCATGCCCTCCTCGACCCTACCGCCACCCCCGAGGATCTCAACAGGGCCTGTGACCAGGCCGAGCACCATCGTTTTGCGGCTATTTGCGTTTATCCCAGTGCCGTTCCTCAGGCCGTAGAACGGTTACGGGGGAAAAAGGTGGCGGTTTGTGCCGTGATTGGTTTTCCCAGTGGGGCCAGTACATCGGCCAGCAAACTCTACGAGGCCCAGGAGGCAACAGAAGCCGGGGCCACGGAATTGGACGTAGTGATTAACCAAGGTTGGCTCAAAGCAGGCCTGACTAATGAAGTGTACCAAGACCTCGCCCAAATTTGTGAAGCGACGGGACAAAAGGTCAAAGCCATTCTAGAAATGTCTCGCCTGACAGAAGCCGAAAAACGCCTGGCCGCCGATATTTGTCTAGATGCCGGGGCGAGCTATCTGAAAACCAGTACGGGTTGGTTTGGTGGGGCCACCGTGGCCGATGTCCAGTTTCTGGCCCGCTTAATCCAGGTCCGGGTCGGCATTAAGGCCTCGGGCGGTATCCGCACCCTAGAGCAGGCAATTGCCCTGATCGAAGCCGGCGCAACCCGTTTAGGGACATCCCATGGGGTAGACCTGCTCCAACAACAACGGGCCCTGGAATGAGTCGCTGTTACGATGTCACCGGCATCATTCTTAAAAGTCTGCCCCTGGGGGAAGCCGACCGTCTCTTAACGATTCTGTCCCCCGAGCGTGGTTTGATGCGAGTGGTGGCCCCCGGTGCTCGTCAGGGAAAATCTCCCCTGCGAGGCCGCTGTGAAATTTTTGCCACTAATCAGTTTCACCTCAGTCAAGGGCGGAGCCTGGCCCGGATTTTACACATCGACAGTCTCCAGAGTCCGCCGCATCTCAGCCAAGATGTGGGCAAGCTGGCGGCCGGTCAATATTTAGTAGAAGTGGTTCTACGTCTGGGGAGCGAAAACCAGGCCCAGACAGACCTCTATAATCTCTTGCAAGAACATCTGCAACGCTTGGCCCGGCTACACCCAGAGCAATCCCTACACGCATACCTGGCCCAGGCCCTGTTTCATTTATTGGCCCTGGAAGGTTTTGCGCCCCAGGTGCATCACTGTTGTGTAAGCCAAAAACCGATCACACCGGACTTCATCGATAGTCACTGGCGTATTGGTTTTAGTGCCGAACAAGGGGGCCTGATTGAACTTCCGGTTCCTGGCCGCGTTGCCAAAATCAATGCCCTTACCCTCATGCTCTTGCAACACCTAGCCGAGCCCACCCTACCAGACCCCCAACAAATCCTGCCTCCGACCTTGGCCCGGGCCTTTCGAGACAAATACTGGATAGACCTGGAACACTTGCTCCGGGACTATGCCCAGCACCATCTCGACCATCGCTTTAAGGCGGCGGCCCTGTTAGATACCCTCGTTGATCTCGCGTTTTAACTGGCCCGGTGGCGGTCAATTTTTTCCAAGGCCTGTTCTAGACCCAGGGCCTGGAGTTGGCCCTGGCCCACAACGGAATTAACGCCCTCTAGGGTAGCCAGAATATTGCGGGGGTCGAGGAACATCACCTTACTGCTATCACTGGTGCCAATGCTAGCGGCCATGGTCAGGTACTGCTGGGCCAATAAAAAGCGCAGGGCCTCGGGAGCATTGGGGTCGGAACTGAGTTTTTGAGTCAGGATCGCTAAGGCCTCGGCAGTGGCTTTGGCTTCTAGGATTTTTTGTTGTTGCTCGGCTTCGGCCTTAAGAATAGCGGCGGTTTTTTGGGCCTCGGCATCCAGAACGCGGGCTTGGGCCTTCCCTTGGGCCGAGTTAATGGCAGCATCCCGTTCCCCTTCAGAGGTCAAGATCGCGGCCCGTTTCTTCCGTTCGGCGGCCATTTGCAATTCCATGGAATCCTGCACGGCTTTGGAGGGCATAATATCCCGCAGTTCTACCCGCGTCACTTTAACGCCCCAGGGATCGGTGGAAATATCTAATTCCCGTAGGAGCAGTTCATTAATTTCAGAACGGGCGGTAAAGGTCTCGTCCAGTTCCATTTTGCCCACTTCGGCTCGGATCTGGGTTAATACCAAGTTGACCATGGCAGACTGGAGATTTTCCACTTTGTAGTAGGCCTTTTCCATATCCACAATGCGCCAGTAGACCACGGCATCCACGGTGATGGAAACATTGTCCTTGGTAATACAGGATTGAGGGGGAATGTCGAGGACTTTTTCGCGGATAGTACCCTGGTAAACCACCCGGTCAATGAAGGGAACCACAAAATTCATGCCCGGTTCTAATTTTTTGTTGTAGCTCCCGAGGCGCTCTACTAAGTACTCATTTTTTTCATTGACGATTTTGACAGAACCAAAGAGGGCCGAGCCGCCAAAGGCCAAAAAGAAAAGAATAAATAAACCTTCCATTGCTGTAATGTCTCCTAATAATTTGATTGTAATTAATGCTGTTTATTCTGCTGGAAATAGAGACTGAGGGTTGGGCTCTTCCACCGGATAAACCATTAGCGTATTGCCCTTGCGACCAATAATATAAACCTTCTGCTGGGGGGCCAATTCCAGGGAGGGGTCTTGGCACTCAGCCCGCCAGGAATTGCCTTCGTAGAGCACTCGGCCGGCTTGGCCCGGTAAAATCGCCGTTAGGGTTTCTCCTTCCACGGCATCTTGGAGGGGCCGACGATGGGCCGCTCGTTGGGGTAGAAAGCGACGGGACACGATGACTAAGAAGGTTGAAATCGCCAACCAGCAAGCGACCTGAATCCCTGGATTGGGAATGACCAGGGCAATCCCCGCCACCATAATGGCGCTAATCCCCATCATCAGCTCGACAAAAGCCGTGGGGAAGATCAGTTCCAGCAGGCACAAAACAGAGCCGGCAATAATCCAAAGCGGAACAGGGTTCATAGGGAGCAGAAGGGGATGACGCTCTTGTATGCTAGCCCAGAAATCCTGATGGATTACAGGTTCTGGCTAAGCCAGCCGGCTGAGGAATTGGAGCAGGGCCCGACTCCGGTCGGTGAGCAAGCTACGACGGTAGGCATCCGCCGCTTTTTTCACGATTTCTGCTTGGGTCGGGTAGGGATGGATCACCCCCGCTAGGTGATTGAGACCCAGATTCCCTACCATGGCACTGGTAAGGGTTGAAATCATTTCCCCTGCGTGCCGGGCCACCAGGGTTGCCCCCAGAATTTTGTCGTTGTTTGGGCCATGGAGAATATTGAGAAAGCCCTCGGTTTCGCCGTCGGTTAAGGCGCGGTCAATCTCCCCTAGGGCAATGTGAATCGTCCGGAAGGAAAGGCCCTTAGCCTGGGCCGCTTCGGCAGAAAGACCGACTTGGGCCACTTCCGGATCGGTGTAGATGACCTTAGGAATAATCAGTTGGCTCAGGCGGCTCCGTCCCAGGCCCCAAGGGGAAAACAGCATATTTTTAATCACCAGACGGGCGGCGGCATCGGCGGTGTGGGTAAACTTCCAGGGCAGGCAAATATCGCCGGCCGCATAGATGTTGGGATTGCTGGTCTGTAGGTAGTCATTGACCATGACCCCTGTTTGGGCATCGTACTCCACCCCGGCGGCATCGAGGTTGAGGCCCTCTAGATTGGGGACTCGGCCAGCACCAACTAAAATTTCATCAACGACCAGGGTATGGGTTTGGCCCCCTTGGTGGTAAATAATCTGTTTTCCGCCAGCCACCGGCTCTACGGCTTGAATTTGGGCCGATAGGATTAGCTCTAGGCCCTCTTGCTGAAAAACCTCCTGTAACAGGTCAGCCGCTTGGGGGTTTTCTCGGTTTAAAAGCCGGTCATGCTTGTGGAGGAGTGTGACCTGGGAACCCAAACGCTGAAAGGCCTGGGCCAATTCACAACCGATAGGGCCAGCACCAATAACTGCCAGACGAGGGGGACATTCTGTTAAGGAAAAGACGGTTTCGTTGGTTAAAAAACCGGTTTTCGCCAGGCCAAGCATGGGGGGATGGTTGGCCCTAGCTCCGGTGGCAATCACCGCTTTTCGGTACTGAAGAACCGCGCCTTCTACCCTCAGCGATTGGGCATTGACGAACTGGGCTTGACCCAAAAATACATCGATCCCCAGGCCCTGTAGACGCTGGGCCGAATCGTGGGGACTGAGGTCTGCTCGAATGCGCCGTAGACGTTCCATGACTTGGCTAAAGTTAATGGCTGGGGAATCGACTCCTGAGAACCCTAGGGCCTGGGCTTGTCGTAACTCTGCCACCGTCCGCGCCGAACGCAGGAGACTTTTGGAGGGGACACAGCCCACATTTAAACAATCGCCGCCCAGTAAATTCTTTTCAATTAGGGCAATCTTTAAACCTAGCCCTAGCCCCGCACAGCCTGCGGCCACCACCAGGCCAGCCGGCCCACCACCGATCACGACGACATCGTAGCGCTCTTGGGGTTGGGGATTCTGCCAGTCCGAGGGATGAACCGCCGCTAGTAGCCGTTGATTATGGTCATCTAAGGGCAGAATACTCGGGCCGCCGGGCCCTTCCCTATCCATGGCTGGACTCATGGGAAGCCTCCTCTGTTTCAACGATGCTATCGGCTAAGGCCCTGCGGGCCATTTGAGTCACATAGCCCGTTACCCATACCGTGGCCCCCAGGCCAAGAAGCCGCAGACCCCACTGTACCCAGGGATTAGCTACTGCTGTTGTCTCCGTACCCAGCAGGGCCAGATTGCCGACCACGGCCCCCAGGTAAACATAACTAACCGTACCAGGAATCATCCCCACCGAAGCCAGGGCATAGTCCTTGAGGGAAACACGGGTAATGCCGTAGGCATAGTTCAGCAAAATAAAAGGGAAGGCTGGAGAAAGACGGGTCAATAGCACAATTTTAAAGCCCTCTCGACCAACGGCTTGGTCTACCGCGCGAAAACGACGATTGGCCGCAATTTTATGAAACACCCAATCCCTGGCCAGATAACGGCCGACCAAAAACGCGCTAATGGCCCCCAGGGTGGCTCCTGTGAAGACATATACCGAACCCATCACCACCCCAAAAATGGCCCCGCCCCCCAAGGTGAGGAAAGTACCCGGAATCAAGGCCACTGTCGCGATGGTGTAGAGTCCGATAAAGGCCAAAACGCCCCAAGGGCCAAGGTGCTCGATCCACTCCAAGGCCTGGAGTAGAAGTTGCTGGGGATGAAAATTAAGGGAGGGGTTTCCGGTGGGACTGGCCCCGAGGACAAGGCTTGTAAACCCCAGGACTAGCGACGAGGAAAAGCACATAGCAACCATTGAAGCGAAGGGCGGTGTAATTAAGCGAGGTGATTGGGATCCACGATAACTACGCACCAGGTTAACAAAATGGATGAAGAGCCCATGGGATTTTGATCACGACAGGGCCAATGCCTCGACTGAAATTTGAAGTTATATGACGGGATGCCCAAGAATTGAGCAAAGCATCAGGGAAATCGTGCGGGATGGGGCAAAATGGGATTATCTTTATTTGCGTTCAGGATAACCCCACCGGTGCAGTACAAGATTCGTTTCCGACCTGCTTTCTCCCTGCTCTACATTACCCTGAAACCCAAAGAACAGCTGTATGTAAGTCTCGATACATTGGTGAGTTTGGATGAAGGGTTAACCCTCAAAATGCGCCTGGGTCTTGGGTGGCTTGCGAGTCTTCTCTTCCGTGGCCTGGGGGGAAAGATTCCGGTGCTCAATCTTGTCCAAAATCCAACGACGGAACCCCTCACCTTTACTTTAAGCCAGGGGGCTCTGGGAGATTTGATACCCTTGGATATCACCAAGGCAGGGCTTTGTATCCAGCCAGCTTTTCACATTGCCCACACCACGGGCGTCCGCATGGGCCTGCAATGGGCCGGCTTTTCTAGTTGGTTGGCCGGCCAGGGCCTGTTTGCTCTCAAACTATCGGGTAAGGGCCGGGTGTTTGTGGCCAGTTGTGGTTATCTATCGTCTTACCCGGTTCATCAGCGTCTCGCCGTCGAACATCATCATCTGGTGGCCTATAGCCCCAAGCTGAAGCTGAGGGTCAACTTCCCCAAGGGAGTCGTGGGTTCGGAAGTATCGGGGGAAGGGATGATTTCCCAATTAATCGGTGGGGGAGCGGTCTACCTTCAATCCCGAAGTTTAAGTGGCCTCAGTCGCTATCTGCGGCTAAAATGCCGTTGAAGGATGCTGGAAGCGTAACCCATGCAAGTTAATTTTCTCCATCAACCAGAAATGGCCGTGGCCCACCTGATCCTAGAGCCCAACGAAGAAGTTTTGGCCCAGGCGGGGGCTTTAATCGCCATGAAGGGTAATTTACAGACCCAGACCCTCCTGCGTCGGGGGAGTGAAGTGGCAAAATTACCCAAGGTCAGCGCCACCCAGATTAAATCCTTATTTCTAAATAGCTTTAAAGCCGATGACCAAGGTGGAGAATTATTGCTGGCGCCCCCCTTAGTGGGCAACTTAGTGTGTTACCGCCTAAGTCAATACAAGTTAATTATTCGCCACAGTTCTTACCTGGCCTCGAGCAGCAGTATTGAAATTTTTGTGGGCTTTCAAAGTTTTAAATCCCAGATGAAAGCTGAAAAAAGTACTTGGTTGAGCTTATTTGGCGACGGTCTGGTGTTAATGAGTGCCCTCGGGGGCCTCTATGAAATTACCATCGACCACAGCTATCGCATTAACCTAGAGCATGTAGTGGCTTTTGAAAATAGCCTCCGGGCCAAAATCCTACCACGCCAGAAAAGTTGGCTATTGCCCTTTGCCAGCGGGCAGGAGACCCTCTGCGAATTTAAAGGGGAGGGTAAACTCTTTTGCCAAACCCATCGTCCTAAGGCCATGGCCAAGGCCCTGTCCCTGGGCCTCAAGCCTGCCCATTTTAAACTCAGCCCGCCTTAGCACTGCTCTAATGCCACCATGGATCCCATCGAAGAAAACCTAGCTGAAAGCCTCATTCTTAGTGCCAAGGAGGGGCGGGAAAAAAAAGCCGAGCCTCCCGAGGTTCGCGACATTTACTTTACCGTTGACCATGAACCCCTCTACACCACCCTAGACCTGGAATTAACCCCCAAGAAAAGTATTCTGGTGGATGCTTCCACGGTGGTCGCGATGGATCCCAGCGTAACGCTGATGACTAAATTACGAGGCGGCCTGCTCCAAAACCTGGCGAAGATCCTGGGCCGAGAGGTGATTGTGCTCAATCAATTTTCTGCGGATAGCCAAGCGGGCCATCTACGCCTCGCGCCGCCCCTGCCCGGAGACATTCACCACTACCACCTCTCAGACAAAAAGGGCCTGTACCTCCATTCATCTCATTTTTTGGCCTGTAAACCGACGGTACAGATTAATACTCACTTTACGGGAATGCAGGATTTTTACAATGATGACAGCACGGCCCTCCTACATTTCACCGGCCAGGGAGACCTCTGGTTTAGTTCCTGCGGCGGACTTTTGGATGTTGCGGTCGATGAAACAATTACCTTCAACCCCGACTACGTTTTGGCCTTTGAGGATAGTTTGGACTATGAAGTCGAAGTCTGTGAAGGGCTCTGTGCTGATCATTTGAAGGAAAATTTGTTTGGGGGGAAAGGGCGCCTGTGTCGTCTCCGGGGCGAAGGACAGGTTTGGTTGCAGAGCCGCCAAGACCACAGTTTTTTGAACTACTTGAAATCTTTTTTGCCCAGTGTTCGTACAATTGAAGCACCCTAGCAGGAGAGTTTTCCATGGCACGGCCGTCCCTTCGCTCCATCGGGGCTCAATTTTTATTAGTACTTTACTTTCTCATCGGCCTCTTAGTTCCGCCACTATTTGCCGAAGCCATGGTCAAGAAGCCCATCCAGGCCCTGGCTGCCGACCAAATGATTCCCCGCATGGAAACGCTCTGGAAGGGACACTACGAGGCCTACTTTCAACGGGCCTTCGCCAGCGTCACCCTCAGTGGCAACCAAATTGCTGAGCGTCTTCAAGTTCTCCAGCAAGAAACGGGTAAGCGGATGGCCGTTCTCTGGCTCACCTCCGAGGAAACGGAATTAGTCAGCTTAGTTGCTCTACCCGGCCGGGCCCCCCTCGGGTACCATCTCCCCGAAGCCAATCGGGCTAAAGTCCAGCAAGTCAGTCAGGCCTTTATTGCCGACCTCACTCGCCCCAGTACGCGCCGTCATTACCTCACGACCGGGAAGCAACTCTACGATTGGATTATTGCCCCCATTGCCCCTGCCCTTGAACAAGCGCAGATCGATACGCTCATTTTTTGCGTGGGTAAAGGCCTGCGCTCTGTGCCCTTTGCTGCCCTCTACGATGGCCAACAATTTTTAGTCGAAAAATACGGCATTACCCGCATTCCGGGGTTTAATCTATCCACCATCGCTAAGGGGAATTTAAAAAATGCCCAAGTCCTGGCCCTGGGAGCCTCGGAGTTTCAGGACAAACCGGCCCTACCGGGGGTGGCCACGGAATTAGAAACCATTGCCCAAATTCCTTGGCCAGGGGAATTTCTGCTCAATCAACCCTTCTCGATTCAAGGTTTCAGCCAATTGCGCCAGGGCCAACCTTTCAAAATCGTGCATCTAGCTACCCATGCAGATTTTCTGCCGGGTACCCCAGAGCAATCCTATATCCAATTCGGCAATCGTCGCCTCACCCTAGCCCAGATGGGGGAACTGAATTTAAACAATCCCCCCGTGGATCTCTTGGTGTTGAGTGCTTGCCAGACTGCCGTTGGGAACGAAGATGCAGAATTAGGCTTTTCGGGCCTGGCCATTCAAGCCGGTGTCCGCTCGGCCCTAGCGAGTTTCTGGTCAGTGAGTGATGCGGGAACCCTGGCTCTGATGAGTGAATTTTACCAACGTCTCCACCAGACGGGGGATAAGGCAAAGGCCCTCCAAGAGACTCAAAAAGCCATGATTCGTGGGGAAGTCTACCTCAAGAAGGAAGCCTTGGTGAGTTCTCGGGGAGTTTTGCCTCTCCCGCTAGTCTTACAAACGGCTAAGGCCAGTGACCTCTCCCACCCGTTCTATTGGGCCGGTTTTTCCCTGATTGGCAGTCCCCTTTAGGCCTTAATGACTGATACTACAAACTCGATTCCGGCCCTGGGCCTTGGCATTGTAGAGCGCATTATCGGCCCGGCGCAGGGCATCGCCCATACTACTATCGGATTTGCAGTAGCTAGAAATGCCGATACTGACTGATAGGTAAATCGTCTGCTGTTCAATCTTGGGACAGAGATGCACAACTTGGTGGCGAAGACGTTCCCCTAACACCAGGGCCTGGTCAAGACTGGTTTTGGGCAGAATGGCAACAAATTCTTCTCCCCCAAAACGGCCAATTTTGTCCGTATCCCGCAGACTATCGTGGAGAACGCCGGCGATCAGCTTGAGGCATTCGTCTCCACAGTGGTGGCCGTAATGATCATTCACCTGTTTAAAGTGGTCGAGGTCGATCATCATCACGGCAAACTCATCCCCGTAGCGATGGGTGCGGGCAAACTCCGTTTCACAAAAAGTCGCGATCGCTCGCCGGTTAGCCAGGCCTGTCAGGGGGTCGAGCAGGGCAATGTCTTCTAATTTTTGGTAGGCTTCCTTGAGTTCATCCTGGGCCTGTTTGAGGAGTAATTGGGTCTTAACCCGAGCCAGGAGTTCAGGCGCATAGAAAGGCTTATTGATATAGTCCATGGCCCCCTTATCAAAGGCCTGAATCAGATGCTCACGTTCGTTACTGGCAGTCAGGAAAATAATGGGTAAATTAAGCTCTAGGTGCTCGGCTCGAATTCTTTCGCAAACCTCTAACCCGCTCATTTCCGGCATCATCAAATCTAAGAGAATGAGGTCGGGTTGACTGGCCCTAAGGCGTTCCAGGGCCTGTTTGCCGCCGGTGGCAAAGGTCGTCATATAACCAGCCCGGTCTAAAATTTCAACGACTAACTGTAGATTGCGAGGCACGTCGTCAACCACCAGGATCAAAAATTTCTCTGGCTGGAAAGGCTTCATTGGTAAAGAATCGCGCTGGGGGACGCTCTGTTGGGGTTTAATCCCCAGCTTAGCCTATTTGTTTCCCCCTGCTAGGGCTTGGTAAATTTCTGGAAACAGGGCCAAAATTTTCTCAATATTTTCACTATCAAACTGGGCCAGGGCCGCTTCGAGCGATTGAACGTACTGGAGTAGGGGCAGGCACTGGAAATCTTCTCCCCACTGCCGCAGGTTTTGGGCAAAGGCCCGTAGGTCGCGCACAATCAAATGATGACGTAACTTTTCCCATTGGCCTTCCGCCTCAGCCAAATGGCCAAGAAGTTCGGGAGGAAAATAAGCATAGTCCATTAACGGCAGAGCGAGGGAAGCAACACTCACTCCGGGGTTTGTCGTTTGTGCTGAACGGGGTAGGAGTGACTTGAAGACCGCCACCAGGGCCGTGCGGGTAACGGGCTTACTCAATTGACCTTGACAGTGTTTTTGAACTAAACAATCGATCCCCTGGACTTGGGAAGCGGTCACCACCACAATTGGGATAGACGCGGTGGCCGGGTTTTGGCGTAGTCTCTCGATCAAGGTTTTGCCGTCCATTACCGGCATCAGTAGATCGAGCAAAATAACGTCTACTGACTGATTTTTGAGGATCGCTAAGGCCTCTAGGCCATTTTCTGCCTCCAGAATGCGATGGGCCGTTCCCAGGAAAAAACCCTGGAGTAGAAAACGATTGGAAGCCACATCATCAACAATCAGGATAGTGGCAGGGGCGAACTGGGCCAGATTGCTGTCTGCACCAGCATCGTCTAGGTCATCCCTTATGGCCTTGAGGACTTTAACCTGGGGGAAAATAAGCCGAAAAGTACTGCCTTGGCCCAGACTGCTGTGTAATTCAATGCGTCCTCCCAACATTTCGATCAGGCGGCGGGTAATGGTCAGTCCCAAACCGGAACCCCCGTATTTCCGGTTACTCTGGCCCTCACTTTGGGTAAAGACATCAAAAATGCGTTCTTGATCCTCCGAAGCAATGCCAATTCCCGTATCGGTCACCTGCAGCAATAACTGTCGAAACTCAGGCTCGGAGCACGGGGTAACCTCCACCTGAATCGTGACCTGGCCCTGCTCCGTAAACTTGAGGGCATTCCCCACCACATTAAATAACATCTGCCGTAGTCGAATCCCGTCAAACTCTAGCAAGGAGGGGATTCCACTTCCCATTCGAGTACCTAGCTGTAGTTGTTTTTGTTCAGCGATAGGGGCAAAGATCGTATAGACTTCACCCACTACCTGGGCCACATCCACCGCCTCGTAATTAGGAACGAGTTTCCCCGCTTCAATTTTAGACAGGTCTAGGATGTCATTAATCAAAGCCATCAGGGTCTTACCGCTAGCGCTAATGGCTTGAAGATAGGACTGAGCCGTCGGGTCATGGATTTGTTCCTGGAGCAGGTCACAAAAACCCAAAATGGCATTCATGGGCGTGCGAATTTCATGGCTAATATTGGCTAAAAACTCACTTTTGGTACGGTTAGCGGACTCTGCCTTTTCCTTCGCTAGCGCTAGCTCCTGGGTTCTTTGTTCTACTCGTTGTTCTAGGGTATCTCGGGCCTGGCGGAGTTGGCGAAATTGATTCTGCAAAACCTGCACCATCTTCTCAAAATTACTGGCCAGGACGGCAATTTCCCGCACAGGACTATTGAGTTGGGCAAAGCGATTTTCAGGATGTTCCAATTGATAAAGAATATTGGTGGACAGGCCCGCAAGCTGGAGGAGGGGCTGGGCCAAACGACGACTAATCATCGCAGCGGTAGCAAAACCAATCACGGTCACAACCATCAAAATACCCAGATTTTTGACGGAGATCTGTTGGAGCAGATCAATTTGCGTAGCGGGGCTAATCCGCACCACCAATTGCCAGAGGGCTTCCCCCGACAAAGGGGAACGATCGTAGTAGTAGGACTGACGCCAGCGGGTCATGGGCGATACAGAAAGATTGGGAAGCCAATGCTGAATCCCTCCAGGGAGTCGCCGCAGACTGCCATTGCTCTCTAGGTTCAATTGCCGGATGGTTTTCAGGCCTCTTTTATTAGAAGAAATAATTTGATTCTGGTCATCTAGAACGAGGACTTCGAGGTGTTTAAGCTGGGGATTTAACACCAGAAACTGTTGAATAGGCTGGATATCCAAGGAACCGTAGATAAAACCCAGCAGTTGTCGGCCTTGGCGAATGGGGATGGTGATGCCGATGTGGGGGGACAGTTGGGCCCCATCTTGATGGAGGGGAGAAATCAACGGTTGCTGATGGGGAATATTTTGCAGGGCCGACACCTGATCCTGTCGCACTTTTCCCACCAAAGATTCGCCAACCTCATTGCGTTGGGGGCGGCTACTGATAATTTTGCCCTGGGCATTAGCCACGTAGAGGGTGGAAAACCCAGGAAAGGCCTGCTTAAAGGATTGGGTGAAGTGGTCTAGGGTGATCTTTGTGGACAAAGACCGATTGGTCGGCTCTAGAAGTAAGGGGGTTATGCCAGCGGCAAAGGTTTTGGCCCCATTCACATGCTGGTTATACCAATACTGCACATTTGTCTGTAGGGGCACTGCCAAGGCCTGGAGTTCTGTTATGATTTCAGTCTCCATGGTTTGAAAGGCCTGTTGGCCCTGGAGAATAGTCACCAACAATAGCGGTAAAAAAATGAACGTGACCAACAGATTAAAGAGGGTCTGGGCCAGGGATAGCTGGGTCTGGGAAAATCGGGAAGAAGGAAAAAGATAGGGTAGAATTTGACGAAGTAGGGCCGTCGCCACGAGGCTGTTAAAAATACCATTAACCGCCTGTTTTAAGGCCACCAACTCCGCCGCGACGGGGGGCATTCCCAGCAGAAAATGATAGAGAATATAAACTAGGGGCAGGCCCAGCACCACCCAAAAAATACTATCGATGAGAACTAGATTGCCGGGATGACGACGCAATTGCCAGCCGACAAAAATAGCCTCTAAGATGAGGACAAACCAAGCATAGGGATGATGCCACAGGACAATAGTATGGGCACCCACCAGTACAGTACTGAATACCCCCAAAAACCAACCGTAGTGACTGAGAATGACTAGGGTGGCCACACTGCCAAAAATAAATTCCACCCCAAAATAGAGAGGAACAGTGAAATAATTCCCCAGATAGCCCGCCAGGATGAGAAGCAATAATAATCCATTGATTTTCTTCCCTTGGCCCATAGGTTTGACCTCCGCTGGAAGCAACTCGCTAGCGTAACGAAGCCGGGGGAATGGTACTTTTTCCGACTTAGCCTAGATTAACTATAGGATTTCCTTGAGGGCATAGACAACTCGCTCCTGCTCTGCTACGGTCATCTCGGGAAAGAGGGGTAGGGAAAGAACTTCCGTGGCGACTTGTTCTGTGTGTGGCAGGGTACCTGCACCGTAGCCCAGCTCACCGTACACGTGTTGTTGATGAAGAGGAATGGGATAGTAGATCATCGAGATAATGCCCTGCGCCAACAGTTGCTCTCGGACGCGGTCCCGACGATGGGAGGGGGAAGATGTATCGCTCAAAACCCGGATGGTGTATTGGTTCCAGACGTGGATTCCTCCCGCCAAGGCTGTGGGCAAAATAATACCCGGTAAAGGGGCCAGAAGACGGTCGTAATTTTGGGCCAAAATTTGCCTTGCTTGATTCCATTGCTCCAGGTAACGCAATTTCACTTGCAGGACGGCTGCCTGGAGGGCATCTAAACGACTATTGACCCCAATAGCTTCATGGTAGTAGCGCTGACGACTGCCGTGCTCCTTAAGCATTCTTAGCTCCGCGGCTAAGCGTTCCGACTGGACGGTCATGGCGCCACCATCCCCACAGCCCCCCAGGTTTTTGGTCGGGAAAAAACTAAAGGCCCCCACATCGCCCCAACTACCAACGGTTTTTCCTTGCCATTGGGCTCCCGTGGCCTGGGCACAGTCCTCAATCACCTTCAATTGGTATTGGTTCGCCAGGGCCATCACCTGGGTCATATCCACCGCTTGACCAAACAAATGCACCGGCATAATCGCCTTAGTACGAGGCGTAATGGCCGCTTCAATTAATGAGGGATTGAGGTTAAAGGTGGCCGGGTCAATGTCGATAAATACCGGCTTGGCCCCGGCAGCGGAAATCATTTCAGCGGTGGCAAAAAAAGTAAAGGCGGAGGTAATCACTTCATCGCCTGGGCCAATCCCCAAGGCCCGCAGGGCCAGGTAAAGCGCATCCGTTCCTGAATTACAACTAACACAATGGGGCATTCCCACGGACTGAGCAAAGGCCTGTTCAAACTCACTAACCACCGTGCCGCCGATGTAGTAACCGGAGCGTAGAACGGCCAGGGCCGCGGCGCTGGCTTCGGCATCAATCTGCTGATACTGGCGGGCTAAATCAACGGGGGGGAGCTTATTCACGTAGGTAAAGTTTTAAAAGAGCGCTTTCTATGATTCATCCTATGAAAACAAATTTTTGCAGCGATGGGAAGCATTCCGACCAAATCCAAGGCAGAGACGCAAGCTCTCAACCTAATCCTCCCAGTTAAGGCTTCAGATTTTTACCCCTCCGCCTGCGGCACTGCCCCTTCACAAGGGGAGGAAGGGTTGGGCCGGGGTTCGAGACCGAGGCCTTGGGGTTAGAATAAAAACTGGTGTTGTAACAAAATATTAAGGAACCTATGGCAGACCAGCTCATTCGTGCCACCGCCGCTGAGGGAGGAATCCGAGCCGTCGGTGTCATTACCACCCGACTAACTGAAGTGGCCCGTCAACGGCATCAACTGTCCTACGTGGCAACGGCGGCCCTGGGCCGGAGTATGGCGGCCGGGCTATTGCTGGCCTCCAGTATGAAAAAAGAAGGGTCACGGGTCAATATCCGCATTAAAGGAAATGGCCCCATGAAAGGGCTCCTTGTTGATGCGGGCCTGGATGGCACCGTGCGGGGCTACGTCCAGAATCCTCGGGTGGAATTGCCGCCAACCCCCCAAGGTAAACTGAATGTGGGCGGGGCCATTGGTTCCGAGGGCTACGTTTACGTGATCCGTGATGTGGGCTACGGTTATCCCTACTCCAGCACGGTAGAACTGGTCTCGGGGGAAATTGGCGATGACATTACCCATTACCTGGTTAGCTCCGAACAAACCCCATCGGCCCTCCTGCTAGGGGTGTTCGTCGGGGGGGAAGGGGTGACAGCGGCCGGGGGTCTGTTGATCCAAATCATGCCCAAGGCGGCTCGCGATGAAGCCTTAATTGAACTGCTGGAGTCCCGCATTGGCCCCCTCAAGGGTTTTACGCCTCTGCTCCAGGCCGGTAAATCCCTGACGGATATTTTGCACGAATTGCTGGGGGATCTCGGCCTCACCATTTTCCCGGATGTCCAACTCGTCCGCTTTGATTGCCGCTGTTCCTTTGATCGCGTGCTGGGGGCCCTCAAGATGCTCGGGGAAGACGAACTGCTAGACATGATCGAAAAGGACAATGGCGCGGAGGCCACCTGCGAGTTTTGCGGCGAAGTTTACCAGGCCAGTCGGGATCACTTGGGGCAATTAATTGCTGACCTACGCCAAGAGCAGGCGGAAGCCTAGCCCCCGTTGGCCACAAACCTATGTTACTTTTTCTGAAGTCGTCATCCTTAGAGTAGAACCTTCCTGGAGTTTCATTATGCCAGAATCCCTTAAAATCTATAGTCAATTTGGTCATCCCCTGTTGATGTGGGCCCTGCTAGGGCTATCCATCTATGCCATGGTGTTGGGTTTTCAGTCCCGTAAAATCCGTTCCGCCGATGCCGAAACTCGCAAGGAATTAATTAAGAAAGATGTGAAGACCAAGCATTATCTGGTGGGCTCGGCTCTGCTGGCCCTGATGGTGCTAGGAACCGTGGGTGGCATGGCTGTGACCTACTGGAATAATGGCAAACTCTTTGTCGGCCCCCATCTACTCGTTGGCCTAGGGATGACTACTCTGATTGCCGTGTCGGCGGCCCTGTCTCCCCTGATGCAAAAGGGTAATGAGCTGGCCCGGATCACTCATATCACCCTCAACATCACCCTGATCGGCCTCTTTGGCTGGCAAGCGGTAACAGGGGTGGAAATTGTTCAGCGCATCATCAGCAAACTCTAGGGGCCTGGGCCAAAAAGGTTTGTACCTGTTCGAACGTCGGTTGCGCCGCAATGGCTCCTGGCAGTCGAGTGGTTAAGGCCCCCACGGCACTGGCATAGCGAATAGCCTGGCTGGCGAGGGACGCCTCTTGCCACAGGCGTTCCCCAAGGGTACAGACCTGGGCCAGGAATCCGGCAACAAAAGCATCACCGGCCCCCGTTGTATCCTGGACAGCAACCGCAAAGGCGGGGATATGGCCGCCCCAAGCTCCTAAGTGATAGGAACAGCCCTTGGCCCCCGCAGTTACCAGAACGCCCCGCAGGTTCGGATACTGGTTTTGAATAGTCTGGGGGTCAGTGGTGTGAAAAAGCCATTCTGCCTCTTCGTCAGTACATTTGAGAATATCGACATCCTTCAGCAGGGCCTTAATGATGTCAGGGGCCTGGTTGGGTTCAGGCCAAAACACCGGCCGCCAATTGATATCCAGGAATATTTGAACCTGTTGTCCTCGGGCCTGTTGCAGGGCCTGGCGGATGGCTTCAGCACTGGGATGGCTCGCTAGGCCTAGGGTTCCCAAGACTAAGTACTGCGCTGACTGAAATAGAAAAGCCGGAAACAAGTCGGCCCGGAGTTGCGTATCGGCAAAATCCGTGGTGGCAGTGGCGCCAAAACCCGCAAATTGACGCTCACCCTCTGGAGTCCGGGTAACGTAGACTTGCCGAGTTGGCCAGCCCGGCACCACCTGGAGTCCGCCGAGCTCGACTCCTACGGCTTGTAGGACTGCCGTCAGTGCTTGACCGAGGCCATCGTCTCCCACACAACCAATAAAGCCAGCAGGAATGCCCAACTTCACCAGACCACAGGCCACGTTAGCCGGTGCGCCGCCTGGATAGCGAGTCCAGGACTGGACTTGGGAAAATTCAAAGCCGCTTTGATCGGCGAGGCAGTCGTACAACATTTCACCGAGGCAGAGAACTTGGGGAGCCGTTATCATCATGGGTCTTGCTAGAGAAGGTCAGGGGTCAGCTTTTCGATCCAAGGTTGGGCGCTGGGATGATGCCCCATCTCCGCTTGCAAAGCTTGTCGCTCGGCCATTTCAAAATCGGCAAAGTCAAAGCCGGGGGCTACGGTACACCCCACCAGACTGTAGCCACTACCCAGGGGACAATAGGCCCCAAACCACCAACCGGCGGGGACAACCCACTGGAGTATTTCTCCAGCCAGTAGATCCGGGCCAAGTTGAGTTGTTTTTAAGCCTTGGTCAGGATGCATCTGCACGATGGTTAAAGGGCCACCTAAATAAAAATGCCAGACTTCATCAGCGGCAATGCGATGGAGGCAAGAGATTCCGCCTTCCGGCAACAAAAAATAAATGGCCGTTGAGAATTGACGCTCTCCCTGAAAACGGGGCGGTAAAACGGACTGGGGAATACTTTCCGGGGCCCGGTAAGTTTCGCGAAAATAACCCCCTTCAGGATGGGGACTCAGCTGCAAATGGTCGATCAGGGTTTGCAATGCCGGTAGGGGAAGGGGATTCATCATGGTGAACGCTCAGAGTAGGGTTTTGGCCTTGAGACGGAGATACTGGTCAACCAATTGTTGACTGACTTGGGACGCGGGGGCATCCAGAACCAGGCCGCCCCGTTGCTTCAGTTTCGCCAGGGCCACCCGGCGTTGCTCTAGCAAATGACGAGCAACGGCTTGACGATAGGCCTGGCTAATGGTCTGAATTGGCATTTCGGCCAACTGGTCTACCTGGGGGTCACGCAGAGTGACGCAAAAGGGCAGATAGCGGGGCATGAGCCGCACCAGGGCCGCCAAGAGTTCCGCCGAGGCAGTTTCATCAATTAGATCCGTGATCACTACCACCAGGGCCCGACGGGTTTGTTGACTTACCAGACGAGAGATGGCCCCGACGTAATCCGGTTCCTGGAGGACAGGTTGGAGCGGGCTCACGGTGTCTAGCATTAGGGAAAGTCGGGCCAGGCCCCGTTCCGGTGGAAGCCAAGCGGCAATCTGTTGATCAAATACGCCTAAACCGACTCGGTCGCCGCGATGCAGGGCCGCCAGGGCCAAGGCCAGGGCCGTATTCAGGCCCCAATCAAAGCGTTGCAGGCCAGCGACTTGAGCCGTCATTAAGCGGCCCCGGTCGAGCAAGATCATCACTGTTTGTTCTCGGTCGGGTTCCAGGACACGGACGAGGGGCCGGGCCCGCCGGGCCGTTGCTTTCCAATCGACGTAGCGGAGGTCATCCCCCTGTTGATAGTCGCGCAATTCCGTAAATTCTGTGCCTAGGCCCAGTCGTCTCGCTTGGCGCAGGTTACCCGAACTCTCCAACGTTAAGCGAATACTGAGGGATTTCAAGGCCATGAGGTCAGGATGAACCGCCACGCTGGTCGTCGCTGGAATCCGCCAGTCTTGCCAACTCAGGCCCCAGGGCCCCAACTGGCGCACCTGGATTTGCCCCCATGGGTACTGGCCCCGTTGGTTAGGCTGGAGGCTATAGCTGAGAATCTGTTGAGAACGCGGCTGTAGAGCGGCGCGGAGGGTATGCTGAGAAACAATAAATTGACTGGGGTAGGCATCCCGAATCCAGACCCGAGCAGCCTGTCCTTGACTGGTCAAGCTAAGGTGAATGACATTATCCCGCCCAATGGAAAGGGGGCCAAAGGGCAAACGCTGAACCTGTATCCGTTGTTTTCTGGCCTGGCGGGCATCGATTAGCCCGAAGGTAATTAAGACGACATCGTAGAGGCCCAACCCTCCCAGGGCAATGCCTTGGCCAAAACCCTGGGCTAAGCCCATGGCCAGGAGGCCCCCCAGGGCCAGCAACAAATAAAAGCGGAGGGTGGGCACCATGGGCCTAGTCCTGCTCGGCTAGCCAGCGCACGGCATCCTTGGCGTGGTAAGTCAGGATCAGATCGGCTCCGGCCCGTTTAAAGCTGGTCAGGGTTTCCAGGGTGACTTTTTTCTCATCAATCCAGCCATTGAGGGCCGCCGCTTTGACCATGGAATATTCCCCGGAAACGTTGTAGGCGGCCACGGGCAGATTGGTGATTTCTTTGACGCGCCAGATAATGTCCATGTAGGACAGGGCCGGTTTAACCATCAGCATATCGGCCCCTTCCAGCATATCCAATTCCACCTCCTTCAGGGCCTCCCGGCCATTGCCGGGGTCCATCTGGTAGGTACGGCGGTCGCCAAACTGGGGCGAAGACTCGGCGGCATCGCGGAAGGGGCCATAGTAGGCGGAAGCGTACTTGGCGGCGTAGGAAAGAATGGGCGTATCCCCGAAACCCGCTTCATCCAAACCCTCCCGAATAGCCTGGACAAAGCCATCCATCATGCCGGAGGGCGCAATAATATCGGCCCCAGCCCGGGCCTGGGAAACCGCCGTTTTTTTCAGTAGTTCTAGGGTGGGGTCGTTTAAGACGCGGCCGGTTAAATCCCCCGTTTCGAGATAGCCACAATGGCCATGGCTGGTATATTCACACAGACAGGTATCGGCAATGACCACCAGGTTGGGAACCGCTTGCTTGACGGCTGTAGCCGCTTTTTGGACAATGCCGCAATCATGCCAGGCTCCGGTGGCATCATTATCTTTATCTTCGGGAATGCCAAACAAAATGATCGCCGGAATCCCCAGGTCATAAACTTCCTTCGCTTCCTCGACAATTTTATCCACCGAAAGTTGATACACCCCCGGCATCGATTTTACTTCCTGGGCCACACTGGTTCCCGGCACAGCAAAGAGGGGATAAATTAAATCATTCGCCGTTAAAACCGTTTCCCGCACCATACGGCGCAGGGGAGCAGTTTGGCGGAGGCGGCGGGGACGAGTCACAGGAAACATAGGCTAAGGAGTAATGTTAAACGGTCAATTTACTAAAGTTATCAGTCTACGGCGATCCTAGAGGGGCCTAGGGTTTCCCGTTACCTTTTGTAATATTTGGCGAAACGGCCGAGTGGCAAGCCTTAACTTCAGTACAATGAAGGCGGAATTTTGGGAAATCTGTATTGCGCGTCAGCCTATGGCCCTTGTGAACTGGTGGCAACAACTAAATCAATGGACAAGTCAACAGGCCCTACAGGCCCTGGAACGAGCCTACCAAGCGGCCCTGGCTATCCAGGCCCTAGAGCTAGCGCATTTTGGTGGTGGCAAAATTAGCCCAACAACCGAGATTGGCCAAAGCACCTACCAATATTTCAAAATCAGCCTTGACCGGGAATTACGGCGCGTCCGTCTCAATCTTCTGCAATTTCAGGGGGGCAAGACCTGGCTGGCTAACCTCAGTGCTTCCTCAACAGTCTCGACCCCGGAAGACGAGATTCTGCAACGCCTCAGCACTATTGAGGCCATTGTGGGCAAGTATCGAACAACGGAAGAAGACCTAGGGCTAGAGGGGGTTCCGATGGCCCCGCAGACAAGTACGACCGAAGATTCTGAACATCGCTCGCTCCTCACCCCCATGACCGATGAAAAAACGGGGCAGAAAACCTGGGGAATCCGCCGGCCCTTTGACCCCAATTCAGAGCAGGAAATTGTCCAGCAATTTCGTCAACTCCGACAACAGCGGAAAATTGCCCTGCGTTTTTTGATTGTTTTGGTGATTGTGCCAGTGTTGGTTCAGACCTTGTCTAAAAACTTGATTTTTAGCCCGATTTTCAATCATCTGAGGATTCAATCTGTCAAATTAGAAGAAATCGAGTTTAAGCAGGAAATTATTCAGGAATCAATTGAGGAATTTGTTCACTTTAAAGAAGGTCTGGAGATTTATGAACTGCTCAAAGGAGAAGACAGTCACCTAGATAAAACGGAACGACTACGGGAAAAGGCCCAGGAAATTATTCTCCAAGCCGCTCGTCGCAGTCAGGAGGGCGTTAAAAATATTTTTGCGGATCTGACTTCTTTGGCTGCTTTCGTTTTGCTGGTTATCGTCTTTCGCCGGCAGTTTACCATTGCTCGCCAGTTCCTTAGTCGCTACTTTTTAGGACTCAGTGATGTCACCAAGGTCTTTATTTTCATCTTGCTAACGGATACCTTTGTGGGCTTTCACTCAGCAGAAGGTTGGGAAGTGATTTTAGGAACATTAATGACTCATTTAGGTATTCCCGAAAATCGCAACTTTATTTTTCTCTTTATTGCAACGATACCCGTTATTCTGGACTCCATTTTTAAGTTGCTGATTTTTAACTACTTTACCCGCCAATCGCCTTCTGCCGTTGCCATCCTGGAGAAGATGCAAAAGTAAGGCCCTGGTTAACTGTCCAATTTAGGCTGGATAGATACGGAGACGACGGTTAGGTTCTTCGCCAAAACTATCGGACTGGAGACGGTAATGTTCCACTAATTCGTGTTGCATTTTACGCACCTTGGGGGAACGGGGCAGGAGTTCCACCGGTTGCCCGGTAGGAATAACGATCTGCTCCACCGCTAACCGGGCCTCTTCCAGGGCCTCCAGTTCATCATCGTCGCCACTACGGGCAAACAGTCGCAGATCGGCGGCTTCTGGGGTATGGGGGTCATCCATGCCCAGCAGACGTTTTAAGCTACGGCTAATTTGGGGAATGGTGTTGGACTTCACACCGTAGATAGGCACTTGGCGGCCCTTGGCCATTTGTCGGAGTTTGGCATGGTTTTTGACGTGGGAACGCAGGGCCACCACCGCATCTGCTGTCTGAATATCCTTGGTGATCACCACTGGCAAATTGAGCACATCAATCACTTGATCCAGTTGAGCCCGGCCGATGCCGTAGGGGTAGACGTAAATAGGCAAATCTTCCCCATTGGGGCCAGGAATGCGTACCTTGTCGCCTTCACTTTCGGGTTGTTGCCAGGACTGCTCTAGGAGATGGTCAAAATCATGGCTCGGGGCCGTTGAGGTCAAGGGACTCAAGGGGGCCATGCGGCCCGAGGCCCGCCATCCTGTTGGCCGGGGCGTTTCCGGCATAAAAGATGGCACAGAGCGGGAATAACTGGGGCTGGGGGCCGGCGGCGCTTCTTGAATAACCTGGACAGCCCCCTGCTCATCCACGGTGCGGATCTGCTGGCCGGGTTCCTTGCCCCGCAGAAGGGTGTCAATGGTCTGGGCCACATCGGGATGAATCACCCATTTTTGCCGCTCTAGCATTTCGATAGCAATACTGAACGTTGGCGGGGCCTTGCGTTCCAAAACGGTTTTTTGGGAACCCCGACGGCGGGCCTCCTCATCCCCGAGGGTTACGGCCTGAATGCCGCCAATCAGGTCAGAAAGGGTGGGGTTTTTGATCAGATTTTCCAAGCGATTACCGTGGGCCGTTCCCACCAGTTGTACACCGCGTTCCGCAATCGTGCGAGCGGCCAGGGCCTCGAGTTCCGTGCCAATTTCATCAATGACGATCACTTCCGGCATATGGTTTTCCACCGCTTCGATCATCACCTGGTGTTGCAGTTCCGGTCGCGCCACCTGCATCCGTCGGGCCCGGCCAATGGCCGGATGGGGAATATCACCATCACCCGCAATTTCGTTAGAGGTATCAATAATCACCACCCGTTTATTCAGATCATCGGCCAAAACCCGCGCAATTTCCCGGAGTGCCGTTGTTTTGCCTACCCCTGGCCTACCTAGTAGTAAAAGGGATTCCCCAGTTTCCACCAGGTCTTGAATCATCGTAATCGTGCCAAAGATGGCCCTGCCCACCCGACAGGTCAGGCCAATGATTTCATCGGTGCGGTTGCGAATGGCACTGATACGGTGCAGGGTTCTCTCAATGCCGGCCCGATTATCACTGCTAAAGAGGCCCACTCGTGCGATGGAGTACTGCAAATCGGCCTTGGTGATCGGAGTTTCGCTCAAATAAATGGCTCCCTGGGGAAAGCGGGCCTCTGGAAAACGGCCGAGATCCATGACCACTTCGATTAAATTATCCCGTTGGGGATGCTCAACCAGGATGGAACGAATGGGTAGGGGAAGAATATCCAGTAATTGAAAAAGATCGTCGGTGGTCTGAGTCCGTGGGCTTAAGACTGATTCTGGCATTACGGATGGAAGCGGCGCGTTGTAAGTTTGAAGATAACAAAATTTGGGGGAAGATGGGCAAAACCCTATGTTTTAGCCAGACTTTTTCCGACCTTTGCTTTCAAGGTGGTTATCAAGGGTTGGACGCAGGCCAGGGCCGATTGCAGAAGGTCTGGGTACTGTTCTAGCTTCAACAATGGGAACTGCTGGGGAGAAACCTGATGTTCGAGGTGAGAAACCAGTAGAGTGCGGGCAAAACTACCGTAGGCCACGCCATGGATATGGGGCCGCTGGGGAGCTAGGAGCTTTAAGGTGTCTAATTTCGTGACCGTGTGGGCGTTGGTACCACCGGCTAATTGCACAAAGCCCGGCAGGCCCGAAGCCAAGACCTGTTGGGCAAAGCGAATCGTGGCATGGGTCGTTCCTCGGCCAATATCCCCACTCATGGGACGGCCATCGGTTTGCCAGAGCAGAGGAATGGTCAAAGACTTTAGATGGCCGTAGAGTGTTTGCAGATAATCTAAGGCCTGGGGATGGGCCGGACAACTAATAGCTAAGAGCCTGAGTTGGTGCGACCAGGGGGCAATGGCTTGCCACAATTGGCTAAATTCGGTGTCGTGGCCGACTTGGGTATGGAGTTCAATGGCATCAATTAGGCCCTCCGCTAGCCAGGGTTGGATCTGGCCCGGCTGAACTCGGTGGGATTGTGTATTAATCAGTCCCAGAGGACAGAGGGGCAAACAACGACCACAGCCGTAGCATTTTTCTGCTAACACACCGGTTTGATCAATAGCCTGGGCCGGACAGATGCCCTCACAGGGCCGGGAACAATCAGCGGGACAAAGATTGGCTGAAAAGAAAGCCTTACGGAAATGAGGGTCTTCTCCATCATTCAGACTGACCATTAACCAGGGTAACTCCCGACGAGCAGAAAGGTGTTGGGCCACGGTCATGCCTTCCCGCACCGCTGAAATCACTGCGAGATCAGCGGCGCAATCAATACAATCCACTCCGGCCAAGCTGTATACCAGGGCCAAATTACGGAGGGCCGGCAAATCTTGGTAACTGGCCCCGCAGATTAACTTAACCCAGTGCCCTTGTTGAAGAGAGTCGAGGGGAGCAGTCGAGGTCAGGAGAGAGGGAAGGGTCATCAGTACAAATTGAGTTGCAATAGTTCAATTCTATACTGGGGATTCTTCTCCACGTTGTTGAACCAGCTCAATGGCTAATTGGATGGCGGCCTGGAGGCTATCGGGCCGCGCCATGCCCTTGCCCGCAATATCAAAGGCGGTGCCGTGGTCGGGAGAGGTGCGCACAAAGGGCAGGCCGATAGTTGTATTAATGGCCTGGTCAAAGGCCAGAAGTTTTACCGGAATCAGACCCTGGTCATGGTACAGGGCCAGATAAGCATCAATTTCTGACGCTTGGGCCTGCTTGAACCAAGCCTGGCCCGCTGTCACCCAGAGGGTATCCGGTGGCACAGGGCCCAGTAATCGGGCCTGGGGATAACGCACCCGCATGGTGTCTAGCCAAGGCATGAGCCAGGCCTGTTCCTCGGTTCCCAGTTGGCCCTGTTCACCGCTGTGGGGATTCAGACCGGCAATGGCAATACAGGGCCGAATCAGGCCAAAATCCTGGTGTAAACACTGTAAAAGAAGTTCTAGTTTATCGGTCATCAGGGCCGGTGTTAGGGCCTGGGGAACTTGGTGCAGGGGAATATGGGTAGTAGCCAGCAAAGTCCGCAGAGTCCATCCCGTCATGGGGGAACGGCCAATGAAGAGCATCCCAAACTGCTTAACACCGGCCCGTTGGGCCAGCACTTCGGTTTGGCCCGGAAAATCATAGCCGGCTAATTTCCAGGCCACTTTGGCAATGGGGGCCGTGACAATGCCCTGGAACTGGCCCGCCAGGGTGGCCTGAATCGCACAGTCTAGGCTTTGAAAACTGACTTGTCCACTGGCGGCGTTTCCTTGACCGATTTGAATTTGAGTGCCTTGCTCTGCGGAACAATCCACGTCCAACCAGGCAAATTGGTCGGGATGGGCCAGGGTCAGGCCCTGGGATTGGAGTTGGCTGTAGGTGTCTAGCAATAACCGACGACAACCGACGAGGGTAATCTCAGCCCGTTGGCTTAGGGTCGGATTGGCCAAGGCCTTAAGGGCCACCTCAGGGCCGATGCCAGCGGGATCACCAAGGGTCAGGGCAAGTTGGGGCAGGGGCATGGGGGCGGAGTCCTGTGGGATAATACCACTATCAATGATTTTGAACCCTGGTACTAGGCCGATTCGCCTGGAGCAGGACGACATTCATTTTTTTGTAATTTTTTTTCAAAACTATCGAGGAGACACTATGACCGCAGAGAGCATGTTAACCAATGGTGCTTTTTTGCTCATTGGCTTGACCTTAGCCGGCCTGGCCTGGGGCTTTGTAATTATCAAATTACAAGGCAGTGAAGAATAAATCCGCTGACTCCCCGCGATCACTCAGCGGATGAGCGGTGTTGCTGTGCTTTTCCCCTGGCCCTGGTGCTGGGGGAAATGTTTTTGGGGGGTGCAGAGAATAGGCAACCCATAGTCAAGATCAAGACTAATCTTTGTTAATTTTCCCTATTTGCGGCAAGGAGGCGGTTTTGGGTTGATCGGGCTGTGAGATAACCTAAGATACTGGTTTCGGTGTAAACAGTTTTACCCATTTTTATTTTGGCAGGGTTCGACATTGGCCTTGGAAGCGGAGTAGGTGGTCGCACAATACCAGGGCCACCATGGCTTCGACCATCGGGACAGCGCGGGGTAAAACACAGGGATCGTGACGGCCTCTGGCGGCAAGGGTGGTTTCCTCCCCTGTTTGGGTGACGGTGTTTTGTTCTTTACCAATGGTAGCGGTGGGCTTAAAGGCCACTCGGAGAGTAATCATTTCACCGTTGCTAATGCCCCCTTGTACCCCTCCCGAACGGTTAGTACGGGTACGCCAGTCGCCAGTCTCATCTTGATAAAATTCATCGTTGTGTTCACTACCTGTCAAGAGGGTTCCGGCAAAACCTGAGCCGATTTCAAAGCCCTTGGTGGCGGGTAAAGACATGACTGCCTTGGCTAGATCCGCTTCCAGTTTGTCAAAAACTGGCTCCCCCAGACCCTTAGGAACATTGCGAACGACGCACTCTACCACGCCCCCAAGAGAATCTTTCTCCCGACGAATTTGGTCAATCCGCTCAATCATTTTTTCCGCCGTCGGGCCATCGGGACAACGAACAATATTACTCTCAACCTGCTCTGGGCGGACGGTACTGGGATCAATATTGGCCTCAATGTCCTGGATACGTTGCACGTAGGCAATAATTTCAACCCCACTAAATTGGGCCAAAATTTTCTTGGCAATAGCCCCAGCGGCTACCCGGCCAATGGTTTCTCTGGCGGAGGAACGGCCCCCGCCTTGCCAGTTACGAATACCGTACTTGGCATCGTAGGTGGCATCGGCATGGGAGGGCCGGTATTTCTGGGCCATTTCGTCGTAGTCCTGGGAACGGGCATCCTTATTTCTTACCAGGATGGCAATGGGCGTACCCAGGGTCTGGCCTTGGAAAACCCCCGACAAAATCTCGCAAATATCACTTTCTTGACGAGGGGTCGTGATTTTGCTCTGGCCAGGACGACGGCGGTCGAGGTCTCCTTGAATGTCAGCTTCACAGAGGGGCAAACGGGGCGGACAACCATCGATAATCACCCCAACGCCTCCCCCGTGGGATTCGCCAAAGGTCGTGACTCGAAATAAATGTCCAAAGGTATTGCCCATAGTTCTGTGTGCTGTGCTGACAAGTCTTTTATTCTAAACCTTGCGGGTATAGCGACTCAATGGACAAAAAAATCCCCCCGCCGTCTGGGCTGGAGGAGATTTCCGGCCGGTTTATACCAACACTTCAAGTTAAGGCTACAGATTTTTTCCCCCTCTGCCTACGGAACCTCCCTTGACAAGGGGACAGTGGGGTCAGTTAACTATTCGGCCTCTGGTGTAGGAGCGTTACGGGCCGATTCTTCAAAGAAATTGCTATAGACATAACCGGCGGCGATAGCGCCCGCGATAGGTGCAATCCAGAAGAGCCACAGTTGGCCAATCAGTTCTACGTTGCCGCAAAATAGCGCAACACCAGTACTACGAGCTGGATTAACCGATGTGTTAGTGATAGGAATGCTGATGAGGTGAATCAGGGTTAAAGCCAGGCCAATGGGAACCGGGGCAAAACCTTGGGGGGCTCTCCGGTCAGTGGCCCCGAGAATAACTAACAGGAACATAAAAGTCAGGACGAGTTCCGTAATGGCCGCTGAGACCAAGCCAAAACCCTGGGGAGAATGAGCCCCAAAACCATTCGTCGCTAAAGGATTGCCTCCCTTAAAAACAGCTTCGAAAATCGCAGCGGGGGAGCCTTGAAGAATGATATAAATCAGCAACCCAGCGATTGTTGCGCCGAGGACTTGGGCGATGATGTAGGGCAATAGGTCTGCACTAGAGAAGCGTTTCCCCATCCACAGGCCGAAGGAAACGGCGGGATTAAAATGTCCCCCCGAGATATGACCAAAAGCATAAGCTCCTGTTAATACTGTTAAACCAAAAGCCAGGGAAACTCCCAAGAAGCCAAGGCCCAATTCATTGGTATTGGTTCCTCCAGGGACTGAAACAAAGGCGGCAAAAACTGCACTACCACAGCCTCCCAGGACAAGCCAGAAGGTGCCGATTAATTCTGCAACGTATTTTTTCATTGTTCAACTGTCCAAATCTTAAGATTTTGTAAAATCAGACGTCAGAATGGCCAAAATATAGTCATAAGGCCACGCCATAGCGCTTTTTTCTCGGATTTTCTAATCCTTACGTTAGGAAGAGCCTAGTCCCGAAAAAGTTCCAAGTCCATGCCTTTTTTTCTGAAAAAATTAGCATTTTAACGATTGTGTTCTATCTTAAGAGTCAGTTCCTTTTGTCTGTCCTATGCTTTAAGAACAGACGACCTTGATCCCCTGGCATCTCTGGCCAGAGTGCGGCTCCCGAGGGAAAGACTAGAAAGTAACCGCGTCTACACTGACAACGAACGATTATCGTGCTTCTGCATCTCTGCCTATGGCCATGACCTTCTTGACTCCCGACACTGATATAGACTTGTCGACTGCCCTTGACCACATCGAAAAACTAGAGCAGGAAAACCGAGCCCTTCTACAAGAAAACCAAGATCTGCATATTGCTTTAAGTACTATTGCCGAGCACGGGGACATGATTGAAGCATTACTTAACGATACCAATGTCAAGCTCAAGGCCGAAATTGCAGAAAAACAGCGGGCAGAAGCGAAGCTTCAAAGCTTGTTATCCTTAATTTCTCGCCAAAAAGAAGACCTAGAAATTATGGTGGAGACCATCATGCAACATGGGGATGTGGTGGATGCTCAATGGCGAGAGAAACTGTGCGAGACCGTGGAACTAGCCAACTTGGATGCCCTCACCCAAATTGCCAACCGGCGTCGCTTTGATGACCATCTCCACGAGCAGTGGCAAACCCTTGGCGCAGAGCAACAGCCTCTGGCCTTAATCCTGTGTGATATTGACCATTTCAAACAATTCAACGACTTCTATGGTCACCTCAGTGGGGACGACTGTTTACGACGGGTGGCCCAGGCATTAAGTGCCAGTCTCCGCAATCCCTACGATCTCTTTGCTCGTTACGGGGGAGAGGAGTTTGCGGCCCTCCTGCCCTACACCGATAAAGCTGGGGCTGGCCACACGGCCAAACGAATGCAGGCGACCCTGAACCTACTAGAGATTCCCCACCATCCCTCACCCATTGCAGGCCATGTCACAATGAGCTTTGGCATTGCGATTACCGTCCCCCAGGCAACGGTTGACCCTCTAAGCTTAGTGGCAATGGCGGATCACTGTCTCTACCAAGCCAAGCAACAAGGCAAAAACTGCATTGTCTGCACTCAGTCCCCTACTCCTTATTAAGTTCTGTCTAAAAAACCTATGTCTGCGTCCCCTTCCCCTGCTCCGGCCTCGGCGGAAATCTTTGGAGAGTTTCTCGATCCCGTCCCTCTTTGCCATGACTTTTTAACCCTTAATTTCACCCTCAGCGACCAATCTCGCATGCAACGTTGGCGTAATTATGGGCTGTCGGCCGACTTTCTCGGGGATTATTTTTCGTCGTTTTTTCCGGGCAAAAGTGTGGATAGTCAGGAATTAAGCGAGCAAGCCACCGTCAAGGCCTCGGTCAGTTTTATTGCCAATGAGCTCCTGGAGAATGCCGTTAAATACGGAGATCAATCTGTAACCTTGCCCATTAGCATCACCCTACGACTTTACGAAGAGGCGATTATTTTTGAGGCCAGTAATCCGATTGATGAAGGGGCCGCCCAAAAATATCAGGCCTTTATCCGTCAATTAATCGAGAGTGACCCGGCCCAACTCTACTTCGAGCAATTAGAAAAAACCGCCATGGGGGCGGGGGAATCCCACATTGGCCTGTTAACCATGATCTACGACTATGAAGCCCGCTTTGGCTGGCGATTTACTCCAGTGGTAGACCAACCGAATCGTCTATGGGTCTCAGTTATGGTGCATCTAGCCATCTGATGCCCTCAATTTTGACCACAACTTAGGAAAATGCCCCCCAGTCCCATGGGCCTTGCTTTTGACCAAGCTGAATGCACTACACAATAAGGAGATAGGCGTGGAACATATCACCGAAATTAGTACCCCCGACTACTGTGTTCGCTACGAGCCCGAGACAGCAACGATTTTTTGCCAGGGTTTTCTCCGTCTTGAAGGTATGGCCGAATATAAACCCCTGATGGAGATGATGTTACAGGCCGTGGAAACGTCACCCAGTCTGACCCTGAATTTAGAATCCCTAGAGTTTCTCAACAGTTCAGGCATTAGTATGCTGTCGATGTTGGTCGTCAAAATTCGTGAAAAAGGGAACATTCAGCTCACGCTACAGGGCTCTAAAAATATTCTTTGGCAAACCAAGTCTCTCCGTAACCTACAGCGCTTGATGCCCCAACTCAACCTGGTGTTACTCTAATCCTGCTGGGCCGGTTGTCCTTTCGTTTAGAGACAAGGGTTGATTATTGCGGGTCTTTTGGGGAGCAAATCTGCCAGCATTCCGTGGCAATGGCCCAGTCTTCTTCGGTGCGAATAATTAAGACCTGTACCGTGGACTCCGGCTGAGAAATGATTGTATTGGCAACGGATTGAGCATTTTTAATCGGGTCTAACTGGAGACCCAGAAATTCAAAGCCTTGACAAACCTGTTCCCGCACCAGGGCCGAATTTTCTCCCACCCCAGCCGTAAACACGAGTACGTCTAGGCCTCCCAAGGAAGCTAGCATCTGGCCGAGGCAGGCCCGAAAACGATGAATATACATGGCAAAGGCTAGTTCGGCTTGAGGATTTCCCTCTGCCTGCGCCTGGAGAATGGTTCTCAGATCCGCCGATAGGCCAGAAACCCCCTTGAGACCGGATTGTTTATTTAAAATTTCGTTGAGTTGTTCCGGTTGATAACTCTGTTCTCGTAACAGATAGAGCAAAATGGCCGGGTCAATGGAGCCACTACGGGCCCCCATCATCAGGCCCTCTAGAGGCGTAAAACCCATGGTGGTATCAATGCTTTGGCCATTTTGAATGGCCGCTAGGGAGGCCCCATTACCAATGTGGCAGGTAATCATTTTGAGGCTGTCAAGGGGCTGGGCCAAGAGTTGGGCGGCCTGGTGGGCACAGTAGCGATGGCTCGTCCCATGAAAACCATAGCGACGAATGCCGAGATCCGTCCAGGCCTGGGGAATGGGGTACAGGGCGGCGGCGGCCGGAAGGGTGCGGTGGAAGGCCGTATCAAACACGGCAATTTGCACAACATCACCGAGGATGGCTTCGATGGCCTCAATTCCTTCCAGGTGGGCCGGATTATGGGCCGGGGCCAGAGGAATCAGGGCCGCAATGGTGGCCTTGACAGCTGGGGTAATAGGAGTAGCCTCCGCGTAATCGAGACCGCCGTGAACGACCCGATGGCCTACACAGTCAATTTCGGCTAAGTTGGCCAGCACAGACTTTTCTCCTGTTGTCAACGTTTGGAGCATTTGCGCAATGCCCTGGCGACGATCACTGCTGGCTAGCGGTAGGGTTTGTTTTTGGCCCCGAGCCTTGAGGGTTAACTGGCCCTGGCCCCTTGGCCCTGTCCAATCAATGAAGGCTTCCCAGAGGGGTTCCGGGGGATGGGGCGGCAAAACAGGGCCATTGAGGTCGTAGAGACAACTCTTTTGGCTACTGGAGCCGGCATTGAGAACCAAGATTTTCATGGTTATTTTAGAGACAGGCTGTCTTCCATGCTAAGGACACTTGCTTAAGCTGGGGTAATCAAAGGGCCGATTCCTGGCCGACACTCTCGGGTAAAATGGGGGCATTGAACTGGCTTTAGCAATTTTTTTGGTTAATTCACCCACAATGAACAAGAGCGAGCGTCGCGTTTTTTTATTGGATTTTGAAAAGCCTCTCCACGAGCTAGAGGAAAAAATTCACCAAATCCGCGAACTGGCCAAGGAAGAGAATGTGGATGTTTCTGACCAAATTGCCCAACTAGAAAGCCGAGCCGATCAACTCCGTCAAGAAATTTTTGGCAATCTGAATCCGTCCCAACGGTTGCAATTAGCCCGTCATCCCCGGCGGCCTAGCACCCTCGACTACATCCAAGCGATTACGGATGATTGGTTTGAGATGCACGGTGACCGGGGCGGCTACGATGACCCGGCCCTAGTGGGGGGCGTAGCCCGGTTAGAGGGCCGGCCCGTGGTCATTCTGGGGCATCAGAAGGGGCGCGATACCAAGGATAATGTGGTGCGGAACTTTGGCATGCCAGCCCCCAACGGCTACCGCAAGGCCCTGCGCCTGATGGAGCACGCCGAGCAATTTGGGATGCCCATTATTACCTTCATTGATACCCCTGGGGCCTGGGCTGGGGTCGAGGCGGAAAAACTCGGCCAAGGGGAAGCCATTGCCTATAATCTGCGACAAATGTTTAGTTTTAATGTGCCCATCCTCTGTACGGTCATTGGTGAAGGCGGCTCTGGAGGGGCCCTGGGCATTGGCGTAGGCGACCGCGTTTTAATGCTAGAGCATGCCGTCTATACCGTGGCAACCCCTGAAGCCTGTGCCGCGATCCTCTGGAAGGATGCCAAGAAATCGCCCCAGGCCGCTGTGGCCTTAAAAATCACCTCGAAGGATCTTAAGGAACTACAAATCATAGATGAAATTGTGCCTGAACCCTCTGGGGCGGCCCATACCAATCCTTTAGCTACGGCTCAGCAACTTAAGCAGGCCCTGTTGACGAATCTGGAAAATTTATCCCATCTGACCCCCCAGCAACGTCGGCAACTACGCTACCAAAAATTCCGGGCCATGGGCCAGTTCTTGGAAAGTTAATCCATCCCCGGAGCTTGCATAATCCCAAGGAACAGCGATGATATAATAGCCGAGGCGAAAGTTTACAATTCTTAACCATCCCTTAAGTTTCTTTGCTCTGGCCCTGGAACCGAGCCCACCGCAGAACCTCTCCTTGTCTATGAATTCTTCCTTACACCATCAGCGAGCCATTATTACCGGTGCCAGTAGCGGCATTGGTCAAGCCACTGCCCTTGCCTTTGCCCAAGCTGGCTGTCGCGTTGCCTTGCTGGGACGTTCGGCAGATAAGTTGCAGGGCGTTGTGGAGCAAATTCGTCAAGCTGGTGGTGAAGCCCAGGCCTACTGTCTGGATCTGAGTCAGCTTGATTCTATTGCATCCCAGATGACAGCGATTGCAGAGGACTTCGGCCCGGTGGATATTTTAGTGAATAATGCGGGGATGGGCTATACCAACTCTCTGCAACAAACCTCTCTGGCCGACTGGAGGATGGTTCTAGACCTTAACCTAACCAGTATTTTCCAGGTCACCATGGCTGTCCTGGCAACCATGCGGCCCCAGAAGCATGGCATCGTCATCAATGTAGGTTCCATTGCGGCCCACCATGCCTTTGCAGGATGGGGGGCCTACTGCATTAGTAAATCCGCCTTGGCCATGTTCTCCCAGGTATTAGCCCTAGAGGAAAGGCACCATGGAATTCGGGTAACAACCATTTTTCCAGGGTCAACCAATACCCCCATCTGGGACACGGCCACGGTTCAAGCCGATTTCGACCGGACTCAAATGTTAACGCCGGAGATTGTAGCCCAGGCCATTCTCCAGACGGCGCTTTTGCCCTCGTCCGCCGTCATTGAGTCCCTGACCCTAATGCCCAGCGCAGGAACCTTTTAATTTCCCTACCTAGCCTTCTACTTTTTATTTATGACCACTGCTCCTTCCTCCGACCTTTCCAGTAACCGTAACGGCATGATCAACGGCAACGAACTCCGCGATACGTCCCCCCTTGGTAAGCGACTGTCTACCCTCCCTGACCGGAACACCCACAATGGTCAACAGGCGCAAATTCACGTGGAGGAAGCTGAAGCCAGTAAGGAAAAAATGATGGATGCCGTTCGCACCATGCTGGCGGCGGTGGGAGAAGACCCAGAACGCGAGGGCCTGCTCAAGACCCCCAAACGGGTGGCTGAAGCCATGCAATTCCTGACCCAGGGCTATACCCAATCCCTAGAAACCTTGGTGAACGGGGCCATCTTTGATGAAGGGCACAACGAGATGGTGCTGGTGCGGGACATCACTTTCTTTAGTATGTGTGAACATCACATGCTCCCTTTTATGGGCAATGCCCACGTGGCCTATATCCCCAATCAAAAGGTGGTGGGTCTCAGTAAGTTAGCCCGCATCGTCGAAATGTATTCCCGTCGTTTACAGGTGCAAGAACGGCTAACCCGCCAGATTGCCGAGGCTATCCAGGAAATTTTAGAACCCCAGGGGGTCGCCGTCGTGATGGAGGCCACTCACATGTGTATGGTGATGCGAGGCGTGCAGAAGCCCGGTTCTTGGACAGTAACCAGTGCCATGTTGGGCAGTTTTCAGGAAGACCAAAAAACCCGCGAAGAGTTTCTCAACTTGATTCGCCACAAGCCTAATTTCTACTAAGGCAAGCTCCCATGGCGGTCAAACGAGTAAAGAACCTCTGTACCGCTATCTATGATTGATGCCCCCTTTTTTGTGAAACGACTGTCCTTACCCGGAAGGCACCCTATTTGGCTGTTCCTGGCCCTGGTGATTGCCGGGTTAATTGCCATTCCCGTTTTTGCGGTTGTCAGTAGCCTGTTTTCCATTAACTGGGCCCTCTGGCAACAACTGGCGGAAACTGTGCTGGGGGAATACATCCTCAATTCCCTGATTTTGATGCTGGGGGTGGGCTTAGGGGTGTTAGTTCTGGGGGTGAGTACGGCTTGGCTGGTCACCCTCTGCCAATTTCCTGGCAGTCGCTATCTGGAATGGGGGCTACTGTTGCCCCTTTCTGCCCCGGCCTACCTGTTGGCCTACACCTACACCAATCTATTGGACTACTACGGCCCTGTGCAGAGTTGGCTTCGCGACCTGTTGGGCTGGCAGTCCGCTACGGATTACTGGTTTCCGAGTATCCGCTCCCTCTGGGGGGCCATGGCCCTGTTTGTGTTGGTGCTTTATCCCTACGTCTATCTCTTGGCTAGGGTGGCTTTCCTGGAACAGGGCCTGGCTTGTCTGGAAGCCAGTCGTTCCCTCGGTTGTGGCCCTTGGCAAAGTTTTTGGCGAGTGGCTCTGCCCCTGGCTCGGCCAGCCATTGTCTCGGGGGTGGCCCTGGCCCTGATGGAAACCCTCAATGATTTTGGAACGGTGCAGTATTTTGGGGTTAATACCTTTACCACCGGCATTTACAATACTTGGTTTGGCCAGGGAGAACGCAACGGGGCGGCCCAGTTGGCGGTGCTATTGATGCTATTTATTCTGGCCCTACTCCTACTGGAAGCTTGGTCTCGCCAACGGGCCAAATATTACCAAACTAGCAGTGCCCACCATCCCCTCCCTCGTTACGCTTTAAAGGGATGGCGTTGTTTAGCAGCCTTGATCCTGACGGGATTGCCCCTCCTACTGGGCTTTGTTGCCCCCGCAACCTACCTAGCCTATCTCTGCTGGGCCTATGCCCAAGAGGTTGGAGAAAATAACTTTTTTCAATTGGCTAGCCACAGCCTACTCGTTTCCAGTATGACGGCGGTGCTGGCCGTTGTTCTCGGTTTGGTTTTGGCCTATGGCCAACGCTTAGAACAGGGCCTGTTACTCCGGATCGCTGTCCGCATTGCCGCCCTGGGCTACGCGATTCCGGGCTCTGTGATTGCCGTAGGCGTGCTGATTCCGGCAGGCTATTTTGATAATCGGCTGGATGCCTGGATGCGGGCCACGTTTGGCCTTTCCACAGGGCTTCTATTGAGTGGCACCTTGGTCATTCTCGTCTATGCCTACCTCGTCCGATTTTTAGCGGTGGGGTTTGGGGCCTTGGAGAGTAGTCTGACGAAGATCAAGCCCAGTTTAGATGATGCGGCCCGTAGTCTGGGCAAATCGCCCCTGCAGGTTCTGCTCAATGTCCATCTGCCCCTGATGAGTGGGGGAATTTTAACGGCCGTCATGCTAGTTTTTGTGGACGTGATGAAGGAATTACCCGCAACCCTGGTGATTCGTCCCTTCAATTTCGATACCCTGGCGATTCGAGTGTATCAATACGCCTCCGATGAACGCTTGACGGAGGCCGCCGCGCCGGCCCTAGCGATCATTGTCGTGGGCCTGTTGCCCGTTATTCTCCTGAGTGTCCAGATCGCAAAATCCCGTCCCCCGTCCAGCTCACGGCTAAGCTAGGACGAAATTTTGAGGAAGCGGTATCATAGGACATTATTGTGATTTTTCCTTTATCCCCGTGGAGTTGAGGGGAAGGCTGTCCACCTTTGTCATCGGCCATTAATGGCTCACTGGCAACGTTTTGACCGACTCGATTTCGATACAATGACGGTCTTGTTGTGGGCAATCCCTTTCCCGCCCTATGACTACTATCCCCCAGAGGTGTCTCCGTTCTCCTTGGCCCAGCGCTCGGCCGTGGTTCCTTATGCTTCTGCGTCTGCAATTGTAGAGCATCGATTTGCCGGAGACGTAGACAGGCCAGCCTCGCCTGCCTGTTACCTGGCCCTGTTGGGGAAGTTTAGTATTTTGATATATCCATGGATGAGATTGTCAGTCGATTATTTTTAATCCTATTGTTAATCGGGATTAATGCCTTTTTTGTCACTGCCGAATTTTCGATCATTGCGGTTCGTCGTTCCCGCATCAATCAACTCGTGGAGGCCGGAGACCGCCCTGCCCGCTCGGTGCAATTTTTACAGCGTCGCCTAGACCGACTACTGTCCACCACCCAATTGGGAATTACCCTGGCGAGCTTAACCCTCGGCTGGCTAGGAGAAAATACCCTGGCCCTCATCTTCCAAAAATTCTTTTCAGGGCCGGGGAGTCTTGCCCCTGGTTTGACCGTCCTCACCCATGGGCTAGCCATTCCCATTACCTTTGTGGCGATCGCTTATTTACAAATTGTTCTAGGGGAATTGTGTCCTAAATCCTGGGCCCTCCTCTACGCCGAGCAATTGTCTCGGGCCTTAGCGCCGCTGATCCAAGGAATCGCCCGCGTTATCTCTCCTTTCCTCGGAATCTTAAATTACTCCACCCAGGTGTTACTACGGTTAGGGGGGGCGGAAATTAGTCATCATCGTTGGGCCCAACGGCTCACCCCGGAGGAATTACAACTAATCATCAGCACCGAAGGGGAATCCAGCGGCCTAAATAGCCACGAACGTACCCTCTTGAAAAATCTGTTCAGCCTCGGCAATAGCCTAGCCCAGTCGATCATGGTGCCCCGTTCCCAATTGGTGGTTTTACCGGAAACCGCTACTCTACAGGACTTATTAGCCGCCATTACTCAGACGGGCCATGCTTGTTTTCCTGTGAAGGGGGAATCCCTGGATGACATTCAGGGAGTAATCGATTTCCACGACTTGGCCAAGCCCCTACACCAGGGCCAACTGAGTCCGACCTCTCCCCTCCGTGCCTGGGTCAAGCCCGTGCGTTTTTTCCCGGAGACGACGCCCCTGACGGAACTTCTGGTGACCATGCAACAAACCCAACTCAAGGCGGTGATCATTGTCGATGAATTTGGAGGAACCGCTGGCCTGGTAACCCTCGAAGACCTGATGACAGAGATTGTAGGGGATGAATCAGCAGAGGAGGGCGACAATCCCTTGCTCTTACAACGCTTAGATGCCCAGACGTTGCTGGTGGAAGCACGGATTACCGTAGCAGAAGCGAACAAAATTCTCGGCCTGCAATTGCCCCTCACCGATGAATATCAAACCCTAGGTGGATTCCTACTCTACACATGGCAGCGGATTCCCAACCCGGGTGAGAGTTTAGAGTACGGGCCGTTGACCTTTACTGTCGTGACCGCTAGCGGGCCAAAATTAGAAACTATCCGCATTCATCGTTCCTTGGTGAGTAGGGTAACAAAAGCGCCAACGTCCCTCGAATCACCCTCGACATCACTGGCTTCCGCTCCTATCTCCTAAGCCTTTCCTGATGTCTGGGAACAGATGGGAATTCAGGGCCTTGCCAAGAACACTTTGGGGGTGAACTCTAGGAGCCTTTTGTCTAAAATACTGGAGAGCCAATTCACTCACCGTTTTTAGCAAGGAGACTTTATGATAGACCAGCCCACCCCGGCCCCCGGCGAGTATTCTGAGGCCGAGTTTGAAAAACGGATGCAGGAACGCCGTTCCGAGCAGCGACTGTTGGCTTTTTGTCAAGTACTTGACCCGGAACATAATTTTATCGGCGTTTCCTTCGATTTGACTTCAACGGGGATCTGTCTGAGTCTCCCCAATACCTGGCCGGCGGAGGTTTCTTTTTCCGTCATGCTTAAACGAGCCGATCAACCCCAACTGCCGGAGGTCGAAATTACCCTGGCCCCCATCTGGCGCAAACCCCGCAACACTACCTTTGATGAAATTGGCGGCAGAATTATTGACGTGGCGAATCGCCCAGCCTTTGAGCAGTTTTTAGCCCATTGCCAAGCGGCGGGGCCCAATGGCCTCCTCGAAGACGACTAGGGAAAATCTGTCGGCCCTGCAAATCCTAACGGAACAGATTCTGATAATATCTTAGAGAAACTTTAAAAAACGTTACGAAACTTAAATGCAACTATTGGTGGTTGGTGGGACCGGTACCCTGGGACGGCAGGTGGTTCGGCGTGCTCTAGACCAGGGGCATGCAGTACGTTGTTTAGTCAGGAGTCCAAGGCGAGCGGCGTTTCTGAAGGAGTGGGGGGCAGAGCTTGTCACCGGAGACCTTTGTAAACCTGACAGCCTTCCCCCGGCCCTGGTGGGCATTGAAGCGGTGATCGACGCCGCTACGGCCCGAGCCACCGATTCCCTATCTGTGCGAAAAGTGGATTGGGACGGCAAAGTGAATCTGATTCGGGCGGTGAAAAACGCCGGCATTGACCGCTATATTTTCTTTTCCATTCTGGGAGCCGCCAACTATCCCACCGTTCCCCTGATGGACATCAAGGCCTGTACGGAACAATTTTTAATGGAATCAGGCCTCAACTATACCATTTTGCAACTCTGCGGCTTTATGCAGGGCCTAATTAGCCAGTACGCCATTCCAATCCTGGATAACCAATCCGTCTGGATGACCGGGGAAACCACTCCCACAGCCTACATGGACACCCAAGACATTGCTAAATTTGCCGTTCAAGCCTTAGCTGTGCCCGCTACGGAAAAACGCACCTTTGCCCTCGTCGGCAATCAGGCCTGGACAGGAGAAGAAATTATTCAATTGTGTGAACGGTTATCAGGGCGGACGGCTCGCATCGCTAAAATTCCCCTGGGGGCCCTGCGCTTTATGCGCCAGTTCACCCGCTTTTTTCAGTGGACTTATAATATTTCCGACCGTTTGGCCTTTGCAGAAGTCCTCGCCAGTGGCAAGGCCCTGACGGCTCCCATGGCTGAGACCTATGAGTGTTTTGGCCTTGATCCAAAGGAAACAACCACCTTAGAATCCTACTTACAAGAATATTTCGGACGGATCCTGAAAAAACTCAAGGAACTCGACTTCGAGCAAAGTAAGAGTCAGGGAACGAATAAAAAGAAAAAGGGCTTCTTTTTCTAAAGCCAGCATCCTTACCGTCCATACTGTGTATTTTGTAGGATCTAGCGCCAGTGCCAAAAGTCGGCATTATCTTCAACGACGACAAGCCCATTGCCTGCAAAGTTGCCCAAGACCTCCAGGCTCAGTTTCAACGAGCGGGCCATCAGGTCGTCATGGCAACGGGGGGAGGCGGCCTACTGGGCTATTCCCAACCCGAGCGGCCTATTTGTCATACCCGCATTGAACATTTGACCCCACCGGACTTTGATGCCGATATGCCCTTTGCCGTCGTGCTGGGGGGAGATGGTACTGTTCTATCGGCCTTTCGCCAACTGGCCCCCATTGGGGTACCCCTGTTGACCATTAACACAGGTCACATGGGCTTTTTGACGGAAATTTACTTAAATCAACTGGCCGAGGCAGTGGAACAACTCCTTAGTGGCCAGTACTGCATTGAAAAACGCTCCATGTTAGCCGTGCGTTTGTTCCGGGAAGAGACGCTCCTCTGGGAGGCCCTCTCCCTGAATGAGATGGTGATTCACCGCGAACCCCTGACCAGCATGTGCCATTTTGAAATTCAAATTGGTCTACACGCCCCTGTTGATATTGCCGCCGATGGCATTATTATTTCAACCCCCACGGGCTCAACGGCCTATTCCCTGAGCGCAGGAGGGCCGGTGGTGACACCGGATGTCCCGGTTTTGCAATTGGCCCCCATTTGTCCTCATTCCCTGGCCTCCCGGGCCTTAGTGTTTTCTGACAGTGAGCCGGTGACGGTATTTCCCGCAACGCCTAATCGCATGGTGATGGTGGTGGACGGCAATGGCGGTTGCTATGTCCTGCCCGAAGACCGGGTTCAACTCGAAAAATCCCCCTTTATCGCTAAATTCATTCGCCTACAATCGCCGGAATTTTTTCGGATTTTGCGAGAAAAACTGGGTTGGGGCCTGCCCCACATTGCCAAACCGACGTCGGTCGAATTACCGTGATACCAGCCTTGCCAGTACCATGGTGCCTTGATGTCTGATTCATGTTAAAAGCCGTACTTTTCGATTTCAATGGCGTCATTATCAATGATGAGGCCATTCACCGACGCTTGGTTGATGAGCTACTCTTGCAAGAAAATCTGCGCCCCATGACCCTGGGGGAATACCAGCAGTTTGCCCTGGGAAGAAGTGACCGGGCGGCCCTGCCGGATTTATGGGCCTATCGGGGTCGCAGTATCAGTGAAGATTACCTAACCAAGTTGATCCACAGAAAAGCCTTGGGGTATCGGCAGGCCCTGCGCCAGCTTGACCCGCTCCCTTTCTACCCTGGCCTACAGGCCTTTCTCGAGCGGCTGAGTTTACGGCCTTGGGAACGGGGCCTCGTGACGGGGGCCATTGGTTCGGAGGTGGATTACGTCCTAGAACGGGGGGGGCTGTTGTCCTATTTTTCGGTGCGGGTCACAGGGGAAGACGTGGCCCAGAGTAAACCCCAGCCAGACGGTTATCTTTTGGCCCTGGCTCAGTTGCAACAGCGTCAGCCAGATCTGTTGCCGCAGGAATGCCTGGCCATTGAAGATAGCTGGGCCGGACTCCAGGCTGCTAAGGCCGCTGGTATGCGAGTTTTAGGCCTTGCCCATACCTATCCCTACCACTTCATGCAACGGTGGGCCAACTGGGCCGTCGATTCCTTTACCGAGATTGACCTAGACCGCATTGAAGTTGTCATGGCCCGGCGTTCGCTCGCAGAGGCCTAGACGTTACACTAGGAGACGTCAATTTTGCTGATGCGTTGAGTTTTTATGGGTGGTATTATTGGTTTCCTCCTCGCCCTTGCCTATATCGGTGGCATCTGGAAATTTCTCTCGGGCTATCGCCACACTAACTTTGACCGGGGCTTGCCTGCCCGTCTGACGCTTTCCCTACTTTGGCCCGCCTTGTTTATTGTCAATACCAGCTACCGCAAAAACTTCCAAAAGGCCCTCAAGGGCCGTTAACGGGTTATGCCAGTTTATTTTTACTGGGGTGAGGATGACTTTACCCTCAAACAAGCTGTCAAGCAATTACAAAAGCGGGTACTCGACCCCCAGTGGCAGGCCTTTAACTTTGAAAAAATCCCAGGGGAACTAGAGGATGCAACCCGCCAGGCCCTGACCCAGGCCCTGACGCCTCCCTTTGGAGCCGGTGACCGCTTGGTGTGGGTGGTGGAATCGACCTTGGGCCAGCATTGTAGCGAGGCCTTGTTGGAGAGATTGGCCCTCACCCTGCCCCAAATTCCCCCCCAGTGCCATCTCCTTTTCACCAGTAGTAAAAAGCCCGATGGCCGCCTGAAAGCAACAAAGCTGCTGCAAACCCAGGCCCAAGTGCGAGAATTTTCCCTAATTCCGCCTTGGAAAAGTGATGAGTTAGTGGCTCAGATTACGGGCATTGCCGAGGATTTGGGCCTCCCCTTAACCCACGCCGTGGCCAATTTTTTAGCGGAAGCCCTGGGTAACAACACCCGTCAAATTTGGAATGAGTTAGAAAAACTCAAACTCCTTGCCTCCAGTGACTGCCAGCCCCTAACCGTCGAGCAAGTTCGTCCCCTAATTCATTCCAGCACCCAAAGTAGCCTGCAATTGGCTGAGGCCCTACGCCAGGGCAACAGTGCTAAGGCCCTCCAGTTGGTGGCGGATCTGCTGGCCCGCAATGAGCCAGCGCTGAAAATTGTGGCCACCCTAGTGGGCCAGTTTCGCACCTGGATTGTCATTAAATTGGCCCTGGAATCCGGGGAAAAGGACGAAAAAGTGATCGCCAGTCGCGCCGATCTCAGCAATCCTAAACGACTCTACTTTATTCGCAAGGAACTCCAGGGACTAACTAGTAAGCAACTACTGGCCTGCTGGCCCCTACTCCGGGATCTCGAATGGCAACTGAAACGGGGGGCCGATCCCGCCAGAACCCTACAGACCAAAGTCTTGGAGCTATCCCTGCTGTTCAAGGGTTAAAAATTGGGCATACTTTAGTAATGGCAGAGAGAGGAGTTCTATGATGGTAGAGATAACGCCCATTTCCCTTGCTTGCTTCGTCTCCTCCGGTGAGAGGAATTCGCTTAACCTGTTTTCTGCATCCTAAGCCCATGGCCCTATCTTCTGAAATCCTTGTCGAGACGGCGCGTTATCTAGAGCAGCACGATGAAGGACAGCGTGCTAAAAAATTAGTGTTCTGTCTCTGCAAAAAGTATTGGGAAAATGACCCCAATGTTCTGAATAGTCAGTCCCTAGAATCCTTACTATTAGAACTCATTCAGATCAAGCCGAGTATTGAGCAACTCACCTTTTCCTTGTATAAGCTGGTGAAGACCCTGAATCGTCCCAAGGTCTATGCTGCTGTGGCCAAGATGATTCTGGATCGACTCGGGCCGATCTATGCCGCTAAGGCAGAAGAAGCGGAGCCAGACGTTGCTCCGGCCATCGAAGTGGAATCCGTTGAACAGCCCACGGGCTTTAATCCTCCCCTGGTTTCGCCGACCCCCTCCTCGGCCCTGGTTGCCAGTCCCCAGGTGCTCGCCAGTCATATTGCCCAAAACCTCAGTCAACACCCTGAGGCTGGACGCATTGAAAAACTGATGTTTGCCGTTGGCAAGGGCTACTGGGAAAATAGCCTAGATAAAATTAATCAGTACGGCTTTGTGAATCTCATTCTTGAACTCCGCCAACGCTACCCCTATTTGGCTGAGTTAAGGGCTAGTTTTGAGCAGATTGTTAACAATATCAATAAAGCCACTCTCTACTTGGCCATTGCTAATGTCATCCTGCAACAGATGGAGAAGTTGTACGAAGATTCCCTCTCCTTTGCCGGTAATGCAACCCCAGAACCTGCTTTAGCCGTTGTTCGCCGCGATGCAGGGCATCAACAGACTGCCATCGTCAATTTTCCAGCCCCGGCCAGGAGTGCAGAGCCTCTCCTCACGGTTCTAGGAACGGTACCTGTTCCCAACCCACCGGCCTCGAAGGAAACCAAACAGGACTATAACCTCTTCGATCTGCGCTCGGAAATCATGCAGTATGCCAATCCTCTGCGGGCCAAGATCCTCCTCTTCTCGATTCTGTTCCATAGCTGGAATCGCAACGGCCAAGATTGGGGAATGCTCCGTAGTTATGGTCTGGACGATCTGATTGAACAGGTAATTCTTAGCCAGCGGCCCTGCAACGAAGTAGAACTCAAACTCTACGCCCAGGCCAAGGAGATGCCCGAGGCCGAGGCCTATACCCATACGGCCACTACCCTAATGAAAGTCCTTAAACCCCTCCTCTAAAGCCATGGAAGCCCAAGAACTAATTCAGCGTTACCAAGCAGGAGAAACCCTCTTTACCGGCATTAAACTCCCTGGTATCGACCTCGGTGGCGCGGATCTGATCGGTATTATCCTCACAGAAGCTGACCTCCGCGGGGCCAATCTTCTTTTTGCCTACCTCAACCGGGCCAATCTCTGTCAGGCCAACTTAGTCGGGGCTAATCTCAGTGGGGCCAGCTTAAACCAAAGTGACTTGAGTGGGGCCGATCTGCGCAATGCCAATTTCCATGGGGCTCTGCTCCAAGGCGGTATTTTACGCGATAGTGATGTTACCCTAGCCACCCTCCAGGATGCCAATTTAATTGGGGCTGATTTGCGGGGAGCGGATCTCAGTGGGGCCACTCTGACGGGCGCTTGTTTACGGGGGGCCAATATGCGCCAGGAAAAAAAGAGCTACTACACCAATTTACAGGCCGCTATTCTGGCTCGGGCCGACCTCCAGGGGGCCAATATGAAGGGAGTGGACTTGAGCCGAGCCGACCTCAGTGGGGCCAATCTACGAGAGGCTAACCTGCGGGATGCTGATCTCCGCAAAACCGACCTGACCAATGCCAATCTGCGGGGGGCCCTGCTCACAGATGCCAACCTATCCGGGGCCCGTTTGAATGGAGCTAACCTCGTCAATGCCAACTTAATGCGGGCCCAACTACCCCAGGCCGAAATGATTAGTGCTAATTGCCAAGGGGCGATCATGACCCATATCAACCTTAGCCGCGCTAACCTGAGTGGAGCTAACCTGAGCCTGACGCGCATGAATAGTGCCGATATGAGCCGAGCTAATTTGACCGGGGCTAACTTTAAAGAGGCCGAATTGATTGAAGCTTTTCTGGCCCGGGCCAATCTGATGAACGCCAATTTTATCAATGCCAACCTGGTGCGGGCTGACTTGATGAGCGCTAATATGGCCGGGGCTAACTTCCAGGGGGCTATGATGCCCGATGGGCAAGTGAGTCGCTAGGCCCCTAGACTCGATTGCGTTAATTGGCTGCGTTGATATAGCCGGCTTCCAGCAATTTTCGCCAAATTTTTTCGACGCTTTCCTCTAGGTCTTCGAGGTCGGTACGACATTCAACCTCAGGATTGAGGGGGGCCTCGTAGGGATCATCAATGCCGGTAAAGCCTTTAATTTCACCTTTTCTGGCCCGTTGATAGAGGCCCTTAACATCCCGCTCTTCACAGACACTGAGGGGTGCATTGACAAATACTTCAATAAAATGGCCAATCTTGCCTCTTACTTCTTCTCGGATTTCTCGATAGGGAGAGATGGCAGAAACTAGTACAATAACGCCATGGCGAGTTAACAAATTAGCCACAAAACCAATGCGACGGATATTCTCGTCCCGGTCTTCCTTGCTAAAGCCTAGGCCCTTGGTCAGGTTTGTTCGCACCACGTCACCATCGAGCACTTCAATACTGTAGCCTCCGGCCAACAGTCTTTTTTCGAGGGCATGGGTAATGGTGGTTTTGCCTGCACCACTCAGGCCCGTCAGCCAGATGGTTACGCCTTGCTGTTTCATAATTGTTTAAGATGTCTTATGGAAAAAATCGTGACCGACCTAGAGCGTACCCCGGCCAGGTATGCTCTGACAAGGGTTATCTCGGCCCGGTAAGCATCAGGGCCAGTACGGTCAGCGATTCCCACCCAGGGGGTTTCCCTCTAGCCCGGCGGAAACTACACCCACCAAGGTTTTGCGCCGGTGCGGGGGTCGAGATCCGTCCAGGGGGCCAACCAAATACCGTCATCGATCACCGTCACCCTGACTAGTTTCAGCGGCAGGGGGGCCGGGCCACGGGTTACGGAACCATCGGCGGCATAGCGTGATCCATGGCAGGGACATTGAAATTCTTGCTCGGTGGCATTCCAAGGAAAGGTACAGCCCAAGTGGGTGCAAACATCTACCAGGCCTATTTCAGCCAGGGTTTGATCAGCTTGAACGATGAGATAAGTCGGTTCTCCCGCCAGGCCCGCTACTAAGGCCCGAGAACCTGGGGCCTCTGCCAGTATCTGCGAAGCCGGAATAACGTTGCCTAACGAGTCTTTTGCCAGGATGGCGCCTCCCGCTCCCGCTTCCGAGGGGGGATTCAAAAACCGGGCGGCAGGGTAAGCAGCGAAGCCCGCCACCGAGGCCACAACGGCCCCGGTCAAAAAGTTCAAGAGTTGTCGACGCGACAGAGAGGGGGCCTCAAGGGAAACGGAGTTGTCCATGGTTGTAGCCTCAAAATTGTAATATTTTTTAATATAACCAATTAACGATTGAGTAACAACTTGCAACTAATCCCAAATCTCTAAAACCCGACGATACCGCTCCCCCGTCCTGCCTAGCAAAGGAAGTGTAGCAGAGGTGGAGGGATAAGCATGGGTCTTAATAAACGCCGGGAATTAGCTTTTTGACCTGGGTTTGGTAGTCGGCATAGGTTGGAAATTTGGCCTGGAGCCATTGCTCTTCCTGGCGGGCTTTCTGGTCAAAAAAGATGAACAGCACCAAAGCCCCTAGCAGATGCACCCAGCTACTGCGTCCGACGCCATAGGCCAGGGCCAGAAAAATCAGACTGCTGTAGAGGGGATGGCGCACCCAAGCGTAGAGGCCCGTCGTCACCAGTTCACTCTCGGCCTTGGGGTGGGGGAGAGGCGTGAGGTTTTTACCCAGGGCCTGGCTTCCTCCTAGCATTAAAACTAGGGCTAGTAATCCCAGGCTGGCGGCCACTAGCCAACGGCCGTAGTGCCAAGGGGCCGGTAGGCTCTCCAGCGCCGGCAACGGAGATACTGGCAAAAGCATAAACCCTACACAGAGGACGCCCTGGGCCAGCACCCAGTATTCACCCTTTTGGCCGCGCCACCAAGGGCCAAATGATGGCCCATCTTTGATTGTCTTCATAAACAGCTTGTGAAAAGAATCCCTAAGTCTTTATGGTAGCCTCAAAAATTATTTAGTAGAATCGCTATATGGTGATTTAGCTTGTGTCATGTCCTCTCCCTCCCTGCGGATTGCCTTGCTCTGTCTGGGCTTAATCCTGTTCTTGAGTTTCTATCCCCTCTGAGTAGAAGCGGACCTAATCCCAAATAGGACTTGACAGTAAAATAACCAATTGATTATAAAATAAATAAGCTGATTTTACTCTTCTGTTGATTTCGGTAGGTCAGCGCGTTATTTTTTCCTATTTTTTAGGTATCCTGATATGACCATTTCTCAACTTGGATTACAGGATCAAAGTCTATGGTCCCGCTTTTGTCAGTGGATTACCAGCACGGCTAACCGCTTATACATTGGTTGGTTTGGTGTCTTGATGATCCCCACCCTACTGACCGCGACGATCTGCTTTGTGATTGCCTTTATTGCCGCACCCCCCGTGGATATTGACGGTATTCGGGAACCTATTGCCGGTTCTCTGCTCTACGGCAATAACATTATTACGGCGGCCGTGGTTCCCAGTTCCAATGCTATTGGCCTGCACTTTTACCCCATTTGGGAAGCCGCTAGCGTAGACGAATGGCTCTACAACGGTGGCCCCTACCAACTGATTATTTTCCATTTTCTGATCGGTATCTTTTGCTATATGGGACGGCAGTGGGAATTGTCCTACCGCCTCGGCATGCGGCCCTGGATTTGCGTCGCCTACTCGGCCCCAGTTTCCGCCGCTACTGCGGTTCTACTGATCTACTCCCTCGGTCAAGGTTCCTTCTCCGATGGTCTGCCCCTAGGGATCTCTGGTACCTTTAACTTCATGCTGGTGCTACAGGCGGAGCATAACGTCTTGATGCATCCCTTCCACATGCTGGGAGTGGCGGGTGTCTTCGGTGGTGCGCTCTTCTCCGCCATGCATGGTTCTCTGGTGACCTCTTCTTTGATTCGTGAAACGACTGAGATTGAGTCCCAAAATACGGGTTATAAATTTGGCCAGGAAGAAGAAACCTATAATATTGTGGCCGCCCACGGTTACTTTGGCCGCCTGATCTTCCAATACGCCTCTTTTAATAATAGTCGGGCTCTCCACTTCTTCCTTGGAGCCTGGCCGGTCGTCGGCATTTGGTTTGCGGCCCTGGCGGTTTCCTGTTTCGCCTTTAATCTGAATGGCTTTAACTTCAACCAATCCATTCTGGATGCTCAAGGTCATCCCGTTAGTACCTGGGCCGATGTGATCAACCGCGCCAATATTGGCTTTGAAGTAATGCACGAACGCAACGTCCACAACTTCCCCCTCGACCTAGCCTCGGGTGAGAGCCAAGTGGTTGCCTGGATTTCGCCTGACATCCAGGGCTAAGTCAACCCCACTGTTTTTGATTCCTCGTTATGGTGTCAAGTCATGGAAACACTCTAGATCTAGGGTGCTTTTTTCTTTTCTACCATGGCCTCAGGGAACGCCGGGATAGAGTAGAGGCTTGGCAGTTAGTTTGGCCCTGGAAGACTTTCAACAGCAAGGACTTGAAATCCCCGTCCTTTGGGGCTCAATGTTTTATGCTTGTAGGTAGTTAGCACAGCATCGGAAAGCTAAAATCAAGCGAGATTCCTCAACCTCTTTGTAGACACCATACATCTTTACTTTGGAAACGAGGGATGAGCCTATCACCAGGATCTAAGACTCTCTGTTCTAAACCTTTTAGTATGGAATAGAGAGTGACTCTTTGAGTCGGAAGCCCTATCTGTTTAGAGTGGGGCCGTTCACCAAAAACCTTTCACGAGAGATAATTATGGGTTTCCAGTATATCGATAAAGTAATTACGCCCGAAAACCTGCAAAAATTCCTCGAATTAGTCGATAAAGCAGCGGGTGCGGGAAAAGATGTCAATAATGTTTTCGATCTTAGCGATCGACTCAAAGGGACTCGTCCAATGAGCATCTGCGTCAAGGCCATCGAGCAAGATCCTGCGTCACGGGCGATGTTAGAAGAGCGCTATGCTGGCCCTCCTTATAATCTAGAGGCAATGTTAAATATGCCGAAGGGTTCTCTTGGTTGGACTTACGGGAGGATCATGAGCACACTGGGCTACAATCCCCAGTTTTATCGCACTCCCCCTAGTTTTGAAAACCCAGAAGATTACATCATCTTCCGAGTCTATAAGACCCACGATCTTCACCATATTCTGACCGGGTTTAGTTTGGATAATTTCGGGGAATTAGGGGTAATTTCAGTGTTCGGCGGGCAAATTGGCTTCCCTGCCTTTGTTTTCCTCGATCTGCTCTCAATGATGATGGCTTTCTTTGCCAATGACGGACTGTATTCGGAAGTGGAAGATCCGATCGAACAGGCAAGAACCCTAGGCTATCGTTTCCGTCTGATTAGCGACGGGATCGAGATGGGAATGAAGGCCAAACCATTATTTCCTGTGAAGTGGGAAGAAATGTTAGAACACTCCCTCGATGAACTGCGAGCGGAATTCCAGATCGAACCCGCTACCGAGGGCATTTATAGCTGGTACAGCGATCCAAGATTACGATCCGCGATCACCTGAGCTCTTTCAACGGATTGACCCTCCATTGACCTATTCCATGGGCTTCATTCATGAAATTCCCAACAACCCATTGGGCAAGACCCAAGTAGTAGCCTTGGCTACGCCTCAAACTTAGGGTTAGGTAAACCCCACCGTTTCTGATTCTTTGTCTTGGTCTCGAGGGATGGAAGCACTCTAGGTCTAGGGGGCTTTTTTTCTACTCTGGCCTCAGGGAATGCTGAGATGGGTTGGGTTAACCTAGCTCTGGAGACTTTAGATTTTGGGTCATCGGCCCTGCATGCCCCCATTTAGAATAGCTAGGATCTTCCAGGATGATAGGTAGAAAATATTAACAAAATCTTTATTTGGAGTGACAGATAAATTTTCTTCTCTATAATTCGTAGCTATGTATGATTGATGGTTACTCAACGTTTAAAGTCGGACACTAAATCTTACAGAATGCGACAAAATACCCGCATATTGATTATCAACTTTAAAAAGGAATATGAGAAATGAGTCAAAATCAGGCTAACCTCGGGGGCAAATGTCCGGTAATGCATGGGGCTGTAACAGCCCATAGCATGTCTAGTATGGAATGGTGGCCCAAGGCCCTTAATCTTGATATTCTGCATCAGCATGATAGTAAAACCAATCCCATGGGAGCGGACTTTAACTATCGAGAAGAAGTTAAAAAACTAGATTTCACCGCGCTAAAAAAAGACCTACAGGCGCTGATGACCGATAGCCAAGCTTGGTGGCCAGCCGATTGGGGACATTATGGGGGCCTGATGATCCGGATGTCATGGCATGCCGCTGGCACCTATCGGATTGCGGATGGTCGAGGGGGAGCCGGTACCGGAAACCAGCGTTTTGCTCCTCTCAACTCCTGGCCAGATAACGCCAATCTAGATAAGGCACGCCGTCTGCTCTGGCCCATCAAGAAAAAGTACGGTAATAAACTCAGTTGGGCCGATTTAATTGCCTACGCCGGCACCATTGCCTATGAATCCATGGGACTGAAAACCTTTGGCTTTGCCTTCGGACGAGAAGACATCTGGCATCCAGAAAAAGATATCTATTGGGGTTCGGAGACCGAATGGCTGGCCCCGACTGATAACCCCAATAGCCGCTATTCCGGTGAGCGCGATTTAGACAATCCCTTGGCCGCTGTGATGATGGGCCTGATCTATGTCAATCCCGAAGGCGTCGATGGGAATCCTGACCCCCTCAGAACCGCTCACGACGTGCGGGTAACCTTTGCTCGTATGGCCATGAACGATGAGGAGACAGTTGCCCTGACGGCTGGGGGCCACACCGTGGGGAAATGCCATGGCAACGGTGATACTGGGTTGCTGGGCTCGGAACCCGAAGGAGCAGATCTTGAAGACCAGGGACTAGGCTGGCTGAACAAGACTCATCGCGGCATTGGACGTAACACAGTAACCAGTGGCCTAGAGGGGGCCTGGACAACTTACCCCACTCGCTGGGACAACGGTTATTTCCATTTCTTGCTCAATTATGAATGGGAGTTGAAGAAGAGTCCGGCGGGGGCCTGGCAGTGGGAACCCATCAATATCAAAGAAGAAGACAAGCCCTTCGATGTGGAAGACCCTACGCTCCGTCTCAACCTGATCATGACCGATGCTGATATGGCCATGAAAATGGATCCTGACTATCGGAAGATCTCCGAACGTTTTTACCAGGATCCTGCTTACTTTGCCGAGATCTTTGCACGGGCATGGTTCAAGCTGACCCACCGAGATATGGGGCCGAAGTCTCGTTACATTGGCCCAGAGGCACCTCAAGAAGACCTGATTTGGCAAGATCCTATTCCGGCAGGGCCAACCGACTATAATCTTCAAGCCGTGAAAGAGAAGATTGCTGCGAGTGGGCTAAGTATCAGCGAAATGGTTACCACCGCTTGGGATAGTGCCAGAACCTTTCGGAGTTCGGACAACCGAGGAGGAGCCAACGGAGCCCGTATTCGCCTGGCCCCTCAAAAGGACTGGGTCGGTAACGAACCGGCTCGTCTCACAAAGGTTTTAGCCGTGCTGGAAGCCATTGCCACGGAAAGCGGTGCCAGCGTCGCCGATGTGATAGTACTAGCCGGTAACGTTGGGATTGAACAAGCGAGTAAAGCTGCCGGTTTTGAGATTACCGTTCCCTTTTTCCCTGGTCGAGGCGACGCCACGGATGACCTGACCGATGCAGACTCCTTTGCTGTATTGGAACCTGTCCACGATGGTTATCGCAACTGGCTCAAGCAAGACTATGCGGTTAGCCCAGAGGAATTAATGCTGGATCGTACACAACTGATGGGATTAACGGCCCATGAAATGACTGTTTTGGTTGGTGGTATGCGTGTCTTGGGGACTAATTATGGTGGTACTCAGCACGGCATATTCACGGAACGCGAAGGGGTACTGACGAATGATTTCTTCGTTAACCTAACAGACATGAACTACACCTGGAAACCTATCGCCAATAATCTTTATGAGATTCGGGATCGCCAAACCGATCACGTCAAATGGACAGCGACAAGGGTTGACTTGGTTTTTGGATCTAACGCTATCCTGCGGGCCTATGCAGAAGTGTACGCCCAGGATGATAACCAGGAAAAGTTTGTGCAGGACTTTGTGGCCGCCTGGACTAAGGTGATGAACGCCGATCGCTTCGACCTTGTTTAATGGCCAGATAAATCCCCCGGTCACTCCCAATTGTGGCCTGGGGTTTTGTGCTTATTCTGACGTGCTCCAAATCTCGATTCAACTGCTTGCTATTCTCGCTGTAAGCTCAAGCACTATTGTAGCGAAGTAGTTTGTTTAAGGCTTGATGCTTTTAGCTCTAGAAAATGTCACTGCTACTCAGAATCTAGCCCAAGTTGCAAGAAAAGTTCTAAAGAATTTAATGCTGATTTTTTAATGGCTTCAGAAATTACATCTTTATAGTCTAACTGAACTTTGAAATCCTGATCGTGTTGAAGTAATGAGAATTTAATTTGATCCTGCCAGAAATAGTATGTATTCCAATAAATAGGGCTCATATTCAGTAACTCCACTATTTCAGTATCTTCATCTAGAAAATCTAGATATTCAATAATTGGATATTTAGGCAAAAAAGTTAATGTGTCATCATTAACCCAAACCAAATATCTATGATGTATATATCCTCTATGAAATGGAGCTCCTCCATCAATATGACGACAAGATTCTGCTATGGGAGATGGAGTCTCTATATAGCCAATTCGATTAAGAGTGGGACAGTTGGTTATGAAATTCCGTTACAATGACTGCTGGACTCCTTTCGGAAAAAACTGATTATGGCTCACAGCCTTGATTCGCGACAAAAGGTCATTAACTTTATCGAAGCTGGTGGTAGTGTAACAAAAGCGGCGCAAATATTCAAGGTCGGCAGATCTAGCATTTATCGATGGCTTGATAGGGAAGACCTTGCTCCCACCAAGGTAGAGCATCGTAAGAAAAAAGTAGACATTAAAGAACTCGAAGAAGATGTAAAGAAAAATCCCGACATCCCCTTGAAGGAACGAGCCCAGAAATTCGGTGTTACTTCAAGTTCTCTGTGCTACAGATTTAAGAAGATGAAAATCACGCAAAAAAAAACAACTTCGCTATCAAGAAAGAAATCACGGTGAAAGAGCAAAATACTATAGAGAGCTAAGAGAGTTGGTGAAGATTTACGGTATTGCAAGCCTGGTGTTTATAGATGAAGCGGGGTTTGAGGAGTTTGTATCATCGATATATGGATGGTCAAAAAGAGGGAAAAGAATCTATGGAGAAAAGCAGGGTAGAAGAGGAAAGAAAGAAAATTTAGTGGCAGGAAGAAGAAAAGGAGTAAAAGACTTTATAGCGCCAATGTTATTTATGGGGAGTCTAAATGCAGAAGGGTTTGAGGGATGGTTAAAATATCATTTGTTACCAGATTTAAAAGGGCTATCAGTCTTAATAATGGATAATGCACCAATTCACCGAAAGAATACAATAAGACAGTTAGTAGAGGAAGCCGGGCACAAGGTATTATTTCTGCCGACATACTCACCTGATTTAAATGACATTGAACATGACTTTGGGGCGTTGAAGAGAGCAAGAATCAATGCCAATGGAGAGAAAAGTATTGACGAAATCATCCGTGAATATTGTGCCAGTTAGTGTCCCATTCTTATTTGAATTGGCTATATATCCAGATTTTGCACAACGAGACATTTCTTTGCATATCCAAGCAGGATTATAAATATAGCCAATTTGATTAAGAGTGGGGCAGTTGATTATGAGATTACGTTACAATGACTGCTGAACTCCTTTCGGAAAGAACTGATTATGGCTCACAGCCTTGATTCGCGACAAAAGGTCATTAACTTTATCGAAGCTGGCGGTAGTATAACAAAAGCTTCAAGAATATTCAAGGTCGGCAGATCTAGCATTTATCGATGGCTTGATAGAGAGGACTTAGCTCCTACCAAAGTAGAGCATCGTAAGAGGAAAGTAGACATTAAAGAACTCGAAGAAGATGTAAAGAAAAATCCCGACATCCCCTTGAAGGAACGAGCCCAGAAGTTCGGTGTCACTTCAGGTTCTCTGTGTTACAGATTTAAGAAGATGAAAATCACGCGAAAAAAAAACAACTTCGCTATCACGAAAGAAATCACAGTGAAAGAGCAGAATACTATAGAGAGCTACGAGAGTTGGTGAAAATTTACGGTATGGCAAGCCTAGTGTTTATAGATGAAGCGGGATTTGAGGAGTTTGTGTCATTGATATATGGATGGTCAAAAAGAGGAACAAGAATCTATGGAGAAAAGCAGGGGAAAAGAGGAAAGAAAGAGAATTTAGTAGCAGCAAGAAGAAAAGGAGTAAAAGATTTTATAGCGCCAATGTTATTTATGGGGAGTCTAAATGCAGAGGGGTTTGAGGGATGGTTAAAATATCATTTGCTACCAGCTTTGAAAGAGCTATCAGTCTTAATCATGGATAATGCACCAATTCACCGAAAGAATACAATAAGACAGCTAGTAGGGGAAGCCGGGCACAAGGTATTGTTTCTACCGACATACTCACCTGATTTAAATGATATTGAACATGACTTTGGTGCCTTGAAGAGAGCGAGAATCAATGCCAATGGAGAGAAAAGTATTGACGAAATAATCCGTGAATATTGTGCTAGCTAGTGCCCCACCCTTATTTAAATCAGCTATATCTTCCAATACATGTCTGCAATAAATAAAATCTAGGCTTTTATCTTCATAAGGCAAAGGATCAATATTAATATCTAATTCGTGAATTTTTGTTTTTGATGAGCCATGAGAAGGATAAGATTGCCAATCAATAAATTCAGTTGCTGCAGAAAAAGGAATGTGACCAGGACCTATTTCTAGTACTCTAAAATCGCTAGAAATAAGAGATTCAACATAACTGAGAACAGGCTGAAAAGGAGACCAAGAGTATTGATTTAGATGAGTGGACTTTTTATTGGTATTCATTTTTTTGATGATTCATTATTGACCTGGTATTATGGTTTACTTGCTTTGTACCTACTTAAACAATTACCATTTTCGAAACACAGTAAAAGACATGTAACCCGTATCAATCAAGATATGCTCACATATGCCTTCGGCTATAATTTCGTCGGTAATTTTTTTGATAGGCGAATTATTTTGTCCTTCTGTATCATACCACCCAAAATAGTCGTGCAATATGAAGTAACCTCCAGATCTTAATAACCATGGAACATACAGCAAAGTATCTTGTTTGCACCCATCATAACTATGATCACCATCAATGAAAATCAAATCATATTCTCCTTCTAGATCAACTTCATCTGAACGTTTATTAATGAACTGAACATACTTGTTTAGATTTGTTTTGGTAATCAAGTCTTCTGCTTCTATTGTAGGGAATGGATCAATTGAAATTAATAATCCTGCTCCAGGATTTTCGAAAACATCGTAATTTATGTCTGGGCGTTGCTGATGTTGCTTAGGCTCTTGCCAACCAATATCCAAAAATTTTAATGCACTAGCAAGACAAAGAGTTGAAAATCCCTTGAATCTTCCTATTTCTATTATTCTTGTAGCTTTTGTGCTAACTGCAAGCGAAAATAGCGTCATGCCTAGACCTAATTCAGAACCTCCAGCAGCCAAAGATTGCTTCATATAACCAAAAAATTCACCAAAGTAACTATCTGGCCTTTGATGATTTTTAGATATAAACTCTGTCTGCATTTTTTGTTCAGGACTGAAGTTGTTCATGAAATGGCTCCTTTGCTTATTTTTAAATAGTTAGAAATTAATCGGAAAATGATAAAAATCAAGACGCTATCACTTGAGTCATATATCATCGATTATATATCTGTGTTAAAAAAAAGGCATAAGAAATCTTGGTATGCAGTAAAAGTTATTGTATTGCAATTGTATTGCATGGGGACTTTTTTTTAGCCTTGAATATATTTTAATTTATTTTTTTTAAAAACGAATCAATTTTTTTCTTATAAGCTGGATTCAAACTTTTCTTGTCTAGTTGATCTATATACCCCCCAAAAAAAGTAGTCCATGCACACTCGTTCAAGGTTGCCTTGGTTACATCAAGCTCACTAGGAACAGACAGGTATAGCAGTGTTGAAAGAGCAGATTCTTCATCATCACACAAAATAGAGGTAAGAATATAGTGATAGTAAAATTCAGCAACTTGAGGATGCTTCTCTATCGCTTCTTGATACCATTTTTGAGCCTGCCAAAAGTTTTCTGATTGCCAAAGCTTTTCTTCCATTAATTCGTATAATTTCAATGACCATTCTTCTGCTCTTTTTGTCCAGTTGTAATTCTCATTGACAAATTTTATTTGTGCCAATAGCTCCTCTTCAATTGCTTGTTTTTGATCAGATTTAAACTTTCTTAGAATATCCAAAATTACTTCAATAAATCTTGCTTTGTAAGACGCTATACCATTTTCAAAAGAGATTAGTGTACCAAAGCCGGCCGTGGTTTCTGGTAGTGCGCCCAGCTCACTGGTAATTACATAGCAACCACTTGCCATCGCTTCCATCACAGCAATACACGACGTCTCAGCAAAGGTATTTGGGTAAGCCAATATCGTTGCTTCTTTTAATTCCTGGGCTAATTGCTGTTGCGGAAGGGAGCCAATGTATTCTACCCCTGGCATTTTTCGGCAACGCTCATAAAGCTCACCATAGTTTAAATAATCTTCAGTTCCAGGAGTTTGGTAGACCTTCATACTAGAATAAATATTAAGCTTTATATCTGGAAATTCCTTATAAATCTCCGGAAAAATATCTAGCAATAAATCCAATCCTCTAAAAGGAGCGCTTGTATAAAACAATATTGGTAATTGTGATTTTTGTTTAAATAAAGGTGATTGTTTATCAAAAAGATTTTCAAATTTTTTTCCGATAGCATTACGAAAAACTAGTATCTTTTCCGATGGTAATAAAAATTCTCGTATAAACTCTCCTTTTTGCCATTCACTCACCATAAAAAAGAAATCATAAGCATTTTTTTCGGCTTCATTTCTTAATTCTTGTACTCCCGGTTGATCATAGGAATGTTGAGTCCAAAGAATAAGATTTGTGTGCCCTTGGCAGTGATCTTTGATGTAGCGGCCATAGCCAGAATTATTAAGAATAATAATATAATCTTGTTGAGTCCAAAATTCAGGAGCGACACAATTTAATGGTAAACAAGCTACTCCAAAGGATATTTGAGGGGCACTTATATAACTAACCAAGAATACATCATGTCCTAACTGTGCTAAATTCATCGCTAAATAGCAAAGCGCAGACTGCGAACCACCTAGAGGAACTTCATAAACACTACCAATGGAATAATTCCACGGAGTGAAATCAACAAATGTAATTTTCATCTAGTTTACTCCTAATTATTTTTAGAATACCAAACCCCCATCACAGTTTGGTAAATTTGTTGCCAGGGCCGGCCAGTAGATTGGGCTAATCCAACGCAATCCTCAAATTCAGGTTGGACATTGAGGAGTTTTCGATTAGGGCCTTGACTGTAAGCCAATTTTACCCGAGCAGGGCCATAGGGGGTTTCCACGGTTTGCCATTCTCGTTGCAAAATTAAGCGATGTTGGGGGGTGACACGAATCCCTAGGGTTGTGGTTTCTTGAAATAAAATTTCTTGGCAGGCCTGTTGAGTTTCCGGCAGACATAGTACGGTTAACAAAATACCTGGACGGGATTTTTTCATGCCAATGGCCTGGGTAAAGACCTCCAAGGCCCCCTGCTGGTAAAGTTGCTCAAAGAGATAACCAATAACCTGGGGATTAAGGTCGTCGAGTTGGGTTTCGAGTCGAATAATGGTCTCCGTTTGGCCCCAGGGGGTGGGAAACGATTCTGAACTTTCCCCTAGCCAGAGTCGCAGGAAGTTAGCAATGGGAAAATCTTTACTACCGGCCCCCAGTCCAATTTTTTGGAGAGTCATCGCGGGGACGGCTCCAAAGGCCTCGGCCAAACTGACGGCAATGGCCGCTCCAGTTGGCGTTACTAATTCCGCCACAATGCCATTGTCATAAACAGGAACCTGACGGGATTGCCACAATTGCAAAACGGCCGGTACAGGAACCGCTAAACGACCGTGGGCCGCTTGAACAGTGCCCCCTCCTGTTGGCAGGGCCGAGCAATAGAGCTTTTCGACGCCTAGATAGTCCAGACCCAAGCAAGTCCCAACAATATCCACAATGGCATCCACAGCCCCGACTTCGTGGAAGTGAACCCTTTCCGGGGGAATACCATGGACGGCGGCCTCTGCTTGGGCCAGGGTTTGGAAAATTTTGAGGCTCCAGGCTGAGACTTGAGGCGGTAGGCCCGCTTGTCGAATTAAGGCTTCGATCTCCGGTAGATGGCGATGATGGCCGTGCGTGGGGGACGACTCCGGCAGGCAAACCTGAACCTGAGTTCCAGCTTGGCCCTGACGTTGTACCCCCTGGGCCTGGAGTTGGTATTGTTCTTCGAGGCCCAGACGCTGGAGTTGCGCTATCAGGTATTCTAAAGGAACCCCCAAATCCACCAAGGCCCCGAGGCACATATCCCCTGCAATCCCAGCCGGGCAATCTAAATACGCTATTTTGGTCATACAACTATGGCAACGGTTTATTCACTCCACCCCCGCAATCCCCAACAGCGGACTGTGGAGAGCATTTGTGAAGCCCTTCGTCGTGGGGCGATTATGCTCTATCCCACGGATACAGTCTATGCCATTGGTTGTGACCTGAATGATAAGTCAGCGGTGCAACGGGTCAGACAACTCAAGCAACTTTCTAATGATAAGCCGCTAACCTTCCTTTGTTCCTCCCTGTCCAATATCTCTGAATATGCCCAGGTGGCGGATAGTGCCTACCGTCTGATGCGTCGTCTGATTCCAGGGCCTTACACATTTCTTTTACCTGCAACTAAACTGGTGCCCAAGCTGGTGATGAACCCTAAACGCAAAACGACCGGGATTCGAGTGCCGGATAGCTCTGTTTGTCAGAGTATTTTAACGATTCTCGATAATCCGATTATTTCCACATCAGCTCACTTACCTGACCAGGATGACTGGCAACAATTGGATAAAGCTGCATTATTTGACCGTTTTGAGAAGTTAGTAGATATGATTATCGATGATGATCAAGATACGGGCTATCTTGTCTCCAGTATTATTGACCTCACAGGTCAGGAACCAGAAGTCCTACGCCAGGGTCTAGGCTGGGAAAAGCTAGAAGGGCTACTTTCCTCTGCCGACTAAAATAATACAAATGTCGCTGAGCCGTTGCTTGAGAGTCAATTGACCCGGCTGCTAGCTATAGTAGATGTAGACACTGACTCTCTAGAGGGTCAAGCAACCTCCAACTCTGGGAGCGTTCAATGAATTCAGTCAAGGATCATTTACGACAGGCTGTTATCAATCTAAAAGCTCATCCTGAGGCCCTCAGAATCAAGAAACTTCTCTACGGTCTTTATTACAAAGTATGGGCAAACGATCCGGCGACTTTAAATCAAGAATCTTTTACAGCTTTAACCCATGGCGTCATCAAGACTTATCCCACCATTAATCGTTTGATTAGGGCCCTGCATGGGATTGTCACAGGCTTAAATCGCCAAGAGGTGTACGCTCCGATTGCTAAGGCCATGCTAGAAATTTTGGCCCCGGTGTATCAAGTCGATCCTGACGTCGTGGAACAATCGACTATCCAAGCGTTGATTGAAGAAAAAGAAAAAAGTAAGCAACAAACCAGCCAAGTTTCGATCAATCTGATGGAAGTTATCGTTAAAGATGAAATTTTTGAGGAACTTCAAAAACTGCCTACCAACGTCGCGAAATTTGTCAGTGTCGCAGAGGTTGCGGCCTATGCCCTCAATCGTTTACCCCCGCTCTACGTTTCCAGTGAAGAAGGTAAATACTATCAACAGCGTAAGGTAGAAGAGATGCGAGACAGCATCCATCGGGCTGTTCTTCAAGGCATTGGAGCCGTCATGCGTGATCCTATCCGCAAGGCCACCCCTTTAAATCTCTGCAATATCGATACCTTTAGTTCTGCCCATACCATTTTGACGGAATTAGAAGAATTTGTGAGGGAAACCGGCAACGTTAAGGGACGCTTGACCTACGGGGATTTAGCTGACACGATACATAGAGTGCTCGGAGCCTATCGCACATCGCTGAAGGAAATCGAAGATTTTTTAAAGCTCCATGGCTTGGGGGAAGAAAAACTCAGTGTTTATAATTTGGCTACGAATGTGCGTAAAGCCTTCCGGCGTTTATTGAAAGAGCCGTCAACTCCGGGCAGGCCTAGTACGGAAAAAGCACTCCAGAAAAGTTTCGAGGCTCAAGAAACGCAAATTATGGAGTTTATGCGGGATAATCCTCCCGATGATGAAGAACAGACTTTTGCTACCTCAATTCGGGATTGGTACCACTTCTAGGTGGGGATCCAGGCTGGCAGACTCCGGGACTAATTTTTTAATGATGGATATGGTGCCAAAACGATTACCAGATAAGGATTTGGAACTCCTAAGCTTTTCTATTTTGAAAACCTGCTTCTGGCAAGCGTTTCAAGTAATTATTCTTCTCCCATCAACCAGGGCCGGAATGACTGTCTAGGCCTAGGCCTGGTAGGGCGGAAAGTCCGTGTAACCCAAGGCAAAATCTTCTCCACTACCGTTCCAAACTGACGGGTCGGCATTCTCTGCCAAGGGCCAGCCGTGGGTAAACCGCTGAACTAGATCTGGATTGGAAATATAGGGCCGGCCAAAGGCAATCAGATCAGCTAGCCCTTCGGCAATGGCTGCTTCCGCCGTGGCCTGGGTATAGCCGCAATTCCCCATCAATGGGCCCGAAAAGACTCCTCGAAATTCCGCCAGGGTCATGGGGGTGCCCAATTCGTGAAAGCCAAAGGCCAAGCCGTCCATTACATGCAAATAAGCCAGTTTGTAGCTATCCAATTGTTGGGCATAGTAGGTAAAGGCCTCTCGGTAGTCCGGTGAACCCATATCATTAAAAATACCGTTGGGAGAAAGGCGAACCCCTATCTGCTGGGAGGGAAAAATCGTCAGAATAGCCTCGATAATTTCCCGTAGAAAGCGAAAACGGTTTTCGAGACTGCCGCCGTACTCATCCTGGCGGTGGTTAGTCTTGGCTTGTAGAAATTGATCGATCAGGTAGCCGTTGGCCGCGTGGATTTCAACCCCATCAAAACCGGCTACTTTGGCCCGGAGGGCGGCTTGGCGATAGTCGGCCACGGTCGCGGTAATCTCTGCTTGGGTTAATACTCGGGGCACCTCGTAGGGTTTTTTGCCTTGGGGCGTATAAACACCCTCACCGTTAATGGCAATGGCGGAGGGAGCCACGGGGAGTCCTGCTTGGGGATGGAAATCGCTGTGGGAGGCCCGGCCACAGTGCCACAATTGAGCAAAAATGGCAGACCCTTCTTCATGAACAGCCTCGGTGATGGGTTTCCAACCCTCCATTTGGGCATCGCTGTAGAGGCCAGGGGAATTTCTCCAACCGATACCAATTTCTGAAACAACCGTCGCCTCACTAATAATCAGGCCAGCATTTGCCCGTTGTCGATAGTAGGTGGCCATCAAGGGAGTTGGCACGCGGTCAGCCCCAGTGCGGGCTCGGGTCAAGGGGGCCAAAACCACTCGATTTTTCAGGCTAAGGGAGCCGAGGTTGAAGGGGGTTAACAGGTGCATCATCGGGAGAGATCCGGGGGAAGGACAACATTTGCCCCTAGGGGAGCAGTAAAAACTGTAGTCGAAAAGCCACTCAAGGGAATGTATCGGTGGAGAGATTCTAGCCAGGACGAGGAGGGATACCCAGGGAAGAATCCTAACAGGATGGCCCCCAAGCCTTAAACTAGAGTCTGGAAACTTTACTATTGATGCCCTCGTTTTAGAACCCATCGTGCGAAATATCATCATTGCTGGCAACTGGAAAATGCACAAGACTCAAGCTGAGTCCCAGGAATTTTTACAACACTTTAAGCCGTTGGTGGAGGAGACCAACCCTGGCCGGGAAGTGGTTCTTTGTGCCCCTTTTACCGCTCTAGGGACGATGTCTCAGAGTTTGCACGGCAGTCGGATTCGTTTAGGTGCTCAAAATATCCATTGGGAAGAACAAGGGGCCTATACTGGCGAAATTTCTGGGGCCATGTTGTGGGAAATGGGGGTTCAATACGTGGTGGTGGGCCACAGTGAACGTCGTCAATATTTTGGAGAAACCAACGAAACGGCGAATCTGCGCGTGATTGCCGCTCAAAAACAGGGCCTAATCCCAATTCTTTGTGTGGGAGAAACCAAGGCCCAGCGGGATGCGGGGGAAACGGAAAGTGTGATTATCCAGCAAATTCAACGGGGCCTAGTGAATGTCGATCAAACCCAGTTGGTGATTGCCTACGAACCGATCTGGGCCATTGGCACCGGCGATACCTGCGAAGCCCAGGAGGCTAATCGGGTGATTGGAGTAATCCGGGCCCTGCTCAGTCATCCTGACGTAACGATTCAGTACGGTGGTTCAGTGAAGCCCGATAACATTGATGAAATTATGGCCCAGCCAGAAATTGATGGAGCCTTGGTGGGCGGGGCCAGTCTAGACCCCCAAGGCTTTGCTCGTATTGTCAATTACCAATGAAGCTCCCGCAATGGTTAGGACTGCTGAGTTTAGCCATGGCCAGTTACGTGCTATGGCAAATTCGCCAGCTGCTGCTACTGGGCTTCTTGGCCATTGTGATTGCCATTGCCCTCCATCGTTTAGTTAATACCCTCCAGAACTGGGGTTGTCGGCGGCGCTGGGCCTTGACGTTGACCCTAGGGGGAGCCGGTCTGCTGAGCGTTTGTTTTATTGCGCTGGTAGTGCCGCCCTTTTGGGAACAGTTTCAAGACCTCCTGAAATTAATGCCACAGGTACTGGGTCGTCTCCAGAACGTGATGGCAACGCTCCAGACCCAGGGCCAACTCTGGGGGCTAGAACAATGGTGGTCGGGAAATTCCTCGGGCCAGTCTCTTTCGGCCCTGGGGGCCCAATTATTGGGAAATGTCTTAGCGTTTTTCTCCAATTCGGTAGTTGCCTCTCTCCAGGTTTTACTGGTATTGGCCTTGAGTGTCATGCTGGTTCTGCAACCCCAAGCCTATCGTCGGTTGGCCCTGCAATTATTTCCCTCCTTCTATCGGCGACGGGCCGATGAAATTTTAACCTTGTCGGAATTGGCCCTGGGTAATTGGTTGACGGGAATTGTGATTAATTCGGTCTTTATTGCTCTCCTGAGTGGTCTGGGACTCTGGGCCTTGCAGATCAAACTGGTGCTTGTCCATGCCTTGATGGCCGGTATTTTGAACTTTATTCCCAATATTGGCCCGGCAGCTAGCGTGGTCTTTCCCCTGATGATTGCCCTGTTAGATTCCCCCTGGAAAATTGGGGCTGTCCTCTTTTTGTACTTTATTATTCAAAATATTGAAAGTTACTGGCTGACCCCCATCGTCATGGCAAAACAGGTTTCCCTCTTGCCGGCCCTAACCCTAATTGCCCAACTGTTCTTTGCCAGTCTCTTTGGCCTGTTAGGTCTCTTGCTGGCCCTGCCTTTGACCGTCGTTGCTAAAACCTGGCTGGAAGAAGCTATCTTGAAAGATGTTTTAGACCAATGGGCATAGCTTGATGGAACAGTTGATCAGCCCCAAGTGGCAATGGCTTGTAATCCTCCTGGGTTGGCTCTGGAGTAGTTGCCCTTCAGGGGCCCAAGCGTCCTCCACCCTAGAACAGATCCAAGCGACTGGGCTATTAAAAATTGCGGTGCGGGAGGATGCAGTTCCCTTCGGCTATCAGGATCTGAATCAACAGTGGACTGGCATTTGTATTGATTTTGCGGAACTCCTCAAAGCAGAAGTCGTGCGCCAACTCAATAATCCGTTCATTTTAGTCAAGCTTTATCAGTCCACTCTTTTTAATCGTTTTGACCTGGTGACAGACAATGGCGTGGCCCTAGAATGCGGCCCCAATACTATCCGGCCCGACGTGCCTGAGACCGTGACCTTTTCTCGACCCATTTTTCTCACGGGAACCCAATTTTTAATTCGAGCCGATTCCACCAAGACGTTTAATCCCCAAGGGGAACTAGATCAGGTTGACATCGGAGTCTTGCGGGATACCACCACGGCCCAGTTTCTCCGCCAGCGCTACCCCCAGGCTCGGTTGCAGGAATTTCAAGGAATTACGGGGAGGACTCGGGGTGTCCAGGCCCTCCAACAAGAGAAAATCGATGCCTTTGCCAGTGATGGTATTTTATTGTTTGGGGAAGCGTTGCTGTTAAACCTGAACCTTGGTCAAGATTACTTAATTGTGCCTAAAATGCCCCTCGATTGCATTCGCTACGGCCTCATTCTGCCGGGAAATGACCCAGAATGGAAAGCCCTGGTTAATCGGGTTTTAGCGTTACCCGAAGCTCGGGCCATCTATCGCAAGTGGGTGGGATCCCTGTTACCAGTTCTTCAGGAGAGCAACCAAGCTTGCCGAACCCCTTCCCCCTCCTCAACCTTGGGAAAATAATGCTATGAACCATGATGCCGGGGCCAATAATGGCCGTCAATGGTGGGTCGAACGCTGGCTAGAACTATTAGATTCCTACCGTTTCAAAAAACGACTAGAACGGGCCAGAAACTACGCCCGCGAGGGTAACGTTCTCAGTCTCAGTTTTCAGGGGGCCGAACTCTTGGCCCAGGTGCAGGGAAGCGAAGTACAGCCCTACCAGGTATCCTTGTGGCTCGACCCTTTCAACGACGAAGATTGGCAGTTTGTGGTGGCGTCTCTGGCGGAAAAGGCCCTGTATTCTGCCCAACTTCTCTCGGGCCAGATGCCGGCTACCATCGAGCAGGTTTTTATCAAAAATGGCCTCAATCTTTTTCCCTATACCCTGGGGGATGTCCATTCCCGTTGTAGCTGTCCCGATAAGGCTAATCCTTGCAAACACATCGGGGCTGTGTACTATCAATTGGCCGACCGTTTTAGTGAAGATCCCTTTGTTATTTTTCAACTGCGGGGCCGGAGTCGGTCACAAATTCTAGCGGCCCTGCGGGACCAGCGTCAGCAAACCCAGACTTCCGAATATTCGGCAGATAGCACCCCAACGATTCCAGCGACTTCCGTCGCCCAAACTTCATCTTCCGCTTCCGAGCCTAAGGATAGTAAGCAAGACACCTTGGCGCTCATCCAGGCCTTTTGGCGCTACGACCGGCCCCCGGAGACGGATTGGGTGGTTATTGCTCCTCCTGGCGATGTCACCAGTCTTTTAGATTTGCTAGGGCCTTTACCCCTCCCCTACGAAACGGCCCAGGAGGCCAAACAGGCCTTAGTGCAAATTTATAACCAAGTTAGCCAACAGGCCCTGACCCAGGCCCTGGGTTCAGATTAGGTGCGGCTGGCCTTCACGCGTTCTAGTCGTAGAAACGGTAGAACTGGAAACGGGCCACACCCAGATCCATGGCCTGGGATTGACTGCCACTGGGATAGGCAAAAACTCGAAACTGGTAGGTACTCGGAATATCTGGGTTTTGAACGGGCTGGAGGCGGATACTAAAGGTCGATCCAGGGGGGACGGGGGGGTCTAGGATCACCGTCACCTGGCTACTATTGGCATCCCAGGTAGCAGATTGGACGGTCAGCGGTGTGCCTCGGTTATTTTGAGTGCCAAGGAAGGCAATGGTTTGGTCGGCTTGGAATTGAATTTGGTCGGGGTTGGGTTGTTGCTGAAATACAACTTTGGCCAGGGGTTCAACCGCCGTTGGGGGCAGGCTGAAGGTGAAATAATATTTGGCGGCGTTGGCGGATACTACGGTGTAGGTACTCGCGTAGTCCAGGAGCATCGGCGGGGCATTAAAAAAGGTCTGGCCATTGCTCAACTGGCCTGCTAAGCTGGGTTGGCTTAACCATAACCCGGCCAGAAGACTAGTGTAGAGACATCGAGAAAGCAAAGGAAACATAGGGCGGCGAGGAATATCAGGATGCTATGGCGGATCCTAGCTTACAATCCTCAATATCGATCCAGGGCCCTAGTTTGAGCCGGTCTTTTCCTTGGGCCGTTTATCTTTGGGGAGGTCGATAAATACCCGTTGGCCCGACTGAAGGCCAGCAAGGACTTGGGTTTGCTCATCCAACACCAGACCAATGGTGACGGGCTGGAATTTGGGCTGATTTTGGGCATCGGGAACCATCACCCCAGTTTTGCCTGCTTGGGTAACAATGGCCACGGTGGGAACCGTCAGGGCATTGAAGAGATTATCGGCCTCGAAAACCACATCGACATTCATTTTGGAGCGGAGTTTATCCTGCCCCGTCACTAGACCCACGGTGACTTCAAAGGAAGTAACGTTATTTTCCAGAATGGCCTCGGGGGCAATGCGAATCACTTTGCCTTGGAAACGCTCATTGGGAAAGGCATCCGCTTGAATTTCGACCTTCTGGCCTAACTTCAGCGTGCCAATGTCCACTTCAGGAACTCGCGCCACAATTTCGAGACCGCTAGCCAGAGCCAGAATCGAACTAGACGTAGCGGAAGCGGTATTGGAGGCGGAGGTTGTCGGGGTAACAAAGGCTCCAGCAGTGGCGTACTTCTGGGTGATTACCCCACTAAAGGGGGCCGTAATGTAGGTGTCTTGATATTGAATTTTGCTTCGTTCTAGGTTGGCTCGGGCCGCCTGAGCATTGGCCTTGAGGGAAGCCAACTCGGCTGGTGCGGTGCTTTCCCGTTGTCGGAGGGCCGAGAGTTTACCCTGTAGGGCCTGTTCGGCTTCCACAATGGCAGCTTGGAGTTGCTGGATTTGTTCTTGAACTTGTCCGACTTCCGGGGAGGCGGTATTCTGGGCCTGTTGTAGACGACCGAGGGTTTCCACCACCGCGGCACGGGCGTTGAGGTAATCGTTGGAAACCTCATCAAAGCGGTCACGGGAAATGGCCCCCGCGTTGATCAGGTCTTGATTGCGTTGCATCCGATTTTCCGCCAACTTGAGACGAGATTCGGCAGCCCGGAGTTGGGCCTGGAGTTGTTCAATGTCCTTGGGGATGCGGGCCTGGACTTCTCGTAAACGATTTTGACTAACGGCCAACTGGGAACGGGCCTGGGCCACGCGAGTCTGGGCCTGGTTGACTTCCGTTTGTAATTGCTGGAGTTCTCGGGGGATGCGGGCTTCGACTTCCCTGAAGCGAGCGACGGCCTCCTCTAGGCGGGCTTGGGCCTGGAGCCCATCAGCAAAGGCTTCACGATTTTCCATAATGGCCAGGCGTTGGCCCTGTTGGACTTGATCCCCCTGTTCCACCAAGAGTTGGACTAAACGACCAGGGGTTTTCGGGCTAATGTTGACGGTTTGAATCGGTTGTACCGTGCCATTGGCTTTGATTTCTACGGCTAAGTTTTCGCGCTGAACCAGCACCGTGTATTTTTCCAGTTCCGTTTCCTGACGGGGGGCCTGCATTAAGCGATAGGTGAATCCACCCACGGCAATAATGCCCACTCCCAGAAGGCCGAGCAGGAGCGGCAGAGGACGCTTAAAGTAATTCAGCGGCGACAGAAACATAGGAAAGCGCGAAAATTGCTCGGTTAACTGTGTCTATACTAACGTTAAGATCGTCGTAATGAATCTTCATACTTTTTGACTTCTCCTCCCTAGACCGCATGCCCCCTTTTGCCGCCCTTCTACCCATGCTCCAACAATTTTCTCAGGCCCTGTTGTTTGGCCAGCGCCCCAGTTGGGAACTGGCGGCCATCCTCAGTATCTACTTTGTACAGGGAATTTTGGGGCTATCGCGCTTGGCGGTAAGTTTTTTCCTCAAGGATGACCTGGGCCTCGGCCCGGCTCAAATGGGGGCCTTGTTGGGCATTGCGGCCCTGCCCTGGATTATCAAACCGCTGTTTGGCCTGTTGTCTGATGGTCTGCCCCTAGGGGGCTATCGTCGTCGCCCCTATCTCGTTATTTCGGGCCTACTGGGGAGCCTAGCCTGGCTGATGTTTGCCTTCTGGGTACAAACGGTCTGGGGAGCTACCCTGATGCTGTTGTTGGCCTCCCTCTCGGTGGCCCTAGGGGATGTGATTGTCGATTCCCTCGTAGTGGAACGGGCCCAACGGGAATCCTTGAGCCAAGCAGGTTCCCTCCAATCCTTAACTTGGGGCATCTCGGCCCTGGGGGGCATCGTCACGGCTTACTTCAGTGGCTTGTTACTAGAACTGGTCTCTTCCCAAACGATTTTTTTGATTACGGCTCTGTTTCCCCTAGTGGCCACAGGGGCCGCTTTTTTAATTGAGGAGCAACCCCTCAATCGAGCCGAACATCAGGCCCTAGTGCCTTCCACGGGCCAGCAATTGCGACAGCTCTGGCAAGCCATGGGCCAAAAAACAATTCTGTTGCCGACATTGTTTATTTTTCTCTGGCAGGCTACGCCCAATGCTGATTCGGCGTTTTTCTACTTCACCACCAATGAATTGGGCTTTGAACCGGAATTTTTAGGCCGGGTGCGGTTAGTGACCAGCATTGCCAGTCTAATCGGGGTGGCCCTATACCAGCGATTTTTAAAAACCATTCCCTTTCGGCCGATGCTGGGCTGGAGCACGGTAATTTCAGCGATTTTAGGTCTAACAACCCTGATTCTGATTACCCATAGCAATCGGGCCCTGGGCATTGATGACCATTGGTTTAGCCTGGGGGATAATCTCATCCTCACGGTGATGGGCCAGGTGGCTTTTATGCCGGTTTTAGTCCTATCAGCGCGTCTATGTCCCCAAGGCATCGAAGCCACCCTCTTTGCCCTACTAATGTCGATCTGGAACCTCTCCGGCCTGATCTCCTACGAACTGGGATCACTACTGACCCATTGGCTAGGCGTAACAGAAACCCAGTTTGAGAATCTGGGCCTTTTGGTTATCATCACCAATCTATCCACCCTCTTGCCCCTTCCGCTTCTGGGCCTACTCCCCGAAGGAGACCCCCAAGCCATCAAAAATCAAGAATCCTCCCCGGCCCTTTTGCCCTCGGCGGAAATCTTTGAGCACCATCTAACGGGCAGTCTCAGCGACCAGGCCTTCTTGCCGGAACGAATGCCGGAGGTGACAACTACTCCCAACCCAAGGCCTGAGGCCTACAAATCATCTAGTTGAATACGGGGATCAACCCACTGGAGCAAAAGATCGGCCAATAAATTACCCACAATTAACATGGCTGCCCCCATGATCAGACTGCCCATGACCAAGTAGAGGTCCTGGGCAGTGACCGCTTGCAGAATTAAGCGTCCTAACCCAGGCCAGTTAAAGAAAAATTCGGCGATAAAGGCCCCACTCAGGAGACTGGCGAACTCAAACCCCAAGAGGGTAATTAACGGGTTAATGGCATTACGAAGAGCATGGACGTAGAGTACCCGGTTTTCCGGTAGGCCTTTGGCCCGAGCGGTTTGGATGTAGTCTTGGCGCAGAACATCTAACAACTGGCCCCGCATCAGCCGCTGGAGGCCCGCAAAACTGGTGATACTCAGGGCCAGGGTCGGCAAAATAAGATGCCAGAGAATATCAAGGACTTTCTGGAGGGGAGAAAATTCCGCATAGTTGAGGCTGGTCATATTGCCCACGGGCAGGAGTGGCGAAAGGTTCTGGGCCAGGATTAGTAAAAGCAAGGCCGTGATAAAGCTGGGAAAACCCTGACCCAGGTAACTCAATACCCGTAGGCCCCGGTCTAGCCAGGTGTTCTGTTTCACGGCGCTGATAATGCCCAGGGGCAGGGCAATGGCCCAGGTCAGCAGAATGGAGGTCAGGGCCAGCAGGAGAGTAGCAGGAATTCGCTCTACGAGGAGAGAGGCGACGGAGCGATTATAGACAAAGCTTTGGCCAAAGTTAAACTGAGTCACCACTTGCCAGAGCCAGCGGCCGTACTGGATGTACCAGGGTTGATCCAGGCCGAATTGCACCTTGAGTTGATTCAGGGTTTCGGGGGAAATCTTGGGATTTTGCTGGAGGGTATCGAGGTAACTACCGGGGGCCAGTTGGATAATGATAAAGCTCAAAAGGGAAGCTAACAGCAAGGTTAACAGGCCCTGGGCACAGCGTTTACTGATGTAAAAAAAAGTATCGAGGCTGGGCAGTAGGGCCAGGCCGGAAGGGGAGGACAAGCGTCGCGTCATCGGAATTCGGTTTTAGTACTCCACGAGGGAAATGATGGGCAGATCCGGCAATTGTTGTCTCCCCCCCAGGGCTGTTAATTCAATCACGAAGGCGAACCCCAACACATCACAACCAATCTGGGCCAGTAATTCCGCCGTGGCCTTAGCGGTTCCCCCCGTAGCAATCAAGTCATCCACGATTAAGACGCGGTGGTGCGCCATTAGAGCATCTTGATGAATTTCCAAGCGGTCACTGCCATACTCTAGTTCGTACTCGATGTGGTGGACAGCGGCAGGCAATTTTCCGGGCTTGCGGACTGGCACAAAGCCGGCCTGGAGTTGATAGGCCAGGGGGACACCAAATAAAAAGCCCCGAGATTCCATGCCCACCACATAGTCCGGAGTTAGGCCGGCCTCGCGACATTTTGCTGTCAGGGTATCAAGGGTGTAGCGCAGTCCTTCGGCATGGCTAAGGAGCGTGGTAATGTCCCGAAACATAATTCCCGGCTTAGGAAAATCGGGAATATCGCGAATTAATGATTTTAAATCCATCGTCAGGGCCGACTTAGGGGAAGTTAGGGTTAGTTATAGCAGACTTGCGGAAGCCTGGGAAGCCTAAAATACTAGAATGCCCCTATAGGTTGACGGGTCTGGCCCGATAGGTTAAGCCAGAGTGAGTGTATCTTGCCCGTCAAATCCGTAAATTTGTACCATTTCTCCTCAAAAAACCCTATGGCTGATCCCTACCAATGGCTCGATAAAGCCTTAAATACCATTCACCAGGCCCATTGGTATCGCAATGTCACCCCCATCGAAAGTCCTCCGGGCCCAGTCGTTCAAGTCGCGGGCCAATCCCTGATTAATTTTGCCAGTAACGATTATCTTGGCCTGGCCAATGACCCTCGCCTCAAGCAAGCCGCTATCCAGGCCCTGGAAACCTGGGGAACCGGCAGTACCGGCTCTCGTCTCCTCAGTGGCCATCGTCCCCTCCATCAGCAATTAGAACAGGCCCTGGCCACCTGGAAACGCACGGAGGCCGCCCTAGTGTTTAGTTCTGGCTATTTGGCTAACTTGGGAACTCTCCTAGCCCTGGTGGGGCCGAGGGATCTAATTCTAGAAGATGAGTATAATCATTCCAGCCTGAAACGGGGCGGCCAACTGAGTGGTGCAACGGTTATTACGTATCAACACGGTGATGCCGCAGATCTACAGCAAAAACTAGCTGAACATCGACAAGATTATCGGCGTTGCTTAATGGTGAGTGATGGGGTGTTCAGCATGGATGGAGATGTCTGTCCTCTGCCGGCCCTGCTGGATTTAGCGAAAACCTACGGCTGTATGGTGTTAATAGATGATGCCCATGGAACCGGAACCCTCGGTCAGGCGGGGGCCGGCTGTCGGGAATATTTTGGCTGGCCTGCGGGGGAATTGATCCAAATCGGCACCTTGAGTAAGGCCCTGGGCAGTTTAGGGGGCTACGTGGCCGGGAGTGCGCGGCTAATCGACTATCTCCGTAATCGTGCGGCCACCTGGATCTACAGCACCGGCTTATCTCCTGCGGATACGGCCGCGGCCCTGGCAGCAGTGCAAATCATTCGACAGGACAGCCAACGCCTAGAACGCCTAAAGTCTAATGTGACCTACCTCAAGAAGCGGCTGGACTCCCTGTCCCTCTCGTTGCTTCCTTCCGATTCACCGATTATCTGTATCAAAATTCCCCACGCGCAAGAGGCCCTACAATTAGCACAGACCCTTAAAACCCAAGGCCTCTTTGCACCGGCGATTCGGCCGCCCACGGTTCCCACTAGCCGTCTTCGTTTGTCGGTCATGGCGACCCACAGCCAAGCGCACCTTGACCAGCTTATGGAGGCCCTGACTCAATCAACGGCGGTAACAGGCTAATTCTCTCTCTGCTTCTCCCATGCGCTGTCTCAATTGTTACCAGGATGATATCCCCGCCGCTACGGAGTATTGCCCCCGCTGTAAAATTCACCTGCCTTCCCTCCTCCGAGATACGCTTCCCGCCGGGACATTGTTGCGCTCCAACACCTACCGCATTGAGTATGCCATTGGCCGGGGGAGCTTCGGCATTACCTACCAGGCCCGCCATACGGTTCTCAACGAAGTTTTTGCCATTAAAGAGTACTATCCCACTGAGTTCGTTCTTCGCCATCAAGCCGATCACTCGGTTCTGATTCCCCTGGATAAAAAGAATGCATTTCAACGGGGCCGCTACCGCTTTATGGAAGAGGCGCGTATTCTGGCCAAGTTAAACCATCCCAACCTGGTCAAGGTCTATGACATTTTTGAGGATAGAGCAACAGCCTACATGGTGATGAATTTAATCCAGGGCAAAACCTTAACTCGTATTCTCAAGACTCATCCTGGTTATCGTTTGCCCTTACCAAGGGTCGAATCCATTGTGGCTCAGATGGTCGAGGCCCTGGATGTCTTGCACCAAAATGGCGTTTGTCACCTCGATATTAAACCCGAAAATATTATCCTGACCCCGGACAATAAAATTTGTTTAATTGATTTTGGCGCGGCTCGCTCCCTGGCTAATGCCCAACGCATCGAAACGCGGCTCTTTACCGAAAGTTATGCGGCGCCGGAACTCATGAGTGGCGGAGAAATTGGCCCTGAAAGTGATTTGTTTGAGTTGGGGATGATGACCCACCAACTGATTACCGGCAAACTCCCCCCACCGGCCATGAAGCGTTTATTGGAGCAGGAGTCCTGGCAACCGGAGGGCCTTTTGCATCCCTGGAAGACCCTCCTCACCGAGGCCCTGCACCTACGACGAGAACAACGTCCCAAAACGGTTCGGCAATGGTGGGACGCAGGACAACAGGGCCAATATCGAGCCAAGCATCACTTGGGGGGAGAGGGGGCCGATTATCTCCGGGGAGACTTTATCCATCCAGATCTGGCCCGAGACCGCCTCCAGCATCGCCTGGGTCGGGGCGTCATCCGTTCTGTTCAGGCCTTGGCCCCTGGCCTAGTGGTGGCCTTATCCGCCGGGGGAGCGGCCCTCTTTGACCTCAGGGCCAATAAAGTGCTCTGGGAAATTGACAGCCCCATCCATCAGGGCCAGCTTAGCCTTGATACTCGTCTGCTGATCTCAACCTATCAACGCTGGATTTCGGTGTGGGATCTGGCCACAGGAAAATTAATCCAGCAATTTCAAGGCCATCCCCAAAATATTGACCATCTTGTCTGCACCCAAGACCAACACTTAATTTGTGGCCATCATAAAAGCGATCTGATTCTGGTCTGGGACGCCAAAACGGGTGAACAAATTCGCTCCTTGGTCAAGCCCCCCGGTGTGATCACGGCTCTGGTTATCACCGCCGATGGCCGCTATCTGGCCCTGGGGAGTCCCGATGGCAGTATTTCGCTGTGGGATTGCACCCTAGACCAGGAAATTTGTTGCCTCCGGGGCCATCAACAACCGGTCGAAAGTTTAGCCTTTAGTCCGAATGGTGCCATTCTGGCCTCGGGGAGCCGCGACAATACGATTCAACTCTGGTTGATTCCGTCGGGCCAACCCTTAGAACGGCTAAAGGGCCATATTGACTGGATTAGAACCCTCGCCTTTAGTCCCAATAATCACTACTTGGCCTCAAGTGCGGGGGTGAACGACAAATCAATTCGGCTGTGGCAAGTGGCCAATGGGCAAGAGTTCAAGCGTCTTCGGGGCCACCATAATCGCATCCATACCCTCAGTTTTAGTCGGGATGGCCAGTCCCTAGTTTCTGGCAGTTTTGACGGCACTGTGCGATGGTGGCAATTAGACAATGGTCAGGAAATCCAGCAGATTCTGCACCACAGTAATTGGATTTATGATCTGGCCTGTAGCCCCGATGGCCAACTCCTAGCCAGTGCCAGCAACGACCCGACTATTGCCATCTGGCACCGGAGCAGTGCCCGGCGGATTAATACCCTAACAGGACACCATGATGCCGTTACTAGTGTGGCCTTTAGTCCAGATAGTCGTTTTTTACTATCCGGTAGTTGGGACAAAACCCTGCGCCTCTGGGATGTTACCGTGGGCAACGTGGTACGGGCTTTCCCCGGTCATCGAGATTGGATTGATACAGTAGCCATTAGTCCCGACTATCAATACATCGCCTCCGCTGGCTGGGAAAATCAGGTGCGCTTATGGGAACTTTCCGAGCGCTGGCCATTACTACGGGGTCATCGGCCCCAACGCATCCTTGCCGGCCATCTAGACCACGTCACTGCCGTTGCCTTTAGCCACGACAGTCATCTCCTGGTGAGCGCTAGCAAAGACCAAACCCTCCGTCTCTGGGAAGTGGCCTCGGGGCAAGAATTGCATCAACTCACGGGCCACAAGCACCATGTCCGCTGTGTCGCCTTCAGTCCCGACGATCAGTTCGTCGCTTCGGGGAGTTGGGATAAATCGGTTCGCCTATGGCATACCCTATCTGGCAAACAACTGAAACCCTCCTTTCGTCATCCCGACTACATCGAGGCCCTGGCCTACAGTAGTGACGGTCACTACCTGGCCGCTGGCAGTCGCGATGGCACCATCCATCTTTGGGATCTCTTGACCGGCAAGGAGGCCCGCCGTATCCGCGCCCACACCAATACCATCAACTGCCTGACCTTTCATCAGAATATTCTCATGGCTGGAGACCAGGACGGTGTGATTCGCTGTTGGGTGGTTTAGGCCTCTTCCGCACAGTGCCACAGCAGGGCCTCGATATCTGCTACGGGAAAAATCGGCACCTGCAGGGCCTTGGCCACTTCCTCAACAGTGACATCGTCAAGAAAACAAGTGTCATCGTGTTTAAGCATCAGGGCCGGTAACAGGAGGCCATCCCCCAGGTCACGTCCCGATAGTTTTTGCATCAGGTCTTGGCCGGTTAGTAGGCCAGTGACGGTAATTTCCTGGCCCCAGTAGTCACTATTGAGGGCCACTAGGCTGACCGTCAGGCCCTCGACGGTGTTGAGGCGAGTGACTAGCGGTTGAAAGGCCTGTTCCACAGCATTACCCACCACCCAGGTATAGTGTCGGGGGGGATCCACCTGGGCCGGTAAGATCTCTTCGGCCAAATCGGTGAACTGCTGGAGAAATTGCCGAATCGAACCCACCCCATTACCAATCTGGGGATAATCTTCGTAGTGAGCGGCTGGGGGGAGTTCCTGGCGAGCGATCAAAAACCATTCATCCGCCAACCAAGCAAACTGGCCGCCAAACTGGGCTTGAAATTGCTTCTGCAGGCCCTGGACTTGGGCAATCACTTCTCTGGCTTTGACCGGACTGACCGGGCTCAATTCATCCTCAGCGGGCCGAAAACGGGTCAAACCAACGGGCACCACGGCCACAGAAATCACGGCAGGAATCTCCCCTTGGTGGAACTGGGCCAGGTCTAGCAGGGTTTGGGTGAGATGTTCTCCATCGTTAATACCGGGACACACCACTACCTGGGCATGAATTTGCAGGCGCCGCTCTTGGAACCACTGCAACTGTTCGCGAATTTGACCGGCCCGAGGATTTTTCAACAGGCGACTGCGGACTGCCGGTTCGGTGGCATGGATCGAGACGTAGAGGGGGGAGAGCCGAAGTTGTTCAATGCGTTGCCATTCCCGCGAGGAGAGGTTCGTCAGGGTTAGGTAACTGCCGTAGAGAAAGCTGAGGCGGTAATCATCATCTTTGAGGTACAGACTTTGCCGTTTACCGGGGGGTTGTTGGTCAATAAAGCAAAAGGGACAACGATTATTACACTGGATTAAACCATCGAAGAGGGCCGTTTCAAAGCCTAAACCCAAGTCTTCATCCATATCTTTTTCGATTTCAAGCTGGTGGGCCTGGCCGCGACTGTCGAGGACTTCTAGGGTGAGGTACTCCTCGGCGCAGAGAAATTGGTAATCAATTAAATCCCTGGGTTGAACGCCATTAATGCTCACTAGGGCATCTCCGACCTCAAAACCGAGTTCCGCCGCAATGGAGTCGGGCAAAACAGTACTAATCAGGGCCGGACGGATCGTTGCATCACTCATGACAATTCATCGGAGCGGGAGACATTCCATTTTAAGATGAAAGACAGAGGCCCTTTTGATTTCCCACTTTCGTCCTGTCGAGATCTCGATCGGATTAGCTGAATTCAAGACCAGACTGGCTCAAATTACTCAACAATTTTTCTACCCGTTTACCTTCAATCCCCAAAAATCAATCCCTTGTCTGTTCCCTCAGCCCTGACGATTTACGCCCCTTTTCCTCAGGAACCCCACCATCACCATCTGCTGATTTTGCTCCATGGTTGGGGGGCCGATGCCGATGACCTGGCCCCCTTGGCCCAGAGTCTTGATTTACCGTCCTATCACTTTCTTTTTCCCAGCGCACCGTTTCCCCATCCCCACGTGAGTCAAGGAAAAGCCTGGTATGCCCTAGAAAGCCAGGATGAGAGCGGTTTGGCCCTTAGCCGTCAGCTACTACGGCAGTGGTTATTGGGTCTGGAATCAACCACGGGAATTCCTCTCCAGCGCACGATTCTAGCGGGTTTTTCCCAGGGAGCCGCCATGGCCCTGGATGTGGGGCTAGACCTCCCCCTAGCGGGGATTTGTATCCTGAGTGGTTATCTGCATTTTCAGCCGGACGTCAGGAATGCGACTATTCCTCCTATCCTGATCATTCATGGCCGCCAAGACGGGGTCGTTCCCATTGGGGCTGCTCGCCAAGCCCGAGATATCCTGCATCAATTTCAGCCGGCTTTAGAGTACGAAGAGTTCGATATGGGTCACGAAATTCCATCCTCCGTTGTGACTCGCCTGCAAACCTTTGTGCAACAGCAAACTGCTCCTTTAAGCTGAGATTCCCTGGCTCAAAACAACGTCACCCTAGCTCTTGATCAATGGTACAGGCAAAAATTCTAAAACTAGCCCTTCCTGGGCCACAAGGGTATTAGGAAATTGTTGCTGGGCCTCGGCGGCAATGGCCGCCATTCGTCGGTCGTGGTGGGAAGGGTCGTGGTGAAATAGAATCAGTTGCTTGACTTGGGCAGCCTGGGCCACTTTAATGGCCTCTTGCCAGGTGGAATGACCCCAACCGACGCGACTGTTTTGAGGGTCATAATATTCATCATCGGTATAGGTCGCATCAATGATCAGGACATTAGCTTGGTGGGCCAAATAAAGAGTATTGTCATCCAAACGATGGGGAAAATGTTCTGTATCCGTCACGAAAGCGACGTGAATGCCGCGCCAACTGACACGATAGCCTACTGCTTCTCCGGGATGGTTAAGCTTGCGATTTTCAATACAAATATCCTGAATGTATAGGGTTTCGTCCACTTCGAGGTCGTAGAACTCCAGATTGCCCTGCATAATCTGTAGCGGCACAGGAAAATTAGGATGGAGCATCTGGTCATGGAGCCGGGCCTGGATAGTCGAGCCATCAGGTGTGGGTACACCATAAATTTTAAAGTGATTGCCCCGCTGGAAGGCTGGCGCAAAAAAAGGAAAACCCTGGATATGATCCCAGTGGGTATGGGTAAAGAAAAGATGGCCCTGGAGATTCATCTGGCCCTGGAGGGATTCTCCCAATAGTCTGAGCCCCGTTCCCCCATCAAAAATTAGTCGTTCCGTTCCCACCCGCATTTCAACGCAGGTCGTATTACCGCCGTAGTAGACCGTATCCGGGCCTGGACAAGGAATACTCCCCCGGACTCCCCAAAACTTAATTTGAAAGCGCTCGTTTGTCATCTCTTTATCCTAGGAGAAAGGGCCTGCCAGGCCTACTTATCGGCGAGGGGGCCTGGGGGTGGGCAAGTCCAGGTTGTCCACCCACCATGTCGGGGATGCTCAAAGGCCAGAGTCTGGGCATGGAGCCAATAGCCACAATCACTGGGAATCGCAGATGGACTATCGGCCACTATAGGTTTTGGTAGCCCTCCCCTTTGGTAGAGGGGGTCGCCGAGCAAAGGATAACCCACCGCTGCTAAATGAATCCGAATTTGATGGGGCCGGCCTGTGAGAATACGAACTGCCACCAGGGTCGCCGCTGTCCGTCGCTCCAGAACCATTACTTGACTCTGGGCAGCTTTTCCCGTGGGCGTTGCGCCGTAGAGATAACCCAGGCGGGGGTAGGCAATCTTACCAATGGGTTGGTCAATATCAAATCGGCAGGGGAGGGCACCAGGGCCAATCAAGGCCCGATAGCGTTTGTAGAGACGGCGCTCCCGCAATTGTTGGCTAAGATGTTGGCGGGCTAGGGGAGAACGGGCAATCAGCATAATACCGGAGGTGCCCCGGCCGAGGCGATGAATCGGTACGGGGTGTTCCTGGGGATAACGGCGCTGGAGTTGATGTAACAGGGTATGTTCCACAAAGCCGCCACCGGGTAGGACGGGTAAGCCGGATGGTTTGGCAATCAGCCAGAGGTCTTCATCTTCGTATAACACCTCAAAATCGAGGGGAACTGAGGGTTCCTGCCAGGGTGGGCGCTGGTAACTCAAGTGTTGGCCCTGGGCCAATGGGTAGGTCGGCTTTTGGATTTGGCCATTGACTAAAATTTGGCCCGCTTCAATGCGAGCCTGCCATTCCCTCCGTTGAGAATGGGGATAACGTTGACTGTAATAGTCGAGGAGGGCCTGGCCTGTGGCTTGAGCATCTACTACCTCTCGATAAATCCAACCCTGATTGCACTGATTTTGGCTCACGGGGTACTTTCCTCTACGGCAAGGGGCCTTAGGATACAATACTAAAGGAGACGCATGATTGTGACCTATGACTGACCCCCTGGCCTCGACCCCCCGTAATGCCGAGAAAGAAGAAATTTCCATTCATCTGGATGCGGATTTGCTAGAGCAACTCAAACACTTAACCAATGAACCCAGTCGCATCATTGAAGCCGCTGTTAAACAATGGCTCCGGGGTGAAAAAGAACGGGATGATGATCTGACGCGCACTCTCCGCCGGAATCCCCCGGTACCGCCGCGGGGAGAATGGAACGACTAAGCTTGGCAGACGAGGAATTAGCCGTCAAAATTAGAAATAGACCTTCCTCAAACAGGTTTTTCTAATCTTTCTATTGATGCTATGACGCTAACTCTCTCTGCTCAAGACCTATTTCGGACAGCCTACGAAAGTCGCTATACCTGGGATGCTCAGTTTCCGGGGTATCATGCCGACTTAACCCTCCAACAAGGCGAAGAATGTTACCAAGGCCAGGTGCAAATCAGCAGAGACCTCAGTGTCATGGTCCAGGGTTTTGAAGACCCCACCGTACAAGAGAGTATCCAGCACCAACTCCGAGATATCGTGACCCATCGCCAACGGCGTTCCTTTGAGCAGGCCCACAGCAAAAATCAATTTAGATTCGGTGAAACGGATGATTCCGGAGCCCAAGCGATTCTTGTTCAAGGCGATGCCATGGGGTCTCACTATAAAATCCGGGGGTCAGAGATTTGCCAAGTGAGCCGAGTCATGGGGCCAATGGCCTTCACCATTGACACTCAGGAATGCCTACAAACAGAGCAAGGTTACTTGCCCATTCAATACCATGCGATTTTCCGAGACGCCCAAAGTCAGGCCCTGCGAGGCCAACGGCACTTTCAAGACCGGTACGAAAATCTGAACGGTTACTATCTGCCTGTCTATCAAAAAATTGAAGCGATAGACTCAGCAGGACAGACCATCGTCACGGAATTCATCTACACTAACCTGGAATTATTAGGTGACTAAACCTAGCCCCGCGTTAAAATCAACAAGCACGATATTGAGGTCAACCATGGAACTTACCCTAGACAACGTCGAAACCGTCCTAGATGAATTGCGTCCTTACTTGATGGCCGATGGCGGCAATGTGGAAGTGGTCGAACTCGATGGCCCCATTGTAAAACTCCGTCTTCAGGGAGCCTGTGGTTCCTGTCCCAGTTCTACCATGACCCTACGCATGGGCATCGAGCGCAAACTCCGGGAAATGATTCCTGAAATTGCAGAGGTAGAGCAAGTCCTCTAGTTAAGCGCTCAATATTGGCCCTTGGATAAATACCTTGGCTCCCTCAAATCTAGGGAGCCTTAATTTTCAGTTTTTGCCTGAATCAATTCAATTTTGTAGCCATTGGGGTCTTCGACAAAGGCAATTACCGTCGTCCCATGCTTCATTGGCCCGGGTTCGCGAGTTACCTTGCCGCCGCGGGCTTTAATTTTGTCGCAGGTGGCATAAATATCATCCACCGCCAGAGCAATATGGCCAAAGGCATTGCCTAGCTCATACTTTTCGATACCCCAGTTGTAGGTTAATTCAATCACTGCCTGTTCTGATTCCGCACCATAGCCGACAAAGGCTAGGGTAAATTCTCCGCTGGGATAATCTTTTTGACGCAATAAGGTCATCCCCAAAATATCGCAGTAAAAGTTGAGGGATTCCTCTAGATTTCCCACTCGTAACATGGTGTGAATAATTCGCATCGTTTATTTTGTCCTTAGCCAATACCCAGGCTTATCCTAACAGAAAAAAACTGTCTCCCCGTTAATTCGAGAAGACAGAATTTCTAAAAAAGTTCAAGTTAAACGAAATCTTGGTTAGAACTTGAAGGTTGTCCGCAGAACACCCACCCAGATGCTGGAGTTGTTGCTGTTAGCTTCTGGGTTAAGAATAACGTAGAAGCCAGGGGTAATTTGGATATTTTTGTTGATGGGGTATGCGTACTGGGTTTCAATGATGTAAGGAGCGCTACGATCATTGCTGATTAAATCCCCTGTTAGACTACCAACGTAGGGAGCGTAGGGCATCAAACCACCACTAAAGGAGAGAACAGCACCTTCTTTACCCAAGTCAAGGATAGAAAGGGCAGCATTCCAAGTCCAGAGGTCAGCACTGAGACCATTACGACGCCCACCTTGAGCATTGGCGTTCGCATAACCACCCCAAGCAGACAGGTTCAGGTTGTTGGTGATTTTCCAGTTACCTTGGAGGTTATAGGTGTCTACCGTGGTAGGGGTACCGTAGAAGGGATCACTGGCAATCACACTGCCCGTGCCAGCGGTTAGGTTAGGACGAGCCGCAGCGCTGTAGTACTTGTGCAGATAAGATAAACCAATTCCCAGGTTATCAGTAGCCTTGTAGTTTAGCTGAGCACCAGTACTGAAGCTACCATTGAAAAAGCCATTGTTAGCAGTAGGGGTGCTGGCTTGACCATCATCAGCCAAGTAGGTAGCAACGATGTTAAATTGCTTGCTGAAATCGTATTGCAGAGCTAAACCTGCACCTTCAGGCCCCCGGTTAACGAAGGGACTATAGCGGCTGAAGCGGCTGAGAGCCCCCGTGTCACTACTCTGGAGGTAGGGATTATAGGTATTGAAGACATCATCAAGGGCCAAACCACGGGGACCAACCCAAGCTTTCAGATTCCCCATGGGGAAGCGGTACCACAATTTGTTGAGGTCAACGTTGTTGTTGGGGGAAGAGCCGTCAAAGGAAAGACGAGCCATGTTGGTGCCGGTAGGGCCACTCAGGTTAGGAACGTTACCCGCCTGTAGACGAGTTTTCAGCAAGTCCTTGCCGGTGAAGCTAGTGTCAAAGTTGAGACGAACCCGGTCGGAGAAGGTTGCAATTTCATCAACATCGGCGGGGGCGCTACGGCGACCTTGGTTCAGTAAATCTTGTTGACGCCAGTCAATAGCTTTTTCACCACCCCATTGGTTTTCCAGCGAGAAAATAGCGATCCCGTTGAGTTTAGTGGTGGTAGAGAATTGATGATCTTCTAGGAAGGAAACTCTAGACTCTAGGTTATCAACACGCGCTCCCAGAGCAGCTAGTTCTTGCTCAAACTGTTGAGCTAAGGCTTTCAATTTATCAATATCTTCTCGTAGAACGGCAACATTCTCTTGAATGAGGCGCTCCATCACATTCATACAGGCGTTTAAACCAGCGGCGAATTCCCAACGAGACAGGGCTCGGTTACCGCGGAAGGTACGGTCAGGATAACCTACGATACAACCGTAGCGCTCAACCAAGCTTTTCAGTGCCTCATAGGCCCATTCGGTGGGTTGAACATCGCGGAGTTCAGAAACACTGGTAACCTGGGACATGCCTTGATCTGCCCCCATGTTGGCATCAAAGCGTTTCATGTCTTGACGGCGCCGCATCATTTCCAGGGCGTCAGTCTGATTAGCAGTCGGTAGAACTTGGGAGTTAACGGCATCCTGGGGAGCAGCGATAGAGCCCTGAAAAGACATCAAGGACGCACCTACCGCAATGGGAAGTGCCTTGAGTAAAGGTAAGAACTTTTTATTCATAGCTAGATAATCCTCACACCTGAGCAAGAAATGTGGTTGACTCTGTGGATAGGGACTTGACCACAATGACTTTGGGATATTCAAACCCACAAAGAGAGTGTAGGCAATGAGCTTCCCTAAGTGCCATTATACCGACTTGTTGACAAAATTCAAGATCAAATCCGAATTTGTAAAAATTGCTTCAGTGGAAGGGCCAAGTTAAGTTTAGTTAAAGAAGCCCGAGCTTTTGAAGAACAAGGAATTCTGCCATCTTCTTTTGAGAATTGTCATGGAAGAATTAACGCTTTCTTAATGACAAGCGAAGGTAGATAGGCATGGGAAGCTAGCGTTCTTTTTTACCATCGCACCTGGGAATAAGCGGCCTCTGAGATAGTGGGAATTTCTGCGTAGCGGCCGAGGATAGACTGGACAATACTGTAGCCGGTGGCGACGATAGCCCCCAAAAAAGCGAAGTTATAGAGGGTTTCCGTGAGGAGGTCAATGCCTAGGCCAACAAAGACGTACTGCATAATTAGACCAAATAGGGATAGTAAAATCCCCATCAGGATGGCCTGCATGGCATTGAAGCGAATGAAATGGGAGATCCGCTCATTTCTCACTACCGCGAAGAAAAGCGCCAGAAAAACAATGAAGGAACCGAAGGGAAACTGGTAGTAAAACTGGAGCAAAGGCCCTAGAGGAAGGTAAATTAAAGCGAGAGCAGGAAACTGGGTCAAGAGAAATTTGCCGAACATGAAAGCATCCAGCAGGGGAATGAGGTAAACAAGCGCTCCAAAAATTTTATCTTTGACATCCACCGAACCACGCCAGGTCATCCTGATTATTCCTCTCAATATTGATTGAACAACGCGAGTTGCTTCCATTATCACCGACAACGGTCTTCCTGGTAGAGGGCCTCCTTTGTCAGTTACAGGCCCCCAGGATTTCAGCAAACTTGTTAGCCTGAAGTTAGAGGACATTTAGGGAAAAAGCTCCCCTCAAACCGGTCGATCACCGCCAGGCTCATTATTGCCAGTAGGAGGATCAAACCAGATGGAACGACTACCGAATCGTCTTTGGGCCGGACAACAGCTAGCGGATCAGTTGCAAGGATTGATTCAGCATGAACCGGGATTAGTCCTCGCTTTACCCAGGGGCGGAGTCCCGGTTGCTTATCCCATTGCGCGTCAGTTGGGATGGCCCTTGGATGTCTGTCTGGTGCGAAAATTAGGGGCACCGGGCCAGCCAGAGTTGGCGATGGGCGCAATTACCTTGGGCGGTCTGCGGGTCATTAATCAAGATATTGTGGATTACTTGAAAATTACGACGACAGAGATAGCCCGAGTACAACAAGAAGAAGAGCAGGAAATTGCCCGACGCAATGCTTGCTATCGTCGTGGGCTACCCCTTCCAGTTCTAAAAGGAAAAACGGTGATTTTAGTCGATGACGGCGTGGCTACGGGGGCGACTCTCCAGGGGGCAATCGCCATCACTGAACAACAGGGGCCAAGGCAACTGATCGTAGCTGTTCCTGTGATTGCACCGGATAGCTACCAACAACTCTGCCAGCGCGTCGATCGGGTATTTTGCCTCTTGCAACCCGCTCCCCTGCAATCTATTGGGCTATGGTACGAAGACTTTAGCCAAGTGCCGGATGAGGTTGTCTGCCATTATCTCAATTTGGCCCTACGCCTCCAGAATCCCCCGGCCTAGGCCTCCGCTAACTGCTGTTCCAAGAGCTGGTTGGTTAATTTCGGGTCGGCCCGACCACTGGTTTGTTTCATCACTTGACCGACAAAAAACCCTTTCATGTTGCCCTTGCCGCTCCGGTATTTCTCTAGTTCCTTGGGATGGGCGGCCAAAATTTCGGCAATGATACGGCCCAATTCTGCCGGATCTGAGAGTTGGGTCATCCCCTTGGCCTCGACCACTTTTTGAGGAGAGCCTCCTTTTTCTAGCAATTCCGGTAGGATTTCCTTGGCAATTTTGCCGCTGATGGTGCCTTTTTCAATCAACATCACTAGTTCCGCCAGGCCCTGGGGAGTGAAAGCTAAGTCTCCGATGTTGATTTTGTTGGTATTGACGTAGGCCGCAATGTCTTGGGTAATCCAGTTAGCGACTAATTTTGCGTTGCCACCGGCCTGAACAGCTTTTTCAAAATATTCAGCCACCTCACGGTCTTCCGTTAATACCTGCGCATCGTAGGCCGAGAGACCAAACTCGACTTCATAGCGACTTCGTTTGGCGGCGGGAAGTTCAGGCAGTTCTGCTAACCAGGCCTGTTTTTGCGCTTCGGAGACTTCTAGGGGGGGCAGGTCAGGTTCGGGGAAATATCGATAATCGCTAGAACCTTCTTTTTTCCGCATACTGATCGTCCGTTGACTGCCTTCTTCCCAGAGACGAGTTTCTTGGACAATGGCCTCTCCGTTTTCCAGGGCCTCGATTTGTCGTTCAATTTCGTACTCAATGGCCTTTTGAATGGCGCTGAAGGAGTTCATATTCTTGATTTCTACCTTCGTACCAAATTTAGCTTGGCCGACGGGCCGCACCGAGATATTGACATCACAGCGGAGGGAGCCTTCCTGCATGTTGCCATCACTGATCCCCAGGTACCGTACCAGTTGACGCAGGGCCTGGGCGTATTCAGCGGCTTCCTGGCCCGAGCGGAGGTCGGGTTCCGAGACGATTTCCAACAAAGGCACCCCCGTGCGATTGAAATCTACCAGGGAGTGGGTTGAGCCTGCCAGACGATCACTGCCTGCATGGACTAATTTCCCGGCATCCTCTTCCATGTGGAGACGGGTAATGCCGATGGTTTTGCGCGTAACTTGTTTGCTTTTTTTATCAACTAATTCAATTTCCAGGGAACCCTGCTCGACAATGGGCAGGTCGTACTGGGAAATTTGATAATTTTTCGGCAAGTCTGGATAAAAATATTGCTTCCGGTCAAATTTACTGTAGGGGGCAATCTGGCCGTTAATGGCCAGGCCGAGTTTAACCGCCGCCGCCAGCACCGCTTGATTGAGGACGGGCAAGACCCCTGGATAGCCCAAACACACAGGACAAACGTTAGTGTTAGGGGGACTGTTGAACTGGGTAGAGCACTGACAGAAGATTTTACTGGCAGTATTCAGTTGACAGTGGGTTTCTAGGCCAATGACGGCTTCGTAGTCAGTCTTAACGGCGGTAGCGGTCATAGTGTCGATCACGAATTAGCTCAGTCTATTATAGGGCTCTGAAACCCGGCCAATACCCTAAGTCAATAAAGACTCCCCTGGCCGGCCAGGGGAGAGGGGAAATGACGAGCGATCCCGCCAAAAGAAACCTAACCTAAGTTCACTTTAACGACGCGGTTTTTTTCTTCTTCCGCTTTAGGGAGCGTTAGAGTGAGGATACCGTCTTTGTATTCCGCCGTGACTTGGGTATTGTCTACCTTGCTGGGTAGGGGAATGACCCGTTCAAATTTGCCATAACGGAATTCAGTACGGGTTACGCCTTTTTCTTCCGCACGGGTTTCAGAACGCCGTTCGCCACTAAGGCTGACGCTATCACGGGTGACTTCAACGTTAATATCTTCCGCCTGTAGGCCAGGAATTTCGACTTTAAGATGAAGAGCTTCAGGCGTTTCCGTAATTTCCGCCGGGGGCATGAAACTCGGCCAGCCGTCACCTTCTTTTAAAAGGCCCTGGGGACTGAGGGTATCGAAGAGACGGTTCATTTCATGTTGTAGGGTATCTAATTCCCTGAGGGGTTGCCAACGGAGTAATGCCATTATGCTTGCCTCCAAACACAGAACTCAATTCGGGTTGCATTTAGGTTTGGGAGAGTCGCCTTGTTTGCGTACCCTCCACCCTCAGCTTATCCCCTGGCCCTTGGGTATCAGGATCGGCTATCCAGACCCCTAGGAGGGGGATTTACCGAATCACCGCCCCCTGGGCCTGACAGAACATCATCTTCAATTTTGCTGATTAGCAACGGAGAGGGAGGGATTCGAACCCTCGTTGAAGTTACCCCCAAACAGCATTTCCAGTGCTGCGCCTTCAACCGCTCGGCCACCTCTCCAAAAGTGGTCACAAAAGTCCATTGTACAATAAGCAAAGCGTAATCCCAAATACTTAATCCCAAAATTTTTTATGGCCCAGTTTTACCGTCTCCGTGTCCACCATCGCCAAACCGGGGAAATCCACGATCTAACCGTTGCCAGCGACCGCTACATCCTGCACCAAGCGGAACACCAGGGCTATGAACTGCCCTTTTCCTGTCGCAACGGGGCCTGTACCAGTTGTGCGGTGCGGATTCGGTCAGGAGAGGTTTTCCAACCCGAAGCCGTCGGTCTCTCCCAAGAATTACGAGACCGGGGTTATGCTCTGCTCTGTGTGAGCTACGCTCGCTCTGACCTAGAAGTGGAGACTCAGGACGAGGATGAAGTCTATGAACTGCAATTTGGCCGTTATTTTGGCGGTGGCCGCGTCCGTTTTGGCCTACCGTTAGAAGATGATTAGTGCGTTGAGTGGCGAGGATGCTGGATCGGAAATCGTTAAAAACCTGGCTAGAAATTGCCACAGAGGCGGCCCTGGCGGCAGGCGTTGTCCTAGAGGATTGCTACGGCAAGCTGACTCAGATTCAAGAAAAGGGCCAGGCCGGTAATTTGGTCACGGAGGCTGACCAACAAGCAGAGGCGATCATTCTAGAAATTCTGTCGCGCCACTGTCCTGACCATGCCATTTTAGCCGAGGAATCGGGCTATTCTGGTCGGGAAACGGATACTTGCCTGTGGGCCATTGACCCTCTGGATGGCACGACGAATTATGCCCATGGTTATCCTCTCTCTTGTATTTCTCTGGGCCTGTTGGTGGAGGGCGTTCCCGTCGTCGGGGTCATTTATAACCCCTTCCGGCAGGAGTTGTTCCAGGCGGCCCAAGGTCTGGGGGCCTATCTCAATCGCCGTCCGATTCGAGTTTCCCAAACAAAGGATTTGGGCAAAAGCCTCTTAGTGTCAGGGTTTGCCTACGACCGTCGAGAAACGGCAGACAATAATTATGCAGAATTCTGCTACCTGACCCACCAAACCCAGGGCGTCCGGCGCAGTGGCTCGGCAGCCATTGATTTAGCAGATGTGGCCTGTGGCCGTCTCGATGGCTATTGGGAGCGGGGCATTAATCCTTGGGATATTGCCGCGGGTATTATCTTGGTTCAGGAAGCTGGGGGCCAGGTTAGTGCCTACGATGGGAGTCCTCTAGTGTTGGCCTCTGGTCGAATTTTGGCCACCAATGGCCCTATCCATGGGGCCCTTAGTCAGGCTTTAGAAGACGCTTCGGCCTGGTTTCAAGCTTTGACAAGTCCCCCAAAAGCTAGTATTCCCTGAGACTTTACCAGATAATAGTAAAAAGATAGGGACAGTCGCATCGGATAGGCAGTTGTAGTTTGCTATGATTTCATTCCCCATTAAGCAAGGCCTCTTTAAGTATGACGTGATGGATCACCATGCCATTTTAGGGACTCCCCTCGATGCGACCTCCCAGCAGATTCGACAATCCTACTTAAAAATTGCTCACATCCTGCATCCGGATACCTGCAAAACAGAGGATGAGTCTCAAAAAAAACTAGCCGAAAAACTTTTTTCTAAGTTAGTGAATCCGGCCTATGAAATTCTCTCTCGGGAAAATAGTCGTACGGAACACCTACTCATTGCCTCCCAAACAGCTCGCAATCTGACCCAGGAGCGCACTTCTCTTGTTCAGGCCTCTCCAGATACCCAAAAGCTATGGGCCGCTAAAAACAATCCAGAACTAGTCTATCGCCAACTCCTGAACCCATTGATTCGTGACCTTTACGGTGATTTAGAGCAAGTTTTTAGCAAAATTGCCCATCTTAGTGACCTTAATCTCGTCTTTTTACTACTCAAAGCAGAAACCCCTGCCAAGGTCATTGCCCAATCCCAACGCACAATAGTTCAAAGCGAACGGACAGCGAGTAGTTCTGCGCCAATACCCGAACCGCCGAAGGCAGAACCCGTTAAACTGTCTCCCCAGGAAACCTATCTGCGCCGTGCCCAAGATTACTATGAAAAGGGCCAGTACAATGCGGCCATTGGAGAACTGCGGGAAATTTTGAAGCTAGACCCCAAACATAGTCAGGCCCATTGTTTACTGGGGATGGCTTACCTAAAAAATAGTATGCTGACCATGGCTAAAGTTCACATCAAGACAGCAGTGGAACTCGATCCCCAGAATCCACAAATCATGATGGCTAAGCGGGAATTAGACAAACAAACCCTATCAGATACCCAAAAATCCGCTAGCAAGGATAGCAAAGGCGGCTTTCTGGGCGGGCTCTTTGGTAACAAAAAGAAATAGTACTCCATCTCAGATTTGCTCAGGGGCCAGGGGGGAAGGCGTATGAAAATTTTACTAGCTCCGGATTCTTTTAAAGGAACCCTAACCGCTCTCCAGGTTTGTCAAATTATCCGGGATGAACTGCAGGAGACTTTCACCGTTGACAGTCATCCCCTAGCCGATGGGGGAGAGGGAACACTGCTGGCCCTAGCCGCTTGTTTAACCAGTGCTCAATGGATAAAGCATTTGGTCTGTGGCCCGTTACCCTCCCAGCCGGTTGAGGCCGCCTATCTCTGGCTCCCCGAATCTCAAGTTGCCGTAGTGGAAATGGCCCAGGCCAGCGGTCTGACATTGCTAACCCCCTCAGAACAGAATCCGGAGTTAACCACCACCTACGGTACCGGAGAATTAATTACCCAGGCCTTAGCTCGGCATCCTCAAAAAGTGATTTTGGCCCTCGGCGGTTCGGCCACCAATGATGCGGGTCTAGGGATGTTGATGGCCCTGGGTTGGCAATGTTTAGATGCCAATAGCGACGCCATTCCCCTCGGGGGCCAGGGCCTATCTCGATTGCAACAAATTATTCCTCCCTCCGATTTTAAACTACCCCCCGTAGAACTCTGGAGCGATGTGACCAATCCTCTCTACGGCCCCCAAGGAGCCGCCTATGTTTATGGCCCTCAAAAAGGAGCTGATAGCGCCATGGTGGAGCGTCTTGATCTGGGCCTACGCAACGTTGCCCAAATCTTAAAACAAGAAACTGGCTTTGAGGCCAATTTTCCAGGGGCCGGGGCCGCCGGGGGATTAGGGGCCGGAGCCGTATGGGGATTGCAGGCCCAACTCAAATCAGGATTTCAGGCCATTGCTGAGTTGACGGGCCTTGAACAGAAGCTCCAGGCCTGTGACCTGGTGATTACCGGTGAAGGCTTTCTGGACGTTCAAAGCTGGCAAGGCAAAGTCGTCTCGGGGGTCTGGCAGTTGGCCCAAAAGTACGGTAAACCCCTGGTGATTCTGGCTGGTCAATCTAGCTTCGAGCATTATCCTGGGGTTGCTCAGATTATTTCCCTGGTCGGGCCAGACATTAGTGCTGAACAGGCCTGTCAAAGCCCCGCCTCAGCCTTAAAGCAACGATGTCAAGAACTTAAAAAAAGTTTGGTATGGACGTAACTGGATTCGAACCAGTGACCCCATCGATGTCAACGATGTACTCTAACCAACTGAGCTATACGTCCGTGCAGTTACCCAATATATCATAAACAAAAATAGTTGAGCAACTTTATTCGCACCATGCCGACCATTACGGGCAAAACAAAACTCCTGGGGGTGATTGGCCATCCCGTCAGTCATTCCCTGTCTCCCCTGATGCAGAATGCCGCTATTACAGCTCTGGGTATCGATTGGGTTTACGTGGCCTGGCCCATCCATCCGACAGAATTAACTATGGCTGTGGCCGGCCTCGCCGCTATTGGCGTCCAGGGTTTTAATATCACCATTCCCCACAAGCAAGCCATTATTCCTCTCCTGCAGCAGTTAACCCCCGTTGCGCAACAGGTCGGCGCTGTTAATACTGTTTGGCGAACTGAAGCGGGCTGGCACGGTACCAATACGGACGTTGCCGGTTTTATTTCTCCTCTTCAGGCGTTAAACCAAAACTGGTCTTCCGTGACCCCCGTTGTTTTAGGTAATGGTGGCGCGGCCCGGGCCATTGTCGTCGGCCTAGCTCAATTGGGCTGTCCTTGTATCCAAGTGGTGGGGCGTGATTTGGATAAACTGACAGTATTTAAGACCAGTTGGCCTGACCCGGCCCTGGAAAAGCTTCTGGAAGTTTATGGTTGGGATGCATTAGAGCGTTTGATTCCAGCTACTCAACTATTAGTTAATACTACCCCTATTGGCATGGCCCCGGATGTCACCGCTTCCCCCGTTAGCGATGAACTGATGAAAACGTTGTCGCCCCAGGCCATTGTTTATGATTTGATCTATACGCCTAGACCCACTCACTTTTTGCAACAGGCTAAGCGTCAAGGGGCGATAACCCTGGATGGCCTTGAAATGCTTGTACAACAGGGAGCGGCCGCGCTAGAAATTTGGACGGGCCAAGCGGCCCCGGTGGCGGTCATGCGGGAGGCGTTGCAGACCTACCTGGAGTAATCATTCAAATTTCAGAGGTCTCGGATTCGGCCCTGGGATCGTCATCGGCCTCGGAGGAAGGAAGTTGGCTGACTAGCACTTTATCGATCCGAATCCCATCCATATCAACGACTTCGAGACGCAGACCATCGGAAAGAAAGTAATCCCCAGATTGGGGGATTTTGCCGAGGGTTTCAATGATAAAACCGCCGAGGGTGTGGTAGTTGCCCTCTGCTTCATTGGCAAGGGTTTCTCGGTCAAAGAGTTCTTTAAACTGATCGATGGAAAGTAGACCGTCCAATAGCCAGGAGCCATCCTCTCGTTGGATAATTTGCGGCTCCTCAATTTCATCATCGTTGGGAATATTACCCACAATGGCTTCAATCAGATCATTCAGAGTGACCAGGCCCTCAATGCCGCCGTATTCATCCGTGATCAGAGCAATGTGGGTGCCAGACTGGCGAAACATTTCTAGTACATTGAGAGAACGGGTACTCTCTGCGACAAAAATCGGGGGTTGAACCAGCCGACGGAGATCGACAGGGCCTTGCCACTGGGCATTGAGAATATCTTTTACCCGGACAAAACCGAGGCAATCATCTAAACTGTCCTGGCCAACGGGAAAGCGGGAATAGGGGGTTTCAGAGATCTCCTTTTGATTTTCTTCCCAGGGAGCATCCACATCCAACCAAGCAATAGCTGTGCGGGGAGTCATCAGGGTTTTAATGGGACGGTCACCAAGGCGAAACACTCGTTCTACCATTTCCTGCTCGGCTTCCTCGAACATGCCGGCCTGGGTTCCCTGCTCGATCAAGACTCTAATTTCTTCCTCAGTAATCGGGCTACTTTCATTACTTTTCACCCCGAGTAAAGCTAGGAGCGTATCCGTAGAAGCGCCTAAAAGATAAACGATAGGGGCCGTTAGCCGTGACAAGCCCTGCATCGCGGGGGCCATCTGACAGGCCAACTGTTCCGGGTGGCTGAGGGCAATCCGCTTGGGAACTAATTCCCCGATCACCAAGGAAAGGTAGGTAATCAGAGTGACAACAATGAAAATACTGAGGGGTTCACTATAGGTCTGTAGGAGGGGAACGTCGCGGAGAAAAACCCCGAGACGCTGAGCCACTGTGGCTCCCCCCACTGCCCCACTCAAGATGCCGATGAGGGTAATCCCGATTTGTACCGCTGATAAAAAATTATTAGGGGAATTAGCCAGTTTTAGTGCCAGACGGGCCTTCCGATTTCCTTGTTTGGCCAACTGTTCTAGCCGAACCTTGCGGGCAGAGACAATGGCAATTTCCGATCCCGAGAAAACACCATTAGCAATGATTAGCACTAGGATCAGGAAAATTTCAAAGGCGATAGAAGACATTCGAGAAAAGGAAAATTGATAAAAGAGATCGCCTTAATCGGGACGAAGGGGCTTTTTGAGAAAGCAACTATGGTGACGCAGAAGTCGGCAGGGGAGTTGCCAATCTGGCCTTGATTGAGATTATGCCACAGTCCTGCCGGTGACACAGAAGATTGTGTTACGGCGAGAATACGCTAGAATCGTAAAGGTGAATTTTGAGAAAGTATGATCAAGTTACGTTTAAAACGTTTTGGCAAGAAGAGAGAAGTAAGCTATCGGATCGTGGCCATGCACAGCACCAGCCGTCGGGATGGTCGCGCCCTACAAGAACTCGGGTTCTACAATCCTCGCACCGACGAAACCCGTTTGGATGTGCCCGCCATTGTACAGCGCCTGAAACAAGGGGCTCAGCCGACGGATACCGTCCGGGCCCTCCTGGAAAAAGCGCAAGTTTTTGAACAGCTCAAAGCCTAGACGCATGGTTTCTTCTGTGCCCTTACCAGCCGCTACTCCCAATTACGTTGGTTTGGTAGAGTTTTTAGTGAAGCCCTTTCTAGAATTTCCAGACTCCCTGTGCGTAGACTGCGAACAAGCCAACCAACAACAGCGGGTCTGGATTCGTCTTGCCTTCCAAGAAACGGATAAGCCCAGGGTATTTGGTCGTGGCGGTCGGAATTTAGCCGCTATTCGAGCCGTGCTAACCAGTGCCGCGGCAGGAGCAGGACAATCCCTCTACCTCGACATCTACGATGGAGAACGCGAAACCGGCCGAAACGCGGGTTTACGGCGACGTCGTTCTTCTACTGCGACCCCAGAATCCCGCACGAGTCCCCGTCGTCGCCCGGTGGTTTCCTCTGCGCCCCTTTCCTCTCCCTCAGTCTAAATGCTAGGGGCCAACGCTCGATACCCTCGGTCGGAATTCCCCTTTGTTTTGAAGCCATGTCTGCTCTCTACATTGCCGTGGTCGGTGATATTCATGATCTATGGAATACGAATGATCATCTGGCCCTGCAACAGCTTGGTGTTGACTTGGTTCTATTTGTGGGAGACCTGGGCAATGAATCTCTGCCGGTGGTTCGCTCCATTGCAGCCCTAGACCTACCCAAGGCTGTTGTACTGGGTAACCATGATGCTTGGTACACGGCCTCTAGCTGGGGACGGAAAAAGGCCCCCTACGACCATGGGCAAGAAGACCGAGTTCAGACCCAACTAACACTATTGGCGGAGAGCCATGTCGGCTATGGCAAGCTAGATTTTTTGTCCTGGCAATTTTCAGTGGTGGGCAGTCGGCCCTTTAGTTGGGGAGGGCCAGATTGGAAAAATAAAACCTTTCTGCGGGAACGCTACGGGGTTACCAACTTCCGGGAGTCCATCCTTAAAATGGTGGACAACATCCAGAAAACACAAACGGACACCCTCATTTTCCTCGGTCATAATGGGCCCTGGGGCCTGGGAGATCAACCGGAATCGATCTGCGGTCGCGATTGGCAACCCCTGGGGGGAGACCACGGAGATCCGGATTTTAGTGAGGCCCTGTTGCAGGCCCGACAACTGAGAAAGCGCATCCCCTTGGTGGCCTTTGGCCATATGCACCATCGTCTCCGCCATCGCCAGGATTGCCTGAGAACTCGAGTGGTGGAAGACAGCCATGGCACGGTATACCTTAATGCGGCCTGTGTGCCCAGAATTCGTCCCTGGCCGCCGGCCACCGGTTCATCCTGCCATCATTTTTCTCTCATCCATTGGCAAAATCAGCAAGTCCAGGCTATTGAATCGATCTGGATGGATCCCCAGGGCCACTGTGTTGAGCGGGAGTCTATCTATGCTAGGATGAGTTCCTGACCATCTGGAGAGGTGGCAGAGTGGTCGAATGCGCCCGACTTGAAATCGGGTTTGGGGAAACTCAACGTGGGTTCGAATCCCACCCTCTCCGTTGCTTAGCCAGAAAAATGATCTCGGGGTTGCTGATATTTCCGGGCTTTCAATTGAGCCAAGGCATTGTCAACGGATTGCTGTTCCAAATAACGAAATTGGGACTCCAGAGGATCCGGTTGATTAGTCACCAATTCTCCTTGAGCCTCCATTTCTAAAATTTTGAGTTCAATCTGCTCAAATAGATGGCTGACACCATCAGAGCGGTTTTGACTGGTAATTTCAACTAATTTTTGGGCGGCAATGGCGGCCTTAAGACGAGCCAGGTAGAGACTTTTCTGGGTTTTGATGGCAAAATACTTTTGTTCTAGAGCGAGTAGATCGGCTCGAATTTTGCCAATCACCTGCTGTTGCTCTGTGAGCGCAGTGGCCAGACTGGTCTCCTGCATCTGGTAATTTTGCCAATGCTGGAGGGCCTCTCGGGCCAGGCCCTCATTATCTTTGTCTAAGGCCAATTGCGCCCGTTCATACCAGCGTTGAGCAATACCTTGCTGAGCTAGACGTTGACGCTCAGTACTTTTAGAAACTGCGATCGCTTCCGCCAAAGCCCGACGCAACTCAATCAACTCCAATTCCATTTGAGCCGTCATTTCCTCAAGCAAGACTTCGGGGTCTTCCAGTTTTTGGTGGAATTGGTTAAGTTGGGAGCGGAGTAACCGCCCCATGAGGTCGAATAAACCCATGGTATTTTCGGCTGGCCTATTCTGTCTGGTTGAGGTTTTGGAGTTCTTGGATCAATTGCTGGGCCTCATTATTTGGGACAGCCGGTGAGGGTTCCAGGCCTCGATTATACTGTTTGATCAAGGTTTGCCGGGTGCGATGGTTAAAACTAGAGGACGGCACCGGAGGTTGATTCGGCACCGGATTCATTTCCGGAACACTGGGAGGTGTAGCCGCGTAGGGAAGGTTGGCTCCCTGGGGATTATTAACGGGAGGATTACTCAGATTTGGTGTTGTTCCCAAAGGATTGACGGGAGGTAAAGCAGAAACAGGGGCGGGAAGCGTAGGGGGAGGCGGTGGTGGGAGAGGAGTACTGTTGCTGGGAGCAGGGGGATAGGTGGAACGAAGGGCCAGAGTCGGAAGGGAACGAGCGGGCGGAAGCATGGTTGGCGGTAGATTCGCTGGGGGTAGGGTTGTGGCGACTAGCCCGGTATTTTGAGGTTGTAGGGAAGGCGGCAGGATCAAGCTAGCCAGACTTGGAGTTGGTGGAGCAGGGGCCACGGTGACGGGTTCAGGGGAGCGGGTCACCATCGGTGTTAACTCACTCAATTTATTGAGAGCTAGGGGGTTAAGGTTAGGGAGAGGGGCCGTCGCTGACGGTAGGCTTGGAGGGCTAGGTGGCGGGGAAGCCATGGGTAGGACTTGTTGCCAAGTCAAAAGTCCGTTGGCAACGATTAAACAGAGGATTCCCCCCAGACTCCAGGGCGTTAGTAACGGTTTGACCCGGACGGAAGGAGACGACTCGGAGGAGGGAATTGAGTGATTGACAAAATTATAGTCGATACTTTCTGTGGCCTGGAGTGTGTTTTCCACAACCGCTAGGCTAGCGCTCCTCTCTTCCGGGACTAACTCCGCTGTAATTGGCAGATCCGTTAGGGTCTCGGGGTTGGTTTCGGGCAAGGAGGGAGAGGTCATGGAAGTTGAGCCACTACAGAAAAAATCTTTTGTCCCGTATCTTAGCCCAAAGCACCAAAATTTCGGTAGAGGCCAAGCTAAAATCAATGCCCTGGAAAGTGAGTCTTCAGCCAAATGAGCAGGGCCTGATTGAAACGTTCGGGACATTCATCCTGGGGACAATGGCCGGCCTGGGGCCATTCCTGTAGTTCAATCCGACGATTCAGTCCGGCAAATCCCTTGGCCAAACTGGTAGGAACCATGCGGTCATCCTGGCCCCAAATCAGCAGTATCGGTAGAGTCAGAAGGGGCAGGATTTCAGTGGCCGGGGGGGCAAAGCCCGGTTGACGCACCGCCTCACACAAGCGACAAAAGGCCTGGTTGGCGCCCTCATCCTGGGGCGGGCGACTAATAATTTGCACAAGCTCTGGGGTTACGGCCTGGGGATTACTGTAGGCAATAGCGGCCCAGCGCTGGATCACCCCAGGACGACGCAGAAAACGAAACAACAGCTTGAGCAAGGCCGGAGCGGCCACAGCATTTTCTAAACGAGTTATCCAAGGTTGAATCAAAGCCGGTAGGGCCGTTTGACGCAGGGAAACATCCGGTAAACTCAGCATCACTATCCCCGCCACCATCTCAGGGAATTGGTAAGCCACTGTCAGACAGACGAGGGAACCGATGGAATTACCGACCAGCACTACCGGCCGGTTAATGAATTGTCGCCAAAAGTCATAGACCTGCTGACTCCAGAGATAAGCGCTATAGGGCACATTGGCCTTGCGCGACCCACCAAACCCTAATAAATCCAGGGCATAGACATTGGTCGCTTGGCTCAGGGCTGGAATATTGTGCCGCCAATGCTCAATCGCGGCCCCAAAGCCATGGAGCAAGAGGAGTGGAGGCAAGGAAGACTCTCCCGTTGCTGGATGTTGGAAACTATAGCGGATTTGCCAACCCCGCCAACTCCATTCTCGTTGCTGTCCAATACGCTCTGGCCAGTTTACAAGCATCAATAATCGAAATGAGAAAGATTATTCTAGCCTACGACAAAGCGCTTGCCGCAGGCCGGGGTTACGACGGACTTAACGATATTGACTATCCCGAATTCCATAGCAAAAAAAAAGAAATAACGCAAGTTTATGTAAATTTTTGTAAATTCATGTTAGGTTGAGGAGAGTCATTAGCGCATCATGTCGCGCATAATTGGTTTTATAACCAAGGAGGGTACTATGCCATTTACTATCGATACAGCTCGCTCTATTTTTCCAGAAACCCTGGCCGCCGATTCAGTTCCTGCAACGATTGCGCGCTTCAAACAACTCAACGCAGAAGATCAACTAGCCTTAATTTGGTTTGCTTACCTAGAAATGGGTCAAACCATTACAATCGCGGCACCTGGGGCTGCCAGTATGGTGCTAGCGGAAGGCACCCTTAATGAAATCAAAGCCCTGCCGGGTCGTCAGCAAACCCAAGTCATGTGCGACCTAGCCAACAACGCCGATACCCCGATCGGCCGGGCCTACGCCACCTGGACTGCCAACATCAAACTCGGTTTTTGGTATCGCCTTGGTGAATGGATGGAAGAAGGCCTGGTGGCCCCGATTCCCGAAGGTTATCAACTCTCCGCCAATGCCTCTGCGGTTTTACAGGCCATTCGTAACCTAGAGTCGGGCCAACAAATTACAGTGCTCCGTAACTCCGTGGTGGACATGGGCTTTGATGCCAACAAACTAGGTCGTTACCAGCGGGTTTCTGAGCCGGTTGTTGTTCCCACCGAAATAAGCAAAAGAACCGCTGTTACCATTGAGGGCGTTAACAATGCCACGGTATTGAGCTACATGGATAACCTCAATGCCAACGATTTCGACGTCCTCATCACCCTCTTCACCGAAGATGGCGCCCTGCAACCGCCTTTCCAACGCCCGATCGTTGGCCGTGATGCCGTTCTGCGTTTCTTCCGTGAAGAATGCCAAAACCTCAAGCTGATTCCTGAGCGCGGTATCGTGGAACCCACCGATGATGGTTACACCCAAATTAAAGTCACGGGTAAAGTCCAAACCCCCTGGTTTGGTGGTGGGGTCGGCATGAATATGGCCTGGCGCTTCCTGCTCAATCCTGAAAACAAAATTTTCTTTGTGGCGATTGACCTCTTGGCATCTCCCAAGGAATTGGTGAACCTTGCCCGTCGATAAAATCCTCAAAATCGTCTAAACTTTGGTATTGAGTACTGAACGCATCTTATCGCTCTCCCAAAGCGTAGGGTGCGTTTCTTAACGGCGTTAATACGTTTTATACATTTTTAAAAAACCCTTTGCAGACAAGTGACTAACCTAAACTGGACGACAGAAGAACAACAGATTGCTCAACAGGCTATTCAAACGGCCTACCACCGAGAAGCCCAGGCTTTGATTCATAAAATTTCTCACGAAACCCCCACCATTCAAGACATTGACGAGGTCTGGCAACTTCATGATTATCTGAGTGCCAAGCGACATCAGATGGATGGTAAGTATGATAGTCGCTATCCGGTGTTAATCTTTGTCTTTGCTAACTTACTGAAAGAGGGTTGGTTATTGCTGGAAGATCTCAAGGGTCTGGAACCAGATAAACTCTCAAAAATCTCTGCCCTAGCTAAGATGTCCTAGGGCCTGGGTTCAGTTCGTCTCGAAAAGGGGTGTTCAGAAGGGCCAGGGGTCTCGGATAATGGAGCTAGCCATTAGACGGTATTCGGGCCATGGTTACCATTCTCTACTCGCCAGAATTTCTTGACCATGAGACGGGGCCTTTTCATCCCGAATCCGCCGCTCGACTCTCGGCTATCGTAGCAGCCCTCCAACAGATGCCCGAGGCCAATTATTTAAATTGGCGCACCCCCACACCTCTAAACGACCGAGATCCTAGGCCCTCTATTTTGCAATGCCATAGCCCCGCTTATTTACACCAGCTGGCGGCCCTGGCCCAACGAGGGGGAGAGCATCTTGACCCCGATACCCCTGTTTCTGCTCGAAGTTTTGAAGTGGCCTTGTTAGCAGTAAATGCCTGGCTAGATGGGGTAGAATTGGTTGGGCAAACGCAAGAGCCGGTCTTTGTACTGGCCCGGCCACCGGGGCATCACGCCCTGCGAGACCGGGGTATGGGCTTTTGTTTATTGGGGAATGCGGCCATTGCCGCCCACTACGCCTTAACGCAACCAGGAATTAATCGGGTCATGATTCTGGATTGGGATGTCCATCATGGTAACGGTACGGAAGCCTTGGTTAAAGGGCAGGCTCAGGTTGCCTACTGTTCCCTACACCAATTTCCCGCTTATCCTGGCACGGGCCGGGCCCAGGATTCCACCGATCGCATTCTCAATATTCCGCTGGCACCGGGAAGTGGGCGAGCCGAATACCAACGAGCCTTTGAGCAGCAAGTTTTACCCTTTTTGAACCGCTTTCAGCCCGATCTCGTGATCGTTAGCGCCGGTTACGATGCTAACCAGGCCGACCCCCTGGCCAGTATGAACCTCAAGCCCCAGGATTACGGCTACTTCAGTCAACAACTCTGGAACCGGACGTCTCGACTGCTGTTTGGCCTGGAAGGCGGCTATGACCTTGAGGCCCTGGGCCAATCCGTCGTGGCTACCCTGCGGCCCCTACTTCAAAATTTCGGCTATACGGTCGGTCTTTCCTAAAAGTTGCCATAAAAAACCCCCGTTATCCTAGACAACTGGGGGGCAACAAGGCTCTAACTCAGGCGGAATAATTAATTTTCACCGCCCAAATCTTCGTCTTCAAAGGCCGAGGGAATATCAAGAACTTCTTCTTCTATCGGGCGACCTTCCGCTTCCGCGAGGAGTTTCTGACGGTATTTTTCGGCCATTTCTTCGGCTTTCTCGTAAACGAGGTCACGATTTTTCAGCATTGCACCGGGTTCCGGTTCTAATTGTTTGGTGGACAGGGAAATCCGGCCCCGTTCTGCATCCAGGTCAATGATCATCACTTTCAGTTCATCATTGACATTGAAGACGCTGTGGGGAGTATCAATGTGGTCGTGGGAGATTTCAGAAATGTGGAGCAGGCCACTCACACCACCAATATCAATAAAGGCCCCGTAGGGTTTGATGCCACGCACGGAACCAATGACCACCTGGCCCACCTCTAGGCCATTCATCTTGCGTTCTACCAGGGCCCGACGATGGCTGAGCACCAGACGATTACGCTCTTCATCCACCTCTAGGAATTTGAGGGGCAGGTCTTCCCCCACTAAATCTTCCTTCGCTTCACGGGCGCTAATGTGGGAACCGGGAATAAAACCGCGCAGGCCTTCGATCCGGACTAAGGCCCCCCCACGGTTGGTGGCAAAAACATTAGAGCGGACTGTAGCGTCTTCGGCCTGGAGCTGACGAACCCGTTCCCAGGCTCGCATATATTCAATCCGACGGATGGAGAGGGTTAGCTGGCCATCTTCGTTTTCGTCGGTCAGGATAAAAAATTCTCGGGTTTCGTTGGGCTGGAGGACCTCATCGGGGTCATCAACCCGGTTAATCGACATTTCCTGGATGGGAATAAAGGCAGCGGTCTTGGCACCAATATCAATCAGGGCCCCCCGCGACTCCATGCTGAAGACCGTCCCGGCTACCACATCTCCAGGGCTGAAATGGTAGTCGTATTTATCGAGCAGAGCGGCAAAATCTTCGTGGGTAAATCCAATGTTTTTTGAAGGTGTAATTGTTTGACTGGCCATGTATGTTTTAAGTCCTAATCCCTTGATCTCCGTAATTTTTTTGCGAATGCCTCCTGTTACTCACTATTTAAGCCAGGATACAGACTCCCTATTATAGCGGATTGGTCAACGTCTGCCGGGGTTTGTTTTGGTCATGACCCAAGCCAGGAATGTAATGCTCCCACTCAGTCCCAGCAAGCAGGGAGTCAGCCAATCGCCCCAGCGGCTGTAGAAGGTCTGGGTAGTGCGGCGGTAAATGGGGGCCTGATGAAGTTGGTATTGATTTAACGCGGAGCGCCAAAGGGTTTCGCCCCTGGGGGAAATGATTGCAGAATAGCCCGTATTGGTGGCCCGGGCCAGCCAGCGGTCATTTTCAATGGCCCGTAGGACATCCAGGGCGTGGTGTTGGGCCGGCATGGCTGCGCTGTAGTGGGCATTGTTGGCGCTGGACAGAATGAAGGTGGCCCCCTGCTGAATTTGTCGTCGTAAGCGCTCAGGAAAAGCGGATTCATAGCAGATACTCACCGCCGCCGGGCCAAAGGGAGTCTGAAAGACCTGGGCCTCTGAGCCGGGAACCAATTCGCCCTTGAGAGGGGAGAGACGTTGAACCAGGCCCCCCAACCAAGTCCGGAGGGGAATATATTCTCCCAAGGGAACTAATTTAACTTTGTCGTAGCGTCCCACCAGGCGGCCCTGGCCATCAATGGCAAAAAGGCTATTGGTATAGTCCTGATTTTGCTGGCCCTGTTGGCCATAGGCCCCAAGCCAAACCGGAACGTGGGTTCGTAGGACAGTTTGATAAAAAGGACCGTTGGCAACAATATCCTCCCAGAAGTAGGGCAGGGCCCCCTCCGGGGTTAAAATCACCGCTGCACCATTCTTAGCCAAGCTTTGATAGCCTGCGGTATAGCCTTCCAGAGCCCGCTGTATCCCCTGGGGCGTGAGTTTAATCGGGTTGGAAATATTGCCTTGGATCAGACCTACCTGGATTGCTTCGTCGGTTTTATCTGAAAGCGGCCGCTGGGCCAGATAAGCGCCGCCACCGTGAACAACCAGCAGGAGCAGAAACGTCAGCCCAAGCCCTTGACTCAGGCCTAGACGGGATAGGCCAGAATAACGATAGCGCCAGAACATTTCGGCCCCCAGGCCATTAATCAAGACCAAAATTGCGGTCAGGGTTGTTGGCCCGGATAGTTGGCCCCATTGCAGTAGCCAGAGATTCGTGGGACTTTGGGTATAGGCTAGGGGACTCCACCAGAGAATACTGCCGCTCCAGAGGTGTTCTAGGGCGCACCAGAGGGCTGTTCCCCAGCAGAGCCGAAGGCTAGTCTGCCAGGGCCTTGAGAGAACAATAATTCTTTGCTCAACTAAAGCCAGGCCCAGGAGCCAAAACCAGACCAGAACCACGCCCCACAGGGTAATGGCCAACCAACAAAACAGGGCAATGCCCAGACTGGCCAGCCAGGGCACCCCCAGCCAAGTCATGGGATGAATGCCTGTAATCCAGCTCAAGACTAGGCCATAGAAACCCCCGCCCCAGGCCAGGGCCCCCAGTAGGAGTTGGTCATTCCTGCGTCGTCGGGCATAGAGCCAGAGAGGAATCTGGGCGACCCAAGCGGTTAGAAACCAAGACCAGGGCGCAACGGCCAGGCCCATCAACAGTCCTCCCAGTAGTAGCAACATCGCTGACTGGAGTAGGGGGGGGAGGGCCATAGTGGTGAAAGCCTTGATCACGTTGTCTAAAGCTTACTGCTCAACAGTTCTTGTTACAATAATTAACAAAAACAGTCCCCATTCTGAGTGACCTATGCCCCCAGCCCTACTGCCGCCTTCGACCGATGCAAAATCCCTCACTTTGGAAGCAGTAGTAGAGGAAGTCCCGGCGCCCCGTTTACCCCAGGGCCACCAAGAAGACCTCGGGCCCGTCTGCGATATGGTACCGGAAAGCTGGCAGTATCACCCAGACTTAATCACTGCTTTTTATCGACGGCGGCCCTGGCAAGTCCTGAGTCGCTTGTTGAATATCTTCTTCCCCTTTTTGGCGTTTTACCTGGGGATTTGGTGGGATAATCTGCGGGGCAAAAATCCCAAACACTCCCGCCAACAAGCTGTTCGTTTGCGTCGCTTGCTTACCGAGTTAGGCCCGACCTATATCAAAATTGGCCAGGCCCTCTCCACACGGCCTGATCTGGTGCCACCGGTTTATCTAGAGGAACTCACCACGCTCCAGGACCAACTCCCTTCTTTTCCCAACGAAGTCGCCTACCAGTTTATTGAAGAAGAATTGGGGGCACCGCCCCAAGCGATCTATGCTGAGCTCTCCGAGCGGCCCATTGCCGCCGCCTCCCTGGGCCAGGTTTATAAGGGCACGCTCAAAACCGGTGAAAAGGTCGCCGTTAAAGTCCAGCGTCCCGACCTAGTGCGTCGCATCACCCTTGATATTTACATCATGCGTTCCCTGGCCCTGTGGGTACAAAAACGGGTCAAGCGGGTTCGTTCCGATCTGGTGGCCATTACCGATGAACTGGCTAGCCGCATCTTCGAGGAAATGAACTACTTCCAGGAAGGCTGTAATGCCGAAAAATTTGCCCAACTCTACGGTCAACTGCCGGAAATCTATGTCCCTCGTATCTATTGGGAGTACACCGGGCGGCGGGTACTAACGATGGAATGGATTGAGGGCACGAAATTAACCAATATCCGAGCCATCCAGGCCCAGGGCATTGATGCCACCCATCTTGTGGAAGTCGGGGTGCAATGTTCCCTGCGGCAGTTACTGGAGCACGGCTTCTTTCACGCCGATCCCCATCCGGGGAATCTTTTGGCTATGGCTGATGGCCGCCTGGCCTATCTGGATTTTGGCATGATGAGCAATATCCAGCCCTACCAACGTTACGGCCTAATTCAAGCAGTGGTGCATCTGGTCAATCGCGATTTTGAGGCCCTGGCTCAGGACTACGTTAATCTAGAATTCCTCAAAGCGGATACAGATCTGGCCCCCATCGTACCGGCCCTCAACCAAGTGTTTGGCAATGCCCTCGGGGCCAGTGTGGCGGAATTAAACTTCAAGAGCATTACCGATCAAATGTCGGCCATGATGTATGAGTTTCCCTTTCGAGTGCCGGCCTACTACGCGCTGATTATTCGCTCCATGGTGACGTTAGAGGGGATCGCCATTGGCATTGACCCTAATTTCAAAGTCCTCAGTAAGGCCTATCCCTACGTGGCCAAGCGTCTGCTCACCGACCAATCCCCCGAACTGCGGGCTTCTCTACGAGATCTGTTGTTTAAAGAAGATAGTTTTCGCTGGAATCGGCTGGAAAACCTCCTGCGTAATGCCCGTTCTTCCCCCGACTACGATTTCGACCGGATTTTGAACCAAGTCAGTGACTATCTCTTTTCGGAACGGGGCCAGTTTGTGCGCGACCGGCTGGTAATTGAGTTAACCAATGCCCTGGATAATTTCGGTCGTCATACCTGGTCTAACCTAACCCTCAACCTGCGCCAGCAGTTAGGCTTGGAAACCCCACCAATGCCTCCGATCCCCATCAACTCTAACCCGGCCCCCAGTTCCTGGGAACATCTCAAAACCATTTGGCAAATTTTACAAACCACGCCGGGCTTTGACCCCATGAAGTTAATTCCGGTCATGACCCAACTCCTGACCAATCCCACCTCCCAGCACATGGGCCAACAAATTGCGGAAGGTCTCTTGCAAAAGGCCCTGGCCCGTTTGATTCGTCACTGGGCCCTAGAATGGGAGATTAGCCCAGACCTCTCCCCAGGCATCAAAAGCCGGTAGAATCGGAAGGGCCATCCTTGGGAACCATTCATACCACCATGATTACGACTGAAGCGATTCTTGATGTCCTCCGACCTGTCCAAGACCCGGAACTGCAAAAAAGCCTGGTCGAACTCAATATGATCCGCAACGTCCAGGTGGAGAATGGCAAGGTTTCCTTTACCCTGGTGTTGACCACCCCAGCCTGTCCCCTGCGGGAGTTCATCGTCGAGGATTGCCAAAAAGCGGTCAAGCAATTACCAGGGGTCGAAACAGTTGACGTTGAGGTCACGGCGGAAACCCCCCAACAAAAATCCCTACCCGACCGTCAATCGGTGAATCAAGTCAAAAATATTATTGCGGTCTCTAGTGGCAAAGGCGGAGTCGGCAAGAGCACCGTGGCGGTGAACATTGCAGTGGCCTTGGCCAAGGCCGGTGCCAAGGTCGGCCTCTTGGATGCTGATATCTACGGCCCGAATGCCCCTACCATGCTAGGCCTGACCCAAGCTTCGGTTCAAGTCCAACAAACGGCCCAGGGAGACATCCTGGAACCGGCCTTTAACTACGGGGTGAAAATGGTGTCCATGGGCTTTTTAATCGACCCTGACCAACCGGTCATCTGGCGGGGGCCCATGCTCAACGGTATTATTCGTCAGTTTCTTTATCAAGTGAACTGGGGAGAATTAGATTATTTGGTGGTGGATATGCCCCCCGGCACCGGTGATGCCCAACTCACCCTCACCCAGGCGGTGCCCATGGCCGGTGCCGTGATTGTGACAACACCCCAAACGGTTTCCCTGCTGGATGCTCGCCGGGGCCTGAAGATGTTCCAACAAATGGGCGTCAAGGTTTTGGGCATTGTGGAAAATATGAGTTACTTTATTCCCCCGGATCTGCCCGACCGCCGCTATGACCTCTTTGGCTCCGGTGGGGGCGAAAGAACGGCCCAGGAATTAGGGGTGCCGTTCCTCGGAGGAGTTCCCCTAGAAATTGCCTTGCGGGAAGGCGGCGACCAAGGCCTACCCGTGGTAATGGCCCTGCCGGAATCCGCATCGGCCCAGGCCCTGACGGCCATCGCTCAACAGGTGGCGGCGAAGGTTTCCCTGGCAGCTCTGGCCTAGACGTAATACTAATCCCGCATAAACTCCATAATTGGCGTTTCCTAGGAATTGAACCATGACTTTAGCGCATCTCGACCTGACCTCCATCTTCTGCCATGTTATCGTGGGCAATGCCTACTAAGCTCTAGCAACCTGGAGCGCAAGGTCATGGGAATGTTGCCATTGGCTTAAATCTGCCAAGGCCCGGTCGCGATAGTGGCCGTAGCGTTCCCGTTTATTGCGAATCCGTTGGGGCAATTCCGGCAGAATTCCAAAATTGGGCGGCATCGGTTGAAAATGTTTCGGGGAGGCCGAGCTAGTAAAGTGAAACAAGGCCCCCATCATGGTGGTCTCCGGTAGGGTTAAAGGTTCTTGGCCCAGGGCCAGTCGGGCCGCATTCGTCCCAGCCAGCCAGCCCCCGGCCGCGGCCGCCGCGTAGCCTTCTGTGCCGATTAACTGACCAGCGGCTAGGAGGTGGGGGCGTTTCTGAAACGCTAAGGTTGGGCTGAGGAGTTGCGGGGCATTAATAAAGGTATTGCGGTGCATCACCCCCATCCGCACAAATTCCGCCTGCTCCAGACCAGGAATCATCTGAAAGACTCGCTTTTGTTCGCCCCATTTTAAATTGGTCTGAAAACCAACCATATTCCAGAGTTGGCCGGCCTTATCTTCCTGGCGGAGTTGAACAACGGCGTAGGGGCGTTTATCTCGGTTCGCAGGATCTCGGAAATCCCCCAGACGGCTATCAAACAGGCCAATCGGTTTTAAGGGCCCGTAGCGCATGGTATCTTCTCCCCGCCGGGCCAGTTCTTCAATGGGTAGACAGCCTTCAAAAAACTGAGCCGTTTCCCGTTCAAAGTCCTTGAGTTCCGCTTGCTCCGCCTGACAGAGGGCCTCCCGAAAAGCTAGATATTGTTCCTTGTTCAGCGGGCAATTCAGATAGGCCGCTTCGCCCTTGTCGTAGCGAGAGGCAAAAAAGGCAAGGTCGTAATTGATGGATTCCCCGACCACAATGGGACTGGCCGCATCAAAAAAGCTGAGATAATCCAGGCCCGTGAGTTGCTGGAGAGAATCCGTCAGGGCCGGACTGGTCAAGGGGCCTGTGGCCAAAACGACAATGCCCTCCGAAGGAATACTCGTAACCTCCTCTCGGCGTAATTCCACCAGGGGGTGATGGGCCAATTGCAGGGTCAGGGCCTGACTAAAGACCCCCCGATCCACGGCCAAGGCCCCGCCGGCAGGGACTGCATGGTGGTCAGCGGTGTGGATAATCACAGACCCCAGACGGCGCAATTCTTCTTGCAACAGGCCCGCCGCTCGGTCACTTTCCTTAGCCCCAAAGGAGTTGCTACAAACCAGTTCCGCCAATTCGCTACTGTGATGGGCAGGACTGGGGCGCACCGGCCGCATTTCCGACAAAATCACCGGCACCCCTGCCTGGGCGATCTGCCAGGCCGCCTCGGTACCGGCAAGGCCACCACCAATAACATGAACGGGAAGAGACGTTGGCATAGGGTTTAGGGACTCCAAATTAGCTGGCTCGGTTGGGCTGTGGTGAGAACCTTTATTTTAATGGGTTGAGCCTGGAGAAAAAATAAGGAGTTAGCAAAACTCCTCTAGCAATAGTCAAAACAACCCTAATCAGATTCTAGGTCTAAATAATCCCTGCCATCCCAAATAGCCCTTGTGATTCCATTAGTGGTATAACTCATTAAACTCAAACAATGGAATAGATGGGAGACTTGGCCCTATTCAAAACGGTCGTGTTCAGCAACGGTTAGTAACCTTGGTATCTCACCGATAACCTCTATTCCGTCTTCTAAAACAGAGTTGTTGGCCTGCATTTTTTAACTAAACAGCGACAACTTGTAAGCGTAAACCAAGGGCTTTCAATACCTTGAGAACCGTTGCAAATTCTGGATTCCCTTCGGTCGATAAAGCTTTATAAAGGCTCTCTCGTCCCAGTCCTGTTTTACGGGCAATGTTTGTCATCCCTCGAGATCGAGCAATGTCTCCAAGGGCCGCTACGACTAGAGCTGGATCAGCCTCTTCAAGGGCTGCTTCAAGATATGCGGCAATATCCTCTTGGGTTTCTAAATGCTCTGCTGCGTCCCAAGGCAAGGTTTTAAGTTTGTCCATTATGACCTCCTATAAGTCTTTTGCCAAATCTAAAGCTGTTTTGATGTCTTGATCTTGAGTGCTTTTATCTCCACCAGCTAGCAAAACGATAAATGTATCTCCTTTTCTTGTGAAATACACCCGGTAGCCAGGGCCATAATCAATCCGCAATTCTGATACGCCTCCACCAATAGGCTTGACATCACCAGGATTACCCATCGTTAGTCTGCGCTCTATGAGCTACTTGGCAGCAACAAATTCCTCTACGGTTAATCCAGCGGTGCGAATCAAACTTCGCAGAGTCCCTTTCGCAACTTCGCGGTGATCAGGAATCGAAAGCGTTACAAGCTCTTCGTCTTTTGTCATGATGATGTGGCTACCCGTTTGCCGCACGGCCTCCCAACCTAACGATTCAAAGACACGCACGACTTCGCCCCCACTCATGACAGATAAAGCAGAACCCATTAGACGACCACCTCAACTTGGTGAGTCTCCACGGTCAAAGGCATTCCGCGCTCTGCCCGAACCTGTAAACAGGCTGTGATCGCATCTTGGATATTTTCAAGGGCTTCTTGTTTCGTTTGACCTTGACTCACACATCCCGGAATGCTGGGACACTCTACAACCCATATTCCATCTTCATCACGATCGAGCGTTACGCTAAACCTCATAACACGCTTCCTCAACAAAAAGTGTCGCTTCTACCATTTTAACCTGTTGTTGTTAAACGCTTGGAGGTGTGCAATAACAGACGGTTTAGAAAGGATAGTTACATGTAATGAAAAAATGAAAAATCTTAATACTAAACCATAAAAACTAAATACTAGATCGACTGCCGATTGCTAGTCTGTGCTAACCCTCTTTCGTCAAACTCGGTGAATTAGAATGGAAGAAAGAGGCTAGGAAGCCCGGAGGGAATATGCTCACTGACGGACACAAGTGCCTCAAATCCTTGCTAGGACTGAGTTTGATTAAATCGACTAGTCCACAACCCCAAAACGCTGAAACCCTTGTTGTATCTGGGTTACAAGCTTGGTAGCAGCCAGTGTACCAAGAAATGTGTCCGTCACTCAGCCGATAACCTCTATTCCGTCTGCTAAAACAGAGTTGTTGGCCTGCATTTTTTGACTAAACAGCGACAACTTGTAAGCGTAAACCAAGGGCTTTCAATACCTTGAGAACCGTTGCAAATTCTGGATTCCCTTCGGTCGATAACGCTTTATACAGGCTCTCTCGTCCCAGTCCTGTTTCACGGGCAATGTTTGTCATCCCTCGAGATCGGGCAATGTCTCCAAGGGCCGCTACGACTAGAGCTGGATCAGCCTCTTCAAGGGCTGCTTCAAGATATGCGGCAATATCCTCTTGGGTTTCTAAATGCTCTGCTGCGTCCCAAGGCAAGGTTTTAAGTTTGTCCATTATGACCTCCTATAAGTCTTTTGCCAAATCTAAAGCTGTTTTGATGTCTTGATCTTGAGTACTTTTATCTCCACCAGCTAGCAAAACGATAAATGTATCCCCTTTTCTTGTGAAATACACGCGGTAGCCAGGGCCATAATTAATCCGCAATTCCGATACGCCTCCGCCGACAGGCTTTACATCACCAGGATTACCCATCGATAGACGACGAATACGAACATCAATACGTGCTCTGGCTTGTCGATCGCGTAGAGCATTAAACCATTGGGAATAAGCTTCAGTTTGGCGAACTTCAATCATGCATTAAGTGTATTTCATAGGATACAGGGCGGCAAGGGAACGAAGTTCGTTTGTCATTTCATGGAGAAGCAGACTAACGGCAAAACGAAGCGGCGGTAGATAACCTCAAACTCAGCACCAATGGCTTTCGTCTGTCCGCTGCTGTGAAGTGTTAGATAGCTGGCTGCAATCTAGCATTATTTAACACCTCCTGAAGCTCTTTAATACTTAAGGGTGGAGTACGACGGTGAATCATAGCATGGCAATTAGGGCAGACAGGACGTAGATCATTTATCGGATCAACCTGATACTCCTGTTTAATCTCCGATAGTGGACGCAGATGGTGAACATGAATAAAACCATCACCTAGCTCACCATAGACTTTGCTAAAGTCAAAACCACAAACAAAACAACTTGCACCATAGTATTCAACACAAATTTTCCGAGCTTTAGTATTACGCTCATAGGCATTAACTGTTACGTGCTGTACTCCACCTTCATAATGCGCGTCATTCTCTGAAACTTCTTCAGGCGATAGAAAACTTGGAGAATGAGAGAATTCTTCCCATAGCTTTTCTAGCTCTGATGCAACACTATCAGGCACTTGCACTCCTGACATTTGAGTATCCCAGTACATTTCTTTGAAAGGTTCTGTATCTAGCATCTGGCGCGGTAAAACATTACTTTTTGCTGGACTTAGTAATTCATCAAACCGAACTCTGACAAACATTGCAGTTTCTCCAGAGGATGCCTTCTCACTATCCCAATGCAGATCTTCATAGGAACCTTGCATAACATATCCTGATGCAAAAATTCCTTTGGGCTCTTGACCTAACCTCATAAAAAATACACGATCGCCACGTTGAAGACGTTTAGAATTACCACAGCTCCAACGAGCGGTAACTAATTGCCCAGCCTGAACTGATTGTGACATTTCCTCAATATCATTCCAATGCCACCGTTTAGGATTCCAAGCTAATAGGAAAGTTGCCATATGTAATTACGAAAGTCATATATGCCTATTCTGCCCACCAGATCTGGCATCATTTACAGATAACCTTGCGCTAACGTCATCACCGGAGACTTAAGCCACTTAACTAGAGATTAGACAGAAACTCTCCGTATATTACGCTCCAATGGAGTAATCACAAAAAAATTGCCATATAACATTACAAATAGCCCAATTCTCAGGTAATTTTAGTGAATACCCACCGAAATCCAGCCGAGAATGAGGGTAATTCAACACCATGCTGAAGGAAACACAACGATCTCCGTTCGTTAAAGTGAGCCTGGGAATTGCTGGAGGGCTACTTGGCGGTTTAGTCGGCTCCCTAGCGGCGGTGCTACTAACTCAGTTGATCAAGCAAATCCTCGATGTTGCCTCTGGACAAGCGACCATCTGGTTATTGCTTTTGCCGTTAGTCGGTGTTGCCTTAGCGGTATTAGTCCTATTTGGACTGGGTAAGGGCCAATCTATCCAGACCTTAGTTCCCCGTGAGGCTACGTTCCCTGGCCGCTGGGGTTCCCTATTCTCTTGGTATTCCTTCCCCCATGACATTGCCCGCGCCGACTTAACGGGTGACGTGGTGAATGCCTCGGGAGCAGAAGAGAAATTCCCCTGGAAATTGGCCCCGTTGCGGGCCCTTGCCATCCTATCCACGGTTGGGCTAGGGGCAACAATGGGCACAGAATCACCAGCGGCTCATATTGGTGTGGCAACAGGTGTCTGGTTAGGCACCATAAATCCGTCACTGCGCCCACTGGTGCGGCCGATGGGGATCGGCGGTGGGGCGGCAGCGGTGTCTGCATTGATGGGAATCCCGCTGGTGGGCAGTTTTTTTATGTTTGAGCTAAGTCAGCGACGCCAGGTTCCGATTACCCTGGAGCGAGTGATGGCGATGTTAGCTGGGGGCCTAGTGGGATGGGGGATTAATGCGGCCTTTAATCTCAATCTAATCCGGCTGGTTGTACCGAAGGTTCCTCCGGCTAATCTTTGGGATACAGTGGGGGCCACTTTGTTTATCGGAGCGATTGCCGGTGCGATTACGGCCCTCACGGGGGAAGCGATCTATTGGGCGAGGGGTTTGCGAACCAAGCCGGTTCTTCGTCTTCTGATGGGTGGCATAGCCATGCTATTGCTAGCCATGGTAATCGGAGGGATTGCTTCCCCAACAGTAGCTTTTGGCCCTGGGGGTGCTGCCATCCTCTGGTCAGAAACCGTTACAACGACCCCTTATCAACTATTGGCGGTAGCTCTGCTCCGGGCCGCTTCTACTACTGCCGCCGTTGTCGCTGGAGGCTGTGGTGGTGTGTTTGTTCCCTTTCTGGCGATCGGCGACCTGAGTGGCCGGGTATTTGCAACAGCCTTTGGAATTTCAGCCGATCTGGCTGGAGCCGCCGGGGCCGCGGCCGGTATTGCGGGTGGCTATCGGCTACCGCTGACTGCCGTGGCGATGATACTCGGGGTGGGGGGCCCAGAAACGGCCCAAATTACCTGTCTTGCCACCGTAATCGTTGCCGCCTTGGCTGGATTGGTGACGGCACGGTTAGCCAACCAACTCTCCAGTTCCCTGCGCCTACCGAGTCGCTAGCCGTCATCGTCAGTCCAAAAAATCGTTCTGGCCAAGAACGGGCCCAGGCCCTGAGAGGATGTTGAAAAGGGCCTGGGAGAGCTGTCGGACAAAGATAACGATAATATGATGAGAAACTCACTATGGACGGAGGCCCCCTTGGGACAAGCTAGTTTACGGGGATTTGCTCGGTTTTATCGGCGATTTAAAGGATTTTTTCTTAGCCTAAGTGTTGTTTTATTGTTGTTCTCGACGCCTTCTTTACTCGGCCTGGCGCAGACAACACCAGCGGACGTTGCTTCGCCACCAGAACCGGCCCTGCCAACGACGAATAAAATAGATGGTTATCCGGTTCTCTTGGATAACGAACCCCTCTTTGTCGTGCGCCGGGGGGTGGGTATGTTTTCGGCCCAAGAGCGGGCCCAGGCCATTAGTCAACGGTTATCTCTGGTAGCTCGTGACATCAGCATTACACCCGAGCAAATCCAACTGGTTCAGGAGCCAGAAAATGACCTCCTTTATCTGCGAGCCGGCAATACCATCATTCTCACGATTACCACCCAGGATGCCAGGGATCATCGAGAATCGAAAGAAAAATTAGGGCAACAGGCCTTAACCTATATCCGAGCGGCTATTAGCCAATATCGAGAGGAGCGCAGTGTTGACCATTTATTAAAGGCCCTCGGTTATACTGTCGTTGCTAGTATTGCTTTAATCATCATCACTCGTCTTATTTTATATCTCTCTAGCAAACTCTTCCCGTCTATCACCACCTGGCTTAATCGCCGTCTTCCTAGTCTAAAGATTCAGAATTTTGAAATCATTTCCGCTCATCATATTAGTCGGTTCTGCTTACGCATCTTAAAATTTATTCGTTTCTTTTTGGGTCTGGTTCTTTTTTATGTCTACATTAGTTTTATTTTAGGTCTATTTCCTTGGACAAGAAACATTAGTGAAAGTATTTTAGCCTACTTTTTTATTGCTGTAGAATTTGTTGTTCAGGGCGTTGCCCAATATATTCCCAATTTAATTATTCTGGTTCTCATTTGTTTCACGACCTATTACCTATTACAGTCCATTCGGCCCTTCTTTCGAGCCATTGAACGAGGTAACTTAAATATTCCTGGCTTTTATCAGGAGTGGGCAGAGCCAACCTATCGCTTAGTCTTAATTCTGATTATTGCCCTGGCCGCCGTAGTTGCCTTTCCCTATCTTCCTGGATTCGACTCACCGGCCTTTCGGGGGGTTTCAGTATTTTTGGGGATTCTTTTTTCCTTGGGATCAACTTCCGCCGTCGCTAACGTAGTCGGTGGTGTTATTTTAATTTATACGCGGGCCTTCCAAGGTGGAGACTGTATTCAGATTGGCGATGTGATTGGAATTGTCTTAGAAAAGACCTTGTTGGTGACTCGAATTATGACTCCCACCAATCGCATTATTACTATTCCCAATTCCTCTCTACTCAGTAGTAATGTCATTAACCTGAGTGCAGCCGCCCGTGAACTGAAGCGTTACTTAATTCTGCAAACCACCGTGACCCTCGGCTACGATCTGCCCTGGCGTCACGTCCATGAAACCTTGATTCAAGCGGCCCTGGCCACGACAGATATTCTGTCCGACCCCAGTCCCTTTGTGCTTCAAACAAGCCTGGATGACTTCTACGTCAGCTATCAACTCAACGCCCATACCGATCACCCAGACCGCATGGTTCACATTTATGCTGAGTTGCACCAAAATATTCAAGACTACTGCAACCAAGTAGGCATCGAGATTATGTCCCCCAGCTACTATGCCCTGAGGGACGGTCATCAAAGTACTATCCCTGAAAATTATTTACCGTCGGATTATCAGGCTCCTGGCTTCCGTGTGAGCCAAATTCCCAAGGAGAATGACCCTAACTCGTGACCACATCCCCCATCAACAGGCCCGCAATCAGCAACAGCAGAAGGGCCACGCAGAAATCTAATATTTTGGGGGATAGTCGTCGGGCAATCCAGTAACCAATTAATACGCCAAGGAGGCTGGTGGCAATCAAGGCCAGGGCCGCTCCGGCAAACACCACCCAAGGAGAGCCAGACTCCGCGCTAATCAACAGGGTTGTGAGTTGGGTCTTGTCTCCCATTTCTGCCAGAAAAATGGTGAGAAAAGTAGAGGTAAAAACCGGTCGAAAATAGCTAGAGGGAGCAGGGGCAACCATAGACAGGCGGAAAGCACCGAATTTAGAAAATTTAGAAAAGGGCCAGGATAGGCTACCTTAATTATCTCCGAAAGGCCGACGGGTTCCGCTGGCCCAGTTCTTTGATCCCAGAGAGAGCCGACTGCTTCTGCCTTGCAACTGGACGAGAATGTAGGAAAATACAAGCAATCCTCAACCCATCGATTATCAATACGAAGTTATTAAATTAGGAGTCAGTATGTATATTGTACAGATCGCCTCGGAGTGCGCCCCTGTGATTAAAGCAGGAGGTTTGGGCGATGTTATCTATGGCCTGAGTCGAGAGCTAGAAATCCGCGGCCATTGCGTTGAAATTATTGTGCCCATGTACGACTGCATGCGCTACGACCAAATTTGGGGACTCCATGATGCCTATCGTGATCTGTGGGTACCCTGGGAGGGCGGAGCGGTTCATTGTTCCGTGTTTTGTGGTTGGGTGCATGGTCGTCTTTGCTTCTTTATTCAGCCCCATTCTGGCCAAAATTACTTTAATCGAGGCCACTACTATGGCGCTCTTGATGACCACATGCGTTTTGCCTTCTTCTCCAAGGCGGCCATGGAATTTCTGCACCGCAGTAACAAGCGGCCGGATATTATCCACTGCCACGATTGGCAAACGGGCCTGGTTCCGGTGCTACTCTACGAAATCTATCGCCACCACGGCATGGGCACCCAACGGGTTTGCTACACCATCCATAACTTCAAACACCAGGGCATTGCCGGGCCTAATGTTCTGTGGGCCACGGGCTTAAATAACGATGCCTACTACTACCATTACGACCGCCTGCAGGATAACTTCAACCCCGCCGCCATTAACTTTATGAAAGCGGGCATTGTCTATTCCAACTACGTCAATACGGTGTCGCCCCACCACGCCTGGGAAGCCCGCTACAGCGACATTAGCTGTGGTCTGGGACATACCCTGGAAATTCACCAGGGTAAATTTGGCGGCATTCTCAATGGTATTGACTACGAAGTCTGGAATCCTGAAATTGACCCCCTCATTGCCTTCCACTACGGTTCGGAGACCTTTAGCGAAAAGGCCAAAAATAAAAAGGCCCTGCGGGAACGTCTCCCCCTGCGGGAGGAGGACAAACCCCTTGTCTGCTTCATTGGTCGTCTGGACGACCAGAAGGGCGTTCACCTCGTCCATCACTCGATCTACTACGCCCTGGGGCGTGGAGCCCAGTTTGTGCTGCTGGGATCGGCAACGGAACCGGGCATTAATCAATGGTTCTGGCATGAAAAACAGCACCTGAACAGTAACCCTGATGTCCACTTCGAACTGGGCTTTAACGAAGAACTGGCCCACTTAATCTATGCGGCGGCGGATATTATCGTGGTGCCCAGTAATTACGAGCCCTGTGGTCTCACCCAGATGATTGGCCTGCGCTATGGCACCGTGCCGGTGGTGCGCGGGGTCGGGGGCCTGGTGAATACAGTCTTTGATTGGGATTACGACACAGAGCACTTGCCTGAAGAACGCAACGGCTTTGTCTTTTATCAACCTGACCAATACGCCCTCGAAACGGCCCTGGGTCGGGCCATTACCCTTTACGAAAAGGAACCGGCAACCTTCCGGGAATTGGCCCTCCAAGGCATGGCCTACGACTACTCCTGGAACCATCCCGGAGAGAAGTACGTTGGGATTTACGAACACATCCGCCATAAATAAAGTTGGCAGGGCCCTTTTAAACAATGGCCTCCTTGATTTTCCGCTTCTCAGCAATGAGGGCCTCTTTCCGCGCTGGCCAAAGCCCGTGGCATAATAGGAGGCCCTTGTCTTTCCGGTATTCCCATGGCTGTTCCCCTTGAAACCCTCATTACCCCTGAAATCCACAAGCCTGCCCGCTACCTTGGTAATGAATTAGGGGCTTTCCACAAAGACTGGGAATCGGCCAGTGTTCGTTGGGTGCTCACCTACCCAGAAGTGTACGAACTGGGGGCCTCAAACCTGGGGCACATCATTCTCTACAACATTCTCAATCGCCAACCCCGGCAACTCTGCGACCGCACCTACCTACCCGCCCCAGACCTGTCCCAAAAACTGCGGGAGACCCAAACCCCACTGTTTGCCCTGGAATCGCGCCGGGCCTTAAAGGAATTTGATATTTTGGGCTTTAGCCTCAGCTACGAACTGGGGGCTACTAATATTTTGGAAATGCTGGATCTGGCCCAGATTCCTCTCACCTGGCAGGAACGGCAAGGCGGTCAATATCCATTGATTTTTGCCGGGGGCCAAACCGCAACTTCAAACCCCGAGCCCTACGCCGACTTTTTTGACTTCATTGCCCTGGGGGATGGGGAAGAACTCCTGCCGGAAATTGGCCTGGTATTGGAAGAAGGGAAACGACAGGGCCTCCATCGGGAAGAACTGTTATGGGATCTGGCCCAGGTACCAGGCGTCTACGTGCCTCGTTTCTATGACCTGCAGGCGGATGGTTCTGTTCATCCCAACCGGCCCGATGTGCCGGAACGGATTCTGCGCCGCGTCGCCACCCCCATTCCGGCCTACGCCATTGGCCTGGTTCCCTACATCGAAACTGTCCATGACCGCTTGACCATTGAAATCCGCCGGGGCTGTACCCGGGGTTGTCGCTTTTGCCAACCGGGGATGTTAACGCGGCCGGCCCGGGATGTGGAACCCAATGCGGTGATTGAGGCCATTGAAGACGGTATTCGCGCAACGGGCTATAACGAATTTTCCCTGCTCTCTCTTAGTTGTTCTGACTATCTGGCCCTGCCGGCTGTAGGGATTGAAGTCCGCAATCGTCTGCAAAAGGAAAATATTTCCCTTTCCCTGCCTAGCCAACGGGTCGATCGCTTTGATGAAAATATTGCCAATGTCCTGGGAGGAACCCGACAATCGAGCCTGACCTTTGCCCCGGAAGCCGGAACCCAACGTCTGCGGGATGTGATCAACAAAGGCCTGACTAATGAAGAACTCCTGCGGGGCATCAAAACGGCCGTCGAACAAGGCTGGGATCGGGTCAAACTCTACTTCATGGTTGGCCTACCGGGAGAAACGGATCTCGATGTGCTGGGCATTGTGGAAACTGTGCGTTGGCTCCGCAAGGAATGCCGCCTACCGAAGCGCAAACCCCTGGAATTTACCCTAACGATTTCCAACTTTACCCCCAAGCCCCATACTCCTTTCCAATGGCATTCGGTTTCCACGGAGGAATTTCTGCGCAAACAGGCCCTTCTGCGGGAAGCCTTCCAGGGAATGCGGGGGATTAAAGTCAACTATACTGATGTGCGGATTTCGGCCATGGAGGATTTTGTGGGCCGAGGAGACCGTCGCCTAAGCCCCGTAATCCGCCGGGCCTGGCAATTGGGGGCCGGCATGGATGCCTGGTGGGATAACCTGGAACGGGCCTACGGGGCCTGGCAACAAGCCATCGAAGAAGCCGGATTAAGCGGTAGCTATCGACAAATTGAGCAGGGTAACTTATTTCAGGGGGAAGCCCTCTATGATGGCCCGCTGCCTTGGGATCATCTCGACACGGGTATCGACAAGCAATGGCTCAAGGAAGATTTCCAACGGGCCCTGGAAGCCGCCACCATTCCCGACTGTTCCTTTGAGGGCTGTTCCCACTGCGGTGTTTGTGGCCTGGACTTTGGCCATAACATAGTCGTGCCGCCGCCGCCGATTCCCGACTTTAAGGGCCAATTCAAACCCAACCTCGAACGGGTTCAGCGTTTTCGGGTCTGGTTTGGCAAACAGGGAAGTCTGGCCCTGGTTAGTCACCTGGATTTAGTGCGCTTATTTGACCGAGTCGTTCGCCGCGCCGCTCTGCCCATTGCCTTTACCGGCGGCTTCCATCCCGGCCCGCGTATTTCCATTGCCAATGCCCTCCCCCTCGGGGCCACTAGTAGCGGTGAAATTGTTGATTTTGAATTGACAGATTACCTGGCCTTAGCGGATTTTCAACAACGCCTGACGGAACTCCTGCCCCCGGACTTGCCGATTTATCAAGTGGATGAAATTGAAATTACGGCCCCGGCCGCTACCCGTCTCCTCGAACGAGCCGAATATCGGGTGCAAATGATGGCCGTTGAAGAAACCTACTCCCCAAAGCAATGGCAGGCCTGGATGCAGTCCATTTTGGCCCTGGAGAACATCCCCTTTGCTAAGAAGACCAAATCCGGTAAACCCGTCACCCTCAATTTAAGAGAGCAGTTGTTTGAACTACATTGGCGCCAGGCCCTGGATTCAGAAATCATTGAACTGAGCTATATCGGTAGTTGCCGCAATGATGGCACCCTTCTACAACCGGATCATCTCCCCCATCTCTTCCACCACGTTAGTCAAAAAACCTTTCAAGTCGTCAATGTTCATCGTCAACGCCTATTTTTAGGCTAGTTGATAGGGCCTTTCTGCTGTCCAGTGGTAATCCGAGGATCGATAAATTTCTAGGCCAGGAATTTGGGCAACCTGTAGAAGGGCCTCGACTTCAGTGAGGGTAAAGGCGGCCTGGAGAGAGTCCCGAAATAGTTGGGTCTGGTGGGCATTGTAATCATCGACCTTCTCGAGGTAGGTTTCTAACTGGTCTGGGGTTTGGGGCCGTTGTAAATCCCGCAAAAGAATAAAGCCGTCGGGCTTCAAAACCCGCTTGAGTTCCCGCAAAAAAGGGAGGGGATTGGGAAGATGGTGCAGGAGACTATTGGAAATGACGCCATCAAAGGAGGCGTTGGCGTAGGGGAGTAATTTAGCATCAACAAACTCTAGGCGAATTTGGCCTTGGCATCCGGCGGCCACCACGTTATTTTCGGCCAGGGCCAGCATTGACTGGGCCAGATCAATAGCCACAATCTGCCACGCAGGACGTAGTTGAGCGATTAAAATGGGGATGCGCGCTGTGCCAGTTCCCGCGTCTAGAATCATGGCCCGCTCAGGGCCTAGCTCCACTGCTCGTTGGGCAAATGCTGTATTAACTGCCGTAAAGTCCATGGCATCGTAATCCATGGCTTCCTCGAGTGTATCCATAACCTCGGCTTCGAGCTTGCGTTCCATCGATTTGCCCCTTTTGACTTTGCTCTATCGTATTGACACTCACGATGACCTATCCTACCAGCCAATCGCTTAAGGGCTATACTCGTCCGACGCTACTATACGCCGGGGAATACCAAAGCGAACTGAAATTGGCGGCGGCGGCGGCGGTACTGATCTTGCCGACGGGGAAACGGTTTACTGTTAGTCAGTTGTTGACCGTTACCACTCCGGAGGAGGCCGATTACCATGCTTTGATTCTGGGTCTCCAGAAAGCCCACAAGCTTGGCCTCCAGGGCCTGGAGGTCAAGGGGCATAGTGAAATCGTTTTCAATCAGGTCAATGGCCTGGCGGAGGCGATGACAGAGGGGTTACAGGCCTTACTCCGGGAAGCTCGACGTCTACTCCGCTTGTTTGAGCAAGCAACGGTAGAGTGGGTTGCCCCGGAACACAATCTTTCAGCTCGGAAAGCAGTGCATCGCTGTCTTGAAGAAGCCACGGGCAAGAAATCATCAGAGCCCTCTAGGCCAGCTCGAGAACCAGCCATCGCCCGCTTGATTCAGTTAGGGCCCCAGGCAACCCCGGAGGATTATCGGGCCCTTCGTCCTCCGAAGGACAACTTAGCTCAGCAGGGCCTGAAGGAATTACGGGCTGCCATTCCAATTACCGTCCAGGATGCCATGGCGTTGCAATGGACGGGGGATGAAAAAGAGCTAGAGCAAATGTATCGTTGGTACCTCTGGGGCCTCCCCCCTGACTTGGCTATCCGCAAAGTACAGCTAGACCGTCAGGCGGTAACAACGCCTTCCTTAGATAAATTGCCCTGGGAGGGCCAACTGCTAGAAGCGCAAACCTTTAATACCCTTGGTGAACTCTCGGAATTAGGCCCAGCCTCTCTAGATGGGTTCACTCTAGAGGAGGGAACGGCGCCGATTTCTGTCGCCAAACCCAGCCGTATCCCGTCTTTGCATCCTCTTGACCCTCTAGGACTTCCCCTGGAAGCGGTTTTTCCAGCCACGCTCCATCCTGCCCCAGATTTAGCGGATCCCTTTGTGACGGCGGGGGAGGAACTCGACGACCAGAAACTCCAAACACGTCCCAAGGACACCCTACCTTCTGTGGATCAAGTCCAACAAATTTTGGGGATGATTATGCATCTTTCGGAAGCAGATAAGACACGATTGGTGCAAGAACTGGCCCAATTTCCCGAGATTACTAACCGCCTACTGACGGCCATCGCTAACAATTTAAAAAAACTGAGTCCGACCGAGGCCCCATGAACCTAAAACCCCAACTCCAGCTCCTATTAACCGATATGCCGGGCCGGGCCCTCTCTCCCGAAGTTGTTGAACAGATTCTTTTTCCCACCCTGATTCCCATTGCTAAGCGCCTCGGGAGTTCCACGTTTTACACCTTCGTGGAGCAAGGAGAAGGGAACTATGCTCCCGTTAGTTTTACCCTAGCCCATAATTTCAAGCCCAATGAAACGCCCAAAAACGTAGTGATGAGTTTTAAATGCCGAGCAGATGCCCTGCGGTATCCTGACTTTGAGCCGGAGCGGATGGAGGTCGTTCAACGGGGGGTTATTTTTCTGCTCTTGGATCTGATAACCTATCCTGAAGTTGACGCTGGTTTTTTCTATGTCCAAAAGGGTAACTTAAAACAAGGTATCGAAGTCACGACTCAATCATTAAGCCAGCGTTTACGAGAGACCCAGCAATTGCGTGGGGTTGATATTTCCATGGCAGATTCCCGACTAGCCTAAGCGATTCTCGTCTTTATGTCTGGCTCTGGCCTTGGAATTCTGACCCCGGTAACCCTTGAGCACCATGGAAGGCGACCTTAATCTGACTCTTCAAATTGTCCTCACTGTGCTAGCCGGCATTAGCGCTCAGGTGGTGGCAGCCTATCTCAAGGTTCCCAGTATTGTCTTTTTATTGCTGTTTGGTATTGCTTTGGGTATCAGTGGCCTGCAAATCCTGCATCCCCAGCAGTTGGGAGAGGGCCTAGAGGTGATTGTGGCCCTATCGGTGGCCATTATTCTCTTTGAAGGGGGCCTGAATCTGAGTCTGCGGCAACTGGGCCAAGTGTCGGGCAGTTTACGCAATTTAGTCACCATTGGTACCCTGATTACCCTGGCAGGAGCGGGAATGGCGGCCCATTGGCTCTCGGAGTTTCCCTGGACCATTGCTTTTCTCTACGGTTCTTTGGTGGTGGTGACGGGGCCAACGGTGGTCGGGCCACTGATTAAACAAGTCCAAGTAGAACGATCGGTGGCCACTCTGTTGGAAGGGGAAGGGGTGTTGATTGACCCCGTAGGGGCCATCCTGGCGGTAGTGGTGTTGGAAACCATCTTTAAGGCCAATGTCCCTGTCGAGGCGGATATTTTAGAAATTCTCCTGGGCCTTGTGCTCCGCTTAGGTACAGGCTTAGGGGTAGGGATTCTGGGGGGCTGGCTCCTGAGTCTGTTTTTAAAATGGGCTGATTTTTTGTCGGAGGAAATCAGCAATCTGCTGGTGCTGGCCTGTGTCTGGGGCGTGTTTGAAGGCTCTCAACTCCTGATCGGCGAATCGGGGCTGATGGCCACCGTCGCCATGGGTATTGTCCTCAACTCTTCGGCCATCCCGGAGGAAAGACTACTCCGGCGTTTTAAAGGCAAATTAACCATCCTCTGTGTTTCAGTCCTCTTCATTTTGCTGGCGGCGGATCTGTCTGTGGCCAGTATTGTGGCCCTGGGTTGGGGCAGTGTGCTAACGGTGCTAACCCTGATGTTGGTGGTGCGACCCCTCAGCGTCTGGCTCTGTACCCTCTCCAGTAGCCTCAGTTGGCAACAAAAGTGCTTTGTGGCCTGGATTGCACCGCGGGGTATTGTTTCCGCCTCTGTGGCTTCCCTCTTTGCCATTCTGTTAACGGAACGAGGCATTAACGGCGGCGATGCGATCAAGGCCCTGGTGTTTTTAACGATTATGATGACGGTGTTTCTTCAGGGCCTGACGGCTAAGGCCCTGGCCCTGGCCCTGGGGATTACCTCGGCCCGGACGACGGGAGCGGTGATCATTGGCTGTACGCCTCTGGGCCGCCTGATTGCCGCTTTATTCCAATCCCAGGGGGAATCCGTTGTCCTTATTGATACTGATCTAGAGGCCTGCCAAGCGGCCAAAGACCAAGACCTGCCAGTTTTCCATAGCAGTGGCCTAGACCCCAATATTCTGGAAGAAGCGGGCATTAATTCCATGGGCACCTTCCTGGCCCTGACCAGTAATGGGGAAGTGAACCTGGTTTTGGCCCAACATGCTCAGGAAGAGTTTAATCCCCCCCGAGTGCTGGTGGTGATGCCGACGCCGACCCCGGACACTCAATCATCCCTAAAAAACCATAAGGGCATTCAAATTTTTATGGACCAACAGCGCTTTAAGACCTGGAATCAGTACATTAAAGATGACCAGGTGCAACTCGGCCGCTTGAATTTCAGTGATACTGACTTGGCCCAACAACAGGCCCGCATCCAGGCTCTGATTGAAGGAGGGGAACTTTTGCCGCTGATGATGCGCCGCAACGGGAATTTACAGTTGATCAAAAATACCGAGACCTGGGCCGCTGGGGATGAAATGTTTTACCTGCTCCACGACCCCCGACCGGCCCTGCTCAAGCGGCTTTCTGGCGGCCGGGCCGTTTCCCGTTTGGCCCTGGCCAATCTACCGGAGATCGAAGAAATGCCCCTCCTTCCCAACAAGGCCCTAGAACCCTAGGCCAGGGTTGAGCCAACGCAGGAGTTCCTCTTGCAGTTCCCGCAGGTCTTGGGCCAGGTTTTTTTGCAACCATTGGCCGACAGCATCCCAGGGGGTAAAGACCTCACCAGCCTGCCATTGCCATTCCTGGCCCAGGGGTGTGAGGTGATTGCCGGGCAGTGTGCGGCAGGCGACTAGATCAGGAAAGCGGGCCGTGAGGAGGGGTTGCAGGGCCAGAGTTTGATCAATATCATCATTGCGGAATTTGATGAGTAGATTGCGGCGAATAGCGTAGCTTTCCGCGATCAGACGGTTAGTTAATTCTGGGGAGGGAGTAAATTCAAGATTGATGTCGGCCTTAAAATCCCATTGGGTTTGCACCGTTTGCCAGACCTTATCCAATTCTAGTTGGGAAAGCTGGTCTAATAGGGGAATGGCCTGTTTTACGGGATAGTTATTGAAAGAGATCAGAATATTGCCGGCCCGCTCTACCCCGTACAAACTACCGATCAACAGGTGCAATTTACAGCCCATGCTGTGCCCCAGGCCATAGACGGGCAAGTAGCCCCGGGGTAATTGGTGCTGGCCCTGGAGCCGCTCCACAATCGTTTCAAAGCGATTTAACACCGTTCGAGCAATGGCCTGATGGTCAAAGGTATTGAGGAAGGGCGTAGCAATGATGCCATAGCCCTGCTGGGCCAACTGAGTGAGCAACCAACGATAGGTAACCGTGGGGGCCGTCCCCACAAAGGCCCCTCCCAAGAAATGAATCAGGGCCACGGGTTGGGGGGGAATCAGTACCCAACAGCCCGAAATCTCACGCCATTCCATGGCCCCTGCCCTCCCTAGGCTATTACCGCGTTAGAAAAGCGGATTTTCAGGTAATCTGCTTCCATTTTGGCCCCGGAAGGACTCAGGGCCGCCAGGGCCTGGGGGAGGACAAGATTACGGCGGTGGTTGCCAATACGGATATTCAGTTCATCCCCAGTTTTATTGAGTTGAATTTGTTCCTTGGGAATGCCCGGTAGGTAAAGTTCCAGACTGTAGGTTTGTTGATCTTGAATAATGCGGATCGTATTTTCTTGGTAATAAACCTGGGCCGGGTCTTCGTTGGCATAGAGGGTTTCCTTGAGACGATCCAAGGCCGCTAGACCGCACATTTCTTCGGAAAATAGGGGCACTTCCTTCACCGGCAGGGGATGGAAATTATCATGAATTTCCTGCTTATAAACCTGTTGGGTTTCCTTCCAACGACGGAAAAAGGGGTCATCAATGGTGTCGGGTAAAATCCGGTTAGCAATCACTAAATCCGTCGAAACATTGTACAAACTCAGGTAGGCGTGGGCCCGTAGGGATTCCTTCAGCACCATTTTTTCCGGATTGGTCACCAATCGCACGGAGGTCTGGGTGTTGTCCGTCAGTACCTTTTCCAGGGCCTCGATCTGTTCGTAGAACTCGTAGGGCGCGTCCATTACTTCCCGGTCGGGTAAGGAAAAACCAGCAATCGGTCGAAATAGCGGTTCCACCAAGGGCCGCAGGGCCACGGACATATTTTGCAACGGTTTATAAAAACGACGCATATACCAGCCCCCCACCTCCGGCAAGCTGAGGAGACGCAGGGCCGTTCCCGTGGGGGCCGAGTCAATAATCAACACTTGAAATTCGCCTTCATCGTAGTGGCGCTTCATGCGTACCAGACCAAAAATTTCATCCATCCCCGGCAGGATAGCCAGTTCCTCCGCCTGTACTCCATCAAGACCCCGAGCCTGGAGAACCTGGGTAATGTAGCGTTTGACGGCCCCCCAGTTGCCTTCCAGTTCCATCAGCGCGTCTAGTTCTGCCCCCCACAAATTTTCTTTGACTAAGCGGGGTTCATGGCCTAATTCCAAATCAAAACTATCGGCGAGGGAGTGAGCCGGGTCTGTACTTAAGACAAGGGTTTTATAGCCCAGTTCAGCACAGCGCAGGCCAGTGGCGGCGGCCACGGAGGTTTTGCCAACACCACCTTTGCCGGTCATCAGAATTACGCGCATGGGAGGGTCTCTTAAAAAAAATTTACATTACTAATTCTTATTATGGGGGCCAAGTTCAGGATTTGGAAAGCCATCGAGCCTTGCGGGCGGCGAGGAATCCAGGCCCATCTTCGTACCCTGCCATCTCTTGGCCGGGTATTCCTAAACACGAAGGATATAAAGCAAAGTGAAGTTTATCCGTCGCGTTCCTTCACTATTGCTAATCAACTTGCACTACATAACCGTTGCGCTGTCTCCTGCCGTAGATGGCTCGACAGGGTTCGTCAGTTTGAACTGTTCACGAGCCATGCTCAAAGGAATCTCTTGGTGCTCTTGGGGCATTCCCCAAAATTGCTGGAGTGTTGGGCCCTTTTTCACTCGGCGATCGTGAAAGAAGAAATTAATCAACTCATGTACTACAACACGACGTCCCATCAGGGTGAACCAATACATCCCATGCCGCGAAGCCCTATCTGGTTGGAGAAATGAGCGCCATAGTGCTTTAGGTCGAGTCTGCAACAGAATTTCAATGAACTTTACCCACAGAAAAATCCGCCATGGGGGCATGTGTGGCGTCTCTAAAACTTGGTGCTTATAATCCCACTTACTTTGATCGAGTTGGATAACGCGCCTTTCAGATGCCATGCGATAAAAACCAGTCCAACGATGAGGGGTGACATACAACGACATAATTTGATCGGGGTCGTAATAGAGTAACTGTCTTAGCGCTCGGATAAAATCATGGTCTCTAACCTCCTCAAAATCAGTTACCCAAGTCGCAAGGGAGAGAATATTATGCTGTCTCAGTAATTGAATAGCTTCACGATCGGTACTTGCTTTACTGCCTTTTCGTATATGTTTGAGTGTCGCTTCATCAGTATTCTCCATTCCTAACAGAAATCGTTCGATGCCTGCCTTGCGGTAAAGGTGTAGGATATCAGCATCACGCACAATATCGTCTGCTCGGGTCGAGCCAATAATTGTTATTGATATATTTTCGGCAATGATGGCTTCACAAAGCTCTCGCCAAATTGTTTTGTTGACCGTTGGATTTTCATCAGCCAAGTTAAATAGTTGTACACCATGCGTTCGATGGAGCCAGGCGATTTCTTGGGCAAACTTCCTGGGATTACGATGCCGCCAACGCGCCCAAAAACCCCTTTGTCCGCAATAGTTGCAAAGGTGTGGACAGCCTCGAGAAAACTGAATAACAACGGCTTGCTTGCCGCCATAATAGCTATATCGCTTTAAATCTACGAGTTCCCAGCCGACACGATAGGCGTCAAGGTCTTGAATCATCGGAGCAGGCGGCGTTTCAATGATTTGCCCATCACGGCGGAAGGCAATACCTTCTACGCTACCCAGATCGCTGTTGCTCTCAAGAGCCGCTATCAGTTTTGGAACCGTGGCTTCACCTTCGCCTCTAACAATAAAATCAATCTGGGGTTCTTGAACCAGGATGTCACGAAAATGGTATGTCGGAAAGACACCACCATAAACCATGATCAAGTTCGGTAATGCTATACGAAGGTGAAGAGTCAGTTTACAAACGATTGGGTGCGCAGACGTTGAACCAGAGTGACCAATCAGAAGTAACTGTGGATCATGAATGCAAACTTGTTCTACGATTTCATCTTCTGCCAGTGGCCCAAATTCAGCATCAAGGAGAGTAACATCATGTCCAGCATCTAACAATGGACCACCGATACTTAAGAGCCCCAAAGGTGGCAGTTGTTCCTGGGGGATGCGGCTACCAATGGCTGGGTGCGGTGGATTTACAATAAGTATCCGCATTATTTTAAGTAATTTAGAGTGCTATCAGTGATTATAGATTGCGCTGAAAGGCTTGAGATTAGAACCTATTGACAAAGCCGCCTTAAATCTTATCCCAAGTCGCTGGAGCTTGATTGCACAACTAACCCCACTGTCCCCTGAGCAAGGGGAGGGGTAATCATCTACAGCCTTCATTTGCAGAATTGGTATTATTGATTAGACCGATTCCCCCATCTCCCGGAGGAGCCAAAAACCGGCAAAGGTCTCACTGTTAGGGTCGCTCTGAATTGCTAAAAAGTGAACTTGTTGAGCTTCGGCTTTGGCCTGCTCAAAACCCTTGGCCTCGGCGACGGTGGCGGCATTGGTTAAATTCACCAGACTCCAACTATCGCTCACCCCGGTTTCTAAACGCATTAACGGTAGCGGTTTTTCTTGGAATTTCAGGTAGCCCAGTTCCAGGCCCGATAACCAACCGGCCAGGGGCAGGGCCCGTGGGGAAAAAAGGATTAAACCCGGTATGCGAGTTTCTGGGGCCAGGCCCAGGGCCTTAAGAGAAAAGGCTTCTCCGAACCCAACTTCCCAGTCTTCCATATCTTCAAAGGCGGCGGCCTCTAAGCTCACCAAGGCCCATTGGTCACCCCGGTCACCCCGCACGGCATCGGGGAGAGGGGCTGTATTCAGTTCTGGGTATTGCACCGAGGCCCCCTGGGCCAGACTGGCCTCGTAGCCAGGTTGTTGGGGGTAAAATTGCTGGTAACGTTCTTGAAGCCATAGCTGGAGGGCATAGGTATGTCGGCTGGCCACCCCGGTCACACCAGCCTCTTCACAGGCTTTGCTAATCATATTGTTCATTGGGCGACGAAAGAAGCGAATTTTCTGGGGACGCTGGCCTGATTCCGCTATGGCCGCTTCAATGGCCTGTTTTAACCAGAGGGAATTGACGGTACTACTGGGACAAACTTGGCTGTAGCGAAAGAGGGTGGCTGGATCTTGGCTGACGGTCTGGGGCGCCTCACAGATCAGGACTTCCCACACTTTTTTTTGCTCCTCGTCCCTCAGCGGCCGTGAATAAAAATCCAATTCCCAAATAATGGCCATTGTGTCCGTTCCACCTCAAAGAGCAAATTTTCCAAAGATCACTATAGCTTGCTTGGTCACTCCCCAGAATTGTCCCAGGGGACTCCCTTTTTTTCCACATTAGGCCGGAAACAACAGACTAATCTGACGCCTAGCTTCTATGTGCTAGGGGACTGACATTCCCCTCTGGGCTCTCTAACTTAAAGATAGCGGAGGACGAAATTCCCTCCCGCTTGACGTTCTAGGCGAGGATCATCACTATGTTAGGCTTTCACTCCCAACCTTTCGGTCAACCCCAGGGGCTAGGCAAATCCCCCCAAAAAATCTTATCCCTAGCCACTATCACTGTACTCATGGGGGCACTGGTCAGTACCCCTCTATCCGTTTCTGCCAAGCCCCTATTTCGTCCAGGTAATGCCAATCTCCCCCGGCCAAGCGTTAACACTTTCCCTAATCGCTACACCATCAGCCAATCCTTCAATAATGGCGTTGTCCCCGCGGGAACCGCTATTCCTGTCGTTTATCCCGAAGGTGAAACCCTACAGATTCGTCGCGGTGAGACCCGTACCCTTAGCCTGAAAACCGCTGTCAATCTCCGTCAAAGCAATGGGGCCATTGTTATTCCCGCCGGTAGTACTATCACGGGGCAATTGCAACCTACCAATCAAGGAATTATTTTTGTAGGCCAGGCCGTTACTCTCCCCAATGGCCAAGAAGTCAGAATCAATGCGGTTTCCCAGGAATTAGTCGGCTTTACGAGTCAAAATCAGGGGGCCACCGCGGGAGACATTATCAAAGGCACCCTTGCGGGTGCTGGCACCGCCACGATTATCGCTGGAACCACCGGTGACCGACACATCAATGCTCTGGAAGTATTAGGTGGTGCAGCGGTTGGGGCCTTGGCTGGTTGGGGCCTGCCAACTGCTGGTATTCTGGGGGGCGGCACCGTAGAGGTAATGACCATTAATCCCAGCCGAGACCTGACCCTCACGCTTCAATCTCCCCTGAGTGTGAATGGCAATTCCGTGAGTTATTCCGGCGACTACAATTACAACTATGGCCGCAATACCAACTATTGGTAGAGCGCTCATCCGGCTGATGGTTATACACCGTTAACGTTTACTTCCAAAAGCTAAGCGTTTCCCGTTAGCGACTGCATCCCAACCCAAAAGCCCCATCTCCTTCACTCCGGTGAAAGAGATTTTTTTGTAGTGGTGATGACGGTTTCCTCCCCTAAAAACCCGTATCTTGGCGGGACAATACGCTAGGAATAAATACTCATGAGCAACCGCGTTGAAGTCTGTCCAGTTTGTGGAGTCACCATCGAGAATGGGGCCAAAGTCGTGTTTTCTGCCGGACCGGCGGGAACGCGGGCCCGTCTCTGGGCAAGGGTTTGTAACTTTGCCAAAAGCCCTGATTGCATTAACCAAGACGAAGCCTCCATTGGTGATGTTCAAAGCAACGACTACTACGACTAAGACCGAATTGTTAACGAGAAGGGACGATAACCGAATTACCAGGGCGGTATTTACACCACCGGTTAATTTTAAGCTAGCTTTACATTTCGTTACAATTTAAGCAGATTACTCCTCACCCCGGAGAGCCCAGCATGAATAATAATCTGCGCCTCGGTTCCCTATTTGGGATTCCCTTCTTTGTCAATCCTTCTTGGTTTTTGGTGTTGGGCCTCGTCACCCTCACCTACGGCCAACAATTATCCCTCTTTCCTCAGTTAACAGGGATTGCTCCCTGGGGTCTGGGGTTGGCGACGGCGCTTCTCCTCTTTGCTTCGGTCGTTGCCCATGAATTGGGCCATAGTCTTTTGGCTATCGCCCAGGGCATTGAAGTGAAATCCATTACCCTTTTCCTCTTCGGTGGCCTGGCCAATTTAGAAAAGGAATCCGAAACTCCTTTAGAAGCTTTTGCGGTGGCTATCGCAGGCCCCCTCGTCAGTTTGATTCTCTTTGGCCTATTGGCGGTCATCGGGGCCAATCTGACTCTGCCTCTACCATTTCAAGCCATTATTTCCCTCCTGGCCGCCATTAATTTGGCCCTGGCCCTGTTTAATCTGATTCCGGGTCTGCCCCTGGACGGCGGCAATATTCTCAAGGCTCTGGTCTGGAAATGGACAGGCAATCAAAACCAAGGACTCTTGTGGGCCAGTCGTGCCGGGCAAGTTGTAGGTTGGCTGGCTGTGACCATCGGTGGTCTGGGTATTTTGCGCCTCCTGCCCGTGGGAGATTTTTGGACGGTGCTCGTGGGGGTTTTTCTACTCCAGAATGCCGGAGCCTCTGCCCGTCAGGCCCAGTTAAAAGAGGCCATGGCGGCCTATACAGCCCAGGATGCCGTAATTGCCAACAGTCCGGTGGTTGAACAAAGCTTAACCCTGCGGGATTTTGTCAATACCTATGTGATCGGCCAAACTCCCTGGCGACAATTTTTGGTCACCGATGCCCAGGGCCAACTGGTGGGAACCCTAGCGGTGGAAGCGCTTAAAACAATCCCGACATCCGATTGGCCCCAGATTACCCTCCAAGCGGTAATGGCTTCTCCAGAGGCCCTGCCCCAGGTCAAGGCCCATCGTTCTCTCTTTGAGGCCGCTCAGCAATTGGAACAAACTAAAATGGCCCAACTGATTGTCGTTCAAGACAGCGGTGAAGTGGTCGGTCTACTAGAAAAGGCCTCTATTGTGCAATGTCTGCAAAAATCCTTCGCGCCTGCTGGCATTTAGGTTGCTTTCGCTCAATACGACCCCGCTAGGCTGCTGGCGGTTCAAACATTCTCGGAAACTCGCCCTAATAGTCGGCGGGTTTCTTGGCTGGCCTGGTGCATTGCTTCCTGCGGCGTCAGTCGGCCGGTAAGAGCGGCGCTGAGGTAGCGTTGCAAAATGTCCGAGGCCTGGGCGTACTGAGTAATTGGGGGCCGCAGAACTGCGGTTTCAATGACTGGATACAGATCGGCAAAATAGGGAAACTGGGCCAGAATTTCGGGGTCTTGGTAGAGGGCCTTACGGGTCGGCATTTTACCCGTGGCCAAACTAAATTGTTTTTGGACAGTCTCACTAGTCAGGTAGCGCAAGACTTCCCAGGCCGCTTCAGGATGACGCGTTCCCCGCGCAATGCCCAGGCCCCAACCCCCCTGACAGGCCCCAGGGGCCAGGCCCGGTTGGTGTACCATTGGTTGGATAGCAAATTTACCCTGAATCGGAGAATCAGCAGTATTCGCTAGGGGATAAACGTAGGGCCAATTGCGCAGGAATAGGGCCTTGCCCGCTTGAAAGAGACGGCGGGTGTCCTCTTCGGCGTAGGTGGTAACCCCTGGGGGAGAAATACCGCTGGTGATCGTCTGGCGCAAAAATTCGACGGCCTGGATGGCCGCCGGTTGGTCTAGGCCTACGGCTAGGGTGTCTGGATTGACCCAATAGCCGCCAAAACCGGCCAGCACTTCGACAAACATGGCCGAGAGGCCCTCGTACTGTTTTCCCTGCCACAGATAGCCCCATTCCACCTGGCCCTGGTTTTGCAGTATTTTGGCTGTCGCCATTAGGTCAGTAAAGGTCTGGGGCGGTTCTAAACCGGCTTGTTCTAACAAGTCCCGACGATAGTAGAGCAGGCCCGCGCCGGTGTAGGTGGGTAGACGATAGAGCTGATGCTGAAAGCGACCCCCTTCCAGATCAGGGGAGAGAAAAGCGGCTTGTTCCGTTGGCGAAAGACGCTCAGAAATGTCCAACAACCAACCTGCCGCCGCAAACTTGGGCAACCAGCTAATGTCCAAGTCCACCAAGTCGTAGGGAGAATCCCCCAAAAGAAAAGAAGTCGTGTATAAACTCTCCAGTTGATCCGTAGATGTCGGGCCCTCCAGCATAGCCAACTGAATATCCCGATGTTCTCGGTTAAACGCCGCCACGATGGGTTGCCATTCCACCACTTCCACCGCGGGCATCAGAATAGAAACCACGACGGGGGCCGGGATTGCCATCGGGGCTTTGGGCCAGAGCATTCCCAGCGTTAGCAAACAGGCGATCAGGCCACCTAAAGGCCAAAACCAACGGGGTAGGGAGGGAAAACGGATCATGGTTGGGGTCGCCGCCAGTCTTTAATATTCCAAGTATTCCGATCCCAGGGGGTCAGCGCCACCCCCTGGAGTTGCCGACTCACTGCCACCACATCGGCCCGATGCACCAGGGGGACAGCAACAAAGTTATTGACTAGGAGATCGTTAAGTCGAATAAAACGTTGTTGACGTTGGGGTAAATTCCGTTCCTGGCTGGCCTGTTGCCAAAGCCGGTCGTATTCGGGATTACAGTAGCGCCCGAAATTGTCGCCAACCCAGTTATTTTTCGCCTGGGGAATCGTGCCACAGGTAAAAGTCTGTAGGTATTTGCTCGGGTCGGGATTGGTATTGCCGGTAGTAAACATTAGCAAATCGGCGGAAAAACGCTCCAGGGTATCAGGATTGGCCGGGTCACTGGAAAACATCACACTAGGGTCAACGGCCTTGAGTTCAACCCCTACCCCAATGGCCTGTAGGCCCTGTTTGATTACCTGTTGGGTTTTCTGGCGCAGGGGATTGACACTGGTTTGGAAGACTAACTGGAGTTCGACCCCCTGCTTATCCCGAGTGCCATTGCCGTTGCTATCTCGCCAACCCGCTTGCTCCAGTAGGGCCGCTGCCCGGTCGAGGTCAAAGTGATACCGCGTCTGGTGAGACACATATTCTGCTGGGGCTAATAGCAAATTCGTCGCCACACTCCCCGTTATCCCATAAAGTTGTTTGGCAATGGTGTCCCGGTCGATGGCCAAAGTCAACGCTTCCCTTACCTTGGGATCCTGCAGGAAAGGATGGGGATTGGGGAAATTAGAAGCAGGGCCGGAGGCAGGACGAGGATTGGTGAAATTAAAGATAATGCGTTCCCCTAAACTCCCTAAATGGCTAACGACTTGACCCTTACCCTGCCGTTGCAAATCATCTAGCAAGGGCCCTTCCACCTGAAGATTAAAGGCAAAATCCGCATCGCCGGTTTGAAGCACCGCCCGGGCGGCCGAGACGGCATCACCGCCTCCTTTGAGTTCCAGGCCCTGAAAGGCCAGGGTCTTCGCTTCTCGAAAGTAGGGATTCGCTTCGTAGAGAACCACGTCCCCTGGTTTAAACTGAGTCACGCGATAGGGGCCAGTACCGATAGGCAAGAGGTTAGCTGGGGCCTGACGGGCCTTATCGCCAGGGTAAGCCTGGTAGGCATGGCGAGGGAGAATCATCCCCTCTCCGCCAACAAAGGGAAGAAACCAAGCCGCATTGGCTTCCTTGAAGAACACCTGAACTGTATGGCCATCCAGGGCCACCACCCGCTGAACGGTTTCGTAATTGCCGAGGCTGGTGGCTCCTACTTGGGGATTGGTAATGAATTGGTAGGTAAAGACCACATCCTGAGCGGTAAAAGGGGTTCCATCAGACCAACGAATATTTTTTTTCAATTTCCAAACTACTGAGCGGCCATCCTTGGCCAGGCCCCCGTTGTCGAGGGTTGGGATTTCTGCTGCTAAAAACGGGACAAGTTTGCCTTCTGCATCAAAACTGGCTAAGGGTTCTAGGCTAATGCGACTGGCCTCGGCATCCTTGAAGCCAGCGGAAAGGTGGGGGTTGAGAATAGTTGGGGCCTGCCAAGACAGCAGTTTAAGGGTTGTACTCGGAGGCGGCGGTGTTTGGGGAGCTGGGGTACAGGCCACTAATCCAAGCAACAAACTATAGATGACTGGGATGCTTAAGGGTTGCCTAGGGAGGGGCCAAACCAAAAATTTTAGGGGCATTTTTCAAGGAATCAGCAAATCGCAAATATTTGTAACGGGATGATTGCCCCAGGATAGAAGCATTGCTCCCCAGCAATCCTACAATTTGTAAATTTTAAGCGCAAGTGTAACCGAGAATACTGAGCCAAGGTTGCCAGGCTTTTAAATTGAGAAGTCAATTGGAAAGGTCAGACAGGTCTCCCCCCTAGGCCCTTCCTTTCAAAGGATCACTGGCCGCCACCTGTGAGGCCAATGGGTGAGGAGAGATGGGGCTTGCTCGAGCGTAATTCTTCTGTCTTGTATTAATTTTGTATTATTATTGTTTGCCCATTTAATAGACTTTTTTATTCGTATCCAAATTCACTTTTTTCAGGCTTAAACCCAGGGTAAAAAGTGAGAACAGTCCTGTCCCCGTTACGGCCAAAATATCTGAAACTATGCAGTTGTCTCCTTTCCCCTCCTTTTCTACCGCCGAACGTGCCCCGACTTTAGCCTCTGCTCCCTATCCGGGCCCGGTGTTTACCCCCCATCCCTTGCCGGTGGTCTATTCGACCCTGGCCCCCCAGGCCCTGATTCCCTGGACAATGAGCCACTACGACATCCCCATTCCCCAGGCCTGTCGTCTCTGGCATCGAGGTCTCAGTGATATTTACTTGCTGGAAACGGCGACGGAAAATTATATTCTGCGTATCTCCCATCACCATTGGCGGACGGCTTCCGATATTAATTTTGAGTTAGAATTACTAACTTTTTTGGCCCAACGGCAACTGCCGGTCGCGGCTCCTCTGACTACCCAGGAGGGTAAACTAGCTGTTCCCATTCAGGCCCTAGAGGGATGTCGTTATGCAACTCTCTTTCCCCAGGCCCCAGGCACAGTAGCCATTGGCGATCTGAATATTAGCCAGAGTTGGTTGTTGGGGGAAATTGTCGCGAATATTCATACCGTCGCCCAGTCTTTTCACACCCAGGCTAAGCGTCAACCCTTAAGTCTCGCCCATCTGTTAGATGAATCTCTCACAAGCCTTGCCGCTTTTTGGCCCCTAGCCCAGGCAGAATGGCAATCCCTACGAGAGATCTGCATCCGGATCAAGCACCAACTCCAAGCCTTACCCACCGAGCCGCCCTACTGGGGAATTTGTTGGGGCGATCCCCATAGTGGCAACGTTCACTTTACCGACAGTAATCAGCCCACCCTCTTCGATTTTGACCAATGCGGTTACGGTTGGCGGGCCTTCGATGTGGCTAAATTTCTTCAGGTGGCGACCCAAACGGGCCTGAGTCGTCAAGTCCGGGAAGCTTTTTTAAAGGGTTACCAGGCTGTTTCTCCCTTGACCTCCCTAGAATTGGTCTGTCTACCAAGCCTCACTCAAGCGGCCTATCTCTGGTCTTGGGCCATTCAGGTCAACAATCTCAAGCTCCAGGACTGTAGCCGGTTGGATTATCACTACTTTGCAAAACGTTTGGAAAGACTCCGTTATTTAGCCTGTCCGGATTTGGCTTTGTTTTAGTTATGGCTGGGGAAGCATCAGTTGGGAATAATGCTGGCCTTGGGATTGAGGATCTCCTGACTTTCTCCCAGGGCCGGTAGTGGTTCTGATTCGAGGGAAGACACCTCATGGTTGAGCAAGGGTAAGACGGGAAAGAAGGGCTGGTGCAGACTAATCAATTGGGCCAGGGTTCGTTTTAATTGGGTACGGGGAACAATCGCATCTACAAAACCATGCTGGAGCAGATATTCGGAGGTCTGGAAATCCTCGGGGAGTTTTTCCCGCAGGGTTTGTTCGATTACCCGTCGTCCGGCAAAGCCAATGGTGGCCTTGGGTTCTGCCAAAATGAGATCCCCCAGCATGGCAAAGCTCGCCGTGACTCCCCCGGTGGTGGGATGGGTTAGGACGGGAATATACAACAGACGGGCCTCACGGTGGTGGTGCAGGGCCCCCGAAATTTTAGCCATTTGCATCAGACTCAGCATCCCTTCTTGCATCCTGGCCCCCCCAGAGGCACAAATGATAATGACCGGGAGACGTTCACGGGTCGCATATTCGATCAGACGACAGAGTTTTTCCCCCACCACTGACCCCATACTGCCGCCCATGAAGCGAAAATCCATGACCCCCAGGGCCACGGGCAGGCCATCCAATAGACCCGTCCCGGTTTGCACGGCATCGGTGAGTTGGGTACTTTTTTGACTGTCTTTGATGCGGTCTTGGTAGGATTTACGGTCGCGGAATTTGAGGGGGTCCGTCGGACAGAGATGCTCGTTTAGGGGTTGCCAGGTTTTGGGGTCAATCAATTGACGAATGCGTTCATCACTATCGACACGCAGATGGTGGCCACAGTCGGCGCAAACCATTTGATTGGTTTGGAGGTCTTTTGTATAGGTTAGCACTCCACAACTGGGGCATTTGGTCCACAGGCCATCGGCGATTTCCCGTTCCTGGGGTTGCTGGACAGCGGGCGGTTCAGCTTTTTCACGGTTCGCAAACCAATCGAATAGGGACATATTACAAAATTCGTCTAAAGGAATTGTTCAAAGAGCGTCGATACCTTTTTGAGTGGACGAGGGGCCATGCGTCTCTGCGGCTCAGGAAAAATTGATATTTTAAGGCTCTGAGTAATTGTACCAAACTTCCTCGTCTCTACCGGTGTTCCCTGAGGATCACCAGAGCGTCTCACGGGTTAGATTCGAGCTGAACCACTAGTTTTCGCGGTCGAAATTCTGTGGGATAATTGCCACTGTATGCGTAATTATGACGATCTCAGCATTCTTGAGGATGCCCTCGCCACCGATCCCCTAGATGAAGAAAGCCTAGCGGTACCGGCTCCGGATCCTGAACTGATGTTGACGCTATTGGCCCATCCCGATGCGTCCCAACGGATGGTGGCCGCCAGGGCCTTTTGTGAACTGCAAGATAATCGAGCGATTCTCCCGCTGATTCAGCTTCTTCGAGATGTGTGTCCCCTGGTTCGAGTGAGTGCAGCCTATGCCTTAGGGCGCAATACTGATGCGCAAGTGGTGGAGCCGCTGATTCATTTGCTCAATACCGATTGGAATGGCTATGTCCGCAAGGGAGTGGTCTGGGCCTTGGGTAACTGTGCTGACCGCCGGGCCCTGGCCCCTTTGCTCCATGCTCTGAAAACCGAAATTTCCGCTGTGCGCCTCTGGGCTGCCAGTAGCCTACCCGCCATTGCCAGCCTAGCCTACGAAGATGTGATTGCCACCATTCCGCCCCTAATCGAGGCCCTGCGGCGGGACCCCATGGCGGCGGTGCGGAGTAATTGTGCCTGGGCCCTGGGCCAACTTTGCCGAGAACTCCCCTCCAACGTGGTCTATGCCACGGCCATTGATGCCCTGCTAGAGGCCCTGGTGGAGGATGAAGACTTTGGGGTAAAAGAAGATGCCAAGGCGGCCCTGCTCCGCTTGGGAGACCCCCGTGGCATTCAGATGATTGAAGAACTTGAATTGGAAGGTTTAATTTGACCAAGCCTCTACCCGTGGTATTGGGGGTGAGTGGTGCCTCCGGCCTGATCTATGCTGTGCGGGCCATCAAGTTTTTATTAACCGCCGGCTACGCCCTCGAATTAGTCGCCTCTAAGGCCAGCCACCAAGTCTGGTTGGCAGAGCAAGGTATTCGGATGCCCGTGGAACCAGAACTGCAGGAACAGTTTTGGCGGCAACAGGCCGGTGTCCTGGAGGGGGGCCATTTGCGCTGTCATCGCAGTGGTGATGTCGGGGCCAACATTGCCAGTGGTTCTTTTCGCAGTCTGGGTATGGTGGTGATTCCCTGTAGCATGAGCACCGTGGCCAAATTAGCCGGGGGCCTAAGCTCGGATTTGCTGGAACGGGCGGCGGATGTGCAACTTAAGGAGGGCCGTCCCCTGGTGGTAGTTCCCCGAGAAACCCCCTTTAGCCTGATCCATCTGCGCAATCTCACTACCCTAGCGGAAGCTGGGGCCAGAATTGTCCCGGCCATCCCAGCTTGGTATCACCAGCCCCAAACCATTGAAGACCTGGTGGATTTTGTCGTTGCCCGGAGCCTAGACCAATTGGGCATTGATTGCGTGCCGCTCCGCCGTTGGCAGGGAGGCCAAGGGGTTGATCCGAGTCTGGAGACTTAAAACTGAACTTCGTCGGCAAAGCTGGCCCAGCGTTGAAACTGGAAGGCCCCGGCGATGGAACCCCAGACCAACTCATCGGTGGCAGGATCGTAACCCCGGTCTAGGCTAATCAGGCCTGCCTCACTGACTTCAAAACTATTGTCGAGATAGGTTTCTTTACCGTCCCGGACGATGATACAGTTTTTGCCGGGTTGGACTTCCCCTTTAAAGCTTTGGCCCGTCCAGGTCACAATCATGTCACAACCAGCCATCGGTTCTAAATCGGTGGGTCTCAACTGGTGCAGTTGGCTGGGGTTACGGCTGGCACCGTAGAATTTCTCTTCGTCCTTAATTTTAAAATTTTCGATTTCAATATGGCCCTCAATGACCTTGAGCCGGAGGGCCCGCAAACGATAGGGCCGCTGGAGCATAAAATCGTAGGCCTGCTCTAAAAAGAGGGTCGGCTCAGGAAATTGACTCAGGGGCAGGGGGCGAATGCCTACGCGGATATGGGCGAAAAAGGGAGGATTTTCAAAGGCTTGGGCTTGGTTGCTGAAATCCGCCGCCAACCAGCGTGCCATGGTATGAATATCGGTGGAATGAGACATTTAAACGTTTTTATCAAAAAATCCAATGGGAACAGATAGCCTGAGGGCGATTCTGCACAGTTCGTCTATCATACCCTCTTACGTCGTCTCTCCCGGCTGGACAAGGGGTTCCTTCTCTTGGAATACTGTATGGACAAGGATAAAAATATTAAGAAAGTTTTAAGGGAGGCTTTACTTTTGGTAAACCCTCCTAATTAATGTGGAAAAGTCCACCAGATTATGTGGAAAACAACTAGAGACTGTGGAAAAAGTAAAACAGTTCCAATTTGGCCGTTATAATTAAGCGACTCCGTTAGCTGTGTCTGGTAGCGAATATGGCTTCTTTCACCGTCAATCTGGCCCAAGGTTCTGTTTCCTTTCGTTTTCCCCCGGAAGCGGCCCAGGCTTTGCAAACCGAAATTGCCCAGCTTAACCAGCGCCTAAAAACCATTGCTCAGCAGGTGAACCAGAAGGAGCGACCTACCAAGCAAGATGCCCTAGAGTATCGCCATGCGGGGGATGTGTTTCTAGAGGTTTTTTGTAATCCTAATCTCTACGCCAGCCCCTTTACCGCCAAGGTTTTGCTAACCCTGCGAGATGACCGTATTCGCCTCAGCACCGAAGCAGACCTCAGCCAATTACTCACGGATCTAGAGGATTATTTGGCCCAGATTTGACCATGTTGACGCCTCAAGCAACGGCGGATGGATCCTTCACCTTTTTTTCCGAAACCTTCCAAGAAGCCTTTCATTCTGCCTCCGGGGCTCAGCAGGAAGCGGAGCAAAAGTTTGTTCAGGCCTGTCAATTGCCGGCCTTAGCCCAGCAACGGGACTCGATTACCCTTCTCGATGTCTGCTATGGCCTGGGTTACAATACCGCCGCCGCCCTGACGGCTATTTGGTCGGTCAATCCCCAGTGTCATATCCACCTGGTAGCCTTAGAGCAAGACTCCGAGGTTCCCCGCCAAGCGTTACAGTACCATTTGCTCCAGGCCTGGCCCCAGTCTATCGTCCAGGCCCTGACCCCTCTCGTCGAAACCGGTCGCTACCAGGCCCCTACCCTCACCGCCCAAGTTCTCTGGGGCGATGCCCGACAAACCCTGCGTCCCCTTGCTCCGTTAGCCGCTGATGCCATTTTTCTCGATCCTTTTTCCCCCCCCAAGTGTCCTCAACTCTGGACAGTGGAATTTATTCAGCTTTTAGCTCAACATCTCGGGCCAACGGGTGTCCTGGCTACCTATTCCTGTGCCGCCTCAGTGCGTACTGCCCTCCGTCTCGCAGGCCTCTGTTTTGGCCCCACGCCTCAAGTGGGACGACGTTCACCGGGAACCCTAGCCCAATGGACAGATCAAGGCCTCCGGCCCCTTTCCCCAGCAGAAAGAGAACACCTACAAACTCGTGCGGCCATTCCCTACCGTGACCCCTCATTGCGCGATGATGCTTCAACAATTCACCAGCACCGTCGTCAAGAGCAAAGCCGCAGTGATTTAGAACCCACCAGCCGTTGGAAAAAACGCTGGCTAACCTTCAATCTGGGCTAGGCGAAAGCCCATTTGGCATTCGTATAGAGTTTCCGGGCCAGACAGGGCCGTTTTAATCGGAGCGGCACAGCAGAGATGATTCCCTTGCCAGCGGGGTAGGCCCTCTTGATTGGCCAGCAGACAGCCTTGGCAAACCCGGTGGGCCTGGAAGACTTGTTCATTATTTAAAACAACGAGCATGGCCAACGGCCTCAATGCTATTCCTAGCCCTAGTTTAGGCGATTACCAGCTCATTGGAAGGGTTGCTCAGACTTGACTGGCCAATTTCAACGGGGCCGGAATAAATGATGGTGTTCTGGGTGATAAAGGCGGGAACGCTGGTGGATGGCGGGCTTTAGGGCCGGACTAATCAGGTAAAGGGTGGTACGAATTAAATTTTCCTGCTGACTTACCAGGGCCATATCGCTGAGGGGCACTAGCCATAGCTTTTCATCGGGCCACCCGACCCGGAAACAAATAGCCACGGGGGTATCGGCGGGGTAATGGGCCAATAATTGTGCCTGGGCCGCTACGACATGACGGGCCGCTAAATACAGGCCCAGACTGGCTTGGTGGGCCGCTAGGGAGGCCAATTCTTCAGCGGGGGGAACCGCCGAGGCCGCGCCACTAATACGGGTCAAAATAATTGTCTGAACCAGATCGGGAATCGTTAACTCGGCGTTTAAACGGGCCGCCGCTGCCTGGAAAGCACTAATGCCCGGAATACATTCGTAGGGGATGTCCGCCTCGCTCAAGGCCTGGATTTGTTCATGGATGGCACTGTAGAGGGTCAAATCCCCCGAGTGCAGACGCACAACCCGTTGGCCGGAATGCACGGCTTCAATCATCAGCGGTAAGATCTGTTCCAGGGTTTGATTGCCGGTGGCAATTAATTGAGCATCGGGCCGCACGTCCTGGAGCATCTGTCGTGGTACGAGGGAATCCGCGTAGAGGATCACCTCTGCTTGGGCTAAAATTCGTTGGCCTTTAACCGTCAACAGTTCGGGATCGCCCGGCCCTGCACCGATAAAATAGACGGCGGGCCGCAGGCCAGAAGTCGCGTTAGCAATCGTCACAGAAATTACCTTGTCTGGGGTGAAGTGGGTTGTTGGCCTCGGAAGTCGGGTAGGGGGGTTTTGCCAAGATACAACCAAAGTAAGCCCAGTAGGCCCAGTAAAATCAAGGTGAGGCTCACTACTTGGGCAATGCGCAGAGGGCCGAGCATCAAGCTATCCATCCGCAGGCCCTCAATCCAGAAGCGGCCCAGACTATAGCTCACCAAATACAAGCAGGTCACCGTACCGGTTTTCAGACGAGTGGGTTGTCCCAGACCCCAGAGAAAAACCCCCAAGAGTAGGGCAAAGACACCAAAATTCCAGAGGGATTCGTATAAAAAGGTGGGGTGAAAATAGTCGAACTGGAGGTATCCCGGTGGACGATGGGCCGGAGGAATGAAGAGTTTCCAGGGTAGATCCGTGGGACGACCAAAGGCCTCGGAGTTAAAGAAATTGCCCCAACGACCAATGCCCTGGCCCAGGGCCACCGAAGGCACTAAAATATCCGCCAAATTCCAGAAAGAAAGATGATGGCGACGGACAAAAAATAAAGTCGCTAGGGTGCCACCGATTAAGGCCCCGTGAATGGCAATCCCTCCCTGCCAGATAGCCAGGGCCTGCCAGGGGTTAGCTGCATAATTGGGCCATTCAAAAATGACGTAGTAGAGCCGGGCACAGGGGATGGCCGCCAGCACTAACCAGAGGGCTAAATCACTTATCAATTCGGGTTTTAGATGACGCTTCTGGGCTAAAAATTGGGACAGGAGGACGCCCAGCAGAACCGCAGTGGCAATTAACAGGCCGTACCAGCGCAGGGTGAGGGGGCCCCATTGCAACAGGATCGGCCCAGGGGATTGAAAAGTGAGGAAGGGGAAAAAGAGACAGCAATTAGGAATCAGTAGTACCATAACCAGGACGAAACAGGGAAGCAGGTATCGGGGAAAGCCCTCCCCCACTTTAGCCGGAGTAATAGCGTTTTTCCTTAGCAATCATGCGAGCAGCCAAGGCCCCGCCAATAAAGCCAAACAAATGGCCCTGCCAAGAAACTCCCCGTTGGAGAGGCAGTAGGCCCCACAGAGCACCGCTGTATAGGAAGAGAACGAGGAGAGATAGGGCAATGGACGCACCATTACGCTGGAAATACCCCCGGAACAGCAGAAAGCCCAGATAACCAAAAATCAGAATACTGGCCCCTATATGGACAGAACCCGGTGCCCCAAAGACCCACGTTCCTAGGCCCCCAACCAGCATCGTGATCACGGTGACAATCCAAAAATCACTGGTTTCTTGTAGCATCACCAGCCAGCCCAGCACAAGAAAGGGGACGGTGTTGCTAATTAGGTGCAAAAACCCCCCGTGCAAAAAGGGCGCAAACAAGATACCACGCAGGCCGATGAAACGATGGGGCTGGATGCCAAATTGATCGAGACGATGATGTAGGACGAAAACATCTAAAAACTCTAGACCCCAGAAAATAGCCACAAAACTGGCTAGAATTTGCCATTGATTGTGCAGAATCTGGGCAAAGGACGGCTTGGAAGAGGAAGACATGGGTAACGATGGAGGAGAGCAAACGGTAATGGGCGCTCTAGGGCTAGCGCTCCGTGCCGGGAGGCGGTCATAGGGTAATTCCCCGTAATTGCTGGAAGAGGAGGGTTGCCTGGAGATCCGTCATACCGGCGATGTAGTCCGTAATATTGAGCATCTTAGCGTAGTTACTTTGGTTCGGCGCGGGGCTAAATTGCTCGGGTAACATATAGCGCACCAGTTGACTTTTTTTATTATTTTGATAGATAGCCGTCAAAAATTCCGTCAACAGGCCCCCTAAAACTTCGTAGCCCGCCACCTTAATGCGAACCACATTAGGATGATGAAACACAGAAGCTGATGTTTTAACCTCAATGTTTTTCAGGATGTCGGCAAAGCGACTCTGGCCGACGAGGCTTTGGTCAAATTCTCCCTTTAAAATGCTGGGTTCCCAATCAAGGAAAAGTTGAGCAACTTCCACGACCAATTTATTAATGGCCTTGGCCCTCAGCCGTTTAATCGTTTCTTCTTGATTGACTTCATACTCCCCTAGATCCGTTTCGGCAATGGCGGCTAGCAAATCCCGCACTTCCGAAAAGGGAAGATGGCCCATGTGAAAACCGTCTTCAAGATCAACAATGGAATAGCAAATATCATCGGCGGCCTCCATCAAAAAGGTCAGGGGATGGCGGCACCACCAATGGGCCGGGCCAGGACGACGAACCAACCCCACCGTCTCGGCGACTTCCTGGAATAATTCCTTTTCTGCTTGGAAAAAACCGTATTTGCGGGTGCTTTGGCCCGTGTGATGTTTTAAGGTTTTAGAAGAGATTAAGGATTCGCGGGGATATTTAGTAAAGGTAGCCAGAGTGGTACAGGTCAGTTGCATCCCGCCGTAGCGATGGGGCATTCCCAGGCGGGTTAAAATGCGAAATCCCTGGGCATTGCCCTCAAATTGGTCAAAATCCGCTTTTTCTAGGGGAGAGAGTAAACTCCCTTTGGGGTTGTCTTGACGATACCAATGCTGAAAAGCCGTTTGAATGGCATCTTCCCCAGCATGGCCAAAGGGGGGATTACCAATATCATGGGCTAGGCAGGCAGCAGATAAAATATCGCCAAAATCAGCGGCATCGACCTGCTGGAGCTGATGACGCTGGATAATTTGTTCGCCCACCATCCGTCCCAGGGAACGCCCCACGCAGGAAACTTCCAAGCTATGGATTAGGCGGGTACGGACATCAGCATTTTTAGACAGGGGAAAAACCTGGGTTTTATCCTTGAGACGGCGAAAGGCCGTGGAATAGACGATGCGGTCATAATCCTTTAAAAAAGCGGTGCGCTCAAAGGAACTGTCTTCCGGGTGGGTTTTGCCTAATCGTTTAGCACTTAAGAGTTGTTGCCATTCCATGGGCCGTCCTACGCTGGATGGATATTGGTTGCCTCACAGGGAACCGGTAATAGACTTGGGTTTCAGCCGACAGGAGCCAGCGACGGGGAGAACTTTCCGCTATGCTGAGGACTAATCCTCAACCCGCTCCGACGACTCTGTCCTATGTCTAGCCCTGCCCCTGACCTCCAGGCCATTAGCCAATTTTTCCAAGCCTGGGACAGCTATCAGCAAATCCTCCGCTATAACTACATGGAGCACCGGCAGATCGCCCAGGTACTCCAAACCTACCTCCAGGATAACTGTTGGGAACCGTTTACTTGTTTTGACCTCGGCTGTGGCGATGGTAGTTTTTCGGCCCAGGTCTTTACAGGTCTGCCGGTGGTCAGCTATACCGGTGTGGATCTCTCCCAACCGGCCTTGGCCCTGGCCCAGCAGACTTTCCAGGGCCGCTTCCCCACTTTTCAATTGATTCAGGCAGATGTCTTGAGCTTTATTGGACAACAGAGGGAGCCTGTAGACGTGATGCTCTCCGCTTTTTGTTTACACCATCTGTCTCAGGAGCAAAAACAGTTGTTTTTAAAGGAGGCTCGATCTTGTTTACGGCCCGGTGGCTATTTCCTTTGGGCGGATGTCGTGCGTCAGGCCGGTGAGAGTCGTGAGCAATACCTCCAGCACTACGGCCAGATGATGGAACAGGACTGGCCCCTGGCTACCGCTGAGACTAAGACACTAATTCTGGAGCATATCCGCAGTAGTGACTATCCAGAAACGAGCCTCGATCTCCAGTCCTGGGCTGCCGCTGCCGGTTTTACCCAGCTAGAGCGGCTTTACCAAGGGGTGCAAGGTACGGAGGAGGTTTGGGTTTTGTACTAGTTACCCAGTTTGTCAAAGATTTTGAACATGGGGAGGTACATGGACAGGAGAATCGTGCCGACCATGCCAGCAATAAACACCATCATAAGGGGCTCGATAACGCTGGTTAAAGCCTTAACAGTTTGTTCAACTTCATCTTCGTAGAAGTCGGCCACCTTCATCATCATGGAATCTAATTCCCCAGTTTCTTCGCCAATGCTGATCATTTGAATGGCTAAGGATGGAAACACTTTGGCTTTTTGCAAGGCTAGACTCATCATTCCCCCGGATTGAATTTCAGCGATGGCCCCATCAATCGCGTCGGAAATGATTTTATTGGGAATGGTATCACCAACAATTTCCAAGGACTGAATAATCGGAACTCCGGAGCGGGTTAAGGTTCCAAAAACACGACAAAAGCGAGCAACAGCCGTTTTTTCATTGAGAGGGCCAAAGAGAGGCAGTTTAAGCATCACGGCATCGACTTGGCGGCGCCCCGCATGGGTGGAGTAATAGCGCTTGAATAGAAAAACCGCAACAATGATGACAACAACGGGAATAATCGCCAGGGGACTGCGCAGAAAATTGCTCAGGTTCAGCATGAATTTTGTTAACCCCGGTAATTCGCCGCCTAAGCTTTCAAAAATATTGGCAAAGACGGGAATTAGAAAAATCGTCATTCCAAGGAAAGCGACAACGGCTAAAAACCCAACAGCCACGGGATAGGCCATGGCCGATTTAATCTGGTTTTGTAGGCGAGCCACGTCTTCTAGGAGCTTGGATAGACGATTGAGGACTTCATCGAGTACCCCCCCTGTTTCTCCAGCTTCTACCATACTGACGTAGAGGTCATCAAAACACTCGGGGTAGCGGCGCATGGCCTCCGAGAGATTGTTCCCTTGCTGGACTTCTGAGCTAATGCCGCCTAGGGCCCGTTTCAATTTAGGATTGGGACATTGTTCCCCGAGGACACTTAAACAGCGGACAATAGCCACCCCGGCATTGATCATGACGGAAAATTGGCGGGAAAACACGGCCTTGTCCTTGACCGTAACTTTATTGAGTAAATTTTCGAGAAATTCCAGGTTAATCTCGCCACTAGCTGGTTTAATCGCTCCGATGGCAGGATACTGTTGTTTGAGAATGAGGCGGGCCTGCTCGGGGGACATGGCGTCCACCTTTTTTTTCAGGACTTTACCGGTACTGTCTTTAACTTGGGCAACAAAGGTAGCCATGGTGAATTATTTTCTCCTGCAATATCTCCAAGGGATTTAACTTAACGCCGGACTTTGGCCGCGGCATTAGCGGCGGGAGCATTCGGGGAGGGGACGGCCCCGCCGATTAAGCGCTGTAGCTCATCGGGCTTACCACTCTTGGATAGGCCCTCTTCCATGGAAATGGTGCCGGCCATCACCAAGGTTGCTAGGGCCTGTTCCATGGTCTGCATCCCTAATTTAGCCCCGGTTTGGATGGCGGAGTAAATCTGAGGGGCTTTCCCTTCCCGGATCAGGTTGGCAATAGCGGGGGTAATCACCATAATTTCTTGGGCCATGGCTCGGCCAAATTCCCCCGGTTTTGGGGCCTTTTTCTTAACTAGACATTGGCTGAACACCGCTAGTAGAGAATTGGAGAGCATGGCTCGAATTTGGGCCTGCTGGTTAGCGGGAAAGACGTCCAAAATCCGGTCGATAGTACTGGCGGCTGAATTGGTATGGAGGGTACCAAAGACCAAGTGTCCGGTTTCTGCCGCACTAATGGCGAGGGAAATGGTTTCCAAGTCCCGCATTTCCCCCACCAGAATAATATCCGGGTCTTCCCGCAGGGCCGCTCGTAAAGCATTTGCGAAGCTCTTGGTGTCTTCCCCTTTCTGACGCTGGTGGAAGAGACTCTTGACGTTAGGGAAAACGTATTCAATCGGGTCTTCAATAGTGAGAATATGCTCCGCCCGCGTCCGGTTGATTAAATCCAAAATTGCCGCCAAGGTGGTGGTTTTACCTGAGCCCGTTTGTCCCGTCACCAGGATTAGACCCCTCGGTCGTTCCGCCATTTCCCGAATAATGGTCGGCAGACCCAACTGTTCAAAATTCGGAATCTTCGACGACAGGGCCCGTAAACAGGCCGCGTAACAGCCGCGTTCTTTATACACATTGACCCGAAAGCGGGCCAGGCCCTTAACGCCGTAGGAACAATCTAATTCCCAACTCTGCTCCAATTCCTTGCGCTGGGAATTGTTCAGCATACTAAAAATCAGCTTCTGGCTATCCTGGGGGCTCAAAACTTCATCATTGATGGGGTTCAATTTGCCACTAATGCGGAAATAGACGGGAGCGCCAGCCTGGATATGCATATCCGAGCCGCCCATTTCCACCAATTGTTCCATCAGGTCTTCAATAATATATTCCACAGCCATCGTAGATTGCTCCTTGGTCGTCGAGGGTAACGGTTATTCAAAGTTTAGGGGCTAGATTCAGGAAATGGGGGGATTAACAATAATTTTTCACCATTGTGTTTAAGTAAAGCGGGGAGTCATACAGTAGGGACAATCGAGCCATTCTTGCTGTAGTTCCGCTTGACAAGTCCGGCAGGTGAGGGCGCTCTTGCGCTTGGCTCGTAATTCCGACTCTAGTCCGGTATCGGTGAAGGTGACGCGCTCTACTTCTTCAAGGGTCGTATAGCCTTCCTGTACCAGATTTAAGCTGTAGGCTAAAAGCGTAACCATCCCTTCCTCCACGGCACAATCCTTAATCCGGTCGGTGGTGGCACCTTCATTAATCAGGCTGGCAATGCGTTCCGAGTTCCGCATCACTTCGTACACACCAACTCGGCCTTTGTAGCCACTGCCATTGCATTTAGGACAAAGCGTCCCTGTTTTGCGGGCCTCATGAATTTCATCAGGACTGAGGCTATTGGCCTGGTAGAAGGTAATGGATTCATCTCCAGAAATAGAGAAGCCAAAGCGCGAAAGTTCTTCACGGCCGGGATTATAGGGAATCCGGCATTCGGTACAGACCCGCCGCATCAAGCGCTGGGCCAAGACTCCCAGCAGAGCCCCGGACACCATGAAGGGTTCCACCCCCATTTCATCTAGGCGGGCAATGGCCCCGGCCGCATCATTGGTATGAAGGGTTGTCAATACTAAGTGACCAGTCAAGGCCGCCTCGATAGCGGTTTTGGCCGTTTCCTTATCGCGGGTTTCCCCGACTAGAATCACATCGGGATCCTGACGCATAAAGGCCCGCAGGATATTGGCAAAGTCCATTCCCTTTTCCCGAATGACTTGTACCTGGGTAATACCAGGTAAGGAGTACTCAATGGGATCCTCTGCCGTATTGATATTGACTTCAGGGCTATTGCGCTCCGCCAGGACAGAGTACAAACTGGTGGATTTTCCTGACCCCGTTGGCCCTGTCACCAAAATTAAGCCGTAGGGACGACTGGCTAGTTCTCGCACGGTATTTAGCGTTTCTTCATTGGTAATCAGTTTATCGAGACCCAATTGGGTGGCTGTATTGTCCAGAATCCGCAGACAAACCTTTTCCCCGTAGCGACTTGGGATGGTGTTAACTCGAAAATCGACCTTCCGGCCCTGGTAGATGCGTCGAATTTTGCCATCTTGGGGGGCCCGTCGCTCCGCAATGTCCAAATCTGCCATGATCTTGAAACGAGCAACTACTGCGGGGGTCACCTTGCGGGGTAGGGGATCAAAGGCCTGGTGCAAAACGCCATCCTTGCGGAAGCGAATGCGGAGGGTTTCTTCCTGGGGTTCAATATGAATATCCGAGGCCCCTTCCTGGAGGGCCTTGGCCATTACTTTATTGACCAAATTAATGACTGGAGCTTGGTTCGCGTCCTTAGAGTCCAGGGAATCGGCATCTTCATCCCGCACCTCCCCTAAATTCATGTCCAGGGAGCCAACAATATCGGTAATGTCGGCTAATTTATCTAATTCCTTGTCCTTCGCTTGTTTTTCGCGAACCTGCTCGAGTTCTTGCTGAATGCCATAATACTGCTCCAGGAGTTGTTCAAAATCTTCCTGGGTGATCACCAAACGCCGTAGCTCCAGACCTTTGAAACGCAGAATGCGCTGGAGTTCATCCTGGGCCGCCAGGTCATCGGGGTTGACCATCACCACTAGGATGCTGGGTGGGTCGGTATCCTGCCGAGCCATGGGAAGAACCTTATACCGCCGACAGGTATCTAGGGGAATAAGGTCTTGAATCAGCTCCGCCATTTCCCGCGTAGCCACTGGGGCTAATTCCGGGTCGAGACTATCGACCCCGTAGAGAACTTTTAGCTCAAACAGTTGGTTTTTCTTGTACTGGCGGAGGAGATCCGGCGACAGGGCCCGACCGGTAATGGCTTGAATCTCTTCGGGTAAAGACCGCCCTGACTTCTTGACTTGCACCAGGGCCTGGCGTAGCTGTTCGGGTTCAATATGTCCCCCTGCCACCAGCTTATTGCCAAAGGGAGAAAAGTAGTTACGCAGTGCAACTGCACGAGTCTTTTTAGAAGATGAATAAGCCATAGCACAACCCACGGGAGTTTCGTTAATAACCAGTTTGCCTCACCCATCATCATAATTCACCATCGAGCGGCGAATTTCTCAGGAATTATCGCCCTTGGGAAACTAGATTTGGGTAGGACTAGGGCTGGGTCGTTGGCTGCATTTCTTGAGTGAGAGTTTGTAGTTGACCCAAGAGGGCCTCCTCACGGTCTTGATACTTGAGAGAGCGGGCCAGGGACAGGGCCTGTTCCGTGGCGGTAATAGCCGGTGGATATTGTTTCGCGTTGCGGTAGAGTTGGGCAATGATTTCGTAGGTCTGCATCAGGCCGTAGTAGTTATAGGATTGTTGTTCAACCCGGAGTAATTGTTGATAGATTTGCAGAGCGTAATTGGCTTGCCCATTAGATAAATAGAGGTCTCCTAATTTTTTCAAGGCCAGACTGGCCACGCCGTACTGCCGCAAAGACCAGGCTAAGGTATAGGCTTCTTGATAATTTTTACTCGCTTTTTCAGCTTGGTTGAGGCGATTATAGTCGTCAGCAATGGCAATCTTCAGATCGGGGACTAGCTCAATTTTTTGATTATTAACGTAGCGGTTTAAAAGTGCTTCCTTGATGCGAATAGCATTGTCTGCTTCCGAGGCCTTGCTATAGATCATGGCTAATTTTTGCAAGAAAATCCCTTCGGCGTAAGTATTTTTACTGGCTTGGGCTCGGCTCAACAGTAACTCATATATTTCTGCGGCCTTCGGATAGTCGAATTTTGCCAAATACAGCTCACCTAACATCCCTAGGGCCTGGTTTTCCGCCTTGATGTCCTGGCGTTGTTGGGCCTGGCGACGGAGTTCTTGGTAAAGAGCAATGGACTCATCTAGACTGCGAATTTGTTGATAGGCGGTAGCCAAGGCCGTCAGAATTTCCGGGGTCAAGGCTTTTTTTTGTTCCTGTTCTCGTTTAATCGCTTCTAGGCGATTGCTAATGGCAAGGACGTCCTCCTTACGGCTCTTTTCCCAGACAATGCCACCGACCCGTCCCAGGGCATTAATTTCTTCGAGGGTGCTGAGTTTACGGCGGGCCCGCAATTCTCGGTACCAAATTTCCAGCGCTGCCTCTTGATTGCCGGCATTCCATTGGGCCTGGGCATCTTGATTTAGTTGGTCTAGAGCCTCGCGCAGACGACGGCGTTGAAAAGGTGTCAAGGGCACACTAGCAGGGACTAATGGATCGACCGGAAAGCGGGCCGGATTGAGGGGATCGGTCAACTCTCGGGTGGTGGCTGGTGGGGGTGGGGCCGTGGGGGTAAAGGGAATGGCCGGCCCTGGTTCAGGCAAAATCCCCAAGCCAGCCAGGCCAAGGGTCAGGGCAAGGGCGTAGCGACGGAAACGATAGAAGCCAGAGAGGAACACGATGGACAAAACGGGAGGTACAGGTTGGCCAAAATCTTAGCATAGAGCCTATTCTCCCTAGGGCTAGGATTGGGATCTAGGCGAATGATTTAGGCACTGACATGCCCCCAGGCCTGATCATCCGCCAATTCTAGGGTATCGCCGAGGGACTGGCCGGTATGATAGGCCGCTAAGAGCACAGGGCAGGTTTTCCCCCAGGCCAAGTTGCCCTGCTGGTCTAGGGCAATGGCGGCTAGATCAGTACTATGGGCCTGGGCTTCTGTAATAGATTTGGTCATGGCCTGCTGGAGGGACAAACCATCCCCGACCCGAATCACAATCTTGGCCGCTAAACACTCGTTGATAATATCTTCGCCAACGCCGGTGCAACTCACCCCAGCTTGGGCAGTGGCATAATTACCGGCTGGCATCGCCGAATCACTCACCCGACCAATCCGTTCTAACCCTTTGCCGCCGGTAGAGGTTCCCGCCGCAATCCGTCCTTCTCGATCCAAGGCGACTACACCAATCGTTCCCTTGCGAGCCTCCGTATCGGCAGGTTCTGCAATCAACCGGGCCATTTTTTTCTGAAAATTATCCTTGCGTTCCTCTAGCCATTCCTGGATGCGAAAATCTGTTAGAGGATCGTAGCAGGGAATTTGTAATTCGCGGGCCAATTCCAAGGCCCCGTAGTCCGACAAAATCCGGTCGGTTTCCTGCTGAAGAAAGTGGGCTAGGTGAATGGGGTTCTTGACCCGAGAGACATTGATTACACCACTAAAGTTCTGCCGTTGGCCATCCATCAACGAAGCACTCATGCGCACTTGACCATCGGATTGCAACACAGAACCCGTTCCGGCATTAAAGCGAGGCTCATTTTCCAGTAACTCGCAACCGAGGCGCACAGCTTCCACGGCGGTCAGATCCTGATTCAGGGCCTGATACACTTCCATAACAATCTGATGGAGGGATTGTCGAACCAGGGCTAGGCCCCCTTTGTCGTCGAGGGAACTAGCGCCACCGTGGATAATCAGTTTGGGTTGCATAGGTTCGGTTAGGGGTAAAGTCTACTCTTTATCAAAGCACATGCGGTTCTTGCAGAATCAGGGATTTCCGGGCATCACCCAAATTAATGCCAGCTCCAAAAATAGGGTTTCCGGCTCCTAAAACTATTCTCCCTTGGGATGAAATTGCGCTAGTCCATCCGCCAACATTGCCAAACATACCCCCAGTCGCGGTGAAATCCAAGGAAAATTAAGCGGGTTGATTGGCTTGAACGCCTGGTCTTGACGGGGTCATACCAGTCCCCAAAAGTCCGTAATATAAGGTCGTCCTAAAAGACAAGGTTTCAGACCCAGTCTTTCGACGATTGGCTACGATATTTTGCGATACCCTCGACAACACTTCAATTTGCTACTGCGTCGCTGATCTGCTATGACCGATTCTCCCCCCGACCCTAAACTACTCCTGGAGCCAACCGCTAAAGCACCTGTGATCCTTCCAGAAGCACCCTCTGCCTTGTTTTCTGTTCTTGTCCGCCAAAACTTCAGGGCCTCGAACCCGGTTTTTCCCCTAGGGGCTGTCAGCCTGATGGTGCTAGGTCTGATCTGGCACTGGGCCTGGTTGGGAGTGATGGGAGCCTTGCTGGCCCTAATATTTTCGTTGCAGGTGATTTTGCCTTCGGTGCAATCTTGGATTCAGCGCTACCTGACGCCTCAGGAACGTCGCTCCTTGATCGGAATTCTGGCCTTTTTTGCGGCCCTGGCTGGATTGGCCAATTATTTAGGGGTTTATCGCCTGATTCAACACTGGTTGACTAATTTTAAATACGACGAATTTGGTTCCTGGGCCGAATGGGTGGGGGCCCTGGGCCAGATCATGATCGCCTTGCTAGCGGTCTACGTGGCCTGGCAACAGTACGTCATTTCTAAAGATCTAACCATTCAACAGAACCGCATTACCCAACAGCAGACCATTGATGCCTATTTCCAAGGTGTTTCTGACCTGGCCTTAAATGAAGAAGGGATGCTCGAAGACTGGCCCCAGGAGCGGGCCTTTGCCGAAGGTCGTACCGCTGCCATTTTGGCCAGTGTAGATGCAGCAGGGAAGGCTAAAATTCTGCGGTTTTTGTCCCAATCCCGTTTGCTGACGCCTCTAAAACGAGACTACTACCTCGGCCGACCGATCTTTGATGGGTTAGGAGGCTACCAGGAAGACCGACACCACGGCATTCGGGTGATTAATTTGAGCGTGATGCTGGTAGCAGCGGAGTTGGCCGGCCAAGACCTGCGTTGGGTGGATCTCAGTGAAATTTACCTCATTCGAGCCAACCTCCAGGATACCGATCTAGCCAAGGCCAATTTATCTCGTTCTGTTCTCTACGAAGCTGATCTCCAGAGGGCTGACCTTAAGGGGACACGATTATTCTACGGATCGGCCCAAATGGCTTCCCCCCGCAGTCGTCACCATACCGCCAACTACGAAACCGGTGAGTTTACCGGGGCAGTGGTGGAAAAAGCAGACTTTACCGACGTGAAAAACCTCAGTGAAGACCAGCGCTACTATTGCTGTGCCTGGGGCGGCGAAGCCACCCGTGAAACGATTCCTGGCGGCTGTGCCGGCATTCCTAATAAATTGGCCCAATCAGAGTCTCACCAAGCGTAGCAAGTGCTGCTTCAGGGTTTCCAATCCCAGGCGTTTACTAGCAGAAATAAAGACCGCCTGGGGATAAAGCTGTTGCGCTTCCGCCAGGGCTTCACTGGACACTTGGTCAATTTTATTGAAAGCAATCAACATCGGGCCGGTACTGATGGGCATTTGCTGAAGAATCGTATCTACGGATTCTAACTGTCGTTTCCAGGCCGGATGGGACAGATCGACGAGTTGGAGCAGGGCATCGGCCTCCGTGACTTCTTCTAACGTGGCCCGAAAGGCATCCACCAGGGCCGGGGGTAACTCGTGGATAAAGCCTACCGTATCCGTGAGCAAGAGCGTCTGGGACAATTGGCCCTGGGAATCCAGCACTGTCAGACGGCGGGTAGTGGGGTCGAGGGTCGCAAAGAGTTGGTCGGCAATGTAAACGTCTGCCTGAGTTAGGGCGTTAATTAAAGTCGATTTTCCTGCATTGGTATAGCCCACAATGGCCACGCTGGGAATGGCTTGTTTTTGTCGTTTTTGGCGTAAACGAGCCCGATGATTCTGGAGTTGATTGACTTCCTGCTGGAGACGAGTAATCCGTTTTTGAATGGCCCGGCGCTCCGTTTCCAACTTGGTTTCCCCTGGCCCTCGGGTGCCAATGCCGCCCCCCAAACGCGACATGGCTTTACCCCGCCCCGTCAGGCGCGGCATCATGTATTCCAATTGGGCCAGTTCCACCTGCAACTTACCGGCTTGGGATTGGGCCCGCTGGGCAAAAATGTCGAGAATGACCTCTGTCCGGTCAATCACCCGTACCCCTAAACGAACCTCTAAATTACGAATCTGAGAAGCCGAAAGATCCCGATTGAAAACGACTAAATTAGCTCTGGTGGTTTGCACCGTGAGGGCAATTTCTTCTACCTTGCCGGCCCCAATCACCGTTTGGGGATGGGGACTCGACCGCTTTTGGCGCACAATTTCTAGCACCTTTCCCCCCGCCGTATCCACGAGACGCTCTAGCTCTACCAAGCCTTCCTCAAAGAGGAGATCCGGCCCAGAGTCCGTTTGCAGGCCAACGATCAAGACCCGATCCTGGCCCGCTTCCACCTGCCGGGCAATGAACTCCCGTTGAAACTCCGCTTCCAGGCTTTCTACCAGGTCTAGCACGCTTTCTTGGCTTATTTTCTCTATTCCCAGGGGGCCAGTTACCTGCCAGTGGGCCGTAACCGCTTCCTCCTCTGACATTTGGGGTAGGAGATTAGCCAGATAAGCCGAGTCTACATAGCCCGCCATGCCTCCCCCGCGACGCATAAAGCCACTGCCCGTCACCAGTAAGACAATCAAGGCATCCAGCCGTTGCAGGGCCATGGCCGTTAAGCTGGATTCCGTTGGGGGTTCCGCCGACAAACTCGTCGTAATACAGCGAATCCCTGAGAGACGTTCCGCCCCGTAGCGCGGCAACTCAAGGAGCGGAATTTGGGTCTGACGCGGGGTGCCGACCCCTACCCGGATCACCTGGCCCCGACGATTCACATAAACAGAGACGGGTTGGTTGAGTTCGGTACTAATGGCCCCCAGGCGCTGGGCCAGTTCCCCCGTAGCCAGGCAATGGCCGGGTAAGCGTTGATGGTACAGGCGCTGGAGTTGTCTAACTTGACTGGATTTGAGGCCCTGGAGATTGCCGAAAATTGTATCGATAAGCGTTTCCTAAATGAGTACTTTTCCCATCTTAAGATCCCCGCTTGCGCCCTTGGCCTGTCAATTACATAACCAAAACTTATCTTAGCAATCAACAAAAACATCATTAAAACTTCTTTACAAAGCTTTACAAAGGGTGAGGAAATCCGTAATATAGGAGGTGTCAAACGCAATCCGCACCTTGACAAATTCATAACAGGAATTATAAAACCATGACCACTACCCTACAACAGCGCGAGAGCGCTTCTCTGTGGGAACAGTTCTGTCAGTGGGTCACCAGCACCAACAACCGCATCTACGTCGGTTGGTTCGGTACTCTGATGATCCCCACGCTGCTAACTGCTACCACCTGCTTCATCATTGCCTTCATCGCCGCTCCTCCCGTTGACATCGACGGTATCCGTGAGCCCGTTGCTGGTTCTCTGCTCTACGGTAACAACATCATCTCTGGTGCTGTTGTGCCTTCCTCCAATGCGATTGGTCTGCACTTCTACCCCATCTGGGAAGCTGCTTCCCTCGATGAGTGGCTCTACAACGGTGGTCCCTACCAGTTGGTTGTTTTCCACTTCCTCATTGGCGTTTTCTGCTACATGGGTCGTCAGTGGGAACTCTCCTACCGCTTAGGCATGCGTCCTTGGATCTGCGTGGCTTACTCTGCCCCCGTATCCGCCGCTACCGCTGTGTTCTTGATCTACCCCATTGGTCAAGGTTCCTTCTCCGATGGTATGCCCCTGGGTATCTCTGGTACCTTCAACTTCATGATCGTGTTCCAAGCTGAGCACAACATCCTGATGCACCCCTTCCACATGCTGGGAGTTGCGGGTGTATTCGGTGGTTCTCTGTTCTCTGCCATGCACGGTTCTTTGGTGACCTCCTCCTTGGTGCGTGAAACCACCGAAGTTGAGTCTCAGAACTATGGCTACAAATTCGGTCAAGAAGAAGAAACCTACAACATCGTTGCAGCCCACGGCTACTTCGGTCGTTTGATTTTCCAATACGCTTCCTTCAACAACAGCCGTTCTCTGCACTTCTTCTTGGGTGCTTGGCCGGTAATTGGTATCTGGTTCACGGCGATGGGTGTAAGCACCATGGCCTTCAACCTGAACGGCTTCAACTTCAACCAGTCTATCCTTGACTCTCAAGGTCGTGTGATCAGCACCTGGGCTGATGTACTGAACCGTGCCAACATTGGTTTTGAAGTAATGCACGAGCGCAATGCTCACAACTTCCCCCTAGACCTCGCTTCTGGCGACCAAGCTCCGGTAGCTCTGACCGCCCCTGCGATTCATGGTTAATTCCTGAGATGGAACTAACAATTGAATAAGTAATTCACTCAAAGGCGTCTTCTAACAATGGGAGGCGCTTTTGCGTTGGCTAGCTGTAAGAAATCCTTTTATAGCTGTTTAGATTGACAATAATACGGCTCGACTGACTGAAATCCTTTGCCAGCAAGCTTTTCCTTGTTCGTGATTGTCCCATAATCAACTAAATCAGCTATATAGCCAATTCAAATAAGAATGGGACACTAACTGGCACAATATTCACGGATGATTTCGTCAATACTTTTCTCTCCATTGGCATTGATTCTTGCTCTCTTCAACGCCCCAAAGTCATGTTCAATGTCATTTAAATCAGGTGAGTATGTCGGCAGAAATAATACCTTGTGCCCGGCTTCCTCTACTAACTGTCTTATTGTATTCTTTCGGTGAATTGGTGCATTATCCATTATTAAGACTGATAGCCCTTTTAAATCTGGTAACAAATGATATTTTAACCATCCCTCAAACCCTTCTGCATTTAGACTCCCCATAAATAACATTGGCGCTATAAAGTCTTTTACTCCTTTTCTTCTTCCTGCCACTAAATTTTCTTTCTTTCCTCTTCTACCCTGCTTTTCTCCATAGATTCTTTTCCCTCTTTTTGACCATCCATATATCGATGATACAAACTCCTCAAACCCCGCTTCATCTATAAACACCAGGCTTGCAATACCGTAAATCTTCACCAACTCTCTTAGCTCTCTATAGTATTTTGCTCTTTCACCGTGATTTCTTTCTTGATAGCGAAGTTGTTTTTTTTTGCGTGATTTTCATCTTCTTAAATCTGTAGCACAGAGAACTTGAAGTAACACCGAATTTCTGGGCTCGTTCCTTCAAGGGGATGTCGGGATTTTTCTTTACATCTTCTTCGAGTTCTTTAATGTCTACTTTTTTCTTACGATGCTCTACCTTGGTGGGAGCAAGGTCTTCCCTATCAAGCCATCGATAAATGCTAGATCTGCCGACCTTGAATATTTGCGCCGCTTTTGTTACACTACCACCAGCTTCGATAAAGTTAATGACCTTTTGTCGCGAATCAAGGCTGTGAGCCATAATCAGTTTTTTCCGAAAGGAGTCCAGCAGTCATTGTAACGGAATTTCATAACCAACTGTCCCACTCTTAATCGAATTGGCTATAAATTTCAATTCCCGCCTCGGCAAATAATGCATGTTGTCTATCCCATTTTGCTTGGGCCCGTAATACCAAATCTTCAAAACCCAGCACAGATAACGCCTCTAGTATCGATGCCCTTCCTGTGATTGAGGCTATCGTCTCCTTCATTAAAACCAGTAATTGCTCCCACAATAACTCCCTCAGCTCATCTAATGTTTTAGGACTCTTCCAGTGCAATTCATCTAAGGTTTTAGGACTCTTCCAGTGCAATCTTTTTTTCAGGTATTGCCACACTTGCTCTATCGGATTACTTTCTGGGCAATGGGCCGATTGAAACATCAAGATGATATTCTTTGGCACTCGCAATCTCTTGATCATGGCCTTACGGCTGATGGGCAAGATAAGAGTCGCAATCGATGCGGCAGTCAAGAATTGTGTAAATTGGCGACACGGCAGGGAAGACAACATTATGCGAGAGTCCTAGGCCTGGGTTATGGCAAAAAAGTGAGTGCTTTGGGGAGTCAATACCTTAAATTTACCGAAAAAAACGAAACTGTAATAAATAGAGTAAATTTCATCGATTTTTATATATATTTAATGTTTTGAATATACTGTCTTTTATTATAACAATAACGATCAACTATTGTACTAAATAAAACACTAATTAGAGGGATTGGTCAACATATTTTCCAAAGAAATGCGTTGATAGCCTGCATCAGATGGCGATACAACCGAAATAAAAATGAGTGGTTCGTCACCATTGTTAAATACGCCATGCACACATCCGGTATAAGCAACGACCACATCACCGGCAACGATCGACTGCTTAGTACCTGCTTTATCCAGATAATATTCTCCTTTCCCTTGCAAAATAGTCCAGGTATCTTGCCCCTGGGGGTGGATATGGGGATAGATTTCCTGTCCTGGTTTGATGTACCAAACGATAACCGCAGCATCTATAGATTCAGTGATGACTGACCGAATCGGTTCTGCGTCTGTCGGTTGAACGAATTTAGCATTGCTGAATATTCTGTTCATGGTCAATCTTGACTTTCTATTACAACTCAAAATAGAGAGTGAAAATCAAGAATAGACTAATTTAAAAAAGTTTGTTGTCTTGCTGACAACATTTTAGCAACTTGAGTCTAAACAACTCTGAGCGATTTACTTCCACTACCTCTATACAAGCAATAAAAGCCATAAAACAACTCTGCCAATGCCTCATGCGCTAGTATGTTCGATGTATCGGATCATGCCAAGCACAGATATAGCTCAGCGTTCTTCGCTAACAGATAGTAAGTCACATTAACAAAATTGTCTTTTAGTTTTTTAGTTGAACATCGTGTTATCCAGCAAATACATGTTCGCCCTATATTAACTATTTTATTTATTCAGTATCCATTCATTCTTGACGTAGATAATGCCGATTTTGTATTGCTTCTATGATTAATCGTTTAACTTCATCCATGATTTTGAATGTCGCTTCTCTGAGAGCCAAGTATTCATCTAAATTAATACCTGAAGATGATTCACCATGTGCAATCTTATTTCGGTAATTAAGAAGACGATGAATTTCTCCTTCAACATTACTTAACTGGTCGTGTGAAAAACCAAGACGATATAAAATTTTACGAAGAACTACAGGTTTTAAATTAGCTTCAGCATTAACTACCCTTTCGGGTATTTGTACCGGCCTATTGTCAAAGCTAGTAGTCTGCTCTATAAATTCACGGTCTCTTGCAAACAGATGGAGTTCTGCATCATCCGGTAAAGTCCGCTGAAATTCTGGGCACTTTTTCTCTGGATTTCGTAAGGTGTTAAATAAATCTGACAGTGATGCAGCAGCAATAGCGTAGTTTGCTTCACCACCAGAAATATTGAATGGTTTATTTGAACCACCAAGGAATAGACACAACGATTCTGTAAAAGCCCAGATTCAACAATTTACCACTAACTCTCTTAGCCAGTGTACATAACTTATTTTTTCACACATAAATGCCTGTAAATACCGTAGCTTATCTAATAAAGATTCCCCAAACTCTTTCGGAATTCTTACCAATCTCAACATTAAATATCCAATCAGGCAACTATAAATCTGAATCTCTATTCCGTTTGTATTTTTAGTGATTAGCCTGTCCAACTTTAAGTGCATTTTTAAGAACTTCCATAATAGTTCTATTTGCCAACGCAATCGATAAAACTCAGCTATCTCTTCATTACTTATTCCTCCCTCTCCCTCTTCTGGTAAATTTGTTGCCAACCTAAACTCTGTTCTTTCTTCTCTATCACTAAATACTACTACTCTTCCTTCTAGCTTTTCCTTCCCACTTCCTATTTCATACTTTCCATTTTCCAGCATATTTAAGCTTATATTGTTCTTTGTTCTTAACACAAAGTAACGCTCTTTCTCTTCTTGCAGTTTTGCTATTCTTGCTAGACTACAAAATCCTCTATCCATTATCCCAACTCCATTCTCTGGCGTTGCTTCTATCGTTTCATTCCCATATTTACTATCATGCCCTTGACCAAAATTAATTACTATTCCTCCTGGGGCTCCTGTGTCTAAATTAATCCCACTAAATAGTTTTACCTGATGATGTCCTTGTCTCCATAATAATTTGCTCGTTAACGATATCACTGTTGAGTCCAGTGGAAACAAAACCAGTTCCCTTTTTTCTGGTTCTCGAGAGACTTCTACTTCTTTTTTTAGCTTTTTTAATATTTCTTTAAAAACCTTTGGGTTTCGCTTTTTACTTGCTTTTGAGAAGGTCGATATATCTACTGACTCTCCTCTCGCGTTTAATCTCTTGAATTGACTTCTCATGCTTGTTTGGCTTTGGTCTAGCACGAAACTTAGCCAAATTGAGACAAACTTAAAGGTGTCCAGTTCTGGATAATCCTTTTTGGGCAAGTGACCCAGATGCTTTTGCACAACTTGAGGAAAGTTTGATATAATCATATTCAGTTATTTTGATTTTGTGCCCCTAATTATACAAGTTTAGGGGCTTTACCTTTTTGATTTTCTTCTAACATTCAACACTTCTGCTTCACCACATCTTATATTTGCAGAATTAACATTATTCACATAAAGAATAAAGACGAATTTGCAGAAGCCTTCAAAGTGAGCATATAAAAGCAAAATGAGAGCCCTTCGAAAGTGATCTTGTTTTTCGGGAGCAACGAATGTTGACTGATTTTGGAAAAATCTAATTTCATCCTGTCGCCAAGCCTGTTCCGCTTCTATCTCGGCCCAAACATCTGAAATATTCATATTGCACTTTGAATTCTATCTTTAACGAAGTCAATTCGATCACGAAGAAGGCCTCTTGAATTTTTTCCTCCACCCGTTGTCATTCGAACAAATTGCTCATCACACTTTATTGATCTAAAAGTGTTCTCCAAATTCTCTATCATTACATCATTACTAGGATCAAGTTGTTCTAAATATGGCTGGAGCCCAATAGTAAATGCCTCAAAATGATATACTGCGAAACCTCGTGTCAATGTTTCTCGTGCGCGATTTGCCGCCGCAAAAGCATATTCGCCAAGAGTTTTTTGAAAAATCAGGAACGTTTTACAGAAAATGTCTTTTTCCTGCTCATAGTTAAAAGACAACCGTTTCTCCAAGTCTGGCTCAGAAACAGCCTCCATATATTCAGTGAGAAAATCTGCTACGTCATGCTCAAATTTATCACGATAATTTTTGAGCGCGAAAAACCTTAGCACCAGTTCCTGATCATATGCTTCCAGAACCCTCTCTTGGTTTAGACTCATTATACACTCTCGAAATGCAGCTTCTTTACTCAAATTAATAATAAAATCATTGAATGTTGGATCAAGTAGGCGAATAGTACAATTACGAAGTTGTTGATGGGTTAGCAGTAAACCACCAGTATTTAAGCGTTTAAACATGTGATACCTGAACTTGGGATCACTACCTTTTCTTACGACTTCAACTCGTACAAAAGCACGTTTAAGCCTTATTTGTAGGGCCGTCCCCAAGTGGTCAAAAGTCTTTCCATTTAACTCTTGAACGATATCACACTCTCTTAGTATGAGTTTTTCACCACGATGTATTGGCGGATCCAGATGTTCTGCTTCTAGCTCACCTCGAAGATGTAAATACGAGGATATTCTTTGAAGCCCATCTATAAGCATATATTTACCATCACTCTCCTCAATAACATATATTGGGGGTACTGGCATTTCTAGTAAAAGTGACTCAATAAAACGAGAACGAGCACCTTCAGACCATTGAAATAATCGCTGATAGTCAGGATTTATATTTAGTTCACCGCTCTTATACATATCTAGTAATTCGTTAAAAGATATGTCAAGACTTTGAGTATGGACTTTCTTAATTTGATTGTCAACTGCATTAATTAGCTCAACTATTCTTGATTCTTGAGTATCTAGTGATGTCATATAAAACCTCAATAAACTAAGTTTTTGAAAAACAGAGTACACTCTCAGTTATTAATTTGTTTTTTCTATACTTACTTGATCTTGAATTAATATCTGCCATTGTTCTCGTTTTGTTAAAATTAACCCTTCGCTCTAGTTTTAAATTGTGGTTGCTTGCCATTTCGATAAATATCTGGGGTAAATCATTGTGTATATTTTTATAATATGAATCCTGAACAACAATAATACATGATCCGCTTGAGTGCAGTATTCGGCTAAGCTCTGAAAACGATATGTGTATTGCATTAAAGTACTGAGTATGATTTTTGTAATAGTATGTCTTTGACGCTTTTGATTCATGCTTTATGAGCTCTTGAAGAAATAAATTGCATGTCTTACCCCATGAAAGTAGTGGAGTAATAGATTTTTGTGGGACTGTTGAGGTACCGATTAGCTTTCTGCGGAGATTTTGAAAATCGTTATTCAAGCCGTACCCAAGCAAAGCAAGTTCTGGCATAGTTGCTACTGCATAATCAATGCGAGTGCAATATGGAGGCGATGATAAAATAAAATCAACAGATTCATCAGAAATAGGTAAGGCTTCAGACGAAGCTACCTCAATTGATGCCTTTCCCAAAAAGCTTTGATTATTAAAATCTTCATTTTCAATAGCTTGTATCATCCTTTGAACTTCTGTGCCAAATTTATTAATGATTACTTCTGAACTTGGCTGAATTCTAGACGACAGATCTTTGGGTTTCTTTACCCAAGTTGGATTAGACGCAATGAAATCATCAACTAAACTACGAATGGAACGAAAAAGAGCAGTATAGAAAAAAGAAGCAATATCTGACAGTGTGTTAAAGTCATTGCGAGTTCTTAGCATTTGATAATTATTACTATCAACAAGAAGAATTTGTAAAGCTTTCTCTATTCTACGTACTATTGCTACACTATCAGGCATTATCCATATACATAATGGATCTTCATTACTAGCAACTGTTAACTTGTCTTTCAAGGCTTTGCTCATAATATCTACAGCAATAGGCCACAAGCTGCTTTTATCTCTTATATTGAGCATACTCGCCTTTGCCGCAACGACCATAACTGGATTAAGATCATAGCCTTGCGTGCAATAGCCAAGCTTGGCAGCTGTGGTTGTTGTTGTTCCACTTCCATTCCAAGGATCAACAATTATTGCTTCTTTTGGTACACTTCTCGAAGTAAGGATTGTATGTATGAAGGATGGTGAGAAGCCAGCATAGTAAGGATATATGTTGGTGCGTCCAACAAGAGCCTTAGCATCTCGTTTCGGATTTTGGATGACAAGATTGTCAATTAAAGTATTCATATCAAGCTATATAATAGATGGGTTTGTAAGAGTAAAAACCAAACCACTTGACTATCTAAACCCTAGATTTGATGTTGCTTTTGTGCCTAATTAGAATTGGACTACTCCTCTACCCTGAATGGATAGCTTACCTGTGGATTATACAGAAACATTCGTCGTGATTGCCTCTATTATCATGATCTTTAATTAACGTTCACAGGCTATCTCCGATAGACATATCGTACAAACTAGCTCACCGAAATACACAGTTAATTTAGCGAGCTTAGCGATTAACCATAAGTCTCTAATTCCCTAATAAAACAGGCCAAGCTCTTCGTACAAGCTTGGCCGATGTCATTAAGCCCCCAAGGGCCTGATTTTTCCAGATTTTAAGAGCTAGCCTTAGGCCGCCTTCAGGGAGTCTTCCAGGGTCTGCCAGCGAAATTGTCGGTCGCCGCCCATTTCGATCACGACTTTGAGTTTGGGTTCCTGCTGGGTAAGGTTAACCAGGTATTGCAGTTCCGCCGTGGAAAGCACATAGCCTTCGAGAATCCAAAGAACCAAGCCTTTCGATTGGGGCGAGAGGTTTTCCAATTGATAGCCAGCAATGGGAGGCACAAAATAAACTGGGCCGACGGCGGCCTCTAGGCCAATGTTTTTCTTGCCCAGGTGGGGAGGACGAACCCCATGGGTACCCATCAGGTATGCACTGAGATCTCCCAGGCCCCGAGCCGTTAACGAGAGGGTGGTGTAGCCATTGGCCCGGAGACGACGTTGATAGCGGCCTTCGTAACCGCCTTCTAGGGGCGCATAGACACTCAACGCCCCGGCTTGTTCTAGGGCCTTTAAAAATCCTTTTCCGGTCGTCAGTAATGGCATAGGGCTTTTGTCTAGAAAGGATAAATCTGACCCTGATTATAGGGTAAACTCAGGCAACAGCAAAGCAGGGGCCGTAATTGATGAAGCCTTTATTTATTGTCCTGGAGGGCATAGATGGTTCCGGGAAAACGACCCAAGCGGACTATTTAAAAACCTATTTTGAGGGCCAGGGCCAGGCCGCGCTGGTGAGTCCAGAGCCTTCATCGGGGCCCATTGGTCAGTTGATTCGTCAGGTATTGGCGGCGAATATCTTGCCTTTTGCCACGGCCCAAGAATTTGAACAGCAGATGGGCTATCTGTTTGCGGCGGATCGCTATTACCATCTCTACAACGCCCAGGACGGCATCCTCCCGGCCCGTGACCAGCAGGGTTGCCACATTATTACCCCCCGTTACTATTTTTCTTCCTTTGCCTACAATGCCCACCGGCCCGAAGATTGGCAGTTTATTGAGCGCTTAAACCAGGATTTTCCCCCGCCGGATGCCTTGATTTATCTCGATTTGCCCGTGGAACAGGCCCTGCAACGCCTGGGGGCCCGCCAACAGCGGGAATGCTACGAAAAAGAAGACAAATTAAGGGAAGTCAGCCGAAACTACCAGCGTTTGTTAGAGAACTATTCCCATCCTTTGCTTTGTTTAGCGGCCAACCAATCCCCAGAGGCCCTGCACCAACAAATTGTGGCGTTTTTACAGCAATTTTAAAGGCCCTAGAGACCTAGACGGGCCTTGTTTTTAGCCTTGCTAGAAGACAACAGCCAAATCGTACCGGACACAATAGAAGGGGCCAGGACAAAAACCGTTGCGGTCAGAATCGGATGGAGTCGGGCTTCGGGAAAGGCAAACATTGTAGCCAACATCAGGCCACAGTAGCCGGCTCCCAGCAGGGGTACCCCAACCACCAGCAGAGCAAAGCGCGTATCTTTATCCATGGGAGAACCTCTAGTCAATCTTTCTTTATTCTAGAAAACCGGGAGAGAAGCGAGCCTTTTCTCTGTGGGCATCAGGTGACTTGACCAAAAATATCCAGTTGTTCGGCTTGGAGGGGGGGCAGTCCTTTCGTTGCACTGTCCTGGACTTTGGTTTTGGTGGGATTACTTTTGCGCAGACCGACGGCGATCTTACTGTGCTTTTCGATTTGGCCCATCACTTGGCGGGCCCGTTGGATAACGGATTTGGGTAGGCCGGCTAAGCGGCCCGCTTCGATACCGTAGGATTTATCCGCACCGCCGGGTTGGACTTGGTGCAGGAAAACAATGTCGTTGGGGAGTTCTTGCACAGTGACTTGGTAATTGGCCACGTTGTCCAGGATAGAAGCCAGTTCATTCAGTTCATGGTAGTGGGTGGCAAAAATGGTTCGAGCCTTGATGGCTGTCGCCAGATATTCCGCCACTGACCAGGCAATGGCCAGACCATCAAAGGTGGCAGTTCCCCGGCCAATTTCATCCAAGAGCACTAGGGATTGGGGGGTGGCATGGTTCAAAATATTGGCGGTTTCGTTCATTTCCACCATAAAAGTGGATTGTCCCGTGGCCAAGTCATCCACTGCCCCTACCCGCGTAAAAATGCGGTCGCAGATACTGAGGCGGGCCGACCGGGCCGGTACAAAACTGCCAGTTTGGGCCATCAGTTGAATCAGGCCAACTTGGCGCAGGTAACAGCTTTTGCCGCTGGCATTAGGGCCCGTCAAGATAATCAGGTCGGGGTGGGATTCCAGGGCCTGTGAGCCGAGATGGGTGTCATTGGCCACAAAGAAACCGGCCCCGAGAATTTGCTCTACGACAGGATGGCGACCCGCAACAATTTCCAGGCCCTGGTCTGCACTGATCTCAGGACAACAATAGCCCTGGAAGATGGCCACGTCCGCTAGGCCAGATAGAACATCCAGGGCTGCTACCGCCTTGGCCACTTCCCGAATGGGTTGAACCTTTTCCGCAACCTTATCGCGAATTTCCACGAAAATTTCGTACTCTAGTTGGTTGAGGTCATCCTGGGCCGTCAGAATGCGGCTCTCCCGTTCCTTAAGCTCCGGTGTAATGTAGCGTTCTTCGTTGACCAGGGTTTGCTTGCGGATGTAGTTGTCGGGTACCTGCTCGGCCTTACTGCGGGGCAGGCTGAGATAATAGCCAAAGGTTTTGTTGTAGCCCACCTTGAGGTTACTAATGCCGGTACGCTGTCGTTCCGTCACTTCTAGATTGGCTAACCATTGATTATCATCTTCAATCCGTTGACGCATCTGGTCTAGGGCCTCGTTGACACCGGGCCGAATCACACCGCCTTCCTTGAGGTGCAGGGGAGGATTTTCGACGAGATTGGCAATGACATAGCGTCCCAATTCCTCCAAGTCAGGAGGAATATTGTGCAGGGCCCGCAGGTAGGGGGATTGGCCCTGACTGGCCAGGTGAGCCAGATCCGTGAGGCGGACAAGGGAGGTGGCCAGGCCCAACACATCCCGCGCATTGGCACTACCGGCCCCGACCCGCCCACTGAGGCGTTCCAGGTCATAGATCTGACGGAGCACTTGCCGCAGGTCTTGGCGTAGGGGTGATTGTTCGATTAATTCCTGAATGGTTTGTTGCCGGGCCCGGATGCCCTTGGGGTCGAGTAGGGGTTGCAGGAGCCAGCGCCGTAGGGCCCGTCCCCCCATGGAGGTACAGGTGCGATCCAAGGCCCAGAGGAGGGAACCGTAAAAACTGCCTTCGCGCACCGTCTGGTGAATTTCGAGGTTACGCCGACTTTGGTGGTCTAGCACCATGAAGTCCGTCAGGTTATAGGTTTTGAGGGGTTGCAGGGGAACAAGATTCGCCTTTTGGGTTTCTTCGATGTATTCCAGCAGGCCCCCAGCGGCCCGGATCGCCAACGGCAGGCCCTCACAGCCCAGGCCCTCTAGGGAGCGAATCCGAAAGATGGTCAAGAGTTTCTGTTTAGCCTCAATGACATCAAAGGGTTTGGGGGAGCGGAGGGAATAGCAAAAGCCCGTCGGTAGGCCCTGGGGTAAATGGGGGGAACTTTCCCCTGGTCGGAGTAGGCCCCGCACATCCGGGGCACTAGTAGGAACCAACACCTCGGCGGGCTGTAGCCTGAGTAATTCCAGGGCCAGGTCTTCCAAGTTAGCGGACTGGAGGGTAAAAAATTCCCCTGTAGAAATATCGGCGTAGGCCAGGCCCCAATTGGCCCCGGTGATCACCACCGCTGCCAAAAAATTATTGCGTCGGGGGGGCAACATACTATCGTCAGTGAGGGTACCGGGCGTTAGCAGTTTAGTGACCTGCCGTTCCACCATGCGCTTTTCCGCCTGGGCCTCGGCCGCATCTTCCACCTGATTGCCAATGGCCAAGGCATAGCCCTTTTCCACCAACAACCGACTGTAACGTTCTAGAGCGTGGTGGGGAACTCCCGTCATGGCCACCCGGCCAATTTCCTTGCCCCCTTCCTTACTGGTCAAGACCAGTTCTAATTCCTGGGAAATAATCACCGCGTCCTGGAAAAAGCATTCGTAAAAATCCCCAACCCGGTAGAACAACAGGGCCCCAGGATTCTGTTCCTTGGCTTCGATGTAGTGCTGAAACAGGGGTGTTAACTTGGCGCGGTCTAGGGGACGATAATCACGATGGGGATTTTTATTGGTGGCAGGGCCGGAAAACTCCAAGGCCGCAGGGTCAGGGGTCATGGCGTACAAAACCGAAAGGAAGCGGTTTCCAATTTTAGCGCTATCCTTGGAACCGCGAGTCTAGAGTGCACTTTCCCCGACTAAAGGCCAACTATTCACGGTCACAGTGAGTCTCCGGGCCAGAATTTTCAGGATTTGTTAACACCAGCAGGGCAGAGCACTGAAAAACCCGGAAATAACATCTCAAGTTAGTTGCAATTCAACCGTCTGGGTCATCACTTCAGCGTACAATCAGCTAGGCTTAGACGGTAACGACACGACGGACTGCCAAGCCGCTGGATTTTTTGGTTTTAAGGACCTACTCCCATGGAAAAAACTCCCTTGCCCACTGCTTCCCTCACTGAACCCGCCACCATCCAGATCGAAGATGACCGGACAGGGATGAGTATTGCCACCCTTAAGCGTGCTTTCCTCGACAACTTGTTTTATCTTCAAGGCATTGACCGCTCCCAGGCCACTCTCTACGACTACTACATCGCCCTGGCCTACACGGTTCGTGACCGCTTACTCCACCGCTTTCTCCAAACTGTTGCCACCTATAAGCAAGAAAAGGTGAAGGTCGTTTGCTACCTCTCCGCAGAATTTTTAATGGGCCGCCATTTAGGCAATAACCTGATCAATCTGGGCCTCTACGACAAAGTAGAGCAAGTGCTGAGTGAACTCGGTCTCGACCTGGGGGAAATTATTGAGCAAGAACCTGACCCCGGCCTGGGTAATGGCGGTCTGGGGCGTTTAGCGGCCTGTTTTCTGGATTCTCTGGCTAGCCTAGAAGTCCCGGCCATTGGCTACGGCATTCGCTACGAATTTGGCATTTTTCACCAACGCATCCAGGATGGTTGGCAGGTAGAAGTACCCGACAATTGGCTCCGCTTTGGTAATCCCTGGGAACTGCCCCGCCCCGATGAATCAGTGGAAGTCAAGCTCGGGGGTCATACGGAAATTGCCCACAATGAAAAGGGCCATCCCAAGGTGGTCTGGATTCCGGAACGCACCATTCTAGCTATTCCCTACGATACACCTGTTCCTGGGTATCAAACCAATACCGTCAATCCCCTGCGTCTCTGGAAAGCGGAAGCTAGTGAAGAATTTAACTTTGAAGCCTTTAACGCTGGTCTCTACGACCGTGCCGTGGCCGAAAAAATGGATGCCGAGACCATTTCCAAGGTGCTCTATCCCAACGACAACACCCCGGCTGGGCGGGAACTAAGACTGGCCCAGCAATATTTCTTTGTCGCCGCCTCCCTCCAGGATCTGATCCGCATTCACCTGCGTACCCACGACAATCTAGATGACTTCCACGAAAAAGCGGCCATCCAACTCAACGACACCCATCCAGCAGTGGCCATTGCGGAACTGATGCGCCTGCTGGTGGATCAGTACAACTACGATTGGAATATTGCCTGGGGCATTACCCAAAAAACCTTTGCCTATACCAATCACACCCTGATGCCCGAGGCCCTGGAGCGCTGGTCGGTGGAGTTGTTTGAGAAACTCCTGCCCCGCCATTTGGAAATTATTTACGAAATCAACCACCGCTTCCTCGAAGACCTGCAAACCTGGTTCCCAGGCAACGATCATTTGGTGCAGAGCCTATCCTTGATCGAAGAAAACCACGGCAAACAGATTCGCATGGCCAACCTGGCCTGTGTGGGCAGTCATGCCATTAACGGCGTGGCGGCCCTGCATACGGAACTGCTGAAAAAAGATACCCTGCGGGACTTTGCTAGTCTCTGGCCGCAGAAATTCTTCAATAAGACCAATGGGGTGACACCCCGGCGCTGGATTTTACTGAGTAATCCCCAACTGTCGGCCCTGGTAACGGAGAAAATTGGCGATGGTTGGCTCAAAAATCTGGATGAGATGCGCAAACTGGAGGCTTTTTTAGAGGATGAGGCTTTTTGTCAGCGCTGGCACGAAATCAAGCAAGACAACAAGCGGAGCCTCGCGGCCTACCTGCTCAAGTACCGCAACATTGAGATGGATATTAATTCCCTGTTTGATGTCCAGGTCAAACGGATTCATGAGTACAAGCGTCAACACTTAGCAGTCCTGGACATCGTCACCCTCTACAACCGCATCAAGCAAGATCCCCAGGCCCACGTCGTTCCTCGGACGTTTATTTTCGGCGGTAAGGCCGCACCGGGTTACTTCATGGCTAAGCTGATCATTAAGTTGATCAATGCTGTGGCGGAAGTGGTCAACAAAGACCCCGATGTGCGGGGCCGGCTCAAGGTCGTCTTCCTGCCCAACTTTAATGTCTCCCTGGGCCAACGCATCTATCCCGCCGCCGACCTCTCGGAGCAAATCTCCACCGCTGGCAAGGAGGCCTCGGGGACGGGCAATATGAAATTTGCCATGAACGGGGCCCTGACCATTGGTACGCTAGACGGTGCGAATATCGAAATCCGGGAAGAAGCCGGGCCAGAAAACTTTTTCCTCTTTGGTCTGACTGCTGAGGAAGTCTATCGGCTCAAAGCCGATGGCTACAATCCCCTCAGCTACTACGAAACCAATGCCGAACTCAAAGGGGTCATCGACCGCATTGCCAACGGCTACTTTTCCCACGGCGATCAGGAATTATTCCGGCCGATTATTAATTCTCTCCTCTACCACGACCCCTACATGCTCCTTGCAGACTACCAGGCCTACGTGGATTGCCAAGACCGAGTCAGCCAGACCTACCAAAACCAGGCCCTGTGGACGAAAATGTCGATCCTCAATTCAGCCCGTATGGGGAAATTTTCCTCCGACCGCACGATTCGGGAATATTGCCAGGAAATTTGGCAGGTTCAGCCCGTTAAAATTGCTTTGAATGACGATCCGGCTGAATTCAGCAGTTAAGCTAGGGATAGGGCCAGCTTTTCTGGCCCCATTATCCTCTCCATCCGTTGTCCCTGGGATGGCCCCAAAAGGAACGGATTGGTTTTGCTGACATGATTCCCTATGCTCTGGCCCTATCGCACCCCTGGTATTACAGATCATCTCTTTGAACGGTTGCCCGGTATTCCCCTGAGTAAGCGCGAAGTCAGACTCCTGTTGATTTCGGCCCTGCGCCTCAAGGCAAATTCCGTAGTCTGGGATATTGGTGCGGGTACTGGCACCATTCCCATTGAACTGGCCCTGCTCTGTCCCGATAGTAAAATTATTGCCGTCGAACGCGATGAAGAGGTGGCCAGCCTAATTCGTCGTAATTGTGAACGCTTTGGGGTGCGGAATGTCCAGGTTTATGAGGGCAGTGCGCCCACTTGCTTGGCGGAGTTGGTGCCGAGTCCCGACCGAGTCTGTATTGAGGGGGGACGGCCGATTAAAGAAATTCTGACGGAGATCTGGAAATATTTGGAGCCCGGGGGACGGGTGGTGGCCACCGCCAGTAATTTAGAGACTTTATACTTCATTTCCGAGGGCCTAGCAGAACTCCAGGCCCGTAATATCGAAGTGGTGCAGGCAGGGGTCAATCGTTTAGAGACTCGAGGCATTCATCAAACCTTTGCCGCCGTTGACCCGACCTTTATTCTCAGTGGTGAAAAACTGGCCTAGAGAGAATCGGTTCCTCGTCGCTACTCGCTAATACATCCCTATACTATAAGAATGGGTTAACATCTGGCTTGTTCACTTAACCTGGCATTAGTCTTTACGTTATCGGCCTCCACCATGTCCATCCAGCGGATTCTCAGTGCTATTGTTGCTATTCTGCTTGCTTTAACTCTGTTAATTCTGGGGGGATGGTATTTTAGTGCCGCAATTGCCCTGGTGATTTTCCTTGGCCTGCGGGAATACTTCCAACTGGTACGAGCTAAGGGAATTGCGCCAGCGGCCAAAACCACCATCGTCCTGTCCCTGCTCTTGCTCCTAAGTGCCACTCTGGCTCCCCAACTCACCGATGCCATGTTTCCTCTGACGGGGGCCTTAATCTGCTTTTACCTCCTATTCCAGCCCAAGATGGCCACCATTGCCGATATTTCCACCTCCCTGTTGGGCCTGTTTTACGGGGGTTATCTGCCTAGCTACTGGGTTCGGCTTCGTATTGGCTTTTCGAGTCTTCCCGATACCCCTTCTCCCATTCAAACCAATCTTCCCTTGATGGGCTATTGGCCAGAGTCTTGGAGTCACCCGGAATTATTTCCCTCCGGCCTAGTCGTCACCTTCCTCGCCTTTGGCTGTATCTGGGCCGCGGATATCGGCGCCTACATCATGGGCAAATGGCTAGGGCGGACTCGCCTATCGGAAATTAGTCCTAAAAAAACCGTGGAGGGAGCCCTGTGGGGAATCCTTGGGAGTATTCTGGTAGCTGGGGTCGGGGCCTGGTATCTCCACTGGCCCTATTGGCAAGGAACGGGAATTTTACTCGGGCTTTTGATTGGGGTCGTCAGCCTTTTGGGAGACCTGACAGAATCGATGATGAAACGGGATGCCGGGGTCAAGGACTCTGGGCAACTCATTCCCGGCCATGGGGGAATTCTTGACCGTACCGACAGCTACGTGTTTACCGCACCATTAGTCTACTATTTTGTCCTTTTGCTGTTACCGCTCATTCAGAGCCTTTAGCGGGAGCGCTTACGGGGACGATCTGGCCGAGGAGCCGGAGGGGGACTAGAAACCGTGGGTGGGGACTTAACTACCGGCGTAGGGGCATCGTAGTGAGGAGAGTTCTCATAAAGAATTTGCCGGCAGTTGCCCACAGTACGCATCATTTCCGCAATGTGATTTTCAAGGCGGGTTAGCACTTGGTCAGCGTATTGGTCAGCATCCCGTTGTAGTTCCTGGCATTCCCGTACGGTCTGCTGGCGGTACTGTTGGACTTCCTGGGTGGTGACCTGGCGGATTTGCTCCAATTCCCCTAGGGTTTGACGCTGGAGAGTATCGCATTCTTGTTGGGTCTGGCGTTGCAGGGCCTCACAGTCCTGGCGAATTTGGCGTTGTAGGGTGTCACACTCCTGCTGGGTCTGGCGCTGGAGCAATTCACATTCCTGTTGTACCTGTTGGCGAATTTGTTGGGCTTCCTGCTGGGCTTGCTGAATAATTCCCGATTCATCCAGGATCCGGGCTGCATCCTGCTGGGCCGATTGAACGATGTGCTGGGCATATTCTTCGGCCTGGGTCATGATGCGCTCCTCTTGGTCGAGGATAGCAAGAGCCTTTTGAATGGCATCGGGAATACTGTCGGAAACAATATCGATCTGGTCTAGAATTCTGTCTTCATCGATCACACTCCAGGCCGTTAAGGGAATCCGAAAACTGTCGTAGATCAGTTCCTGGAGCTGGGCCAATTGTTGCTGAATATCAAAGTCCCCCCCCCGGCGGCGACTATTGGCCTTGGGATCCGTGGACTCAGCGGGTGGACTCTCTCGACGTGCCATAGCAGTTAGCAATAAAAGCGAATGATGGGTAATTAACTGTAGTATAGACAGATGTCAGTAGCCACGTTTTGGGGAACCAAATGGTCGATCGGGCCGCCAAACTTCGCGATTTCTTTGACAATACTACTACTTAAAAAGCTATATTCCTTCGTCGTTGCTAAAAAAACCGTTTCAATGCCGCTCCACAGGGTTTGATTGGTATGAGCCATCTGAAGTTCCTTTTCAAAATCTGAGAGAACCCGTAGGCCCCGCAATAGAACAGTTGCTTGGCGCAATTTAGCATATTCTACGGTCAGACCCGAAAAACTATCTACTCGAATATTGGCCAAATGAGCAGTACTAATCTGAATCTGCTCTAGACGTTTCTCCACTGAAAAGAGGGGCTGTTTGCTGGGATTACAGAGGACGGCCACAATCACCTGCTCGAAGAGGCGACTACCTCGCTCAATAATATCCAGGTGTCCCAGGGTGATGGGATCGAAACTACCAGGGTAAATAGCAATCACGGTTACTGTTCTACAGCCTTTTTCTCGGTGACAGGAGAGGCGGCAATCGGTAGGTCATCTCGCAACTCCAGAATGCGATCAACGACAATTTTTTCCCCCGATTCGACTCCAGAGAGAATCCTATAGGATTGTCCTTGAATACCTCCCAGTGTTACCGGTTTTTGGCGGGCTACTAAGCTATTGCTGCTTTTTTCCGCGTTTTTACTCGGCTCGGCTACATAGACAAACCGCTGGGCTCCGATGGCCGTCACAGCGCTGGTGGGGATCAGCAGACCTGGCTTTTGATCCCAAATAATGCGTACCCGTACATACTGATTATTACGCAGGGTACCGTCATTGGCAAAAACGACCTTGGCGAGGATCGACTGACTATTTTGGTCGGTGGTGGGCGAAACAAAGCTAATACGACCAACCTTTCCTCCCTTGCCATCGGGTTGCACCATTTCCACCGGCAGGCCGAGACGGAGAGAACTGGCCCGCTCAACGGGCACATTGATGTTCATCTCAAACTGGCTATTGTTGGTAATCGTGGTAAAGTTTTCCCCTTGTCGCAGGAAGTCCCCCACCTTAGGTGTAATACTCCCTACCGTTCCATCAATGGGGGCCACCACCCGGTTGTAGATTAACTCCTGAGTATTAACGCCCAACTGTCCTCGGGCCTGGTCGATGGCGGCCCTCTGAGCATTAATATTGGCGCGGGCAATGTTCACCTGTTGTTGGGCAGACTTAAGATTCTCCTGGGCCTGCCGCAGGGCCGCTTGAGCCGCCTTAACACTACCAAGGTTAGCCTGCACCGTGGCCTTGGCCGCCTGTACGGTTTTGAAGGCCGCTTCGGTGTTCGCTTGGGAATCCTTGAAGGCCGTTGTTTTATCGTCTAAATCCTGCTGGGGCTGTACTCCCGTTTCTACCAAGAACTTGGCTCGCTTGAGATTGATGTCCGTCAGGTTAAAAGTGGCCTGGGCACGTTTCAGGTCTGCCTCCCGAGTTTTCAACACCTCTTGGGCATTGGCATAGTTGGCCTGTTGGGTGGCCACATTAGCCTGTTGGCTAGCTACATTGGCCTTGGCCGCGTCCCGCTGGGCCTCAGCACTCCTCAAGTTAGCCTCCGTTGCCGACAGATTAGCCCGTTGGACATTGACATTTCCTTGAGCCGCATTGACCTGTTCCTGTTGTTGGGTCGGCTCTAGCAGGAGGATTGGATCCCCTTGTTTCACCAACTGGCCAAAATCGGCATAGATTTTGAGGATCCGTCCGTCGATTTTCGGCGCCAACTGCACAAACTCACTGGCAATTAGCGTGCCTACAAATTCATTGCTATCGATTACCGTTGCCGGTTCCAGGGTTTGAACCTGAACAGGAAGGGCCGGGGGGGCCTTGGTTTGGGCCTGGCGATCACCACAGGCCGAAACGAGGCAGGCCAACAGAGTCAAGCTCAACACTGGACGGGGAAAGGGAGGGTAAACCATAGAACTTACGTGCAGTAATCGCTTGGGGCATAAAGGTTACCCCAATGCTATAACAGACCCGAAAAATCAGACTCAGCTATTTGATTGAAAGTAACCGATGGACTTTCTAGGGTTGGGCCTGCTGATAAGCAGGGAAGAGGTCGCGGGGAAAATCTTCGGCGGCTAAGCAGGTATCCATAGCCTTGATAGGGGTATAGTTCGTATCTCGACTCAGGGCAATCACACATTCTGAATGGCGACCTGGCAGGAGACTTTGGCGACAGGAATTGAGAGCAGAGAGGGATAGGCTGTTGGGATCGGAACTACTGCCCTGGGGCTGATAGCCGTCGAGGGTAGCTGCTTGAATATCGACCACGCAGTTGCCTAGATCAACGGGACGACGGACTTGGAAACAGGATTGGAGCGCCACGTTCCCACTCAAGGTCGTCCCCCCCCGAATGATGGCCACACATTGAGATAACTCCTTGGGAATCAGGGCCTCTGCACAGCCGGCCGCCGCCGCCTCTGGGCTCACGTCATTGTTAGTCAGTTCAGTGACACACACATCAAACTGGTTCCAGCCTCCTGCACTCTGGGCCGCCGTGGGAATCCAGGCCAAACTCAGTGTGAATAGACCCAACGAAAAAGACAGGATAGACTGGGGGCGAAGGAAAGGAATAGTTGGCATCATAAGCACACGTAATCAATGAAGGGGACGAACTTAGCCAAATGGATTGTAAACAGAGACGCTAATAAGAGCAAGAAAGATCCCAAGCAGGAAAATCAAGATGTAACCGAAGTGAAGGTGGAGGGATTTCCGAACGTGGGGTTAGTGAACCAAGGAAACTTCAAGGAAATCGAAGGTAGACGGGGCGAGACTTAGAAGAACCGACATAGCTTGCCAGTAAAGCGCAATTCTAGCGGAGAAGCGGTACGGAACACAACAGCTAAGAAAAGACGCTATGTTAAAATCAGCAATACACAGGGCAAGCTGAGGTGATGGATTTAAGTCATGTTTGAACGCTTCACAGAAAAAGCTATAAAAGTAATCATGCTCGCTCAGGAGGAAGCCCGTCGCCTCGGACACAACTTCGTCGGCACGGAACAAATTCTCCTGGGTCTGATCGGCGAAGGCACCGGCGTCGCCGCCAAGGTCTTGAAATCAATGGGGGTTAATCTTAAGGATGCTCGCATTGAGGTCGAAAAAATTATTGGGCGGGGCTCCGGCTTTGTCGCCGTTGAGATTCCCTTTACTCCCAGGGCCAAGCGCGTCCTGGAACTGTCCCTCGAAGAAGCCCGCCAACTGGGTCACAACTACATTGGCACGGAACACCTGTTGTTGGGTCTGATCCGCGAAGGGGAGGGGGTGGCCGCCCGTGTTCTGGAAAACTTGGGGGTTGACCTGTCCAAAGTGCGGACTCAGGTGATTCGCATGCTGGGTGAAACCGCAGAAGTTGCCGCTGGCGGCGGTTCCCAGGGCCGTACCAAAACCCCTACCTTGGATGAGTTTGGCTCGAATCTGACCCAAATGGCGGCGGAAGGCAAGCTCGATCCCGTGGTCGGCCGCCAAAAAGAAATTGAGCGGGTGATTCAAATCCTCGGCCGCCGCACCAAAAATAACCCCGTCTTGATCGGGGAACCGGGCGTGGGTAAAACCGCTATTGCCGAGGGCCTGGCCCAGCGTATTGCCAACAAAGATATTCCCGACATCCTGGAAGAAAAACGGGTTGTGACCCTGGACATTGGCCTCCTCGTAGCTGGTACCAAATACCGGGGGGAATTTGAGGAACGCCTGAAAAAAATCATGGATGAAATTCGCCAAGCCGGCAACGTCATCCTGGTGATCGATGAAGTCCACACGTTGATCGGTGCGGGAGCTGCCGAAGGGGCCATTGATGCCGCTAATATTCTCAAACCGGCCCTGGCTCGGGGCGAACTCCAGTGCATTGGGGCCACCACCCTGGATGAATACCGTAAACATATCGAACGGGATGCGGCTCTGGAGCGCCGTTTTCAACCCGTGATGGTCGGTGAACCCTCGGTGGATGAAACCATTGAAATTCTCTACGGCCTGCGGGAGCGCTACGAACAGCACCACAAGCTGAAAATTCTAGACGAGGCGCTAGAAGCGGCGGCCAAACTCTCTGACCGTTATATCTCTGACCGCTATCTGCCCGACAAGGCCATTGACTTGATCGACGAAGCTGGTTCTCGCGTTCGTCTGATCAACTCCCAACTTCCCCCAGCCGCCAAGGAACTCGATAAGGAACTGCGGCAAATCCTCAAGCAAAAGGATGATGCAGTGCGGGCCCAGGACTTTGATAAGGCTGGGGAACTACGAGACCGGGAAATGGAGATTAAAAAGCAGATCCGGGAAATCGCTTCCAGCAAGAAAAATGAAGACGGGGGAGACGAACCCCAAGTCACCTCGGAAGAGATCGCCCACATTGTGGCCTCCTGGACAGGGGTGCCGGTGAACAAGTTGACGGAAACCGAATCCGAAAAACTCCTGCACATGGAAGACACTCTGCATCAACGGCTAATTGGCCAAGAAGATGCGGTGAAAGCCGTTTCCCGAGCCATTCGACGGGCGCGGGTGGGCCTGAAAAACCCCAATCGTCCCATTGCCAGCTTCATTTTCTCCGGCCCGACCGGCGTTGGTAAAACCGAATTGACCAAGGCCCTGGCCGCCTACTTCTTCGGTTCCGAAGAAGCCATGATTCGTCTGGATATGTCTGAGTACATGGAGCGCCACACCGTTTCTAAACTGATTGGTTCTCCGCCGGGCTATGTCGGCTACAACGAAGGGGGCCAGTTAACAGAAGCGGTTCGTCGTCGGCCCTACACCGTCGTGCTCTTTGATGAGATCGAAAAGGCCCACCCCGATATCTTCAACATGCTCCTGCAAATCCTAGAAGATGGCCGTCTGACCGATGCTAAGGGCCGCACGGTAGACTTCAAAAACACCCTGCTGATCATGACCTCCAATATTGGCTCCAAGGTCATTGAAAAAGGCGGCGGGGGCCTCGGTTTTGAATTCTCCGACAATCAATCGGAAGCTCAATACAATCGCATTCGCTCCCTGGTGAATGAAGAACTCAAACAATACTTCCGTCCAGAATTCCTGAACCGTTTGGATGAAATTATTGTCTTCCGTCAGTTGAATAAGGAGGAAGTGAAGGAAATTTCCGAAATCCTGCTACGCGATGTCTTCACCCGTCTTGTTGAGAAGAATATCTCCCTGACCGTGACCGACAAATTTAAGGAGCGCTTAGTGGAAGAGGGCTACAATCCCTCCTACGGTGCGCGTCCCCTGCGTCGGGCCATCATGCGCCTACTTGAAGATGTACTGGCGGAGGAAATTCTCTCCGGTCGTCTCAAGGAAGGCAGTGCCGCCGTCGTCGATATTGACGGGGATGGCAAAGTAATCGTCCTTCCTGCGGCAGAGCGGGAACTGATTGCCCCTGGCGTTGAATAGTCAGCGATTGGTAAGGATAGTATCCTGATCCTCGGGTGGAGGGCCCTGTCGGCCCTCCACCCTTTACTTTTGTCGTCTTATTCCTCCTATCTCGCATTCCTACCGTGACCGAATGGATCGATGGCCAGGCCTTGGCCCAATGGCGACGGATGGCCCAACAACAAGCCCAAGACCAGGGCCTTGACCCCAAGGAATTGGATTGGTTGCTCCAGCATTGCACCGGCTTAGACCGCCTGGCCCTGCACCTGGAAACCTTTACTACCCAGACCGCTATTCCGGCTAACCATAACCTAGATGCGCTAAAGGCCCTCTGGCAACGTCGCCTCCAGAACCGTTATCCGGTGCAGTATCTACTGGGGAAAGCCCCCTGGCGACAGTTTTGGCTCCGGGTTTCCCCTGCTGTGTTGATCCCTCGACCAGAAACGGAATTATTGATTGATATTGTACAGGAACAACTGGAACGGCCCGAAAACCAGGCCCTGGCCAGAGGTAACTGGGTTGACCTGGGAACAGGTAGCGGGGCCATTGCTCTGAGCCTAGCCGATTTGTTACCCCAGGCCCCCCTGTATGCTGTTGACAAGAGTCCTGAGGCCCTGGCCGTTGCTCAGCAAAATAGTCAAGACTGGGGATTGAGCGAACAAATCCAGTTTTTACAAGGCTCTTGGTGGGAGCCCTTGGCCCAGCTCCGGGGCCAGTTTGCTGGGATGGTGTCGAATCCTCCCTATATCCCTCGTCAAGAGATCCCCCAACTCCAGCCAGAAGTAGCCCGCCATGAACCCATTGCGGCTCTCGATGGAGGCCTGGATGGTCTGGATTGTCTGAATCAATTGGTGGATACTGCGCCCGACTATCTCCAAGCCGGTGGCCTCTGGCTAGTAGAATTAATGGCCGGTCAGGCCCCCCTGATTCAGGCCCGTTTGGAAGAGCAGGGATGTTATCACTCTATTCAGATCCGACGGGATTTAGCAGGAATTGAGCGCTTTGTTTTGGCCTATCGTTGTTAATTGTCGCCTATGCCCCTTGTTACTGCCTCTACCCTGATTGAAGCGGCCCGGAAGGGCCAAGTGGTGAGTTTTCCCACCGATACTGTTCCGGCGCTTGCGGTTCTTCCCCATCAGACCCAAGCTATCTATCAGCTCAAACAACGGAGTTTGGACAAGCCCTTGATCCTGATGGCCGCTGATATAGCGGATCTTTTACCTTATCTTGCAGGAACTGAAGCAGAACGCCAACAATGGCAGACAGTAATGGCCCAGTATTGGCCGGGGGCCCTAACCTTAGTTCTTCCCGCATCTTCCCTTGTCTCCCCTGATCTCAATCCTCGCCAGGATGGCAGCTTAGGAGTCCGGATTCCTCAGCATCCCCAGGCCCTAGAGATCTTGGCTCAAACGGGCCCGCTGGCAACTACTAGTGCAAACTTATCGGGTTCTCCCCCCTTGATAATGATGACAGCCATTGCCGAGGCCTTTCCCACGGTTTTGACGCTGGCAGAAGATTTATCAGTACAAGCTGGGGCCTCCGGCCAACCCTCTACTGTGATTCAGTGGTTGGCCCCAGACTGGCAGGTCCTCCGCCAAGGCTCCGTTGTTTTGAAGGACATTAAGGAGAGCTAGCTTCCGTAACGTTGGAGTCTCTATCACTCATTGAGGACTGGGGGTAAAGTCTGGGTGTTATTGCTTTTTACCGGGAGGGATAAAACGAATTTCAATACGTCTCCTACTTTCATCCGGTTTGCGATTGATTGAGGCTAAGTTCCCTGAAGCATCGTAAAGTTGCCCCGCTGAATAAGCTTTGAACTCTATTTTCCGAAATCGTCCCGTTTTACGGATTTCCTGAATTACAGCTAAGGCCCGCATTAAACCGAGATCCGTATTAGAACCAGGCGTCAGTACTTTAACGGTAGCTTGTCCAGCGGCAACAGTCTCTAGTCTTTGATCTAAATTACTAGCCATGTTATTTTCTTGTCCATCGGTGTGACCGATAACTTGTACAAATTCAATGGCTCCCTGTTTTTCTTTGACAACTTGTTCAATAGCAGGAATCACTTGTTTGGTAATATAAAGCTTGAGCGGTAGAGTTAGCTCAGCACTGCCAGAGGGAAACTTAAAATTGCCTGATTTTTCATCAATTACAATGGGGGATGCACTTTGTAGTTTACGATTCAAGTCGGTTGCTTGAAATAATGCCAACAACAAAAATAGACTTAAAATCATAAAAGCATTGGACATTAAATCAGTAAATGCAGGATATATATTTAAAGAATCTATTTTTTTCTGATGGCGGTAGCTTTGAGGCATAAATAAAAAAAGATCGCTAATGAATGCTAAATACTACTTAGATTTTTTTCTGATTAATGGCATTAATTAGTTCATTGAGTTTGAGGTTGATCTCTCTTAAGTTGCCAAAACCTTGATTGATGCTTTGATAAAGTCTAACTATTTCTTCTCTATTTTTGCCTGTTTCTTTGATTGCTAGCTCTTCTAAACTAACAGAATTTGTATTGAGAGACTGTTGAATTGTTTCTACTAGGCTTTTAGTCAGCATATTGATTTCAGGCTTGATATTTAAAGCTTGCTGGTATTGCTGAAGGGTTAAAACCAGCTTAGATAACTCGGCTTTGATTTGACCTAGTTCTTGATTTTCGATGGATAATTGTTGTTGACTAGACGTAAGCCATTGACTGGATTGCTGGTTTAGAGCGCTAACTTCTTGTCCTAGAATTTCAAGAGCTTTTAGCTTCTGACTTGAATGGTTATCAATTTGTACAATATTCTCTGTCGATGCCTGTAAATCCTGTCTGATATTTTCAAGTGAAGAGGAATAGTCTCGAATGGCATCGGTAATTTGTTGGAGATTGATTGAATTTTCCCCTAGTTTTTGAACCACGTTTAGGTGGAGATAGTTAACTAATTTCTGGAGGCTAACAAGATAGCTCTGTTGATATTTTTGAAGAGAGAGGCTTACGCCTTCAATACTAGAATGAATTGACTGAAAATCCTTGCTTACCTCTGCCATTTTTTCCTGATTGACAGTGAGTAAGCTTTCGGATCTCTGGTTAAGCAACTTAATATTCTCTCCCAGAGAAGTAACTTGATTGATCGCTGATTGAAAGTCTTGAAGAAGTCCGGCGATGGACTGAGTGGAGTTGAGGAGAAAAGCAGAAGATTGAGCAAATTGTTTTTGTGTATTATCTAGCAAGAATGAAGCTTCTAGCAATTTGCTGGCAAAATCGCTACTTTTAATGATTTCTGATGCTTCTATAAAACCTAGAGAGCTATCTTGGAGCTGACGAGCGGATAACTGCATTTGCTCATAAACACTTTCTGCCAAATCTGTTGCCTTTTTATTGTTTTCTATTAGGGATTTTATATTACTCCCTAGAATCTTGGTTGTTTTGGCAAATTCTTCATGAGTATCCGCTAACTGATTTCTCCATTCCCATAAATTATTCTGGTGCTGTTGCATTCCATTAACAGCCCTTTGAATATCCGTAGATGAATACTTAAAGCTTTCAGCAGAGCTTTCCAGGATTGGGAATAATTCCTTGATCGAGCTTACATTTTCTTCAAAAATCTTCATTTGATGTTCAAACGAATTAATTGAATGATTGAAGCTTCTACTCCAAGAAACTAGTATTGCTTCCAGCGTTTTAGGTTGATTATTTTCTACCGCTGAACCAGATCTCCCCGGATGAGATACTTGATCAAAGACAATCTCATGCAGCACATGTTTTAACATTGGCTTGAGAGCATCAACAAATAAATTTATATTTCTATTTCTGCTATTTTCTTCTCGTCTATGATCATTGTCTAAAATATTTTCGAGTCTTGCAAAAAGTTCGTTTCGAGCTAAATCAACATTAAATATAAAATTTACAATGGTTATAATTGAGCTAAAAACAATAGCTATTAAACTACTCAGAAAAGCAATCCCCATACTTTGCAATGGCCCTTGAAGATTACTAACAATAACACTGGCTTCACCTCCATTTTGGTTGATGATTCCACTAATGTCCTTTAGGTTTAGAGTGATGCCTAAAAAAGTTCCTAGAAGTCCGAAAGCAATCAGCAAATTAGGTAAAGACTGGGTAAAATAGTTCCAGGGTTCACACTGAAGCTTAAACCATAACACTTTGAATTTGTGTTCATGGTAAAATTCTTCTAGGATTGCGCCAGCGTTAAGTTTATCTGATTTTTGACTAGCGATATTAAATTTCTCTTGGATTACCCGAGCTTTATCTTCACTGGGCTGCTTGATATAAGCAATGGTTTTTTGTAAGTCTTTGTAAATAGCAATGCGACATATTATCGCTATGACGCTGGGTATTACAATAAAGATCAGAGAAAAATAGGTAATATATGGAGTGAATAATCTGAAGAAATCTGCCATGATTATCGTATAACTATACGTTTGCTTATAATAGGAATACTTTTTTTCTAGAGGAGGTTTAGTTTAGGCAATAATTTTATCTACGTTTTTTAAAGATATCACATTCTAATTGATTGAGCCAATGACTATAGTGCAAATGACAGATTATTTTAGTGTTCCTGTTCCTTTAGGGTAGTGTGATGAAGGCTCGATATTCACCTAGGTCTGTTTCCCTCAGGGGCTTTGGTCGTTGGTCAAACGTAATTTCCCCAGGATTCTCCCTACTCTTGGCTACAGCAATGGTTGGTATTGCCAACTTACCTGCCTGGGGCGCCTGGAATTATCAAACATTGAAGCAGGTTGAGCAACAGCTTAACCAATTTCTAGCCGCCTTACCCCAGGGAGAAACGGTGCAGCCGCCGCGGGTTTTTGTTTATGAAGGAACGGCGGTTAGTCCCTGTGGCCCAATTGAAACGCCGGCCTATTGCCCAGGGGATCACACCGTTTATTTAGAGCTTAAACTTCTGAATGCGGCCAATCAAGCCTTGGGGGACTACGCTGCCTATGTGGTACTGGCCCATGAGTATGGCCATGCCTACATAACTCAGATGAATCAGCATCCTGAAGGAAAAGCAGGAGAACTCAAAGCCGATGAGTTTGCTGGGGTGTTTACCCGCTATGCCCAAGAAAAAAATCTCTTGGAAGAGGGGGATGTAGAGGAGGCCCTGAAACTGACCTTTGCTGTAGGGGATCACAACTATTGGGATAAAGGCCACCACGGCACGCCTGAGGAACGAGCCCAGGCCTTTCGCCAAGGATTTACCGGCAGTTCTCAGACTTTTGCGTTTAGAGGAACGCAGGACAATTCAGGCACGAGACAGGAGCCCCCAGACGTCCCTGTAACTTCTCCAACGCCAGTACCACCGAATAGTGCGCCGGCACCGACTCACCGTTCGTTTTCGGCTGGATTGTTTGTGATCCCCTTTTTACTTCTGATCGTGCCATTAATCGGCTTGGGAATTTATCAACTACTGAAGGACGATGATGTTTAAGACTTAGGCCGGTTGGACAGTGGTCAGATAAGATGTCATCGTGGGCTCTCTGCCATGAAAATAAAGAGTTGCTCACCCCCGTGAGAAGGAAGATTCAATGAGTGACAGCATCTCCAGTACTATTAAGCTTCTCATTAAAAATGTTAGTGATTTGACTCAGGAAATTCGTATTCTGGAAGAAAAAATTCGCGCTCTTGAGGAGAATCAAAATTCTTGTCGCTCTGTTCCTGTACAGGGCCTGGGCTGGATTCAAGAGGAAAATGAAACCCGCTTAGATTTGCCCCTGAGTCGTTTGCTTCAAGTCTATGGGGAGTTGCCACAAGTACTAGAGCCAGCTTGTCGACGGGTAGCGGTGGTGATGGATTACGATGGCGAGCGTCCGGTTTTAGACCGTAACCCCCAGGGGAATTATTGGGTTTTAAAATTGCGGCAAAACTATTTTTTATTCCCAAGGCCCGGTGCCTTTGTTAAGTTAGTGGCCCTGGAAAGTTTACAAAATCTATTTGACGCAGAAGGGAAAACTCCGGATATTAGTCCACAGGAATTTATGGTCAAAAAACCAGCCAAACTGGATCTACTGAAGCGCCATGAACGCTGGCAATTGGTGGAAAAAGGCCAGATTCGTTTTGGAGAAGCCTCTCTAGAATTTAAGTGGCAAGAGGAAATTCAAACCCTACGAGATGAGTATCGGCAATTTAATAATCTTCTCAAAACAGTGGGAGAAGCCGGTTTAGAAGCGGCCCTGACCACTCAACACTGGCAACAACAATTACATTTACTCTATGGGCCACCGGTGAGTATTATCATCAATACCTGTATGCCCATTGCCTACGCGGTTTATAAGGGGCCAATGCTGGTTCCCTGCAATGTCATCACGGCTAGAACCTGTTTAGTGTTACCGGCCTGGGACCGGGGCCTGCCCTGGGAGACCTCTATCTACGCCAAGTTTCACAGCAAACACAATAAAGATGTTCTCCGCTCCCGCAAGGATCATCCCGTCCTGCCAAATCAGCCCTATCTCAAGGAAATTAATTGGGAAACCAATCACACTTGGGCCATTGTCAATAGTTATGATGAGGCCTCTGCGGTGGTGACCCGTCTTAATGATAATTGGGGGCCTCTAGATTAAATCCATGGCTGTCAATATCCTAATGGCTTAACAAAATCTTAATGTACTACCATTGGCTTGGAGTGATAGGATGACTAGACAGTCTGGTCAATGTACTAGCTCAATGGTGAGTTTTTTTTTCTGACAGTGCAGGGACAAGATGATTAACAACAACAGGGGTCGGTGAAAGAAATCGTATGAGATTGTTCAGTCTACGCTCCCTCTACTCGGGTCTCTTACTACTCCTTTTGTCAGGCTGTGGGCAAGGATTAAATTGTGTGGAGCAATCTTCTGGCCCAACGAATCAAGACCCTTTTGAAAACGTGCAAGTGGAATTGGGGGTCGATGGCAGTGGTTCCATGCTGGGCTATGTGAACCAACGGGGTAGTCGTTATGCCCAAACCATTGATTCTCTTAGTACTCTATTGTCGGGGAAAGCGGTACCAACCCGTTATTGGCGTATTGGCCGGGGGGCCCAAGTTCAGGACACGCAGGCATTATCTCCTACGGAATTTTTGAAGGCCCGGAATCCTGAATTTTACTCGGCCTGCGAAGCCAATGCTAATAACCAGACTTTTCCCTGTGTCAGTAGTACTCTAGAGCAAATTTATGATATCAGTGGCCCTAATCCCAAGCAGGACACGCTACGGATTCTGCTCACAGATTTGGAGCCGGATAATGCGGCAGTGGGACAGTTGTCGGGCCGAATCAGTAACCTCCTCAAGAAGAATCCAGGCTACAAGGCCATGCTAGTGGGAGTCCGCAGTCAATATAACGGTGCCATTTTCCTTGCCGATACAGGAAAAGCGGCCCTGCGCTACGACACCACCGGCAAGAATATTGACCGCCAAGGTCGTCCCTTTTATGTCCTAATTACGGGGCCGAGTGGGGCAGTGGATGCCTTGGTTGAGCGGTTTCAAAAATTACCGCTGGATGTTAATCAGGCCATTCGAGCCTCATCTTTTGCCTTAGATGGGAGCGATACCCTCGCCATGGACCGGAGCCAGATACCAGATAAGCTTAATCCCTGCATTGACCAAGCCGGGGCCATTAACCGCCAAAAACCGAGACGCGACCAACAGGAACAATGGCTTCTTTTGGAACAAACCTGTGATAGCAAACCGCTGCAAATCACCCTCCCCTCCCAGAGCAGTATCATCTTGGCAGGCAGTGAGCAACTCCGTCCCCAGGACTTTACGGTTTCCAACCAGGCGCTACAAATTGATCAGGTGACGAATGAGCAAGGCAAGATTGTCTTAAACCTCACCCTTGACGGCAGTAAGTTTGCCCCAAAAAAAGGAGAAATCATGACGATTGACCTGAAAAAGCGAGCGCTTGACCGGGCCACGTGGCAGGGCTGGCATACTGATGTCTCGGCACCAAATGGAGCCAAAACCCAAAATCTGAATTTATTTATCGGAGGTTTACGGGATGCCGTGGAAAGTGCAGCAAGCAAGCCGACGCAAAAGAAGGCCACGGAACAGGCTGTTAAGTATTGTTTAGGATTTACCCGTTTTGAATAAATGATGGAGCTTCGTCCATGAAAACTAAAGAATTTATCGCCCTAGTGGTGACCTGGGCCATTGCCACGGTCGTCATTTTATGGCTACAACCCTACCTTTTTTCTTCCGTGATTCCTTTCAGCATGAACAGTAGAGAACTGGATAATTGGCTGGGGGGCGTATTCTGGCCAACTACCTGGATTGTCTATGGCCTAGGCATTTTCTTAACGCTGATTTGGCTGGGAAAAGCCGCCAAGGGCCACTACAGTAATGCCAGCCAAGTGCTCTCAAACGGAGGAATTTGGTGGTTATTATGTATTTTCTGTGGCCTACTGAGTTTGATCGGCTTTTTGATCATTTCCTTTTTTACCGGCTGGTTAGATGCGAGTCAGAGTCTAGAACCCCTCTGGATCCTACCGCCGTTTATTGTTTTGGATGTCATCTTGTTGTATTGGTTACCGACAGCAATCGCTACGCCCCGCTCCCTCCGATATATTCCCCCCTTTTCCATGACCCTACGCAAACTATACGGAGGTTAAACCCATGCGCAAAATTTATGTGATTGGTGTCGGTGGTAGTGGTGCCAAATGCATTGAAACCGTCGTCTTTCTCCATGCCCTCGGGGTTTACGGCAATAGTCGCCTTGGGGTTCTACTCATTGATGCCGATGCGGCCAATGGTAATTCCCAACGTACTCAAATTAATCTACAAAATACCCTCGATTGTCATCGTCTCCTCAAGCCTCACTTTGAACACACCAGCGGCTTTATGACCGGAGAGTTTGAGAATTACGGCACCTGGAATCCCTTAGGTAATGTAGTCCACAACAGTAACCTAAGCAGAATCTTTAACCGGCCCCTCCTCAAGGCCTCTGCTGGCCCCTTGGCCCAACTCTTTGACGTCCTCTATAGCCCCGATGAACAGGCCGCCGATCTAGCCGTCGGTTTCCGGGGCCGGCCCCCCATTGGTTCCGCGGTCATGAGCCGTCTCGATTTAGAGAATACCCAAGCCACCAGCCTGAGTGATAACTGGCAAAAATTCTTTAACCATATCCAGAGTGATTGCGGCGGTGGCGATAAAGTCGCGATCCATCTCTTTGGTAGTATTTTTGGGGGGACAGGGGCCTCTGGGGTTCCTACGCTAGCGGCACTCATTTCTAACCAGTTACGGGCCAATCAAATTCGAGATAGTGTCCACCTCAATGCTTCCTTGCTGCTGCCCTATTTCGGTTTTGATAGACCCGATGATGGTGACCAAACCGTTTTCGCAGAAACCAGTTTCTTTGCGCTGAATACTCAGGCGGCCCTGCAGTATCTGACGGAACATTCTCAGGGCATTTTCGACACGGTTTATTTAATTGGCAATCAGGAACGGAAAAAATATGAACCCTCAACCGGCGGCGTCCAGCAACAAAACGATGCCCATTTTGTTGAACTCTATGCAGGCCTAGCGATCAACAACGGTTTTGAGCAACCCATCGAGAAAACCCAGGCGGCCTACATTAGTCGTAGCAGTACTGACCGTCTGCTCTGGAAAGATTTACCCGATAGCGACCTAGTGAAGGAACGGCTTAGTAAAGGCGTGCGTTTTACCTATAGTTGGTACTATAACTTTGCCCTGGAATTAGCGGCCGCCCAACGATTAGGGCCGAAGAAATTTGCGAAGGGAGCACCGTGGTTTCCCCGCTTTTTTAGCCTGAAGAAAACTGGGGAGGAAAATTTACCTGCCTTCTCCGAAGAAAACCAAAAAAGACAGGCCGATGCTTTAGAGCAATGGGCCCGTAGTTTTCTGATCTGGGCCAAACAAATTGCGCAATCTCACCATCAAGGCGAACAACTCTTCCGTTTACAAAGTCTGGTGCAGGCCCTAGAAAACTCGAATACGCAACGCCAGTACGGAGAGAAACTGGGCGAGTTGGTGATCGAGAGAAACCAAAGTGCCAAGGCCGAACAGCAAGATCGTCTGGATACCGTTAAAAATCGCTTGGCCGATCAAGGAACTAAGGGCCACGGTGTCCTGGGGTTGGCCCATGAACTCTTTACCCTCTTGTAATCCTGTGAGCCGGAGGCCCGCCGATGACTGTCTCTTTACCCACCACCTACTCTTTCGAGGCCTATTGCCAGTATGACGATCCTGATAATCGTTACGAATGGGTCAATGGCCAACTGGAAAAAATGTCTCCACCCACTTTTCTGCATTTACTCATTGCTGATCGGCTAAAAACGCTCATTAATCAAGAAATTCAACGATTACAGTATCCTTGGATTTGTTTATCCGAAATTGGGGTCAGGACGGGCTGGCAAAAGTCTCGGATTGCCGATCTAGGCGTGATTCCCCGTCATCAGGCCCTAGAGTCCTTAGAAAAAAACGCTATTTGCGATGATCCTCCCTTACTATTGGTAGAAATTGTGAGTCCAGATTCAATACAACGGGATTATCGCTACAAACGGTCTGAGTATGCAGCGCTGGGGGTCGCAGAATATTGGATTGTTGATCCCCAAGAACAAAAAATTACTATTCTCTGCTTGAATGAGGGGCTTTACGACGAACAGGTTTGCGAGGGAGAGATGACGCTGACGTCACCACAATTTCCTGAATTACAGCTTTCCGTTCCAGATGTCCTAACGATTGCTTAACTGAATTTTTTTACCTTTGTCATTAACAAATTATGGTTACTCCAACGCCCGGCAACGCCAACTACCATCCCCTCCTGCCCAAAACCACCCAGAATTTTCCGGGCGGTAATGCCCCCGGCCAATGGAATATCGCTGACGTTCCCCTCTTCAACCGTATCGGCAGTAGTTTAGACTTTGACACCGGCATTTACAACGAGATTAATTCGATTCCGAGTCCTTGGTCGCGGGCCCTGCAGTTTATTTCTGCGATTCGTAACGATAGGTACCCCAGTCGGCAATGGTTAATCGAGCAGTATCGGGGCTTGTTGGCGACGATTGCCTTATCGGAAAACCTCAACCTGGGACTGCAAGCGGTGCGCATCAACCTCCAGGACTATCAAAACAATGAGTTTGGGCGTTCTTTATGGAAACTCCTACCCAACGAAGACTACAACGTCCTCGAAGGTCAGTCGGGACAGCACCCTTGGGCCCAACTCTACCTCTTTACCCTCGAAGGCCATGCCATTGGCTTTACTAGCCCCGCCACGCTGATTGTTCCCAGTGGCTACCTCAAGCCTGAAGTGGAACGACGGATTCCCTGGATAAAGAATGGTTTTTTTACCGATCCGATTAGTAATGGCCTAACTTCCGCCTATAAATCCTTGTTGGCCTCTTGGTTGCAAAATCTGCACTCGGCCCTGCTCCGTAATCCCGTCAATCGCACCCTAGCAGGAGAAATTGCGGCTGAGTTGGATCAATTCCAGCAGGCCTTGGGAGTGACTCAATTAGCTGTATTTGAACCCTCAGAACGCCCTATTCCCTTCGGGGAACCCTTGGCACCGCCTTGTCTCGATGCTTTTAAACCGGCCAAGATGGTAAAACAGGAATCTAATGTCCGTGTCCTTTGCTCTACAGGGTTTACACCGACCAAACAACTTTATTTGATCGATCAAAATAACTTACCGGCCATCATGAATCGGTCGGCGCGAGAAATCAATGTCATCGATGCCACTTCCCTAGAACATTTACCGCCCAATCTCCTTCAGCGTAGTGATGCTCGCTTCTTTACCCCAGCCGATTTATTTACCGAAAATCTGTATTATACCAAGGTCAAAGGCTCATTACCGGGAACTTGGCTAGACCGGAAACTGAATCTGGATAATCTCAGCATTCTCCTTCCCTTAAATCCGATTCTAAGAGACTATTTTAGTAGCCAAGATTTGGAAAAAAATGTCCAATTAGAGCCTTGCACTACGCCGGAAGGGCCAGGCGTTAGAGTAACGCTAACGCTGAAATTATCTGGCTTTAATAATCAATCCGTCACCTATTCAACCCACAAGAATTTTCCTCTGAAAGCTGAAAATGAAATTACCCTGGCCCTGCCAACCCTGGCCCTCTGGCCTAATGTGCCACCAGGTAATTGGCGAGAGTATTTTCTCTTTGTTGATGTTGCTGAAGGCTATGGTGGCCTGGCGTTTAACATTGAGCAACCAACAGAGCAGGCCATTCAGGAAACCAGTCAATCGGGGCAAGAAAAATATCGCTATTGGAAATGTGAACGTTACCCCGAAATTTTGTCTGCGATAGATAATGAAGCTCGCTTTTTAGGGCTATTACCGTTGAGCATTCCCCAAACCCAAGCGGGTAACGCCGGTACTTGGACAGTAGGAGTTGATTTTGGGACATCTTTCACCAATGTTTATGTCCGTCGTGGCAATAGTGAACCCAGTCGCCTCAATTTACGGCCGAATCTGTTAAAAATTACTCGAGGTCTGGAGGACATCCAAGCTATTACCTACCGAGAGTTTTTTATCCCCGATGTCTTGTTACCCGAGGGTGACAATCCACCTTTATCGACGATGTTGACAACCAGGGGTTGGCAGGAAGTAGAGGCCAAAATTCCCAATATTGTGAGCCATGCCCGGATTTATGTTCCCCGACTAGATAAATTTAGCTTTGACAATGAATACATCAAAACGAATGTCAAATGGCAGAATATTCAGTACCAACGTCCCTTTCTAAACCAGTTTTTGACCTTGATTGCTGCCCAAGCCGCTCAAGATGGAGTACATACCATTGAATGGGGCGTATCCTATCCCTCGGCTTTTTCCCAGGGAGAACAAAATCGCTATGAAGTGACCTGGCAAAATTTATTGCAAGAACTCAGCCAGAAATCTGGCCAAACCCATCGTTTTTTAGTCAACCAGCCACTACGCACGGAAAGTATTGCTTTTGCTCAATTCTTTGGGGACATTCTCGAACAGCAACTAGTACATACCACCTGCGTTGATATTGGCGGCGGAACCTCTGATATTTCTATTTGGAGCAAAAATAAGTTAATTCACCAGGCCTCTGTTCCCTATGCTGGCCGCGATCTCTTTCATCAGATTCTACGCCCGAATTTAGCCTATGTGGGAGAAATTTTTGGTCTTTCCACTGCGGATGCTAATGCTTTTCGTCAAGAGCTATCAATTCGCAATAACTTTAACTCCGCTCTCGATACTTATTTACGGGGTAATGCAGAGAAAATCCTAACCAATGGGTATGTGATGAATGCTGACCGGCCCCGTAGTCGAGAATTTCGGACATTGGTAGCTTTCTCCCTGGGGGGACTTTTTCACTATCTAGGACTGATCCAAAAATACTTGGTTGAGCAAGGTATTTCCACGGAAAATGAATACGTCACCTCTGTTCTTATTGGTGGAAATGGATCTCGTTTTATTCATTGGCTAACCACTAGTGGCCGCTACACCTCCAATGCGGGCATCAATCAACTTCTCGGCGGCATTTTAACCCAGGCTTCGGGGTCTCGGATTAATCCAGAAGAAGATCTTGTCAAGCTTTCTCCCCAACCGAAGGAAGAAGCCTGTGGAGGTCTGGTAGTCTTACCCAATGGGCAAAAATTAACAGGCTGGCAGGAAGCTCGCAAGGAATCTATTTTTGCAGGGGAAGTGTGTGTCATTAATGGCCAAACTTTTGAGCCAAATCAACGCTTTGATCTCAATCGTAATTGGGAAACCATCGAGGAATTTCGAGTGGAATCCTTTAATGAACTAGAACGGTATCTAAAGAACTTTAATGCGGTGATTGCAGATCAGCAGTTAGAGGAAATTGAATCTCTACGGCACTTTGGCAAAGGAGGGCTATTCACCATGTCAGATGATCTGCGCAACCTCTTACAGAAATCTGTAACTCAAGCCTGTATTCACAAGGCCGGGCCCATTGCGGAATTTGAGCCGGAACCTCCTTTCTTGTTAACGCTCCGGTGTTTTATTGGTATTTTGGCGAATCAATGGTCTAAGGCCGCAAGTTAAAAAAATAGTGAGAAATTATTATGAAAAAACGCTCTTTTGCTATCTTGATCTCAGCTTCCAGTTGCCTAGCCTCGACAGTCTATCTGCCTAGTTGGGCAATTGATTGTCCTGATATTCCTTCGACAGTTCAAGAAGTTACGGTTAAGGATGATCAGTCGATGCTCAAGCCTCAACCAACAAAAAAAGAAAATGATTCCAATCGACCAAAAATCAAACAAGGAGATAAATTAAAAATTCGTGATACCAAAGCAACGCTTAGTGAAAGTCACTGTTGGTACAAAGTAAATCCTGCTGCTAATTCTGACTCAAAAGAATGGTGGATTGCTGGGGATGTAGGAATTGTAGAGTTTTCTCAGTGGAAAGAAGTAAAAAATCAACAATCTCCCGCTCTTACTCCAGCAGAAAAATCAGAGTCTAATACACAGAATAGAAACGAAAAATCAAATCCTCTATGGTTCTGGGTAGCAACTATTGCAGGATTCATAAGCATTTCTGGAATCATTAGTAGCATTGTTTTTTTGTTTTTAAGACTCCATAAATCAAGCGAAAAACAACGAGAGCTGTCTGGAAATATAAAAGATATAGAAATGGTCTTAACTAAGGTCAAAAATCAGGTAGATCAAAATCAAAAATATATTACTAAGCTTAACGAACGTAGCCAAAAATCCAAAGAGGTTTTCAAAGAAATTGATCAAGAAATAAAGTCTCTCGATGATAAATATTCTTCTCTACTACAGTCACAAAATACAGTAACTGCAACGACCAATTTCAATAATAGAGAGTATGAAGAAATAAATGCCGTCGCTGAATCAATTTTTCCGAATGAACCTCCAAATCCTATAAAAGCTATAGTCGATCAATTCAACAGTCAAAATCAAGATTATTTCAGAGATCCCCGCTTTCAACCATTGACTCTAAGCCAACAATCTATCCAAGGCCATATTGGGTTAAATGCGCGTCGAATCATGCAACTCGAAGCCCCTTCTGATCCATCTCAAGGTTCTTATCTCTACTTTGAAATTGATCAAGAATTCTGGCTCATCCCGAATATTGCCTCACCCTATATAACGCAGATTATGCATAATCTAAATGAAAATCCAGAAATTTTTGTTGTTCACCTTGGCTCAGGAAGGTTGAAACTAGTAAAACCAGCAAAGCTCAAACAAATCAATGCCGGCCTTTGGGAAGTCGAAGAACCTGGCAAGTTTGAGTCACTCTAGATTATTCGTACATTTCATACGTCAGACGTAGCAAGGGTGCATCCCAGTTAAGATAGTATACACAGGCTAGGGGGAGAAAGACGGTTGAAATAGGCACATTGAAGGCGTCAGATTAGACTGAGTTGATATGAACTCTTTCAAGTGGGATGCACTCACGTAGCAAATCGTGGAGGATCGCAGGCCCTTTTTAGATCAACGAAGAGTAAAACCCGCTACCCTGAAACCGTTCTACCCGTAAGATATTTTGATGTGTGACACACATTTCCTAGTGACGACCTGGCACGATGACTATCTTGGCCAAGCGGGCCTGGATGGACTGGAAGTCTAGATTTTTACTGACAAATACTAAATTGGTTTATCAGGCCTTGTCATTAAGAATTACTTCTTTAACAGACTACTACCGGTGGTACGTCTCAAACGTCCTCTGAGGGAAATTTCAGGTAAAATCAAGAGGACGTATGCTCCCCCTCTAGCCTAATTGCCGAACTGCTATGATTCGCCGTCGTTCCGCCCCCTGGATTCATCGCTACTCCCGTCTGATCATGGGGGCCATTGCTGTGATTGGTATGCTAATTACAGCCTATTTAACCTATGTCTCTTTTACTGGGGGTAAAACAGCTTGCCCCGTCGATGCCACTACGGGGACTTCTGGTTGTGATTTAGTCCTGCAAAGCGCCTATGCCAAGGTCTTTGGACTACCCTTGAGTCTCTTTGGGCTGTTGGCCTACACCGCGATGGTAATTTTTGCCCTAATGCCTTTTCTAGTCAATGCTGAGACGAATAAGAAACAGCGGAATCAAATAGAGAGTCTGACAGGCCGATTTTTGTTAATCGGGGGAACGGCCATGGCCGTCTTCAGCGGCTACTTAATGTACATCTCTTTTTTCAAGCTGAATGAGGCTTGTCTCTATTGCTTGAGCTCTGCTACTTGTTCCTTGATATTATTTATTTTGTCTATCATCGGCCGGGAGTGGGAAGAAGTGAGTCAAGTCTTTTTTACAGGAATTTTGGTGGCCATGGTGACCCTGGTGGGAACCCTGGGCCTGTATGCCAATGCCAGTGGGCCAAGAGTCAATGCTGACGGCAAAATTCCTATTCCTGAAATTACCAGTCAACCCAAGCCGCCCATTGGCTGGAGTATAACCACAGAGTCTGGCCCAGCTGAGATCGCCTTGGCTCAACACCTGACCGATACCAAAATTAAAATGTACGGGGCCTTTTGGTGTCCCCACTGTTACGAGCAAAAGCAACTCCTTGGCAAAGAAGCCTTCAAAAAAATCACCTACATTGAGTGCGATCCCAGCGGCAACAATCCCCAGACTCAGGCCTGTGTCGCCGCCAAGATTCAATCTTTTCCGACTTGGGAAATCAATGGTCAGATGAATCCGGGGGTTAAACTACCGGAGGAGTTAGCCCAGTTAAGCAACTATCAAGGGCCACGGGACTTTAAATACTCGCTCAAACGCTAGATTAGCTGTCGTCATCCTGACGAGGCTAAACCTTTAGGGTGAGTTAGGAAACCCCTACAGGTCAATGGAAAGAACAGGAGGCCGTATAATGCTGGAAATATTCAAATCGTCTTGAGTAATACCTTTTTTATATGGACTCCAAACCAACCGTTATTGTAACTGGGGCCTCATCGGGAGTTGGCCTCTATGGCGCCAAGGCTTTGATTGACAAGGGCTGGCATGTGGTGATGGCCTGTCGTAACGTGGATAAGGCCAAAAAAGTAGCCCAGGAACTTAATTTTCCCAATGATAGCTACACTATCCTGAAACTAGATCTGGGTCACCTGGATAGTGTCCGGCGGTTTGTTAACCAATTTCGAGAACTGGGGCGGCCCCTCAATGCCCTGGTCTGCAACGCCGCTGTCTATTTTCCTCTCTTGAAGGAACCCCTCTGGAGTGCCGATGGTTACGAACTTTCAGTAGCAACGAATCACCTGGGTCATTTCCTGCTCTGCAACTTACTTCTAGAAGACCTGAAGCAATCTCCTGCCCAGGATAAACGTCTGATTATTTTGGGCACTGTGACCGCCAATAGTAAAGAATTGGGAGGAAAAATTCCTATTCCCGCCCCGCCCGACCTGGGCAATTTTGAAGGTTTTGAGGCCGGTTTCAAGGCCCCAATTACCATGATCAACGGCAAGGCCTTTAAATCAGGCAAGGCCTACAAGGACAGTAAACTGTGCAATATGCTGACCACTCGGGAACTTCACCGCCGCTTCCACGACAGCACCGGCATCGTTTTTAATTCTCTCTATCCCGGTTGTGTTGCCGATACTCCCCTCTTCCGTAATCATTATTCCCTGTTCCGTACCATCTTTCCCTGGTTCCAGAAAAATATTACCGGCGGCTACGTTAGCCAAGAATTAGCTGGTGAACGCCTGGCCCAAGTCGTCGCTGACCCCGAGTTTAAGGAGTCCGGTGTCCATTGGAGTTGGGGCAATCGTCAAAAAGCGGGACGGGAGGCCTTTGTGCAGGAACTATCCGCCGCAGGCAGTGATAGCGCCAAGGCCAAAAAACTCTGGGAACTTAGTGAAAAACTGGTGGGCTTAGCGTGAGGTTTCTGTAATCCAAACCGTGACGGCGGCCACGGCAATTAACATTTCGTCATTCTGATCCGCTAATTCTGGAATTGCCCGGCCCTGCACCACCATACCGCCCTTTTCCACGTGCAGGGTTTTTTGACCAAAGGGGAGTACCGCTAACACATTCTCTGCTCGCACAGCTTCGGGGTAGGGAACCGCCACTTGCACTTCCACCACCATTTGGTTGGGGTGTTCTAGGCCCGCAACTTCCCAGATTCCTGGCAGAGCATTATGGGCGATGGCATTGCGAACGGCCCGCGCACAGGCCACCGTTGGATCCTGCCCATGCTGATCAATGCCCATACCCATTTCGATGATAAAGCGCTTACGATCCATCCGCTTAGGGGCTTTTCTTTTGTTTATCGGTCTGCTTATTGTAGCGTAGGCTCGTTGCCCTAGCCGTCAACTTTGAGCCATTGCCAATAGAGTTGGTGATGACTGTCCCAAATCCAGCGGCCTTCAAGGTGGGGATGGTGGATCTGAAAGGGACTAGTGGAAGCGGTCTTTACTTGAGGGGTTTGGGTACCGCTAGTAATTGGGGTTGCATTCGTGATCATGATCCTACCTCCTAAGCCATATCCTGGCTGGGATGATGAAGTTAAGGTGGACAAAATTCTCTTAACCAATCCTTTACCTTTAGGATAACACTGGGGCATCGAACTTTTGTTTTTATTGCAGAATCTTGATGATCCCCAGCTTTTTCAAGTCATTATCTGCGGATTTTCCGTGAGTTGACTGAGCGACTGCGACTTGATTTTTAGTTAATCAATCCTTAATATTGGCGACGACACCCGCTTGGAAGAGGCGGCCAATCACATCTTCGATGGGAGGATCATTAACGCTGAGGTCGAGGACATCCAACTGGGCCAGGATCTGGGCAATGGCCCCGGTGAGATTCTCCTGGGGGACTAAAAAGCGGACTTCCTGGCCATTAATACTTTCGATTTCGCCGTAGTGCTGTAGCTTTTCCGCCGGCCAGGGCTGGGCCAACTCCACTTGCACTTCTCGAAAGGGAGCATAACGCTCGACTAACTGTTCGAGGTCGCCATCGTACATTAACTGGCCCTGGTGGATCAGAAGCACACGCTCACAGAGGGCCGTAATGTCCGCCATGTAATGACTGGTTAAAAGAATGGTGGCTTGGTAGCGCTGATTGTATTCCCGTAGGAAGTCCCGCACGGCCACCTGGGCATTAACATCCAGGCCTAGGGTCGGTTCATCCAGGAAGAGGACTTGGGGATGGTGCAGGAGAGCGGCCAGTAGTTCGGCTTTCATGCGCTCCCCCAAGGATAATTTGCGGACGGGTTGCTTGAGTTGTTGGTTGAGGGCCAGCATTTCACTCAGTTCCCCCAGCCGTTGCTGAAAGGTCTCATCGGAAATTTTATAGATAGCCGCATTGATACGCAGAGAATCCAGGGTGGGCAAGTCCCAGATCAATTGCTGCTTCTGGCCCATCACGAGACTCATCTTTTCCAGAAATGCAGGCTGTCGCCGAAAGGGATCAAAGCCTGCCACCCGAACCTTTCCCGCCGAAGGATGAATCAACCCCGTCAACATTTTGAGGGTTGTGGTTTTACCGGCACCATTGGGGCCTAAAAAACCGACGACCTCCCCCGCCTGAATCGTAAAGGAAACATCCTGGACGGCTTTAACTTCCCGATAGGTACGATGCAAAAAATGGGCCAGGGTCCCCTTCAAGCCGGGAGACTTCACTGCAACGGGATAGGATTTACTCAGATGATGAACCGAAATCATACAGATTACGCGAGCAGGAGGGCCTTTCCCAGCTTAACGGTTTCCTTGAAGACAGGCCTAGCAACCCTAGATAGAGAAGGGGAAGAATCTCCAAGCATCCGCTATCCTTTGAAGAGTCTTGACGATTTCCTAAGGATTTTCCTTGTGAGCAAAAATACATTTTTTCTGGTTCTACTGCTCTTTCTCCCCCTGTCCTTGGCGGCTCATTTTCTAGAGTGGGGAGAAACCCTCGTTTTTATCTTGGCTGGCCTCGCCATTGTTCCCTTAGCTGCTTTTATGGGCACGGCAACGGAGGAGATTGCTGTGGTGGTCGGCCCAAATCTGGGTGGTTTAATGAATGCCACCTTTGGTAATGCAACAGAACTTATTTTGGCCTACGTGGCCCTGCGGAGCGGCTTGGTAGATGTGGTCAAGGCCACACTAACCGGTTCAATTATCGGTAATTTACTATTGGTGATGGGATTTGCCATGTTTTTGGGTGGATTACGCTACAAGGAACAGGAATTCCAGCCTGTGGCCGCCCGCCTCAATGCCTCCGCCATGAACCTGGCGGTGATTGCGATCTTGCTACCGACAGCCCTGAATTTTTTTACGGTCAATGAAATCCAGGAAGTCGTCCTGCAAAAACTATCGGTGGCGGTGGCCCTGGTGCTGATCGTGGTCTATGGCCTGTCCCTCTTCTTTTCCATGAAAACCCATACCTATCTTTACGATGTTGGTGTTGCTGAGTTAGAGGAAACAGACGCGATCGTTGCCCATGATTCGACGGCTCAACCCAATCTTTGGCTATGGGTCGGGGTTTTGCTGACCGTAACCCTCGGTGTTGCGATTGAATCTGAGTTATTGGTGGAATCCCTAGAAGTAGCCACGGAAAACTTAGGTCTAACCCCCCTCTTTACCGGGGTTATTCTACTGCCCATCATTGGTAACGCTGCTGAACACGCAACGGCAGTGACTGTCGCCATGAAGAACAAAATGGATTTATCGGTGTCGGTGGTCATGGGCTCTAGCCTTCAGATTGCCTTCTTTGTGGCACCAGTGTTGGTGATTGCCGGTTGGTGGATGGGCCAACCCATGGACTTAAATTTTAGTCCCTTTGAATTGGTAGCAGTGGTGGTCTCGGTGCTGATCGTTAACTCCATTAGCAGTGATGGCCGCTCCAATTGGCTGGAGGGAATTCTGCTGTTGGCGACCTACATTCTGCTGGGCCTGGCTTTCTTCTTTCAACCGGCCTAGCCAGTACGTTAAGGACGGCGCAGGTAATTCACTAAGGCCTGGAGCCCTAAACGGTAACTATCCAGGCCAAAGCCACTGATCTGGCCGATGGCAATGGCAGCAATATAGGAGTGATGTCGAAAAGCCTCTCGCTGGTAGATATTGCTGAGATGCACCTCAACGGTAGGCAGGGCCACGGCACTGAGGGCATCTCGCAAAGCGATGCTGGTGTGGGTATAGGCACCGGCATTGATTAAAATGCCTTGGTGTTTTTCCCTAGCCTGGTGGATAGCATTCACCAGTTCTCCTTCTAGATTAGATTGTTGGCAGTCCAGGGTAATGCCCCATTGCTCTGCATCGTGGCCCAATCGTTGATTGATATCGGCTAGGGTCATTGTGCCATAAATTTGGGGTTCGCGCAGGCCTAGCAAATTAAGGTTAGGGCCATGCAAAACGAGAATACTTAAAGGAGAAAGCGTACTGAGGGGAGCAGACATCCCGGTATTGAACTATTAATAAGTCCGAGAACGACGGTCTTGGACAGGGATTGGTACTAGCTCCGGTTCGGGTTCCGCTTGGGGGCCAAGTAGGCCTTCAATGATTTTCTGGGCTAATTCCCTGAGCTTATCCAGTAATCTTTCCAAGTAGTCCATCGGCTAGACGGCTCCTGCTACCGTAGGGTTCTCCACAGGTCTATCATCCTGTTAGCATCAGCCTAACATAAATCCTGGGAGGCGCACAGACAGGGCCGTCAATTTTTGGCTAATCTTGACGGCTAGACCTAAGCCTCAACAGCTACCGCTTCCGCCGTGGCTTCATCCTGGGGCTTGGGCGTTGGTAGTTTAATCGTCAGAAAACGAATGACTTCTTCACTCAAACGCATGGCTCGTTCTAGGGGGGCCACTTGTTTGCCATCTCCTTGGTAGTTGAAGAGGACATAGATACCGTCTACAAACCGGTCGATGGTGTAGGCAAGGCGACGTTTCCCCCAAACCTTGACAGTAATTTCCTGGCATCCCTGTTGACTCAGAAAATCTTGATATTTGCTAACTTCTTGGTTAACCTGGTCTTCAGAAAGATCTGGACGCAGGATAACCATCATTTCATAATGAGACATAATCATTTTTCCTTATGGACAAAGGGGCTTTAGCACCAGTCTGGAGCAAATTTTGGAGTAGGGAGATGGGTTCATCTCACTCAACCTGCTCGGCCTAGCGCAAAAGCAAGGATTCTCTATCATACTACTAAGAGAGTTTCTTTGGCGACCGCAACCGGAGATTCCTCTTAATCCTTCTGAAACACTATTGATGAAGCTATGGCGCAACGCTATGTTCGGGTGCAAACTAAAACAGGGGCGACTTACTACGGAATTCTGCAATTAGACCGGAGTGTGGCGTTACTTGATGCTGCTCCTTGGCTCGATGGACAGCGATTAGGAGATGCCTTACTTGAAGCAGACTACACGTTGTTGGCTCCTTGTACTCCTTCCAAAATTATTGCGGTCGGGCGTAATTATGCGGCCCATGCAGCAGAATTAGGTAATACTGTCCCGAGTGAGCCACTAATCTTTCTGAAACCCCCTTCTGCCATCATTGCCAATGACGAAGAAATTACCTATCCGCCCCAATCTCAACGGGTGGATTACGAAGGGGAATTGGCCTTGGTGATTGGTCAAGTCACGAAAAACTGTACTCTGGAACAGGCCGCTAATCAAATTTGGGGCTATACGATTGCCAACGACGTGACCGCCCGAGATCTGCAAAATCAAGACAGCCAATGGACACGGGCCAAGGGATTTGATGGCTTTTGCCCCCTAGGGCCTTGGATTGTCCGTAACCTAAGTGCAGAGGCACGATTACAAACCTTTGTGAATGATGACGCCCTAGAACAGCCCTGCCAGTCGGCTTTGATCAGCGATATGGTGTTCTCTCCACCGGCCCTCGTGGCATATATCTCTCAGGTGATGACCCTCTTTCCCGGTGATGTAATTTTGACGGGAACGCCTGAGGGCATTGGTCCGCTACAGATCGGTGACCGGGTTGTGGTCACAATTGAAGGGATTGGTTCCCTGGAAAATACTATTGCGGCCTAAGTTCGTCGATATACGTTGATATATAGGCCTAGACTGCTGGAAAAAGGGCCGGGGCCGGGGTCGTAACCTGGAGTTGTACTCGACTGCCAATGGGTAAGTCAGTATTGAGGGGGGTACGGGCATGGAGTTGTTGGCCCAGGGGAGTTTCTAGGCAATAGCGGTACTCGCGTCCTAAGAATTGACGATCTCGAATCACCACCGGCCCACCTTGGTCGGGATACAAGCTAATCTCTTCTTCCCTGAGCATGACTTCTCCCTGCTGGATTTCTGGGTTGGATTGGGGGGATAATTCCCAATGACAAATTTCAGTGATCCAGACTGTTCCCTGACGCTCAGCGGGCAGGAAGTTGGCCTGGGTGACAAATTCGGCCACAAAACGGGAGGCGGGCCGGGTATAGATTTCCTCTGGACTTCCCAATTGTTCCAGTCGGCCTTGGTGCATCACCCCAATTTTATCGGCAATGACCATAGCTTCCTCTTGGTCGTGGGTCACAAAGATGGCAGAAATGCCCGTGGCCTTGAGGATATGGCGAATTTCATGACGCAAACGGCAGCGAACCTGAACGTCCAGATTACTCAGAGGCTCATCCAGCAAAATTAAACTGGGTTGAGGGGCCAGGGCCCGGGCCAACGCAATGCGTTGTTGTTGACCACCAGATAATTCGTGGGGGTAGCGACACTCTAGGCCCGCCAGACCCACCAGGGTAAGAACCTCGGCGATGCGTTGTCTAATCGTGGCTTTATCCTGGCGAGGTGTTTTGGGCTTTAGGCCAAAAGCAATGTTCTCGGCCACGGAGAGGTGGGGAAAGAGGGCGTAGTCTTGAAAAACCATGCCAGTATTGCGCTGTTCTGGCGGTACGGGACGGCCGGCCCCCGTCATCAGTTGGCCGTCTAACCAGACGCGTCCCTGGGAGGGCATTTCAAAGCCTGCAATAATTCTCAACAAAGTTGTTTTGCCGCAACCAGAGGGGCCGAGGAGCCCGAGAATTTCTCCAGGGAATAGCTGTAAACTGACATTCTTTAACGCAGGTAACCCTTGAGGCGTAAAGTGTTTACTGATGTTTTCCAGTTGAAGAAGCGGTGTAAAACTGGCTTGAGCCGTAGTTAGAGAGCAGGAAACAACCGTCATAACAAATACTAAATAAGAGCCTACAAAGAAGCTACCTTGGATTAAGTAGGAATAATTCTCAAGAAATACCTTAGCACATGTTAAAAGACCTTCTCAATGCTCCGGGCTCTAAAACGCCGAACGGACTCCCCTCCTTCCAACTCTGGGTTCCCCAGGGCGCCGAATATCAAGCGGTTCGTCGGGGTTGGCACCGTCGGGGTCTAGCCGCAAACATTTTGGCCCTCCCTGTTGGTAGCTTGGCGGTCACGGCGTTTCTGACGCAATGGTGGCAATCGAGGCCAGTAGAGGTCAGGCCCTTAGGAAAAATCATTGTGCTGGGTCTGGCAGGCAGTCTCTCTGCGGAATTTTCCCTGGGCCAGCCGGTTCTTTACCAATCCTGTCGTCGGTTAGGCCCGTCTCCGTCAGTGCCACCAGCATACCTTGATGCCGCCCTAACCGCATTTTTACATCAGCAGTTAGCCTATCCCCTGGTGCAAGGCCTAACCAGTGACCATGTCATTAATCAACGGGAAGAAAAAATGACCCTAGGACAGCAGTACGGTCGGGCAGTCGTGGATATGGAAGGCATTGCCGTCTTGGCCTTTTGCCAGGCCCACGGTCTGCCCGTGGCCATGCTACGGGTGATCAGTGATGACATTGACCAGGCCCTGCCGGATCTCCAGGGTGTGTATGATAATCGCGGCCAACTGCGGCCCTTAGCCCTAGCCGGGGCATTAGTCAATCAACCCCGGCGGGGCCTACATCTGATTCGCAGTTCCTTAACGGCTCTCCAGGCCCTCGAGCAGGTGGCCGCAAGCCTGAGCGAACTGAAATTCTAGAGCGCGGCTTCTTCGCGAACTAACTTATCCCAGCCGAGATCCTTGAGATTGGTATTGCGCCGGAGGGGACGGGTGGCCAATTCCAGAATGTCGCGGGCGTTGGTAAAACCGTGGATCTGGGCGAAGGTAAATTCCACCGACCATTTGGTATTAATGCCCCGGGCCTCCAGGGGGTTGGCGTGGGCCATGCCCGTGATCACCAGGTCGGGTTTGAGGTCGTAAATGCGCTGAACTTGGTTATAGTTATCGGGCTTTTCCACAATATTGGGCAGGGGAACCCCCATCTCTTGGCAGGTCTTTTCCAGCAGGGCCAGTTCAGCGGCCTGGTAGCGTTTATCCATGTAGGGAATACCAATTTCATGGCAGGTCATGCCACAACGAATAAGGAAACGGGCCAGGGAAACTTCTAGCAGGTTATCCCCCATGAAGAAAACAGATTTGCCCCGAATCAGTTGAATATACTCTTCCAGACCTTGCCAAATTTGAGCTTCCCGTTCTGCCAGGCCCTGGGGTTCGATGCCCAAAACCGAGCAAATTTTTTCAATCCAGGCCCTTGTGCCATCGGGGCCAATGGGAAAGGGGGCGCCAATCAGCTTGCATTTACGACGGCGCATCAGGGTAGTAGCCGTCCGGCTGAGGAAGGGATTCACCCCGGCCACGTAGTAACCCTCATCTAAAACTGGGAGTTCCGTATAACGCTTGGCTGGCAACCAGCCGGAGACCTGTACCCCTTGTTTTTTCAGTTCTAGGGTCAGATTTGTCACGACAGGATCGGGCAGGGAGCCAAAAAGCACGAGGGGAGGATGATCAACAAAATCCGGCTCGGATTTAGCGTCTTCTTTGTGGCGACCGAAATTAAGCAGTTTTTGAATGGCGTTGCGCTCTTCCTTTTCTTCACTTTTAATCTGGGCCGGCGTTGGGCACTTATGCACCATCGAAGCCAGTACCGTATCTTCCCCTTGGGTAAAGGCGTAATCCAGTCCATTGGCCCGGGCCGTAACGATGGGAATACCAATTTCAGCTTCCAATTTCGGGGCCAGGCCCTCGAGATCCATTTTGATAATTTCCGTTGTGCAAGTTCCAATCCACACGATTACACTGGGATTGCGGTCGCGCTTAATTTGCAAACAGATTCGTTTTAATTCTGCGTAGTCATTGAGCTGGGCCGAAATATCGCCTTCTTCTAGTTCCGCCATAGCATAGCGGGGTTCGGCAAAAATCATCACTCCCATCGCATTTTGGAGAAAGTAGCCGCAGGTCTTAGTGCCAATAACCAGAAAAAAGCTGTCTTCAATTTTTTGATAGAGCCAAGCGACGCAACTAATGGGGCAAAAGGTATGATAATTGCCGGTTTCACAATCAAAGTTAAGGGCCGAAGGCGTAGTGTTTTCAATAGCAACGGTCATGGTACGTTCTCCAGAAAGTATTTTAATCAAATGGCAAGATATCAGTGTTTTTATTTGATTGAGCCCCTAGCTCTCCAATACCAGGAGATTTAGAAGGCTTATTCACTCGTTCTTAAACCATCATTAAATCCAATTCTGCCTCTGGAGATGGAACCTTGGGCTTATCAGCATTCAGATAAAAGTCAGACAGTAAACTAAATAAATCTCGATCTTGAGCATCCTTGGGAACAACACCTTCCGGCTGGGCCAGAATTTGGTCAGCAATGTTGAGATAATACTCACAAACATAGTTTAGAGATGGATCGGTTTCAGCCATTTCAAAGAGGGTTTTTCCCTTCACCCGCGAAACCCGAATATCCTCGATGAGGGGCAGAATTTCCAGCACCGGCATGGGAACGGCTTCAATATATTTATCAATTAAATCCCGTTTAGCGGTGCGATTACCGATTAGGCCGGCCAGGCGTAGGGGATGGGTACGGGCCTTTTCCCGAACAGAGGCCGCAATCCGATTGGCGGCAAAGAGGGCATCAAAGCCATTATCGGTAACGATTAAACAGTAGTCGGCATAGTTGAGGGGGGCCGCAAAACCACCGCAGACTACATCCCCCAGGACATCAAACAAAATAACGTCGTACTCATCAAAGGCGTTAAGTTCCTTTAGCAATTTAACGGTTTCTCCAACCACATAGCCACCACAGCCCGCTCCGGCCGGAGGGCCACCCGCCTCAACGCAATGAACCCCGGCGTAGCCTTGGTAGATGACATCCTCGGGCCAAATATCCTCGTAGTGAAAATCCTTCTCCTGCAATGTATCAATGATGGTGGGAATCAGAAAGCCCGTTAGCGTGAAAGTACTGTCATGCTTAGGGTCACAGCCGATCTGAAGCACTTTTTTGCCCCGTTTGGCCAGGGCCGTGGAGATATTGCAACTGGTGGTTGATTTGCCAATTCCACCTTTTCCGTACACAGCAAGGGTAAGTGTCAAGGGTTTTGCTCCTGTCTAAATCTGCGCTCAATACCCGCATTATTGACCAGGCCTGGGGGAAGATAAAATATGACTGAATGTAAACAGGCTTCTCTGATGACTTAAATAAGTCTCTAAGTAAGCAAAATGGTTTTCAAGTGGCGTTTAAGACTAATTAAAGCTTAGAATTCTCTAAAATCAGTTTTTGTAGTTTTAATTTTCATAAATAAAAACAAAAACAAAAAAAGGCCCAGGGCTTCCTAGGCTACTCCCTCAACGGGCCCATTCCCTGGAAATCGCCACGGACAGGGGATTTTACCGTTGTCCTAGCAGGGATAGGTTTTATCCTTGGCTTAGCAGTAGCGGCCTCCCTTCAAATTCTGCTGGCCCTGAGACAATCAATGTAAATAATTGTGATGGCGACCGAATTCCTTACAAAACTTAACGATAGGGGCGTAGAGAAGGACGACGGGGAGGGCGCGGGGAACCGAATTCAGCACTGATGTCCCGGAAAATATCACGGCGAAGATAGGGATAACTGCCTACCCAGAGGTCGAGGTCAGGTAAATAGAGGTCACTAACCTTGTCAATGCGTTCTAGGTCGGGTTGTTTGGAAAGTACCAACAATTCTGCGGTTTGGCCGGGGGTGATAGGTTTATACAAACGTTTAATGGGGGCCTGCACAATAACCTGAAAACCTTCGTCATCCCCCACTTCTACATTGATGCGTCGTTCTAGGTTTTCAATCACCACCAGTTCTCCCAACTGATTGGCCCGTTGCTCTTTGTTGACCAATTCTTCCGTGATAAAAACATCCAGCACCTGACCTCGCCAAAATCCGGCGTAGGGAAAACGGCGATAGGTTCTATTTTTGAGGCTGGCGACGTAAACCGGCGACCAAAACCAGTAGAGGCCACCAATGATGTAGCAAATTAATTCAATCCCGCCGCCATGATGGCCGAAGGCTAATACCAAGAGCCAAATTGAAACCACGATCAGCAGAGAAATCAGAAGACGCCGCAGAAAGTCCCGCGCCTTGCCCCAGACAAAGGCGTATTGGGCCCCCGTCGCAATTAGGGGAATGACTTGGTCAAAGGTTTCGCGGGTCAGGGGAATCAGCATGGTTTCGCCGTCGTTAAAATACCTTTCTGTATCCTAAGGCCCTCTTCCCTTGGCCCTGAAGCCCTTAAAGAGAAAAAGGGGATTTGGGGAGCAAGAACAACCCTGGTGGCGATTCTAGGGACAATTCCATCAGCGAGAGGAAACCTATGGAAAGTGGGCAGAATCAGCTTTCTCCTCACGCTCAGAAAGTTTAATAAAGAATTAAGATTTATAACAGTTGCTCTCAAAACCCCTAGCAAGAGAAGCTTTGGGCGTAAGATCCGATACAGAAACCTGCTTATTTCATATTTCATGATGACTCCCAATCAAGGAAGCATCCTAAGCCTGTTTTCTCCTTTTGTTTCTTGCAGCCTGCCGGCCGCCAGCAGAAGCGACGAACGATGATGAACATTAACGAACTATTGCGAGCCTACGAAAAAGGTCAACGCTCTTTCCTGGGTAAGAATTTACAAAACGTCGATTTATCCCAGGTAACTTTGATTGGTGTGGATTTGGCGGAGGCCAACCTCAGGGGAGCGAATCTCAGCCGGACGTTTCTCACCAAGGCTAATTTACGACAGGCCTGTTTAAGGCTAGCCAATCTAACGGCGGCAAAATTAAGCCAGGCTATTCTAACTCGAGCTGACTTGACCCAGGCCAATCTCAGTCACGCCTTTTTAGTACAATCAAACTTGGAACAGACTCAATTGAAAGAGGCCACGCTACAGCACAGTAATCTCCGCCAGGCCAACCTGCGCGGGGCCAATCTCCAGGGGGCCAACCTCCAGGGGGCCAATCTGAGCGAAGCGGATTTAACCCATGCCAATTTGGAGGGCGCTAACCTAACCAATACTCTGCTGACGGGGGCTATTTTGCAGAATACCAATCTCCGGGAAACGCTGATCTATGAGCCCCAGAGTTTTTCCCCCCTGGATCTAGAGTGTTTAACCTTGCCCGTTAATCAGTTCTCCCTCTTTTCCTCTCCCTTTCTCCTGCAGAACTAAACCATGGCCCCAGAGCGCTACGGTGTGGTATTGGTCACAACCGCTTCCCAAGCAGAGGCCCGCGAACTGGCCCAACATCTTCTAGAGCAGGGGCTGGCCGCTTGCATTAATTTTTTCCCCGTCCACTCCACCTATCTTTGGCAGGGCCAACGGCAGGAAACGGAAGAGTGGCAGTTAGTGATTAAGACCGATTTAGCTCGTTTTGAAAGCCTAGAGGCCCAAATTCAGGCCCTGCATTCCTACGACGTACCGGAAATCATTGCGCTAGAAATTGTTAAGGGTTCCCGTCCCTATCTCCAGTGGCTGGGATCGAGCCTACAGGATCCCTGACAATTTTACGGTATTGATAATAAGCGGCACAGGCCCCTTCGGAGGAAACCATGGGAGCGCCTAGAGGCTGTTCAGGGGTACAGGCCTGGCCAAAGGCCGGACAAGCTGAGGGTTTGGCTTTTCCCTGCAAGATTTCTCCACTAATACAAGGGCTAACTTTTGGTGTTGTCGGCGAATCCAGCAAACGATCTGCAAAGTGAACGGAAGCAGACCAGGCCTGATAGGCAGGACTCAGGGCCAAACCACTGTTGGGAATCTGGCCTAAGCCACGCCAGGATTGGTCAACGACCCAAAAGACCTCCTGCATAATCTGTTGGGCCAGGAGATTACCCTCAGGACGAACAGATCTCTCATACTGATTTTCACAATCGGCCTGGTTATTTTCGAGCTGCTTAACGCAATGGTAGATGCCCCGGACGATATCCAAGGGCTCAAACCCGGTGACCACAATGGGGACTTGGTAACGACGAGCAAGCGCTTGGTAGGCCTGGTAACCCATCACCGTGCAGACATGGCCTGCGGCTAAAAACCCTTGGATTTGACCGTCGGGATCCGCCAATAATGCTTCCATGGCCGGGGGAACCAACACATGGGCTGTTAATAGAAAGAAATTCCTAATTCCCCGTTGTTTAGCTTGGTAAACCGCCAGGGCCGTAGCGGGGGCCGTGGTTTCAAAACCCACCGCAAAGAAAACCACGGATTTATCGGGATGAGCCTGAGCCAGGGCCAGACAATCCAAGGGAGAATAGACCATGCGCACGTCTCCTCCCTGGGCCTTAATCGTTAATAAATCCTGGTCATGACCGGGCACCCGTAGCATATCGCCAAAGGAACAGAAGATGATGTCGGGTTGACGGGCCAAGCAGAGGGCCTGCTCAATCACTTCAACGGCGGTGACGCAAACAGGACAGCCGGGGCCATGGATCAGGGTCAAGTCCGGGGGAAGCAGTTGATCGATGCCGTACTTAACGATGGCATGGGTCTGGCCACCGCAGATCTCCATCAACGTCCAGGGGCGGCTGAGAGTGGCCGCAATGGCCTGGCAATAACGCTGAACCGGCTGAGCATCCCGATATTCATCCACAAATTTCATAGCGCCCTCCCTAGGAAGCTAACATTGGGGTAGTAGAGTGGGTTAAGATCCACACAGTCCTGGTTAAATATAATTCCTTTTTATTATTTTATGGCTCGCCAACAGTGGGAATACAAGCTGGTTTATTTAAATATTAATAGTCGTCCTCAACCCCAAGCCCCAACCGATGCCCGTCCCCCGGCGGAGCCATCTGGCCAACCGGCCGAGGCCCTCTTTTCCAAAGAATTTTTAGAAAAGCAATTCCCGGAATATTACGGTGAAGACAAACCCAAACCCCGGCCCCAAGAACCGCCCAAAAGTGGCGGAATTCAGCAATTAGCGGACTTTTTTAACCATATGGGGGCCGATGGTTGGGAGTATATTTCCCGGGAAGAAATTGCCAATGTTACCCTGCTTATCTTCCGTCGTCCGAAGGAGTAGAGGCTTTGTTCTGGCCATTACTGGCACGATCTGCCTGGCCTTGAGCGCTGGAGGAGAGAGGCCAGCCAGCGGCCAACGCTGGCCCTTGGGAGAAGACGGGATTCAAGCCCAACGTCTGCATCAGGCCCCCTACTTTCTAACGGGGCGCAAAATTGCCCTGGGCCAGGTGGAAATTGGCCGTCCGGCCCAATTTGGCCTGGATAAACTGGTGGCAAGCCCTCCCCGTTTTCGCTTAGCCGGTGTTTTTTTCCGCAATCAGGCCGCTGTCCCTAATACTCATTTAGATGTCCATGCGGCCATGGTGGCGGAGGTGCTGATCGGCAAGGATAAACAATTTTCTGGGGTGGCCCCCCAAGCCCGTCTCTATGCCGCGGCCCTTGGCCCGGTGAAGGAAACTTTTCAGCCAGAGGAATGCCTCACCAGTCAATTTATTGCTCGACAGAATGGTGGCGATGTCCGGGCCATTAACCTCAGTTTTGGCGACTCCCTGGAACGAGACCCCCGTTGGCCGGCCCTGCTCGACGGCCAAAGTCTGTTTAGCCTCTGTCTTGATTGGCTCTCCCAAACGGAAAAAGTACTCTTTGTCGTAGCGGGTAATCAAGGAGACGGCGGTATCCCCATCCCCACCGATCATTACAACGGCATGACCATTGCCTACAGTACCCTTGGGACTGACTCACCGCAATTTAATAAAGTAGATTTTGCTAACCTCAGTGGCCAAAGTTTAGGCCAAAGGTTATTTCGGCCGGAAAGTAATCAAAATAATCGCCGTAGTGTCAGTCTGATCGCCCCCGGCAGTCAGATCATTACCTATGATTTGGTGGGCAAAAGACAGCGGGTGAGTGGCACTAGCTTTGCGGCCCCCTTAGTGACCGGAACCGTGGCCCTACTTCAAGAGGCGGCCGAGCGTTTGCAAGCCCAGGGACGCCTGGGGCAAACCCTGGACTATCGCCAGCCAGCGGTGATCAAAGCCATTCTCCTCAACTCGGCGGATAAGCTCCAGGACGATGCTCAAGGCCATTTCTTAGGGATGACCCGTACCATCTTGACCAAAAACAATCAGACTTGGTTACAGTCGTCGGCCTACCAGAACAGCACTATTCCCCTGGATGCTGAAATGGGGGCCGGCCAACTGAATGCTTTTCGTGCTTTCCAGCAATTACAGGCCGGTTCCTGGCCTCCTACTGCACCCGTTCCTCCCCTCGGTTGGCACTATGGCCAGCTCGATGGACTCTCAAGGGTTCACTATACGTTGGCCCAGTCGCTACGAGGAGACAGTTTTGTCAGTGTCACCTTGGTTTGGGAAAGGACTGTCCGCTTGCTGGATACCAACCATAATCAGGAATATGATCCAGGGGAAAACTTTCAGGCTGAGCCATTAAACAACCTTGATCTACAATTGCTCGACCTGGATAATCCCGGTGGCCCTTGGCCGGTCTGTCTTTCCAACAGTCGTGTTGATAACGTCGAACATCTTTTTTGTGCTGTCCCCCGCACTGGCCACTATCAAATCCAGGTCAATGCATCTGGCCCTAATCCCTTTTCCCATCAGGCCTATGCCCTCAGTTGGTGGACGGTTCCGGAGCTCTAAAGCCCAACTATACAACTAGATCCTACCCGTCCTCCTCTTCACAAGGGGAGGTGACGGAGGGGGAAAATCTGTAGCTTTAACTTGAAGCCTTGGTAGAAAGAACGCTACCAACGTCATAGATACTGTTAACAATACTGGGGCAAGCTCAAGCTCAAAATGCCCCAAAGTTAGTGAGACTTGATTATAATTGGCAATGAATGAGGAAGCATGACGAAAACGCCTGAGTAGGCCATATTAAGTTTTGGGTTTGACCAATCATCGGTCATTACATTGATTACATAAATAAATCCAAAAAGTATAAATAATCTAAACATTAGTGTTAATGATAGGTAAACAATGGCAATTACAACAACTCCAATTACGCGAATCACCAACAATAATATTGCCGATATAGACCCAATTGTTTCTGGCAATAATACTGCTTGGTATAGTGTCGATGGAACCACCCTTACAATTTACTTTAACAATGGGTCTAGCACCACTCAAGTGGCCCAATATCAATTTCCAGCAGAAACAGCCCAGAATCAAGTTGCCACCCTTCTTGCTTTGTCCGGGGGGAACCTCGTTTGGAGTGTCAAAGATGGTGCTACCTCTAAGATATTTCTCTACAATGGTTCAACCACCACCCAGTTGAGTGATAGTAATATTGATTCGGCCCTGCCAGCAATCTCTGGTAATAACGTGGTGTGGACAGGCGTTAATGGCAATGATTCAGATATTTATTTATACAATGGCTCGACCGTCACCCAGCTAACCAATAACAATTTTTCTGACGTCCTTGCCCATATCTCAGGCAATAAAGTTGTTTGGATGGGCCTCAGTGATCCCAATGACATTAATACCAGTGAAATCTTCTTGTATGATGGCACTCAAATTATACAGTTAACCAATAATAGTTATGCCGACTCTTTTCCCTATATCTCCGGCAATAATGTTGTCTGGCTAGGGAAAAAGACAGGCGAAAATGATACAGAAGTTTTTTTGTATAACGGTTCAACTACAGTTCAATTAACCGATAACGACCTAACAGAGGCTTTCTCTAGTACTTTTGCAACAACTACTAATAATAATCCCCTCAATTATTCTCCCATCTCTGGTAACAATATTGTCTGGATAGCCAGCAACAATAACCCAGGCCAGACAACAGATCCAGAAGTATATTTTTATAATGGCTCTACAACAACTCAATTAACTAACAATTCTGGGAATGAGCTTTTTGTTGATATTTCTGGCAGTAATGTTATTTGGTCTAGCTTTGTTGATGGAGACGACCAACTCTTTCTCTATAACGGCACTACCACAACACAGCTAACAAACGGCGTTAAAGATTCAGTCGCTAGAAGATTTGTCCCTCGTATTTCTGGCAATAAGGTTGTTTGGTTTGGCACAACCAACAGTACCCTCGATAGTAAATTAGAAATCTATTCTCTACAGTTTCAAGATAATACCTCAACGCTACCGACTGTAACCCTAGCCGTAAATCCAAGCAATGTTTTGGAGGACGGCACCGCTAATTTGGTTTATACCTTCACTCGTACAGGAAATTTGAGTAATTCTCTAACCGTAAACTATACGATTGGGGGAACGGCTACCAATGGAACCGATTACGCCACGATTCCCACCAACGTCACCTTTGCGGCCAATGCCTCAACCGCTCAAGTACTCATTGACCCTATTGCAGATAGTACGTCCGAAAGCAATGAAACCGTTTCTCTCCAACTTTCCTCTGTGACCATTGGCTATATTGCGGGGACAACTGGAGCAGTGATAGGCACTATCCAGGATGATGACACCTTAGCCACGCCAACGGAAGGCAACGACACGATTCAGGGCACGGCCCAAGCCGACCTGATTAATGGCCTGGGGGGGAACGATCTTATTCAAGGGGGCTTGGGGAATGACACCCTCATCGGAGGGACAGGAGATGATGATCTTTTTGGAGGCGATGGAGATGACCAACTATTTGGCAATGAGGGCAATGATTATTTAGACGGCGGAAACGGCAACGATACCCTAGAGGGTGGTGATGGAGATGATTATCTCTACGATGCAGGCTATGGATTAGGCAATACTTTGCTACGCGGTGGTAATGGTGTTGACCAACTGATAGGCGGAGACGGCAACGATACTTTAGAGGGCGGCGCTGACAGTGACATTCTTCTCGGCGGGGCTGGGAATGACCGCTTTCGCTTTTTCCTCGGTAGTGGCCTGGATACAGTGGGGAAAGTCGATAATCTTTTTATTGTTGGTCAAGATTTACTCGAAATTGATATTGCCTACGGCTTTAGTTCTAGCACTCAATTATTAAACGCCATCACCAATAGCGGCCAAATTCAACCAGGCATTTTCTTCTCGTTGATTGACTTGGGTAATAACAATCAAATTACGGTTTTTAGCAACCAACCATTACAAGCAAGTAATTTTGCCATTATTGATAGTAGTGGCAATCCCAATAACTTACCCGATTTAGTTCCTTATCAGCCAATCGATTGGGATGACCGAATTGTTCTTTCAACAACGACAGGAACGTCCACCAGTGCATCCCAAATTTTAACACCGGATACTTTATACATTGACTGGGCTGTTTTAAATCAGGGTTCTCAGGCAACAGCCAATAGCTTTAGTACTCGATTATTTTTGGATGGTGTCGCCATTAATACTTGGTCAACCAGTCCGCCCTTAGATGTCAATTTCTACACTTCTGTGACGGATTATCAGATTGGCCCTTTGAGTGCGGGCAGTCATACTCTGATCTTAGAAGCCGATTACCTCAATCAGGAACCTGAATCCAATAATGCCAATAATAGTTTTACTAAAACCTTTACGGTATTGGCCCCTTTACCAACAATTACCCTGGCTGTTAGTCCCAGCAGTGTGACCGAAGATGGTACTCCTAACTTGGTCTATACTTTCACTCGCACCGGAGATCTAACAAACTCTCTCACGGTCAACTACAGCCTCGGTGGTACTGCAACGAATGGTAACGACTACGCCAACCTTGGAACTAATGTCATCTTCCAACCCGGTTCTGCAACAGCAACAGTTACGGTTAATCCAACCCCAGATAGCACGGTTGAACCGGATGAAACCATTTCCCTTACTTTAGTGGCCGGAACAGGCTACAGCATTGGTACTACTAACGCGGTTATTGGCACGATTCAAAATGATGATGCAGTGGCCCTGCCGACGATTACCCTGGCCGTTAGTCCCAGCAGTGTGACAGAAGATGGTACTCCTAACTTGGTCTATACTTTCACTCGCACCGGAGATCTAACAAACTCTCTCACGGTTAACTACAGCATCAGTGGTACTGCAACGAATGGTAACGACTACGCCAACCTTGGAACTAATGTCATCTTCCAACCCGGTTCTGCAGCAGCAACAGTTACGGTTAACCCAACCCCAGACAGCACCGTTGAACCGGATGAAACCGTTTCCCTAACGCTTGCGGCCGGAACAGGCTACACCATCGGCACTACAACGGCTGTCACAGGCACGATTCAAAATGATGATGCAGTGGCCCTGCCGACGATTACTCTAGCCGTTAGTCTCAGCAGTGTGACTGAAGATGGAACAGGAAATCTGACTTATACCTTCACTCGTAGCGGAGATCTCACCAATTCCCTCACGGTTAACTACACCATTGGAGGGACAGCCACCAATGGCAACGACTACGCCAATATCGGCAGTAGTGTCACCTTTATCTCTGGGTCAGCCGCCGCAACCGTCACCATTGACCCCACTCCCGATAGCACCATTGAACCAGATGAAACTGTTACGCTGACTCTCGCTCCTGGTAATGGTTACAGCGTGGGAACTTCTCAGGCAATTACCTCTACTATTCAAAATGATGATTCACCTATTATTAATGTATCAATTTCGTCTAATAGTGTTCTAGAAGATAAGGGTATCAGTCTCTTCTATACTTTCACGCGGACTGGCTCAACCACAAACCCCCTAACTGTTACTTATACCATTGCCGGTACCGCCACCAATGGCCTGGACTATGCCACACTTCCTGGTAGTATTACCTTTGCGGCTAATACATCCATCACCACGCTGGCCCTTGCCCCTATTGCCGATAGCATTATTGAGCCCGATGAAACGGTTTCCCTTACTTTAGCGACTGGAACGGGTTATACCATTGGGACAACAACGGCAGTCACGGGAACCATTCAGAATGATGACTTTGTGATTCCTAATCTCAGTATTCAAGATGCCGCTACCCGTGAAGGTAATAGTGGTACTAAAAACCTGACCTTTAATGTCACTCTGTCCCAGGCTAGTGCTCAGACCGTGACTGTCAGCTACTCCACTGCCACTCCTGCCGACCATACCGCTACCCCTAGCGATATCGCTACTCCCAATAATCCCGCTGATTACACCGCTACCAATGGCACCCTGACCATTCCCGCCGGCCAACTTATCGGTCAAATTAATGTGCCGATTATGGGCGATACCAGAAACGAAGACAGTGAAACCTTTTTGTTCAAACTGAGCAATCCCGTAGGCGCTGTCTTGTCCAACAACCAGGCCGTTGGCACTATTGAACAGGATGATACTCCCACCAATCCCCTCGTGTTGACAGGGGGAACTGTCCAGATTGCCTACGTCGCCTACTACGGCCGGCCTGGTGATCCCGGTGGCCTAGCCTTTTGGAATCAAGTCTTCGGTTCTCAGCAGGTTGTCTTTGGGAGTCCTGAATTTGAAACCCTGGCCAATGCCTTTGGTAATCCCGCGCCCGGCAGTGAAGCCGACCGTCTTTATGGGGCCTTGAGTAACCGAGAAAAGGTCAGAAAAGTTTATGACCTGGCTTTTAACCGAGATCCAGAACAAGGGGGGTGGGACTTCTGGACAGGCCTGTTGGATCGGAACCAAGTCACACCAGTCAATTTTGCTTTGGCCGTGGCTTTAGGGGCCAGTAATGGAACACAGCCAGGAGACAATCAGGATCTTAAAGTTATTCGCAATAAGATAGCTAGCGCTGATTTGATTAGCCAAGCGATTGATACGCCTCTAGAACGCCAGGCTACCTCTGGCCCAAGCAATGAAATCTTCGGCCGTAACTGGTTGGCTCCTTTTGGGGATACCAGTGCTTCTTTGTATGCTGCTGAAACGGCCCTAGCGAATTTTGTCACTAATAGGGGTTGACTTCCGGTCCCTCAATTGATCTGAACTGAGGGACTCGTCGACAACGTTAACGATTAACGAATTGACTAATTGCCGCCCCGCAGTTTATCTAAAACAGTACGGTCTTCAAGGGTAGATGTATCCCCAGAAATTTCCTGGCCGGCTGCTAAACTACGCAATAAACGACGCATGATTTTACCTGAACGGGTTTTGGGCAGGGCATCGGTAAAACGGATTTCTGCCGGCCGAGCAATGGCCCCAATCTCTTGGATGACATGCTGTTTCAAGGCCTGGGCTAATGCCTCACTGGGGGCCTGCTGACTATCCAGCACGACAAAGGCAAAAATGGCTTCTCCCGTCAGGTCATCGGGGCGGCCGACCACGGCGGCCTCGGCCACGGAAGTATGAGAGACCAGGGCCGATTCAATTTCCATGGTGCCCAAGCGGTGGCCCGAAACACTAATGACATCATCTACCCGGCCCATGACCCAGTAGTAACCATCGCTGTCTCGACGGGCCCCATCCCCAGCAAAGTAGAGGGGTTGGCCGTCGGCAGTGGTGAGGTGTTCCCAGTAGGTACGACGGAAACGATTGGTATCGCCATAGACATCGCGGATCATGCTGGGCCAGGGATGTTTGATCACCAAATAGCCTCCCTGATTATCGGCCACGGGTTGGCCCTCTAGATCGACAACATCGGCCACGATGCCAGGAAAGGGCCGGGTACAGGAGCCGGGTTTCGTTGCCGTGGCTCCCGGCAGTGGGGTAATCATAATGCCGCCGGTCTCCGTTTGCCACCAGGTATCCACAATGGGACAGCGTTCCTTGCCAATAACGCGGTGGTACCACATCCAGGCCTCAGGGTTAATCGGTTCTCCCACGGTTCCCAGTAGACGTAGGGAGGAAAGGTTGCGGGCGTTGGGAATCTCTTCCCCCATACGAATAAATGCCCGGATGGCCGTTGGGGCCGTATAGAAAATATTCACCCCATACTTTTCGATCACATCCCAAAAACAGCCGGGATTCGAGGGCCGGGGAACCCCTTCGTACATAACCGTTGTTGCGCCATTGGAAAGCGGCCCGTAAACAATGTAACTATGGCCCGTAATCCAACCCACGTCGGCGGTACACCAATAGACATCGGTATCCTTGAGATCAAAAATCCATTTGGTGGTGAGGTGGGTATAGAGGTTATAGCCGCCGGTGGTGTGGACGACGCCCTTTGGTTTTCCTGTACTGCCGGAGGTGTAGAGAATAAAGAGCATATCTTCACTCTCCATCGGCTCCGCAGGACAATCGGCCGTCACCTGGCTTTTCAGGTCGTGCCACCAATGATCCCGGCTCTGTACCATCGTGACCGGGGCCTTGGTGCGTTCCACCACCAGCACATTGGCCACCGAAGGCGCCCCGTGCTCCAGCGCTAAATCCACCTGTTCCTTGAGGGCAATAACCTTATCTTTGCGAAACCCACCATCGGCGGTAACGACCAACTTAGCCTGGGCATCCACCAGCCGGTCGCGCAGGGCCTCCGAGCTAAACCCGCCAAAAACCACACTATGGGGAGCCCCAATCCGTGCACAGGCGAGCATGGCAATGGCCGCTTCGGGAATCATCGGCATATAGATGGCCACCCGGTCACCTTTTTGGATGCCCAACTGTTTCATGGCATTGGCAAAGAGACAAACTTCGCGGTGGAGTTCGCCGTAGGTAAGGGTGCGGGAGTCCCCCGGTTCTCCTTCCCAAATGATGGCGGCTTTATTCCGTCGCCAGGTGGTGAGATGACGGTCTAGGCAGTTGTAAGAAATATTCAATTGTCCCCCGACAAACCACTTGGCAAAGGGCGGTTGCCAGTCGAGGATAGTGTCCCATTTCTTGAACCAGTGCAGTTCTTGCTCGGCCTGTTCGGCCCAAAATCGTTCCGGGTTTGCCGTTGCTTTACTGTAGAGTTGCTCGTATTCGCGGCGGCTACGCACATAGGCCTGGTCGGAGAAGGGAGCCGGTGGTTCAAACAGTCGTTCTTCGTGGAGGATAGATTCAATGGTAGAGTCTGGCATAACGGTGACTTTCGATACGCTGTGGAGTATTGCTGAATTTATTGTTGCAAAGAACCCTGACCATTCGGTAATTGTGACTATTCGTTAAGTAAACGCCCTTGATTCAATAAAAGATTCTAGTCATTAAATAGAACCCAAGTAATTAAATAGTCTTGTTAAAATCACAATCTAGACAGTCTTTGACGAGGGAAATCTCTCTTTGCGTCTTAGGATAGATTGATGACTTGTGGGAACTATAATCGACGTCTGTCAAGAAGAACTTTCATGTCAATATCAACGAAATTAACCACTTACTTTTTGATGTCGGGGCCTGAATAAAGATTAATCCGACGATGGGTATCATCTGCTGGCAAATTTCTTCCATTGGTCAACATGCAGAGAATGTTGTTAAGTTGTTACTACTGTTTATTTCTTAATTAAGAAATCAGGGGTTATCATGATTTTTTTGTTGTCTCCATTTGAAGCGATTGATAACATGCCCTAGACCCAACACTCTTTAGGCCATAATGGAACATGGTGACAATTGTTTCTGGAGGCCCTGGCCATGAATCATTCCTGTCTAATTCAGCAGGCACAAATTTTACTCCCCGATGGCGAATTAATGACTGGGGATGTTCTATTGGCGGATGGTGTGATCCAGTCCATTGCGCCGCATCTGGCGGCCCCTGAGACTGGTGAATGTATCGAGGCCCAGGGTCTGACCCTCCTACCGGGCGTGATCGATCCCCAAGTGCATTTTCGAGAACCCGGCCTAGAACATAAAGAAGATTTGAGTACGGCCAGCCGGGCCTGTGCCCGAGGCGGGGTGACTTCCTTTTTGGAAATGCCCAACACTAATCCTCTAACCATTACCCAAGCAGCCCTTGATGATAAATTGGCCCGGGCTGCCGCCAAGTCCTTAGTCAATTATGGCTTCTTTATCGGGGCTACACCGGATAATTTACCCGATCTGCGCGAGGCCCAGCCCACCTGTGGTATCAAGATCTTCATGGGATCTTCCCACGGGGCCCTGTTGGTTAGTACTGAAGAATTTTTAGAGCCAATTTTTGCCCAGGGAACCCGGCTGATTGCCGTCCATGCCGAAGACCAAGGACGTATTTTAGAGCGGCGTAAGCTCTTTACGGGCAACAACGATCCGGCGGTGCACTCCCAAATTCAAGATGAAATAGCGGCTCTTAATGCAACCCAATTGGCCCTGAAATTATCAGAAAAGTATCAACGTCGCCTCCATATTCTCCACCTCTCCACGGGCATCGAGGCCGAATACCTACGGGGACATAAACCAGCCTGGGTTACGGCGGAAGTAACGCCCCAGCATCTTCTTTTGAATACTAACGACTATGCTCGGATTGGCACCTTGGCCCAGATGAATCCGCCCCTCCGCTCTCCTGAAAATAATGAAGTACTCTGGCAGGCCCTGCTGGATGGAGTAATTGATTTTATTGCCACGGATCATGCGCCCCATACTCTAGAGGAAAAGGCCAAACCCTATCCCCAGTCTCCCTCGGGAATGCCGGGAGTCGAAACCGCTTTGCCAGTAATGTTAACCCAGGCCAAGAAAGGTCGCTGTAGCCTAGCCCAGGTGAGTCGCTGGATGGCAAGTGCCGTCGCCGAGGCTTATGGTATTCCTAACAAGGGTAAAATTGCTGTGGGCTATGATGCAGATTTGGTTTTAGTAGATCTGGAAACCTATCACCCTGTCCTGCGGGAAGAACTCCAAACCAAGTGCGGCTGGAGTCCCTTTGAGGGGTGGAATCTAACGGGGTGGCCAGTAATGACCTTGGTCAATGGCCAAGTGGCCTATAACCGCGGCCAATTCCATGATCAAGTCCGGGGGAAGGCCCTCCGTTTTGAACCATGACCCCAGTAGCCATCGGCTTGGGCAGTAATTTAGGGCCATCTCAACAAATCCTAGAGCAGAGCTTAAGCCAACTGGCCCAAGTACCAGATCTGCACTTGATAGCAGTGTCGGCCTGGTATGAAACCCTTCCGGTGGGGCCGCAACAGCCAAATTATCTCAATGGTTGTGCGGTTCTGGAAACCGAGCTTAACCCCGAAATTCTCCTGGCCAGACTCCAGTCCATCGAACAGCAATTTGGCCGGGTTCGTACCGAAAAATGGGGGCCCCGCACCTTGGATTTAGACCTCCTCCTCTACGGCCAGCGGCAACACCAAAGTCCGACCCTAACGATTCCCCATCCTTTTCTCATAGAGCGGGCTTTTGTGCTGATTCCCCTAGCGGAGATCGCTCCGGATTGGCAAGAACCGAAAACCGGCCAAACCATTCTGCAATTGGCCCAGGCCTGTGACCGTCAGGGTATTCTTGGCTGTCTTGCCGCTAGATGGCCCTGAGGGATTGTTCAGTCTTATAGTCAAAAAGGTGAATTTTATCTGAGGCAATGGCCAGGTTGAGGTGTTCACCTATCCGTACAGTTTGTTCCGGCGATAAACGGGCCTGGAGGGTGACTGTTGGATCAGCGATAAGATGAGCCAGGATGTAAGTATCATTGCCCAGGGCCTCCACCAAATCCACCACGACTGCGAGGGTGTTGGCTTCTTCTGGGGCGGCTAAGGAAAAATGCTCTGAGCGGATGCCCAACCAAAGGGAACGGTCGTCGTAGGGGCGCACCAGCGGAGCCCAATCCTCTCCCAGGGCCAGACTAAAACTCGAATGGCGGAGTTGAGTCGGCGCTTCAACTCGGACGTTGAAAAAATTCATCGGCGGTGAACCAATGAACTCTGCCACAAACCGATTGGTGGGCTGACGGTAGAGCTCTAGGGGCGTGGCCAGTTGTTGAATCACCCCCTGGTTCATGACGGCAATACGATGGCCCATGGTCATGGCCTCAGTTTGGTCGTGGGTGACGTAGATGGTGGTAATGCCCAACTGCCGCTGGAGGGTGACGATCTGACTGCGGGTTTCGGCTCGCAATTTGGCATCCAGGTTGGAGAGGGGTTCATCCATCAAAAAGACCTGGGGATTGCGGGCAATGGCCCGGCCCAGGGCCACCCGTTGTTTTTGGCCCCCGGAGAGTTGTTTGGGAAAACGATTGAGCAGGCCCTCAATCTGGAGACGCTGGGCTACGGCTTGTACCTGTTGGGCCATTTGTCTTTCCTGGACTGAACGATAGCGCAGATATGGGGGTAAAAATCCCGTCGCTCCCCGCAGGCCCTGGTCTAGCCAGCGAGGTAAACCCGACCGGGGTTGAGTTGCAGAGCGGCGCAGGCCAAAGGCAATGTTGTCGTAAACGCTGAGGTGGGGATAGAGGGCATAGCTCTGGAAGACCATGGCAATGTCCCGATTTTTGGGCGGTATCGTATTCACCAGCCGTTCCCCCACAAAAATATTACCGGCGGTAATCTCTTCTAGGCCGGCAATCAAGCGGAGGAGGGTGCTTTTGCCACAGCCGGAAGGGCCGACCAGCACCATAAATTCCCCATCATCAATGCTTAAATTAATGGCCCGGAGCACATTAACCGTGCCTTCTTGAGCTGGAGCTAGTTTTTGGCCAACTCGTTGGGGAAAACTTTTATAGAGATTTTCAATAACAACCTGAGCCACGCATCCAACCAGGAAAATATTGCTTCCCTATCGTATCAGCAAGCTTACCCGTGGCTCTGAGGCCTCAATTAGGCTGACAAGGTTCCCCAGACAGAACAGGTAAGAATACCTAATCATTGCCAGAAAATCACCGCAGAACCAACGGGGACATGGTATAAAAATGAAGGTTTGTTAAGTTGTTCTAAGAAAACGCAAGTGGACTCAGGGCCTCAACTTAAGAACCGGCCCTTGGATTTAGGTCTACTTGCTGGCCTCGGACACTGAAGCAGGTGGCGTTAAGTTCCAAACCCCTTCCTATAAACCTCACGTTTGGTTTCCTTCATGACTGCAACGACTGAATGGTTGAATAGCACGACTCCTTCTCCGGAGAGTTCCAACCTTCAACTCAAAGATATTGTTAAAACCATTCCCCGCGAATGTTTTGAAAAAGATAGCCGCCAGGCCTGGCTGAAAGTCCTGCTCAGCGTCACCGCCGCGGTCGTCGGTTATTTGGGCATTATCTACCTTCCTTGGTACTGCCTACCCTTCACCTGGATTTTTACGGGAACGGCCCTTACTGGTTGGTTTGTGATTGGCCATGACGCTGGGCATCGCTCCTTTGCGAAACGCCGCTGGGTCAATGACGTGGTGGGCCATATTTTCTTTTTGCCCTTGATCTATCCCTTCCACTGCTGGCGTTTGCTCCACGACCACCATCACCTCCACACCAATAAGCTGGAAGTGGATAATGCTTGGGATGCTTGGACTCCCGAAGCCTTTCAAACAGCGAATCCTTCCGTGCGTCTTTTTTACCGGGCCATTCGCGGCCGGCTCTGGTGGATTGGCTCTATTTTTCACTGGGCCCTGCTCCACTTCAAGCCCGCTAATTTTAATGAACGCGACCGCTCTAAAGCCGTTTTTTCCATGGCCGTCGTGATCATCTTTGGGGCTGTTTTCTTCCCAGTATTAGTACTGACGACCGGCTGGTGGGGCCTAGTTAAATTCTGGCTTATGCCCTGGCTGGTGTACCACTTCTGGATGAGTACATTTACACTGGTTCACCATACGATCCCCGAAATCCACTTTCAGCCGATTGCGAACTGGAGTGCAGGGGAGGCCCAACTCAAGGGAACCGTTCATTGCGACTACCCCCGCTGGGTGGAAATTCTCTGCCACGACATTAATGTCCATATACCCCACCATCTTTCCGTGGGCATTCCTTCCTACAATCTGCGCAAGGCCCATGCCAGTATTCGCCAAAATTGGGGAGAGGTCATCCATGAGCGCCGCTTTAGCTGGGCCTTGATGAAGCAAATTACCGACCAGTGTCATCTCTACGATCCTGAGCAAGGCTACCGGACTTTCCAATCCTTGCAGTAGCCTTAACGTCCCGAATCTTCAACGCCTCCCTGACCGATGTAGGGAGGTTTGTTGTTGGAGAGCGTCACTGCCAAGCCAGGGAATGATAGGGCCGGGGGTATGATGGGAAAAGCAAACGCTTCCCGTAAATATACCGATGAGTCAAGTCCGATCTCTAACCGGCCCTGCCCTTCCCCTCGAAGGGGGTGATATTGATACCGACCGCATCATTCCGGCTCGTTTCCTACGCTGTGTCACTTTTGATGGTCTAGGGGAACAGGTCTTTGCCGATGACCGCCACCAACGCCAGGGCCAGCACCCCTTTGACCTGCCACAGTATCAGGGGGCCACGATTCTGGTGGTCAATGCGAATTTCGGCTGTGGTTCCAGCCGCGAACATGCTCCCCAGGCCCTGATCAAGTGGGGCATTAAGGGCCTGATTGGAGAAAGCTTTGCCGAAATCTTCTTTGGTAACTGTGTGGCCAATGGCGTACCCTGCGTTACAGCGGATCCCTCAGCCATCAAGGCCCTGCAGGCCTATATCAACGATCATCCCCAGGCCAAAGTGACTCTGGATTTAGCCAATTTAGAAGTCCGCTACGGTGACCAGGCCCTGGCTATCACCATGCCAGAAGGCCCTCGTCAAATGTTGTTAAGTGGTCAATGGGATAGTTGTGGCCAACTGCTGCAGCACCAAGATGCTATTACCACTACGGCCCAGGCCCTTCCCTACCTACATTGGCAAACAGCCTAGGCCGCTAGATCACTATTCCTCACACTCCATCTCCCGACTATGGAAATCGAGCAATTGCTGTGGCACTATAGCCAGGGTCAACGGGACTTTAGTCGTCTAGACCTCCAGCATGTAGAAATTCTCAATGCCGATCTCACGGATATTAACTTTAGCCGGGCATCCTTGGAATGGGCTAATCTCTGTGGATGTTGCCTACGTCACAGTAATTTGAATCGCACGGACTTTGCCCACGCCCGGCTGATGAGTACCCAGCTCGTCGGGGCCGATCTACGGGGGACAGATCTTAGCTCTGCGGATTTAAGCTGGGCCGACCTCAATTCTGCTCAACTGATCAATGCAAATCTCTGTTATGCCAACCTAAAACAGGCCAAGCTAACGGATGTAAATCTGCAAGGAGCCATGCTCTGCCAGGCCAAACTCCAGGGAGTAAACCTCAGTGGCGCTAATCTGATGCGAGCTGACCTCAGTGGGGCCGATCTCAGTGGGGTGGATTTATCTGGAGCCGATCTCAGCCGAGCCGACCTGAGCAATGCCGATCTCCGGGGGGCCAAGTTGAACCATGCCAACCTCTACAAAGCCGATCTGAGCTTTTGCCAACTCCACGGCGGTGATCTACAGGATACGTTATTCCAGGGGGCCAACCTCAGCCAATCTAACCTCAAGGGGGCGGATTTAGCCCGAGCGATTATGCGGGAAATTAATCTTAGTGCAGTCAATTGGTCGGCCATCGATACCCAAAGCGCAGAGGCTACCAATCGCATTAATCTCCAGGGTGCTTGTTTACAGGGCGCTATTCTGCAACGGGTGGCCCTGACCAATGCCATCCTTGACTATGCCACGCTACAACGGGCCCGCTTGGCCAAGGTCAATCTCCAGGGGGCTAATCTAGTGGAAGCCAACCTCCGGGGGGCTGACCTGCGCAATACCAATTTTACAAACAGTCAAATCATTGAAATCGATCTCACCGATGCAGTGATGCCCGATGGCAGTATCCATCCCTAGACAGGCCCTAGTAGGCGCCACGGCCAAAGAGAATAATGCGAATGGTCTCTACTAAAATGTCCAAGTCTAAATTCAGCGACCAGTTGTCAATATAGTACAAATCTAGACGAGCTACATCATTGAAGCCACCAATGTCTGAGCGCCCTGAAATTTGCCACAGGCCGGTGATTCCTGGTATGACCTGATGACGAATGTGATGCCAGGCATCAAAATGTTCGACATCGCGAATAGGTAATGGCCTAGGACCGACCAAGCTCATGTCGCCACTCAGCACATTAAACAATTGGGGAAATTCATCCAAGCTAGTCCGGCGCAGAAAATGGCCAATGGGAATAATACGGGGATCTTTTTTTAATTTGAACATCACGCCATCATCACTTTCGTTAGCCGATTCAAGCTGGGCTTGGAGTTGGGGCGCATTGGGCACCATCGTCCGAAATTTCCACATCTGAAAGACTTTACCCTGTAGACCGACCCGTTCCTGACGAAAAAAAACTGGCCCAGGGGAACTCATCTTAATGGCCAGGATGATTGCTAAAAGAAGTGGTGCTAGCAAGAGCAAGCCCAAACTGGCCGCAACATAATCCAAGACTCGTTTAAGGCGATAATCCAAACCAATCAACAATGGAAGTTCGACCCGCAGGGTGGGTAAGCCCGCAAAAATTTCTGGCAGCCCGCGACGATAGAGAATTTCTCGACTGGAGGGGAGGAGACGGAGAGCAATCCCTTGGCGGCGCAGATTCCAGTAGAGGGTCGAGGCCAAATTGGTCTTGGGCAGGTCTTCTACTAGCACCTCTAGAGCCTGGGAGCGGAGAATACACCGTAATGTATGTGGACTGTGGGCTGTGGAGGCGAGGGCACTGCCGACCACCTGGTAATGGGAACGTTTTTCGAGAATGGTGATTAATTGCCGCAGACGAGCCGAGGATGCAATTAAAAAAACAGGGATGGGGGCCTGTCGTCGTTGGAGTTGGCTCAGGATCAGGCTAGTAATAATGCGGGCGCCTAAAACCAGCAGGATACTGCCTCCCCAGGCTGTAAAGAAAAGAGAACGGGGTGGATCCAAGCTGGGATCGTAGAAGTAGTTCAGAACAAGAACCAGCAGAAAGACTAAGCTCACCAGCTGGGCCAGGCGGATATAGTTCTGACCTCGAGCAGTAGGACGATAGAGGCCTCCGTAGGCAAAGCAGAGAAGGGTAAGGAAAGCAAAGCACCAGAACAAACTGGGCAGACCGAGCCAAGTCCACCAAACGAGTTGGGGAGGGGGAGGAGAATAAAAATGATTGAGATAGCGGGCGCCATTCCAGGCTAGGACTAAGGCCCCTAAATCGCCGATCATCAAAATAGCAATTCTCAGCCATTGCTGTCGGCTCAAATAGAAGCCAGAAAATCGTTGGGGCGCTCGCAGATCCATCACGGATGCGGTCAAGGTCTTGAGCCAGGGTTGCATAGATAGCGAGGACTCCAGGCAAGGCCTATTTTTTACCCAGTTCCTGGGCCCGTCGCCAGGCCGCTCGAACCGCTTCGATCAAGGCGGCCCGAAAGCTCATTTTTTCCAGTACTGTTACGCCCGCAATGGTTGTACCACCGGGGCTGGTCACTTGATCCTTCAGTTCCGCTGGGTGACGCCCCGTCTCCTGTAAAAGCTGAGCAGTTCCCAAAACCGTCTGCAGGGCCAACGTATGGGCGATGCTACGAGGTAAACCCACGCCCACACCCCCATCAGCCAGAGCCTCGACCATCATGGCCACAAAAGCCGGGCCAGACCCAGAAAGGCCCGTCACCGCATCCATCAAAGATTCGGGAACCTCTACCACTTGACCAACGGCCCCAAAAAGGGACTTGGCCAGGGTCGCATGCTGTGCCTCCACCAGTTTTCCTAAGGCGAGGGCTGTCATACCGGCCCCCACCGTGGCCGGGGTATTGGGCATGGCCCGAATAATGGGGTGGTCGGGAAAGCCATAGTCCAGACGGCTAATAGGGACCCCTGCTAGTACCGAGATAATCAGAGGCTTTTGTTGGCTCCCGGCCAGGCCGGCTACTACTCGGTCAAGCACCTGAGGTTTAATGGCCAGCAGAACCACCTCGCTAGCATTGGCTGCCTCTTGGTTATCTTCAGAAACCTGAACCTGGTAGGTGTGCTGGAGATAATCCCGGCGTTGGGGTTGGGGATCACTCACCAGAACCTGATGTGCAGAATAAATTTTTTGATCTAGAAGACGGGACAAAATAGCCTCGGCCATAATGCCCCCACCGATAATACCCAGTTGAATAGACACAGAGCGTTAAATACAGACACAAGAAAGCAAACACCACGGGATGAGGGAAAAAGACCCATTCGCTGGCCCCCTAACCCCTAGGGTTTGTTGTTCTGTTTTAGTGTATTGAACAAAAAACAATTACTTCAAGGCTTTCGTTACAAAACATAACCCAGAAGTTACGCCCAGTTTAGTCAGGAAACGCAACCGGGCAGATCATCGGAAGGGCGGCCTACTGCGCCAGACGACTAGTATCTAGGCCCCAGGGACTGGGCATCGTATTATTTCGCAAAGGAGCCGGGGCCGATTCCGTCATTTCATGAACCGTTCCCGCTAAAGTGCTTACTTTGACGCAACTCGGTGTGAAGAGAAAAATGCTTTCTCCGATACGTTCTTGGTGGCCATCAATGGCGTAGGTTCCGCCAGCCACAAAATCAACAGCCCGCTGGGCCTCTTCTGGATTCATGATATTGAGGTTCAGAACCACGGATTTCCGTTCCTTGAGGGTCTTAATGACCTGGGGCATTTCGTCAAAGGAATGAGGCTCAACGACGACAACTTCAGCAACGTTATTATTAATACCAGGCATACCAATCACGTTATTTCTTGCTCCTGTTCCCAGGGAGGGTTCATTTGTTAGGTTTAAAGGCTCACGGTTCTGGCGACGGGGCGCGGGGGCTTCCTCGGTCGGCGCAACGCTAGGGGTGGGAGTTGGGGCCTGGGCCTGGTTCTGTTGCCAGTCCATCTCTTCGTAGTCTTCTTCGTATTCGTCGTGTTCGCTAATGCCGACGAAATCCTTAAGCTTGGTCAAAATCATGATTACCGTCCACTGATTTGAATAGATAAAAGGGGGATAGATCTTACAAGGGCTAGATTAGGTTATAGCACCATCAATACACAACAACAGGAACTCAAAATCGTCAACCGAGACATTGCCCTGACAAGCCATCATGGGGTGACGGCTTGCAAAAAACAAGGTCTATTTTAGGTTGCTGAACGAGACGTATTGTTGTAACCAGCAGTATTCCAAAGTATTCCAAGAATTAATTGGTTGTGTCGCAAAAAGGGTAAAAGATGTTCCATCCCCAGGGGAAATAGGTCAATAAATCGTAACATTTGGCGGGATACGCCGGCTTGTCTTGGCAGACTCCAGTCAGAAAGGTTAGCCAGCCATCCGGAAATGACCTGTTAGGATAGAAGGCTGAAGCTTCTCAATAATTTTGCTAATTCAGGTTAGGCACACTGGCGATGACACTGCGAGCACCGGTAGATTTTCAAGACCATTTTGATGTGATCGTGGTCGGCGCAGGCCATGCAGGCTGTGAGGCGGCCTTGGCGGCGGCACGGTTGGGATGTCGCACTCTCCTGTTGACTCTGAATCTGGATAAAATTGCTTGGCAACCCTGTAATCCAGCGGTGGGGGGCCCGGCCAAGTCCCAATTGACCCACGAAGTCGATGCTCTGGGGGGAGAGATTGGCAAAATGGCTGACCGCACCTACCTCCAGAAACGGGTGTTGAATATTTCCCGCGGCCCTGCCGTCTGGGCGCTTCGGGCCCAAACTGATAAACGGGAATACAGCGCCATCATGAAAACCATTGTGGAAAACCAGCCCAATCTCTCGATGCGGGAAGGCATGGTGACGGATCTGATTTTGGGTACTCAGGATGAGATCGTTGGCTTGCAAACCTACTTTGGTACTTGCTTCCAGGCTTCTGCCGTAGTACTAACCACTGGCACTTTTCTCGGTGGCAAAATTTGGATTGGCAATAAATCCATGCCGGCTGGTCGGGCCGGAGAATTTGCGGCAGTGGGCCTGACAGAAACATTACAGGATTTGGGCTTTGAAACGGGCCGCTTGAAAACAGGAACTCCGGCGCGAGTGGATAAACGCTCCGTGGACTACAGTCGTCTCGAACCCCAGCCCCCTGATGAGGCGGTACGTTGGTTTAGCTTTGATCCCGAGGCCTGGATTGAGCGCGAGCAGATGAATTGTTACCTGACCCGCACGACGGCGAAGACCCACCAACTTATTCGAGATAACCTACATCTCTCGCCCATCTACGGTGGCTTTATCGATTCCAAGGGCCCTCGCTACTGTCCCTCCATCGAGGATAAGATTGTCCGTTTCGCCGATAAGGAAAGCCATCAGATCTTCATTGAACCCGAGGGGCGAGACATTCCAGAACTCTACATCCAGGGCTTTTCCACCGGCCTACCGGAATCCATTCAACTGGCCATGCTGCAAACCCTACCGGGGCTAGAAAGTTGCGTCATGCTCCGCCCGGCCTATGCGGTGGAATACGATTACCTGCCAGCCACCCAATGCTATCCCAGCTTAATGACGAAAAAAATTGCGGGACTCTTTTGTGCGGGCCAACTCAATGGCACCACGGGCTATGAAGAGGCCGCCGCCCAGGGTCTTGTGGCGGGGATTAACGCCGCTCGCTACTGTCAAGGGCAGGCCCTCCAGGTGTTTACCCGAGAAGAAAGCTACCTGGGGACTCTAATCGATGACCTCTGCACCAAGGATTTGCGAGAACCCTACCGGATGTTAACCAGCCGCTCGGAATATCGCCTAATCCTGCGTTCTGATAATGCCGATCAACGTCTGACCCCCCTGGGCCGCAGTCTGGGCCTGATCGATGACCGCCGTTGGCAATTATTCCAAGCCAAACAGGCCCAGATCACAGCAGAAAAAGAGCGACTCTACAGTACTCGCATCAAGGAACAAGACCCCCTGGGCCAGACCATTGCGGCGGACACCCAACAACGCATCAAAGGATCTATTGTGTTAGCGGATCTGCTCCGGCGGCCCGGTTTTCATTACGAAGATTTAGAACACTATGGCCTGGGTAAAGCGGATTTAACGGCCACGGAAAAGGAAGGGGTAGAAATCGAAATCAAGTACTCGGGCTACATCAAGCGTCAAGAAACTCAAATTGAGCAAATCAGTCGCCAAAGCCACCGCGCCCTCCCGGCCCAGCTAGACTACATGGCCATCGCGACCCTTTCCATGGAAGCACGGGAAAAGTTGAGCCAAGTCCGCCCCCTCACCCTTGGTCAGGCCGCTCGTATTGGCGGTGTTAACCCAGCGGATATTAACGCTCTCCTGGTTTACCTCGAAACCCAGCGTCGTTTCCAGCCTTCCCGGTTGCTAGAGAAAGATTCCTAGGGATAGGTTTCTAAAAACCGCCCAAAGGCCCTGAAATTGACTCAATAACTTGATTAACGCCTCTTTTACGGACGGTCATAGGCTAGTAATCTATCTTGGGGTAGAGGTCAAGACCTCGGGATTCCAGAAGACTGGGACAATGGCGCTCAGCAAAGCTCCGTTGGCAAATTTCACTAAAGTTTGCTTTTTGTGGGCAAAATGGTTCGCTTAACTGCATCGGATGACCCCAATTATGGATATACAACTCATTAACATCGGTTTTGGCAATATTGTGTCGGCTAATCGGGTCGTGGCCATCGTGAGTCCCGAATCGGCCCCCATCAAGCGGATCATTGCGGATGCGAAGGAAAGGGGACAACTGATTGATGCTACCTACGGTCGTCGGACGCGAGCAGTCATTATCACCGATTCCAGCCATGTGGTGCTGTCTGCGATCCAACCGGAAACCGTTGCCCATCGTTTTGTGACCAACAAAGACGGCAATCTCAATGGTAACTAAGCAGAATTCCCAGCCCAATACGGGTCAGTTAGTGGTGATTACAGGGCCAAGTGGTGTCGGGAAAGGAACCCTGGTTAAGGCCCTGCTGGCCCAATATCCTGACCTGTTTCTGTCGATTTCTGCCACTACCCGCACACCTCGGGCGGGAGAAATAGACGGTCAGGCCTACTATTTTTTAAGCCAAGAGCAGTTTCAACAGTGGATTGCCGCCGGTCAACTCTTGGAATGGGCGGAATATGCAGGCAATTACTACGGTACGCCTCGCCAAGCCGTTGAACAGCAAATCAGCCAAGGCAAAACTGTCCTCCTGGAAATTGAAGTTTTAGGGGCCCGTCAGGTGAAGGATAGTTATCCTGCGGCCCGTCGTGTCTTTATTTTGCCGCCGTCCCCCCAGGAACTAGAGCATCGGCTCCGCCATCGAGGCCAGGATAGTGAAGCAGCCATTGCTAAACGGTTAGCTAAGGCCCAGGAGGAATTAGCGGTGAGTCATGAATTTGATGCCCAGATTGTTAACGATGATCTAGAGATGGCCCTGCAGGAACTTGCCCACTTTATTTGGGAGACTTAAGTGGCGGGACTCCGGCGTCGTTGGCGACTGGCCGTCTTTCTATTCACTGGCGCTGGCCTAGCCGCTTGGCTGGCCTGGGAGTGGCATTTGCCTGTTTATCCCGGCCCTTGGCAAACCGGACCCCAGTCAGAACTTGACGATACAATTAGAGCCCACAACCTTAAGGGGTGTTCCCGCTACCAGTATCGCCAAAATGCCCAAAATTCCATTGAGTATCTAGTGTATTGCACAACGGAGGGTCAGTCTTGGCAAGGCTATCTCATGCTTCCGGGCCTGCAAAAAATCGTCGCTGGCCCTTTTCCCCCGGATCCCACTTTGCAATAGGAAGTCTGTCTAGAATCCTTCGTTCTTTAGGCCTGGCTTCCCGTCTCCTGTCCAGAAGTGGGAGGACGTTCCCCAAATAAAACCCGGCCCAGACGCACCATAGTGGCCCCAGCGGCAATGGCTTGAGGGTAATCTCCCGACATGCCCATGGAGAGTTCCGTTAACTGCAATCGAGATTGGTTAGAGAGTTGGGCCGCTAGGTCTCGCAGGGAGGCAAAGGTGGCCTGTTGCTGGGACGGTGTTAATCCTAGGGGCAAGATGGTCATCAAGCCGCGAATTTGAACGGCCTGACAGGCCTCAATAGCAGATAGATTTGACCATAGGCCCTCGGGAGACCAGCCAAACTTATCCGGGTCGGGCAACAATTTAATCTGGAGACAAACCTGGGGATGATGTTGTAATTCCTGGGCCACTCGTTCCAAGCGTTGCAAGAGGGGCAGGTTATCGACGGAGTGAATCCAAGGAAAATGCTCAATCACCTTGCGGGCCTTGTTAGCCTGGAGGTGACCGATGAAATGCCAGGTAATATCCGTGAGATCTCGGAGGGCGTCCAGTTTTGGCAGGGCCTCCTGGAGACGGTTTTCAGCAAAATCTCGAATCCCCGCTTCATAGGCCAAACGAATAATCTCCGGAGCAATCGTCTTGGTAACGGCAATCAAACGAACCTGGGGGGGGAAGGCTTGCTGAATACGTGAGATCGACGGCAGAGAAGTCATGGCCATAGCCGGATTAAGGATAAGGAAATTTAAAAACTAAAATTATTTTGGTACAGTTGCGAGAGCGTTTGGTAGGACTGTAAATTGCCTGTCCGTCGAAGTAGGCGCAGGCGGTTCTCAATGAGAAGTTTGGCATCCGCCCGGGTGATGGGATCGAACTTTGTATCATTCGCCGTGGTTGCAACTAGGAAAAAAAGACGTTGGGCGTAGAGCGTCGTAAAAATTTCCTGATTGTCATCCAGGAGACAAACACGGTACAGCAAGCCAAAGGTAGGGTGATTAAGGTAAGTTTCGTTGCTCATTCTAGTCTAGACATCCAACTCAATCTCAGGCTAGAACAGAGGAGATTGGTCTAGTTAGCCATATTACCCTTTTCAGTTGCCATTCCTACAAAATTTCCGTTTCCTGTCTAGGCCCTCCGGCTTTATTTCTCTGCACCCATGACTGCTATTAACGTACTAGATTTGGGGATTCCCCTAGCTCTTCTGGTTTGTATTATTTTGGCGGCGCTGTACTTTAGCCAAGCGCGTTAGGGCCAGAATTTGCTTGAGCTTCGTTAAAAATTCAGTCTAAGCTAGAAGGCAGGGGACTTTAGACGACATCGCCTATGTATACGAACAGTGACGTTCTGATTATTGGGGGAGGCATCATCGGCCTGGCCATTGCGGTGGAACTGCGACAACGGGGCCTGGGGGTGACGGTTCTCAGCCGAGATTTTCAACAGGCTGCTAGTCTGGCCGCCGCTGGCATGTTAGCCCCCTACGCTGAACAAATTCCCCCCGGCCCCCTGTTAGAGTTGTGTCTCCGTTCGCGCTGGCTCTACCCCGATTGGGTCGAAAAATTGGAGCAATGGACGGGTTTAGAAACGGGTTACAATCCCTGCGGTATTTTGTCGCCGGTATTTACAGAGCCGGATAGTCTGATTCCTCTGTCTCCCCACTCCCAATGGCTAGAGGGCACAACCTTACACCATTACCAACCCGGCCTAGGGCCTGAGGTAGTCGGGGCCTGGTGGCACCCGGAAGATGGCCAGGTGGATAACCGTAAACTGCTCAGTGCCCTGCGTCAGGCTGCTCAAAGCCTGGGGGTTAATCTCCAGGAAGGAGTGACGGTGCAGGCCTTACCCCAACGACAAGGCAAAATTACCCAGGCCCTGACGGCTCGGGGTAGTTTTCAAGCTCAAACTTATGTGCTGGCAACGGGGTCCTGGGCCAAGGAATTAATGCCTTTACCCGTCGTCCCCATTAAGGGACAAATGCTAGCTCTGCGGATGCCTCAGCAATCCCATCAACCCTGGCCCCTGCAACGAGTCCTCTTTGGGCCGAATACCTACCTTGTTCCCCGCCGAGATGGCCGTCTGATCGTGGGGGCCACTTCCGAGCAAGTGGATTGGCAACCGGAAAATACCCCCCAAGGCTTGAATACGCTGCTAGCCAGGGCCCTGCGGCTCTATCCGGCTCTCCAAGACTGGCCCATTGCTGACCTGTGGTGGGGTTTTCGGCCCGGCACTCCCGATGAACTGCCCCTCCTCGGGCCAAGTTCCTGTGATAATCTGGTTTTTGCTGTGGGCCACTACCGTAACGGCATCCTATTGGCCCCGATCACCGCTACATTAATCGCCGATCTCATCAGTGAACAGGTCAGCGATCCCCTGCTCCAGGCCTGCCGCTACGATCGTTGCTTTAGCCCACCATCTCTCCCTTCCCTACCAGCAATCCCCATGACTCCCTTGCTAACTTCTCCTGTTTCTGATACTGATGCTGGGCTTGATGTGACCCAAGATGATGTATTGACCATTGCGGGTCGTCGTTTTCAGTCGCGCCTGATGACCGGCACCGGCAAGTATCCCAATCTGGAGATCATGCAACAAAGTGTGGCGGTGAGTGGTTGTGAAATTGTGACGGTGGCCGTACGTCGTGTCCAGACCAAGGCCCCTGGTCATGAAGGCCTGGCAGAGGCCCTGGATTGGTCAAAAATCTGGATGCTACCGAATACCGCTGGTTGTCAGACCGCCGAAGACGCGATTCGGGTGGCCCGACTGGGGCGGGAAATGGCTAAATTACTGGGCCAGGAAGACAACAATTTCATCAAGCTGGAGGTGATTCCCGATAGCAAATACCTCCTGCCAGACCCCATCGGTACCCTAGAAGCGGCAGAACAGTTGGTGAAAGAAGGCTTTGCGGTTCTCCCCTACATCAATGCCGACCCCCTCCTGGCTAAACGCCTAGAGGAAGTGGGCTGTGCCACGGTGATGCCCCTCGGCTCTCCCATTGGCTCAGGTCAAGGTATTCGCAATAGCGCTAATATCCAGATCATTATCGAAGAAGCTAAGGTACCCGTGGTGGTAGATGCAGGTATTGGAACTCCTAGTGAAGCGGCCCAGGCCATGGAAATGGGGGCCGATGCCGTACTGATCAACAGCGCCATTGCCCTGGCCCACCATCCCGTCGCCATGGCCCAGGCCATGGGCATGGCCACCGTTGCCGGACGATTGGCCTACCTCTCGGGCCGTATGCCGGTGAAAGCCTACGCCAGCGCCAGTTCTCCCCTGACGGGCCTGGTGCATTCTTAGTTCAAATTATCTTCACTCTTCCCCGTTCAAGCCATGACCAAGTACGTTTTATGGGGCCGTTATTGCCCGGATGTCCTAGAAAAGCGGGCCCCCTATCGCCAAACTCACCTCGACGGGCTCCAGGCTCAAAAGGAGCAGGGCCTTTTGTTAACTATTGGCCCGACCCAAGACCTGACTCGAGTCTTTGGTCTCTACGAAGCGGAGGATGAGGCCACGGTACGGCAATTAATTGAAGCTGATCCCTACTGGCAACACGGAATTTGGACGGAATACGAGGTCAAGGAATGGATTCAGGCCCTTTAGGTCTGGCTCTCCCTAAGTACACTGTCAGAACGGCCTTTTCGGGGTAGAATAGGCTTAGCTTGCTCACCTGAATAGGGTGGGCTATTTATCGTCTCTATGAGGAAATTAGAGTGGCTAAACGTCGTAACCTAAAGAAAGAGAAGGCCGAACGCAATAGAGCCTATGCCCGTCAGTTCCGTTCTGCTTCCGTCAAAGGTCAGAACAAACGTTACTCTGGCGGTCAAAGACGACAAGCCAGCGCCTAACAATTCGTCCCATCTGGCTTTGATTAACAGCAATGAGACTCCGACTCTCTAGTCAGAACGAATTCAACTAAAACGGTGGGTTAAGGCCCGCCGTTCGCTGTGAAAGCCCCCTGTATTCGCTTTGCCCAACGGGAATTTACGCCACCTCTCACTATCATTGACGATTCTTTAACACGCATTTTAGACGAAAGGACATTTTGCCATGACTGCTCTAGCCGACCAAGTTGCGATCATTACCGGAGCCTCGCGGGGCATTGGCCGGGCCACGGCCCTGGCCCTAGCAGAAACGGGGGTCAAGGTGGTGGTGAACTATGCCCAGTCCAGCACGGCGGCGGAAGCCCTCGTGGCCGAAATCGAAGCTCTAGGCAGTCAGGCCCTGGCCCTTAAGGCCGATGTGTCTAAACCGGAAGAAGTCGATAACTTAATCGAGGCCACCCTAGGACAGTGGGGGCGCATTGATATCTTGGTCAATAATGCTGGTATTACCCGCGATACCCTGCTCCTACGCATGAAGCTAGAGGATTGGCAGGCGGTTCTGGACTTAAACCTCACGGGCGTGTTTCTCTGCACCAAAGCCGTTTCCAAGCTGATGCTGAAACAAAAGAGTGGTCGCATTATTAACATTACCTCCGTGGCTGGCCTGATGGGTAATCCGGGCCAAGCTAACTACAGCGCTGCGAAGGCCGGAGTCATCGGGTTTACCAAAACCGTTGCCAAGGAACTGGCTAGCCGGGGGATTACCGTCAATGCCGTGGCACCGGGCTTTATCGCCACTGACATGACCCAAGACCTCAAGGCCGACGATATTCTCCAGTTCATTCCCCTAGGACGTTATGGTCAACCCAAGGAAGTTGCGGGCATGATTCGCTTTCTGGCCACGGATCCCGCCGCCGCCTACATTACAGGACAAACCTTTAATGTGGATGGGGGCATGGTGATGCATTAAGTATTTTCTCGGATGCGACGGCGGCCCACTCTGTATTTTCCGTAAATTTGAGACCCCCAGGTCAGCATTTTCCCCGTTACAGTAGAGGAAATAATACTTTCCTGGTCAATGGCTATGTCCTTTAACCTTTCAGAAATTGGCAATATCAAACTAGAGTCTGTTCTTCAACAAGGTATTGATACTTTCTTTAAGCGGCAACAGGAAAATAAAACTGCTCAAGGTGTTGCTGAAGTCCCTGTCCGTAAGCGCTCCCTCGACCGGGATGGCACGCTCTATGAACTCCCGCCGACGAATTCCTACACTCTGGCGGCCTACCAAATTCGGCGCCAAGGTTCCAAGGGGTCGATTATTGTCACTTTAGATCATCTCCGCAAACTGTACCAGTCTCTTAATCGCGAGGTACTGGCGGAGGCGGCCAAGGGCGACCTGAGTCGGGCAGAGGCTTATCTCAAAAAGCAAAAGAATATTGACATTAGTCACTATACCCACCGCCTTAAGGTTTTTCGGGCCAACCAAGCCAAAATTCTGATCTGGCTGATTGATTTGGATTTACACAAGGAAACCTCGGACGAGAATTCCTACGGTAGTGGCACCGCTAAGGCCATGCTGGAATCTCTCATGGGCAGTTTTCTGGATGAACCCAAGGCCCTTGAGCATAAAAATGATTACCTGGATGTCTTGGTAGAAGAAGATTGGGTGGCTCACCTGGCAGCGGCGGCTCGGCCTTTCTACAACCATAGCCAGCTTTCCTACAAATTAGTCTTTCGCAAACCGCCCCGCTTTGCGTTTTAGGCCATGAAGTCGTTGGGGTCTAGCCAGACTTGGTGCTCAACGTTCAGTTGGTAAAGCTTATTTTCTGCCAGACCGGCCCACAGGCTTTTGTACTTAGAATCCAGGAGGTAGCGTTTGTCCACTGGATTGGCCTGCTTCATGGTTTCTACTAGGGTATAGGTGAGTTGCTTGGCGGTAATGTCGGATCCGTTAATCTGAAAGTGAAATAAAAGGTCACGCTGGGGGGGCTGGCTAATGGGTTCCACAATACAGGAAAAATCATGGCTGACTTTGTTGTTGAGATATTGGGGACGCGGCATGACTCGGCCCTGAAAATCTGTCGTTTTTTGAGTGTTGATTTGACTCACCAATAATAAATGATGGGCCTCGGGGCTAGCTTTAAGCAGGCCAGAGTAGTAGAGCACGATCGGGGGCGTCAGATTAGTTGAGGCCTTGAATTCCCAATTGGCCTTATCTAGAGGGAGATAGGTTAAAAAGTTATACCATTCATTCATCGGGATGGATTCCCCAGGATTGAGAGGTTATTGGGGAGGCTTGGATCTAGGTCAAGACTGTTTTGCAGGACTTGGTGACAGGTCGCCACAGAAGCCCCTTCGGCCATGGCCTGCATCAGATTTTGGTGAGCAGAGGTGTGGCGTTGCAGATAATTTTTAGCCTGGAGCAGAGCCCAGCGTTCCTTGAGGGGCCATTGTTGAGGTGGTAGGCCCGCTAGGGCCAAGGCCTGCTGGAGTTGCTGACGATCATTTTGGCCCCCCTGGGCCTGGCCGTATTGCAGTTGTTCGGCGGCAATCCCCGCCATCCAGACGGTAGACCAACGTTCTAGCAGTAACGGAAAGTCTTGCCAACTTTGATCTAGCCCACTCAGGTCGAATTGCACCCCAGTCTGGCCCGCTTGGCCCCGACGAAAGACCTGCCAGGCCCCGAGTTGGTAATCTAGGACGGGAATGCCAAGGCAATAGGCCACCAAAAAGTGGCCCGCTTCGTGGTGGAGTTGGCGTTGCTTTTCCGCCGGACTGGCCCAAAAATTCAGTAACAAATTCGTGCCTTTACCCTCCCAACCCAACTGATCCGCCGTCACCAGGCCCAAAACGCCGAGGGTGCCCAGGGCCGGTAAGAGGGGAGAAAGATGAAAGAGAGGCCCCAGCAGAGCCGAGAGGGTCATGGCAAAAATGGCGATAGCAACGGCATTGATGGTAGTGTCCGACATCGGCCAATTATTTGGTAAGGAACTTTTTCCTAGGGTAAAGGATTTTTTAGTGCTCTGGGCCCAGTTGACCCAGGACTTGAGTATAGTACTCCAGGCAATGAAAATGCTGATAGGCCTGTTGCATATTGCTGAAAGCATCTAGTAGACCCGGTTTCTGCAAAAGCAGGGTGATCTGTTGCCAGACCTGGGCTGGGTCGTGCCATTGCAAAATCAATTCCTCTAAGTGATAGCGGCGCAGTTCCTGGGCCATCCAAGTCCCCTCTGTTACCAGGGGCAGACGGCCCGCAATCACGGCTTCAGTAAAAATACCGGATGTGCGTTCCCGATAGGCCTGGAGGTCGTAGGGAATCAAAATAATACTGCTTCTTTGCAACCATTGGCCGTAATCTTCGCGGCTGAGGTGGTCAGGGAGCAATTCTAGGGCCACACCTTGGGGCACAGAGGTTAATTGGGTACTCTGGGCCGCTACCAAACAAAAATCCGCCGCCCAGGGGGTCGGGGTTTGGCCTAAACGGCGGATAATTTCCCAACCCTTTTCGGGACGAGGGGAACCGGGCCACCAACAGTAAATCGGTCTTGTTTGGAGGTTAATCAGCTCCAGGGCCGGAAAATCCGTATGGGGAATCGGCAAGACCGTGAAGGGAAACTGGAAATAGGCTTGGAGGGATTGGCCCAGGGATTCACTATCGGTTAAAAAAATACAGTTTTGGGGCCTCAATAGACGGCAGAGGGCCTGATTCAAGCGCTTGTAGAGGCCACGGGTTTGGTCTCGGTGGACATCTCGACGATAGAGGAGCCAGAGGCTTAGGTTGGCCCGCTGGGCCGGGGAAAGCAGGGCCAGGGCCAACACTAGGGCCAGGAGTTGCAGATGGATAAAGCGCTCTAGAAAAAGTACTGTCGGCTCTTGCGTGGGTAAGGCCTTTAGGTTTTGGGCAATACTGTGGGCCAACTGCCAAACCTGGGGTAGGCGGAGTGCTTTGCTAAGGAGATTGCCGTCCGCTTCGAGATCCACAGGGGCCAAACAGGGCCGCCAGGTTTGAGGGAGATTATCCACCGGACTCTGCTGGGGAATCCAGGCCTCGTGGATCCAACCCAGGGCCATCACCGCTTGGCTAAAGGCCTGGTGGTAGGGAATGATATGGCCCTCGCCCCCCATCAGGTTGGGAATCAAGGAAACACAACGTCGGGGAGGGTTAGCCATGGGCCCTCAATAAACAAACAGTATCGCTGACTTGGTCAAACACCGGAATAGCTTGGGAAAATTGGGCCAGTTTAGCCTCTGTTTCCTGGCCCCGGCCAGTACGAACGAGGAGGGGTTGACAACCGGCTTGAATGGCCGCGTGGAGATCACTGGGGGCATCGCCTAGGAAATAGGATTGACCCAAATCAATATCGTATTGCTCGGCCGCCTCGAAGAGCATTTGGGGAGAGGGTTTACGGCAATCACAGGCATCCTCTGGATGGTGGGGACAGAGAAAAATATCCGTAAATTCCACCCCAAAGGGACGGTAGAGTTCCGCCAGACGATGGTGAATGGCTTGGACATCCGAGACACTGAAGTAGCCGCGGCCAATCCCCGCCTGGTTGGTGATGATGATCAGAAGATAGCCCGCTTCCTGCCATTGCTTGAGGGCCGGGCCCGCGTCACGGGGAATCTGGACTTGGTGGGGACGACCCAGGTAAGGGATGTAGTTAATGACGACCCCATCCCGGTCGAGGAAAAGGGCCTTGTGGGCAGTAGGACAAGGAGCAGGCGTATGCACGGGCCGAGTTAGGTAACGTCTCTAGGACATTAAACCATAACGCTACTGCCTAGGCCTTTTTGGGCGAAGAGTTTGGCTTCCACCTGTTCGCAGATGTAGTGGTAGGTCATCAGGTGAATTTCTTGGATGTAGGGAGTACTTTTTTCTGCCACAAACAAAGGATAGTCCACAAATTCCTGGAACAGGCCGCCATTATTGCCGGCCATGCCGACGGTCATCAGCCCCATATCCTTCGCCCGCTTGAGTGCATGGAGCACATTAGAGGACTTGCCGGAGGTGGAGAGGCCCCATAGAATATCGCCGGGTTGGCCCAGGGCCTCGACTTGACGAGAAAAAACAATATCAAAACTGTAGTCGTTGCTGATGGAGGTCAGGATAGAAGCATTGGTGGTGAGAGCAATGGCAGGCAGGGCCTGACGATTGAACTGAAAACGGCCCACAAATTCCGCCGCTACATGCTGGGCATCCGCCGCCGATCCGCCGTTACCGCAAATTAAAAGCTTTTGACCCTGTTGGAATTGCTGACAGATCAGGGTGACAACGGCTTCAATAGCCTGACAGTAGTGAGTATCAAAGGATTGTTCGATACAGTGCAACCGTTTTTGAATCCAATCAGACATCCTAACTCCTCACAGCTAAAACAAACGGCGTAGGTTTTTGACGGGAATTTTTGCGTCAATACTCTCGGCTAAAAATTGAGTAGTCCCCATTCTAGTCGAGTTGAGTCCCAATTAACCAGGGAGGATTCTCGCCCCCTAGACCCTTGCAAGCCCTAGACGAAAAACAAAAGAAAATTGTGTCCAGAGCAAAGCTTAATTTGATTGGAAGAAAACGGGCCCTGGGCCAGACCTTCGCCATCATAGCGGATAGAAAGCTAGCCCTTTCCGGGCCGGCCCTCTGGCCCCCTTCACCCTTTTCCCGGCATTGTCCTTACCGACGGAGTACTGTATGAACCTCGTTACTAGCAATCCTCTAATTCAAGTCGAAGATGACCGTACCGGCTTGAGCGTCGAAACCCTCAAGCGAGCGATTGCCGATAATCTTTTTTATATTCAGGGCAAATTTCCGGGCATTGCCACCCAACAGGACTGTTACATGGCCCTGGCTTATACGATCCGCGACCGCCTTCTCCAACGCTGGCTGAATACCTATCAAACCTACCTGGCCAAGGAAAATAAAGTCGTCTGCTATCTCTCCGCGGAATTTCTGGTGGGGCCACATTTGGGTAATAATCTGATCAACCTCGACCTCTGGGAGCCTGTCAAACAAGCAGTGGAAGAATCGGGCCTCGATCTCCAGGCCTTAATCGACATTGAAGAAGAGCCGGGCCTGGGTAATGGGGGCCTGGGACGTCTGGCCGCCTGCTATATGGACTCCTTAGCCACCTTGGAAATTCCCGCCATTGGCTACGGTATTCGCTACGAATTTGGCATTTTTGACCAGGAAATTCGGGACGGTTGGCAGGTGGAAATTACAGATAAATGGCTCCAGTACGGTAATCCCTGGGAAATTGCCCGGCCAGAGGCGGCGGTTTTGGTCAAACTGGGGGGCCATACAGAGACCTACACCGATGACAAGGGCCATTATCGGGTGCGCTGGATTCCCGGCTCGGTAGTCAAGGGTATTCCCTACGACACGCCTATTTTGGGTTATAAAGTCAGCACTGCCAATAATATGCGGCTCTGGCGGGCTGAAGCGGCGGAATCCTTCGATTTTCAGCGTTTTAATATCGGTGATTACTACGGGGCCGTCAATGAAAAAGTAGCCTCAGAAAATTTGACAAAGGTACTGTACCCCAACGATGAACCCATCCAGGGCAAGGAACTCCGGCTGGCCCAGCAGTACTTTTTTGTGGCCTGTTCGCTACAGGATATGATTCGCCTCCACTTCTTTGAAAACCAGTCCCTGGATAACTTTCACGAGAGTTTTGCCATTCAGCTTAACGATACCCATCCCGCCATCGCGGTAGCGGAATTAATGCGGCTGTTGGTGGACGAACACGGTATGGATTGGCACCAGGCCTGGGGGATTACTCAAAAAAGTCTGGGTTATACCAACCACACCCTCCTGCCCGAGGCCCTGGAAAAATGGTCTTTGGAACTCTTTGGTAGTCTTCTGCCCCGCCATTTAGAAATTATTTACGAAATCAATCAACGCTTTCTCGATGAAGTCCGCCTGCGTTATCCCCAGGATGGTGACAAACTGGCCCGACTGTCCTTGATCGATAACAGTGGCGAACAATACGTCCGCATGGCTCACCTGGCCTGTGTCGGTTCCCATGCCATCAACGGTGTCGCGGCCCTGCACAGTGAGTTGCTCAAGGAAACCGTCCTCAAGGATTTCTATGAACTCTGGCCCGAAAAATTTAGCAATAAAACCAATGGGGTGACGCCCCGCCGCTGGATGGTCTTAAGTAATCCCCGCCGTAGTCGTTACATTAGCCAGTACATTGGTGATACTTGGATTAAAGACCTCGACCGGTTACGCGATCTTGAATCCCTCGTGGAAGACAGTCAATTCCGACAGGGATGGCGAGAGATTAAATATCAGGTCAAGCAGGACTTAGCCGCTTACATCCAGCGCAAAAATAATCTTACCGTTGATCCCCATTCCCTCTTTGATATTCAAGTCAAACGCATTCATGAGTACAAGCGCCAGCACTTAAATATTCTCCACGTCATCCATCTCTACCTGCAACTCAAAAATAATCCTCAGTTGGATATTCCCTCCCGTACCTTTATCTTTGGGGGTAAAGCCGCTCCCGGTTACTTCATGGCTAAGCTGATTATCAAATTGATCAATGCCGTCGGTGAAGTAGTGAACCGGGATGCCAGTATCGGCAACCGCCTCAAAGTGGTTTTTCTGGCTGATTACAATGTGACCCTGGGCCAACGAGTTTATCCTGCCGCTGACCTATCGGAGCAGATCTCGACGGCAGGGAAGGAAGCTTCGGGAACGGGCAATATGAAGTTTTCCATGAACGGGGCCTTAACCATCGGCACTCTGGATGGCGCTAACGTGGAAATCCGGGAAGAGGTCGGAGCCGAAAACTTCTTCCTCTTTGGCCTGACGACACCGGAGGTCAATCAACTGAAGCACAATGGCTATCATCCCTGGGACTACTACAACGGCAATGCTAACCTTAAGGCCGTGATTGACCTGATCAATTCGGGCTTCTTTGCCCACGGCGATACCGGCCTGTTCCGACCCCTAACCGATTCCCTCTTATCCCAAGACCCTTACTTGGTTCTCGCTGACTTCCAGGCCTATGTGGATTGCCAGGCCCAAGTCAGCCAAGCTTACCAGGATCCAGAACAATGGTCGCGGATGTCGATTCTCAACGTGGCCCGTATGGGTAAGTTTTCCTCGGATCGTTCGATTCGCGATTACTGCCGAGAGATTTGGAACATTCAGCCCGTGCAGATTGAACTGCAAGACCTCTGCCCTGATGGCACTTGCCTGCTGATTCCCCCTGAAAAACGGAATTATCATTAGTCCTCTCAGCCATCCCGGCCAAATTTTCGTGTTATAACCTAAAGCAACCCTTAGCTATATTGTGCGGTGGCTAGGGGATTGTTTTATTGACGAGCCATTTTTCTGAAATTTTCCGACAATGGTTTTCCTTGCTGTGGAGGATTGGCAAACCTGGCCCCTGAGATTAAACCTGGCCTCGCAACTTTAACCCTTAATTCCAGGTCATACTAGCCAATCTGGCTTTGGTGTTAATCCCGATTCAATTCCCATTTAAGTTTAGATATACTCCATGCGTGTTTTACTGGTCTATCCCCTTTTCCCGCCCACCTTCTGGTCCTACGAAAAAATCCTAGAACTGGTGAATCGCAAGGTGCTTCTGCCTCCCTTAGGCTTAGTGACGGTGGCGGCGATTTTACCCCAAACCTGGGAATTTAAGTTGGTAGACCGGAATATCCGCGCGGTCACCGAAGAAGAATGGGCCTGGGCCGACCTAGTGCTCTGCTCCGCCATGATTGTGCAAAAGGAAGACCTGTTAGAGCAAATCCGTGAGGCTAAACGACGAGGCAAATTAGTTGCGGTGGGGGGCCCCTACGCGACCTCTGTCCCTGAAGAAGTCGAGGGCGCTGGGGCCGATTTTCTGATTTTGGATGAAGGCGAATTAACCCTACCCCTCTTTATCGAGGCTGTTGAACGGGGGGAAACCCAGGGCGTTTTTCGGGCCACGGAAAAGCCGGATGTCACCAGTACTCCCGTCCCCCGCTACGACCTCCTGGAAATGGATCAGTACGACTCCATGTCAGTGCAATTCTCGCGGGGCTGTCCCTTCCAGTGTGAATTCTGCGACATTATTGTCCTCTACGGCCGCAAACCCCGTACTAAAACCCCGGCTCAGTTACTCAAAGAACTGGACTACCTCTACGAACTGGGCTGGCGTCGGGGCGTGTTTATGGTGGATGACAATTTCATCGGCAATAAGCGCAATGTCAAACTTTTGCTCAAGGAACTGAAGGTCTGGCAAGCGGAGCATGGCTATCCCTTCCGTTTTAATACCGAGGCATCTATAGATCTAGCTGATGACCAAGAACTCATGGAACTGATGGTGGAATGCTTCTTTGACGCAGTCTTTTTAGGCATCGAAACCCCCGATGAAGAGAGCTTGCAGATGACCAAGAAGTTCCAGAATACCCGCACCTCCCTGGCGGATTCCATCGATAAAATTATCCAAACTGGCCTGCGCCCCATGGCGGGTTTTATCATCGGTTTCGATGGTGAACAAAAAGGAGCGGGGGAACGCATTATCCGCTTTGCAGAACAAGCAGCTATCCCTACGACCACTTTTGCCATGCTCCAGGCCCTGCCTAACACGGCCCTCTGGCACCGCTTGGAAAAAGAAGGTCGTCTCCGGGCCAATAAGGATGGCAACATCAACCAAACGACCTTGATGAACTTCATTCCGACCCGGCCGCTAGAGGACATCGCCACTGAGTATGTCCATGCCTTTTGGCAACTCTACGATCCCCATCTCTACCTTGACCGTATTTACCGTTGCTTTTTGAAATTGGGCGCCCCAAAATGCCATCCCCCGGCCAAACTGCCTAGTTGGATAGATATTAAGGCCCTGGCCATTGTGATTTGGCGGCAGGGAATTAAACGGGATACCCGCTGGCGCTTTTGGCACCATTTATTCGGGATTTTGCGGCAAAATCCAGCAGTTTTTGAGCATTACCTCACCCTCTGTGCCCATAACGAACACTTTCTAGAGTATCGGGCCATTGTCCGCCGCGAAATTGAGGCCCAATTAGCGGAATTTTTGGCCCAGGAACAAGCCCCAAAGCCGGTGGTACCTCAACCGGAACTTCTCACGGCTTAGCCAGGAATCAAGGCGTGGGTATCCCCATTGGGACAATTGGCCCCCGTCCCCTGCCCCCTTCGCCCTTTTTAGGCCAAGGGGAATCCGTTTTAAAGTCCCTTTTCTCAGGTGGGAGAGGGATTGATACCAATTCTGCAAGTTACAGCGATCAAATTTTGCCCCTCTACCTCTGGCACCGCTCTTTCACAGGGGGAGGGTCGCACAGCGGGGGGTCTAGGGGTGTAGTCGGACTTTAGAGATTTAGTGCTAGGGTGAAGGTTTTAAACGTGAGATCCTCCCAAGATAGGGCCATGAAATTTAATATTTTTTACCTGGCTCCCCCCAATAAACACTGCTAAATTATGGACTGTATAAGCTAATTAGCAACGTTGATAGTTTGGTAATACTAAATTTTGTCACCAGAGCATTGATTTCTAAAGTTTCTGTTCCAGCGTCGCGCTGACGATCTCCTATGACCTTAACTTCTTTTCCTTGGCTGACAGCCATTATCCTCTTTCCCATTGTAGCGGCTCTATTTATTCCGTTAATCCCCGATAAGGATGGCAAAACCGTTAGGTGGTATTCCCTCACCGTCGGTCTGATTGATTTTGTTCTGATTGTCTATGCCTTCTACAGCGGCTATGACCTGAACCGTCCTGGCCTACAGTTGGTAGAGAGCTATACGTGGCTACCGCAGATTGATTTGAAGTGGTCGGTGGGGGCCGATGGACTGTCGATGCCCTTAATCATCCTGACGGGCTTCATCACGACGCTGGCGATTATGGCGGCCTGGCCCGTCACCCTCAAGCCCAAGCTGTTTTATTTTTTAATGTTGGCCATGTACGGCGGTCAGATTGCCGTTTTTGCCGTGCAGGATATGCTCCTTTTCTTCCTGGTGTGGGAGTTGGAACTCGTCCCCGTCTATCTGATTCTTTCCATCTGGGGTGGGAAACGGCGACTCTACGCCGCCACTAAATTCATTCTCTACACCGCTGGCGGTTCCCTGTTTATTCTGCTGGGGGGCCTAACCATGGCCTTTTATGGGGACGTGGATACCTTTGACATGGCTACCATTGCCAGCAAGCACTTTCCCCTCAATCTGCAACTCCTGCTCTACGCTGGATTTTTGATTGCCTACGGCGTCAAACTGCCCATTTTTCCGCTCCATACCTGGCTCCCCGATGCCCACGGTGAGGCCACAGCTCCGGCCCACATGCTCCTAGCAGGGATTCTCCTCAAAATGGGAGGCTACGCCCTCCTGCGCATGAATGTGGAAATGTTACCCGATGCCCACGCCATTTTTGCCCCAGTGCTGGTGATTTTAGGGGTCGTCAACATTATCTACGCGGCCCTCACTTCCTTTGCCCAGCGCAATCTCAAGCGAAAAATTGCCTATTCTTCGATCTCCCACATGGGCTTTGTCCTGATCGGCATGTCCTCCTTCACCGATCTGGGCATGAGCGGAGCCATGCTACAAATGATTTCCCATGGCCTGATCGGGGCCAGTTTGTTTTTTATGGTGGGGGCCACCTATGACCGTACCCATACCTTGATGCTGGATGAAATGGGAGGGGTCGGCAAGAAAATGAAAAAGGTCTTTGCCATGTGGACGGCCTGTGCCATGGCTTCCCTGGCCCTACCCGGCATGAGTGGTTTTGTAGCCGAGTTAATGGTATTTGTCGGGTTTGCCACTAGCGATGCCTACAACCCTGTTTTTCGTACCATCATCGTGGTGCTCATGGGGGTCGGGGTGATTTTAACGCCGATCTATCTGCTCTCCATGCTCCGGGAAATGCTCTATGGCCCTGAAAATGAGGAATTGGTGAGCCACACCCGTTTGATCGATGCCGAGCCACGGGAAGTCTTTATTGTCGGTTGTCTGCTGGTGCCGATCATTGGCATTGGCTTTTATCCCAAGCTAGTCACTCAGATCTATGACACCACCACCCAGCAGTTAACGGCCCTAGCCCGTCAATCGGTGCCAAGCCTACGACAACAGGCGGCTGGGCTCCCGCCATCGGATCGACCCTGGCAGGCCCCTCCCCTGCGTTCCTAGCCGAAAAACCATCACGCTAGGAAATGTCTTGATCTCTCAACCAAAACTAATACAAAAGCAATAATTTCGGTAAAATAAAGCTCCCGGTTTTAGAGCCTGTTTGTACAGCGATTAAACTGTCCCCCAGATCCCCCCTTGGGGGACTTTGTTCTTGATTGAGAATTTTGGGCACTAGCAAACATGAGCTCGATGGGGGAACAGGGTATCAATTGAGACGTAAACTATGAGTCAGCAATTTCGAGAACTGCTTCAAAAAGTTGGGAGTGGCCAGCATACCCACCAGGATTTAACGCGGCCAGAAGCGGCCCTGGCTGCCCGTTTGATGCTGACGGGCGAAGCAACCCCCGCCCAAATTGGCGCTTTTTTAATTGCCCACCGCATTAAGCGTCCCACGGGCCAGGAACTAGCGGGGATGCTCGATACCTACGATGAATTTGGCCAACGTTTGGCCCCTCTCCCTCCAGAGGCCCCCAACCCCCTCGTGTTTGGCGTTCCCTACGATGGCCGCAGTCGCACAGCTCCCGTGCTTCCGTTGGTAGCCCTTCTACTGGCGGTGATGGGCCAGCCGGTGATCCTCCATGGTGCTGATACCATGCCGACTAAGTACGGCTTACCTCTGGTGGATATTTGGGCGGCCCTGGGCCTGGATTTCCGGGCCTTGGCCCTGACGGAGATTCAGTCACTTCTCCAAGAAACCCATCTGACGTTTTACTACACGCCGCGCCATTTTCTGGCTACCTTACCCCTCACGGAATACCGGGAACAAATTGGCAAGCGTCCTCCCCTGGCCACCCTGGAACTAATTTGGTCTCCCTATGCTGGCCCTGCCCGGCTGGTCATCGGTTACGTTCATCCGCCTACGGAAAAAATGATCCACGAGGCCTTTCAGGCCAGAGGAACCAGTCCCTATACCCTGGTCAAAGGCTTAGAAGGCAGTTGTGACCTCCGGCTCAGCCAGACGACCATTGTGGCCCTCCCTCCATCCCAGCCGACGGATTATCTCAAACTTGACCCCTATGCCTCGAATATGGCTGGCCCGGATTGTGTCCTGACCCAAGCAGAAGACTACTATCAAGCACTTCGCCAATTGTTGTATGAACCTGACTCTGCCCCACTGGCCCTGCGCCAGGCCTTTTTGTGGAATGGGGGCTTTTATCTCTGGCACGCAGGCCTTTGTACCAATCTTCAGCAGGGCCTAGAACTGGCCCGGCAGTCTCTCCAGCAGGGGGCACTCCGACAAAAATGGCAACAGCTACAGAGCCGGATTCCTATTAGCTAGGCCAATGCTACTTTTTTTGAGTGCTACGGTGGATTGCTAGACCTTTGTTGTATAATTTAATATCCTGATTTCCTATTCGTACAAAGCTTAGGTCGCTCTCGGTAAGCTCATCGATAGCCAAGCAAGTTTTTAAGATGAACTGATTTTCAAGTCTCTAGTGCTATGGAAGCCATTCAAGTTGAGTACTCTGGTCAAATAGAAGTCAATACAGGTAAAAACCCTAGGGAGCTTTATGCTCATCAAAATGAGGCAATCAAGGCACTAAACGAGAAAAATCAGTTACCCTTTGAGGGATTATTAGTTTTGCCAACAGGTGGCGGGAAAACTTTAACAGCAATTCATTGGTTATTAAGAAGCTTTATTGACAAACAAAAAAAGGTTTTGTGGATAGCTCATCGGCATGAGTTACTTGACCAGACATTTGAGACTTTAAAATTCAATGCCTACTCATCATTACTGGCTGATGTTGAGAGATTTAGATATCGTGTGATCTCTGGTCATCCTAAGCATGATCGTCCCGTTAATATTCAGCCGACAGACGACATTATTATTGCTAGCAAAGATAGTTTAAATAGTGGACTTAATTACCTCACAGATAATTGGATTAATCATGCTGATACAATTCTTTTGGTGATTGATGAAGCTCATCATGCAACAGCAAAAACCTATCGAAAATTGATTGAAAGTATAAAGCAGAATTTTCAAGAAAGAGGGAAAACAAATGGCTTTAGAATGCTAGGGTTAACGGCAACTCCATTCAGAACGGACGCGGGTGAAAAAGGTTTACTAAAAAAAGTTTTTCCAGATGACATCATTTTTTCAGAACACCTTAGAACACTTATTACAAGAGGTATTCTTGCCGAACCTATTTTTGAAAACCTTGAGACAGATCTAGACTTTTATAGAGAACTTACAGAGAAAGATGTTAGGGCAATTGAGGATTTTGATAAACTTCCCAAGAAGATTGCCGAAAAAATTGCTATGTCTAGTATTCGCAATAAGCGGATCGTCGATCATTATGTTGAAAATCGTGACAAATACAAACCTCTATTAGTTTTTTCTGTTGATATTCAACACGCAATTGCATTAAATGGGTTATTTAAAAAACGGGGTATTGACTCTGACTTTGTGGCTTCCAAAATTACGGATGATGGAACTGGTGCTACAATTTCCGTAAAAGAGAACTCGGAAAAAATTAAGCGCTTTAGAGCAGGAGAAATAGAAGTTCTTATTAACGTAGAGATGTTAACCGAAGGGACTGATTTGCCCAATGTGCAAACGGTTTTTCTGGCACGTCCAACTACGTCTACTATTCTCATGACTCAAATGATTGGTAGGGCGCTACGGGGACAGCGAGCAGGAGGTACAGAAAAAGCCTATATCGTAAGCTTTATTGACGATTGGGAAAATAAAATAAATTGGGTTAATCCTGAAAAATTAACGGATATTGAAGGTGTTGAGTTTGTTGACAAAGAACTCGATACAATGAAGAGAATTGCTCGACTTATTTCAATCGAGAAGATCGAAGAATTTGCTCGTATAATGGATGACTCCATCGATACCACCGCCTTAGAAAAACTTGATTTTTTAACACGAATTCCTGTTGGAATTTATCGCTTCTCGATCCTTGAACCATCTGAGTCTGGTGAACCTCTCTCTAGAGATTATGATGTGCTTTTATACAACGATACAGAAGATGCTTATGACAGCTTTGTTAATGACTTGTCCGCTATATTTCAATGTATTGATGCTCAAAATAGAGAGATTTTAACCGATGAAGAGCTAGAGTATCTATTGCAACAAACAAAGGATATTTACTTCCCTGATCATCCTTTCTTGCTAGGTTACAGAGACGATGATGTGAAAAATATTTTACGTTTTTATGCCCAAAAAGAAATAAGGCCGGAATTTATTGCTTTTAGTGAGCGCAGAAAGTGCAACTCATCAATTGTTGCATCATATATTTATGACAATAATCTAACACGGAAACAGCAAAAAGAATATCTCACCTCCCTATGGAATGATAGTCAGTCCTTCTGGCAGGTTATATTTGGCTACAAGGAACTATATTTTAAGAAACAGGTAGAAATTGAACTTGATAAACTGGATGGATATTATCATGATCTACCCGTCGTCGCTCCGAAAATAATTCCTGATTCGGTACCATTAGAAAGACTTACACTTATTGAAATCCGAGAACGGGATCCAGCCGAGTACAGAAACATTAAAGATGCTGTTTTTGCTAGATTCACAGACGCCAAAGGTTTTATTACTTGTGCAATGAGTGGACTTAAGAGCCAGATGCGTCGGGATTTTCAAATCGATCACATTATTCCTATGTCCAAGGGGGGCTTAACTACACTTGAGAATCTTCAGGTCTTGTCGCGTAAAGCACACATAGAAAAAACCCGGTCGGAGAATCTGAAGTTCCCCTATAAGTCCTAGACTTGGTAGCTTGAAAATCAAGTTCTTAACTGACGGTTCGCTCATTTTACACAGGTAGCGTCTATTTTTTCAAGTCTCTACTACCTGTAGGGGAATAAGCTAAATCTATACTCTACACCTGGAATTTTCCAAGACAAATTACGCTACTGGCAGTTTTATCGAACCGACAGCTAAAAATTAGTAAACAACGATAACCCGTATGTTTGAGGCGGAACTGAACCATGACTGAACTACTTGAGCGAGTAATTACCCAATTGAAAACGCTATCGGAGGAAGAACAAGATGCAATCGCCGCTCGTTTACTGGCTGAGATAGAAGATGAACTGGCATGGAAAGACCAGTTTGAATCGACGACGGATGACCAATGGGCCCTGATGGCTGAGATGGTTCGTCGGGAAATTACTGCTGGTGATACGACACCTCTAGCTGAAGTCTTTCCCGCTCAGCACGGGTTATGAAATCAAGTGTGACAAAGGCGTTTCGTAAAAAACTGAATGATCTTCCTGCATCCGTTCAAGAGCAAGCGGCTAAAGCCTATGAACTCTGGTGTTCCGCTCCCTACCACAATAGTCTTCAGTTCAAACGGGTTAGCCGGGGCCAACCGATCTATTCAGCTCGTCTGAGTTTAGACTACCGAGTTCTTGGTTTGTTGGAAGACGATCACATTTACTGGTTTTGGGTTGGCACCCATGCAGAATACGATGAATTACTTCAGCGTTTATAGCGACAGTGGTTTAACTTTACCGTTCTGCTCATGATTTGGATTAGGAAAAAGCTAGAAGTACCAGAGGGCCACAAGACCGGCCCCAAACCGCTAATCTAGAAAAGAACCGTAGGAGGAATGATATTGTGGCGTTTAAGATTGGGTTGCTGGGTTTAGGAACTGTCGGCACAGGCACCGTAGCAATCCTGCAAGATCCGGTAGGTCGGAGTCCCCTACTCAAGGAAATTGAAATTTATCGGGTGGGGGTGCGTTCCCTAGACAAACCCAGGGCCATAACCTTGCCTCCAGAGGTGATCACCACAGACCTCGACAGTATTGTCACCGATCCTGAGATCAGCATCATTGTGGAGTTAATTGGCGGCCTGGAGCCAGCCCGTTCTCTGATTCTCAAGGCCATTGCCCATAAAAAACACATCGTCACCGCCAATAAAGCGGTCATCGCCCGTTATGGGCACGAGATCTACACCGCGGCCAATCAAGCGGGGGTTTATGTCCTCCTGGAAGCAGCCGTTGGTGGCGGCATTCCCATTATCAAGCCCTTGAAGCAGTCCCTCGGAGGCAATCGCGTCCAGAGTATTATTGGGATTGTTAATGGTACGACCAACTATATCCTGTCGCGCATGACGGCGGAAGGGGCTGAATTTGAAATGGTACTAGCGGAGGCCCAGCAGTTGGGCTACGCAGAGGCCGACCCCAGTGCCGACGTGGATGGCCTGGATGCGGCGGATAAAATTGCTATTTTGGCTTCCTTGGGTTTTGGCGGCCGGGTGAAACGGGAAGATGTCTATTGCGAAGGTATTCGGCCTGTGAGTGCAGTGGATATTGCCTACGCCGATAAGTTGGGCTTTGTGATTAAACTATTGGCCATTGCGGAAGGCCAACAGGGGGAAGAATCCGACCATCTGCAACTGCGGGTTCATCCCACCTTGGTCAGTAAGACCCATCCTTTGGCCAATATTAACGGGGTTTACAATGGCATTCTGGTAACGGGCGACCCCTTAGGCCAGGTGATGTTCTACGGTCGCGGGGCCGGGGCCGGGCCAACGGCCAGTGCCGTGGTGTCGGACATGGTGAATATTGTGGGGATTCTTTCTAGTAGTGATGAGAATCCGGCCCTGGATCCCCTCCTCAGTTGCACCCATCAGCACTACTGCCAAATGATTCCGATGGAGGAACTGTGTACCCGTTTCTATGCCCGCTTCCTCTGCCAGGATGTGCCGGGAGTTGTAGGCCATTTGGGCATGAGTTTTGGCAACCATGGGGTTAGTTTGGAATCCGTCGTACAGATTGGCTTTCAAGAAAATACGGCGGAAATCGTTGTCGTCACCCATGACGTACGGGAAGGGAATTTCAGGGCGGCCCTGGCGGAAATCGAGGCCCTGCCGGCGATCAAAGCCATTCCCAGTGTTTTGCGGGTTCTCTAGGGTGTTTGGTTTTGAACAGAATGAACAATGAACAAGTTATTGTACAAATCTCTAGGCCGATGGGTTACGGGGGCCTGTCTATCCTGTCTGGGTATTGTTCTGGCGTTGCCGAGTCTGGCCCAGAATCTCTCTGACCCCAATTGTCCCGCTCCAGTACTGTCTCGCTTAAAACGTCACACAGTTCAAGCGGGGGAAACCACAGCCAGTATTGCCCAGCGCTACCAGCTACTACCGGCAACACTCCTGAGCATTAACCCTCAACTTAAAAATGGCAATCCTAAAGCGGGCCAGGTCGTGCTCATTCCGCCCTTTAACGGCACTCGCCTGGAGGTGCCCCAGGGGGCCACTTGGCGGGATATTGCCAAGGCCTATGGCATTCGGGCGGATGTGTTGTTTGAAGTTAATGGTTGCCAGGCCAAACCGAGTCAGGTCTTTATTCCTGGCATTGCCGGCCGTCCTGTCCTTGCTTCTGGTCAGGATACCTACACGGGCCTCAACCGTTGGCCCCTAGACCTCAAACCGACCATTGGGCTGGACTACGGTTGGCAACCCGATAGACAAAATCCCAAAAATCGTTTTTTTCACAGTGGTATTGATCTACTGGCTCCCATCGGAACACCAGTTTTAGCGGCAGCGGCGGGAACAGTTTTGCTGGTGAGCCAGGAAGGCCCTTACGGTTTTTTAGTGGTGTTAGATCATGGCAACGGCCGTCAGACTCGCTATGCTCAATTAAGTCGTTTTGCGGTTCAGATCGGGGAACGAGTTCAGGCGGGCCAAGTATTAGGCCAGGTTGGAGTGACGGGTAAACCCGATATTTCCCAACCCCATCTCCATTTTGAGGTACGTTTCCAATCTCCTGTAGGCTGGGTGGCCCAAGACCCCAAATTGCATCTTCCTTCCGCAACGCCCGCCGGTTTTTGAAGCCATAAAAAACCCCACAACCCGTGGGGAATCAGATGTCTAGTAAACACAGAGCGATAAATAGCAAGTACGTGCCTATTCCGTAGCCTAGCGGATCTTGCTGCCTGGTAGTTTTCACTAAAACAATAAATGCATTGCTTTAATGTCTTTTGTGCAATCCAAGCGCTAAGGTCAGGACTTGATCTCCTGGGTTGACCATTGGCCCTGTTGAACTTGGGTGTGTAATTGCCACTCGGGCAGGGCTTGGGGATAGTCGAGGCGAAAATGGCCTCCCCGACTCTCGGGCCGGAAAAGGGCACTTTTGAGGATTAGGGCGGCAATATCCAATAAATTACGGGTTTCGGCCCAGTATTGAAGTTGCGATACCACTGTAGATGTAGCAAATTGCAGGTTTTGACCCGGCGGGATCTGGGCCATGAAACGACTGCTGGCTAAGTCTTGCCATTGGGCCTGCCATTGTTCAACCTGGGCAATCGCGGGCCTTAAGCTATCGGCATGGCGACAAATTCCGGCCGCTTGCCACATCAAGCTGGGAATGGCCTGACGAATGGACTGGATCTGGGGCCGATCTGTCTCAAAGTCAACAGTAACTTGGCGGGACGTGAGATTAGGAAAGGGCCGGAGGGACGGCAGGTCGAGGAGGGCCAGTTGGTCAGCAAAAACAATGCACTCCAGCAGAGAATTACTGGCCAATCGATTGGCCCCGTGGACTCCTGTGCTGGTAACTTCTCCAATGGCCCACAGGCCAGGCACAGAGGTACGACAGGCCAAATCTGTCTGGACTCCCCCCATCCAATAGTGGGCGGCTGGGGCAACGGGAATGGATTCTTGAAAGACATCAACCCCCCATTTTTGGCAACGTTCAATGATATTGGGAAAGCGGCGGCGAATACGCTCCGGCTCAATGGTGCTGAGGTCGAGAAAAACTGTGGCCTGGGTGGGATCGGTTGCCGTTGCCTGGAGATGTTGAAAAATAGCCCGACTGACCACATCGCGGGGGGCCAATTCCCCTTGGGGATGGTAATCGAAGAGAAAACGCCGACCGGCCTTATCCCGCAGATGGGCCCCTTCCCCCCGGACAGCTTCACTGATCAAAAAATGAGGAACACCGGGTTTAGTCAAAGCGGTGGGATGGAACTGAAAAAATTCTAGATCCCGTAGGATGGCCCCACAGCGCCAGGCCAGAGCAATACCATCCCCCGTACTGACCTTCGGGTTAGTGGTCTGGGCAAACACCTGGCCCCCACCGCCGGTGGCAAGGAGAATCACTCTGGCGCGAAACCATTGCAACCGGTCTTGGTGAAGGACACTCACCCCCCGACACTGCCCCGTTGCTGGGTCACAATCGAGACTGACAGCAATGGCCTGGGGGAAAATTTCCACTTGGGGCCGGGCCAATACCTGTTCCATTAGAGTACTGACGATGGCTCGCCCCGTGGTATCAGCGGCGTGAAGAACCCTCGGTCGAGAATGGGCGGCTTCTAGGGTTAAGGCCAAATCTGGGCCAGAACGGTCAAATTGCACCCCTAAACGCACTAATTCCTGAATAGCCTGGGGGGCCTTTTCCACCAAAAAACGAACGGCATCGGGTTCACACAAACCGGCCCCAGCACTGAGAGTATCCTGATAATGAAGTTGGGGCGAATCCGTAGGTGCAATGGCGGCGGCGATTCCCCCCTGGGCCCAATCACTAGCTCCCGTTTTCAGTTCGGCTTTGGTGATAATGGCCAAGCGATAAGTGGAGGGAAAACAGAGACTGGCGTAGAGTCCTGCCGCCCCCGATCCCACAATAATCACGTCAAAATCTTGTGCCGCCATGCCATCAAGTTCCAGAAACCGTCTCTCTAGACTAGCGGTTCTTGCCGGCTTCTGTATCTTTAGCCCAGGAATGGAAAGCAGGAGAACGCTGCTGTTGCTGTTATTCTAAGTATTTGGATTGTCCAGACCTGCGATGAAAGCCTGGCTCAAAGACGACATTTTAGTGATTACGGCCGCTGACCTCCCCAGTTTTAAAAAGGGAGGTAGTATCGTTCGTAATAATTACTACTGGGCCCTCCAATCCATCGCCTGCTACGCCAGAAAAAACCAGGATTGGGAATACGACGCCGAAGTCTGGGTAGCCTTAGCTCGTTTATTGCTTTTTTTTGCCCAATCGGGTTACCTGGGTACCTCTGAAACCCTATTGGAATTTCCCCTGGCTTGCGTCATCCCTGACGTCTTCCGGGCCATAGCTACCTGGCAGAATGAAGCGGAGGAACCGTCATGACCCCAGGGCCAGAAGTCGTTATTGTCGGCGGGGGCGCGGCGGGCTTTTTTGCTGCCATTACCTGTGCGGAAACCTTTCCCCGAGCTAGGGTGACGCTGTTAGAAGCCGGGCGGGAATTTTTAAGTAAAGTTCGTATCTCCGGGGGCGGCCGCTGTAATGTCACCCATCATTGCTTTGACCCGGCCCAGTTGGTTCAAAACTATCCTCGTGGAGGACAGGCCCTGCGGGGGCCCCTGAGTCGATTTCAGCCCCGTGATACCGTTGCTTGGTTCCAGACTCGGGGCGTGGCCCTGAAGACTGAAGCCGATGGGCGTATGTTTCCCGTCACCGATAGCTCCCAAACCATTGTCGCTTGTCTGTTCCAGTCCGCCCAAGCTAGTGGTGTACAACTACGCCCCCAATCGCCCGTGCGTCAAATCCTAAAAACCGCTGGGCCTTTCCAACTCCTGCTCAAAAATGGCGAAAGCTTAAGTGCCAACCGAGTCTTAATCGCAACAGGGAGCCATCCCCTGGGCTACCAATGGGCTGAGAGCCTGGGCCATTCCATCCTTCCCCCTGTCCCCTCCCTCTTTACCCTGCAACTGCGAGATCCCCGCTTGGCTGACCTCGCCGGTATTAGCGTCGAACCCGTCCATTTACGCCTGATGACTGGAGACAAAACGCGGCTAGAGCAGACTGGGCCATTGTTAATTACCCATTGGGGCCTGAGTGGCCCTGCAGTTCTTAAGCTCTCGGCTTGGGGGGCCCGTTGTCTGTACGACCACCATTACCGCATGCCCTTGGTGATTAATTGGTTACCCCAGTATTCCCAGGAGCACATTCGTCAAGTCCTACTAACCACAAAACAAGCACAGGCCCGAAAGCAACTCCAGGGACTTTCGCCCGTCCCCTTACCCAAGCGTCTGTGGCAAAATCTGGCCTGCTTTGCCAACATTGCTCCGACGACCACTTGGGCCGATGTTTCCAAAGTCCAGATCCAGGCCCTCCTCCAGGCCCTAACCCAAGGCCAGTATCAAGTACAGGGAAAAGGGGTTTTTAAAGAAGAATTTGTCACCTGCGGCGGCGTCAATCTCAAGGAGATCAATTTCAAAACCATGGAAAGTCGGCGTTGTCCCGGTCTCTTTTTTGCCGGAGAAGTCCTCGATATTGATGGTATTACTGGCGGTTTTAATTTCCAAAATGCCTGGACAACAGGCTGGATCGCGGGTCATCACCTAGGAATTAACAGTTGATTCTTTTGGCAAAATGCAATAGCCAGACCTGAGAAGTTACGACTCCAAATTTATAAATGATTCCATTCTAGTGATTAGACGAAAGAGTCTCCTGAACACCAGAATAATTTATTTGTATTAGACATTAATTGCTTCTCTAGTTAAAAAATTGAAGTTAACGAGAAGATCGTTATAATCAGCATCTCCACGGTTAAATAGATCCTCAACACCGTAAATTGACTGTCCTAGACGCATAAAGTGAGACTGATTGTCAGGGTTTGCCTCGCTATACATGAAGAAGGTATTAACTCTACCCAATTCATTTTTGGGATTTTCCTGCAAAAATTGCTGCGCTGAACCATCCGAAATGATTAACATTCCGTATAAAGCTCCTGCTTGTAATGTCGTTGTTGTTGTCTGTTTACTAAAATTATCGGGCGTGTTGAGCACGACTCCTCCTGTCAAAGGATCGTTATTGAGTGTCATATTGACCGCCGCCGCCGCGTAGCCATCTTGGCCTGGTTTAAAATCAATGATTCCATCATTGTTGATGTCAATATCCCCTTGGGCATTAGCAAGACGATATAGTCCCAGCGTATTGTTGTGCGCCGCCGCTCGATAAAGCTGAATTTCAGTTGGGGTTTCTGTTCCATCCATACCGGGAGCTAAAATCGGTAAACTGGCAATCTCAACCGCAAACTTACCGTTGGGGGTCACTGCCGAAACTTGGGTAAAGCCGCGACTGTCTTTGGTAATCTCTAAATTGTTGTTTTTATCGGAGTACATTACATTATGGTTTAGATCAAGAATATAGGGATCTAGACCATAAGCATCTTCAATCGTATTCTGAAGGAGTGTGCCTACGGGCTTGCCCTCCGTTGGTGCTAAGGAACGACCGGAAGCTAATACCTGTTGAGCGAAAGAACGATTTAATGCCTGGGGATCTGCTGGAAACATCTCTGGTGAAATGGGTTTGGGCAAAGATTGTTCGTCATCACCGAAAATGACGGCATGGGTGTCAAGAGCCACGAATAGCGACCATCCTTCATCCGTGGGGTTGTAAGCGCCAGGAAGACCAAGAAACGTACTATAATCAGACTTGATCAAACCAAATTCAAATTTACCTTGATCCGGCACAGATACAGCTCTGACGGTTAAAGGGACAGGCTTTCCGAGTTCATTTAAGAAGCTTGAGCTGTTCAGTGGAGTTGCTAAGCCGGGAGTGGTTTGCGCTAATAACCCTGTTAGTTGAACTCTGCCATTTACGAGGCCATCTTCATCCCCGAAACCACCGTCTTTTAGATGAAAGCGAATCTGTTCGTATTGGCCATCCTGATTGCTATCAATTAGCTCAGCACCGACCTGACTATTAAAGATAAATTCAGACCAATCACCAGTCAGAGGATCTTGGCGCAAAATGGTATTAATTCCTTGATATTCCGGGAGAATATCGAGGACAACGACTCCACTGCCACCTAATTGATCAACCGATAATGCTAAATTAAAACCCTCCGAGGGAACACTATATTCCGAATTAGGAAGTTGGCTTAGAGTAAAGGTCGATACGTTCTCGAGAACTCCTTCAAATTCCTCTGTGCTAAATTGTCCAAATAGCGTATCAACTTCGCCCGTCTGAAATACTAATACATTGCTTTTTTCTATGGCTAGTCTAGTCTCTCCCGTCCTATAAAGCAGAAAATCATGACCGCCATGAGTCATTTGTCCTTGTTGCTTCCACTTGTCCGCCAGATAAACCGTCCCCTTTTGGCCCTCGATATATAGCGTATTATTGTCAGGTGCCAGCGCTAAGAGAGCAGCTTGATTAAGAACAACCTCTCCACCATCAGCAAGTTGAAAGATTTCAATACTTTTGATACTATTTTTCTCACTCTGCGTTAAGTCAAGAAATTGAATGTCAGTCAGAGTATCAGTACCAGAGCCACCATCAATTGAATCATCTCCAAAACTCCATTGAATGACATCATCGCCGTTTCCTCCTAAGAGGGTATCGTCGCCATTACTGCCGCTGATCCTGTCATTACCCTCACCACCATCTAGATAAACACCACCAGGAAGAATGCCAGCAACAGCCTGTAAAGTATCATTTCCTGCTCCTCCAAAACCTTTGGTGTAAGCCCCGACTAGGAGCGTATCATTACCGCCTTGGGTATTGACACTGGCACTAGCGTTTCCACTAATCGTTAGGGTATCATCATTTTCGGAATAAGAAATTATGGAATTAAGATTAATAGGATTCGTTTGTTGAGACTCAAATATCTCGAAGTCTTCCGGCAATTTAATCGTTTGATACTGCTCAAGGGAATATTCAAGAACTTGTAATCGTTGCGTTTCCAGGTAAACATCCCCAAATTGGTTCTCGACTTTAAATTGCACCCAATGTTCACCCAACTGCTCAATTGTCGGTTGCCAAATCAATTGATGGGTTTGGAGGTTGTAGCTGGCCCCTTCAGGAAGAACTAAGGGCGTTACGGTTTTTGTTTCATTTGGGGTATCTTGGGCGACGACAGTGGTGTAGGTTTGCCCAACGACGGCGACGCAATTCCACTCGTCAGGATTACTTAAGGCAATCGTCGTACTGTAATTCCCCGCGACCGCCAAGGAGGTTTTCCCTGTAGCCCCTAAATGATTCTGACTATCGACTGATTGAATTTGAAAGCGATATAACTCACCTTCGGTAAAGCCATCGACGATCAACTCGTGATAAAAACGACCACTCTCCTCTTTGTAGAGTGTTGCCAATCCGGGGGTTGGTTGAACACCGGTATAGTCGGTGCCGATGGCATTGTCAGAACTCCCGGCAGGATTATCAGACCAACGAATGTTGTAGTACTGAGGCTTCTCTGTATCACTCCAGGTCACTAAAAATTTGCCATCACCAATCCAATTGGCACTGAGATCACTAACCACGGATAAATCATTGCCCTGACCAATTTCAAGACTTCCAATCGGATGCTCTGGTTGAGTATTCACTAATGAATCAGCACCATTATCAAAATAGCGAACGGTGGGGACATGCTCGACATCATCCACTGCAATGTAGAAGTAATATTCGCCTTTGGGAAGGCCCTCTAACATCAAACGATAGGTTCCGGTTGCAGTACTGGGCTCAAAGTCCAGGGTAGTCAGCAGCGTTCCATCTTGTCCTTTTCCGTCGGTATCCATATACAGATCCACTTTGACGCTACTTGAATCCGCATCTGCAACGGAGTAAATAATGTCCACCCATTGGCCGTTAGTATCGGGAAGAACTTGCTCGATCTTGCCAACTGGGGCTATTGAGTTTTCATACATCTTGATTTGAACGGGGCCTAAATCAACATCTGTGACTTGCCGAACCGTCCAAGTCCCGGCATCCGGATTAATAATGCCGATGGAGATCCCTTGAGCACTGCTCATTTCCTCGATCAGTTTGACTTTGGTTCCCGTTGCAAAATCTCTATAAACGGTACCGTCGGGTGCGACCAGCTCAAACAGTGAGGACGGGTTCTCAATATTATTTTTGGCTAACCAACGGACACTGACGGCAGCCCATTTTCGCCCCTGACTAACCTCAAAGGCCCTGCTCGGCAGCGGATCGCCGGTCTGTTGCTGTTCGTAAGCTGTGAGTAAAGTATCAGACGTGGCAAGTTGACTAAACTCATCGAGAGAGTCAACCGTTCCTAAGCCACTAAAACCATCAATATCTTTGCCAAGAATGAGATCTAATTTACCATAAAACATCACCCTAGCACCAACACGATCTCCGAAAAAGGGAGGAGAAGGAACGTTAATCCAAGCAGCAACAAAACCATATTCTGGTCGAAACTGAGCGTTTGGGCTGTAAGGAGCAGCATATTTGATTATCCCCCCTCCGCCAGCAAACTCTCGATTACCCGTAAAAGGAATAAAGCTGGGAAGTCTGAGTGAGCCTGTTCCCCTTAGCGTAAAGTTTACCCGTGCATCAACGCTGAATAAACCATCAAATACAAAGACATTAAAGGGCAGGGTAAGCTGGCTTCGTGATTCCAAAACTGTTCCCCAACCACGAACCGCGTTGGCAATATTCAGGTAAGTCCGATTCTGTCCGATAGTGAACCCCAACATACTGAGCGAAGCATTGACGTCAAATCCTTCCGGAATTTTTAAAGTTATCCCCCCATCAAGCCGCACCGCATAAATCCCTTGGCCTTTTTTGCTGCCGCCCAACCAATCGGGAAAATCTACTTCAAACCCGGGGCCTAGAGAAACTGCAGCGTTGCCATTTAGGTTAAAGGTTTGTCCGGGAAGTAATGGCGGAACATTTTCAAATTGACCCCCAAGACGCTGTAGGTAAATTTGAGATTCCGGCGTAGATATCAAGATATTCAGATTATCTGCATAAATCCCGGCCGAACTGATCTGTGCACCACTAAAAACACCTGTCTCGTTGCGGAGTAAGCGGACTCCAAAATTACCACCAAGTTTTAAATTATTCCAAACACGGACAAGGATCTCGCCACTAACTTTTCCTTCGGCCTTGACAGTATCAAGAGAAAAACGTATCTCGTTAATCCTAACAGCACCTAGATCAAAGTATTGCAAAACTGTCTCGAAAGACACCTCTACTTTATTGTCATAAATACGAATAAAGCGCGGGCGAGCAATATCAAAGGTTAGATTCGCTAAAGCGAAGAGATTAACATCAGTTTTGCCATTTAATTCTAAGTATCTATCAAGACCATTGTACTCTACTGCTATTCCTGTTAATTGACCAATCTTGAGTGGTTTTTTGGGGTCAATGGGCTTTCCAGGAGCTGGCTCTTTCTCTTCAAACGTAGGGATATTAAAAGCACCTTTATTTTTTTTCTGGTAATACCAATCGAAGACAGAGCCCAAATACAAATCCGGCAGTTGAACGCGAAGGCCTAGGAGCTGGGGTTTTCCCCCCGGAAAGAAGAGAAGAGCAGAAGAACCAAAGGTGGGAATAATATTTGTTCCTGGAAAAATATCAGGAGTGGCATTAAACGCGGCAACACCCGTCGTTGCATTAGGGAATTCGCGAGCAAGTGTGATAGTGGTGTATTTGAGACCGAGAATATCCTGAACAGGATCGTAACCACCTTCAACACGATCGCTACGTTTGACTTCACCAACCAATCTATCTTTATTTTTATCCGACAAGACATCGTTGAAGGCAACAGCACCATTAAAAAGCTTGACCTGCTGACCACCGTAGATGCTATAGATAGTCCCTATAACTGCTATATTCTGAATCTTTTTCTTGTCTTTTTCGTACTCTAGAACTTCAATACCTCCATCACTACCCCCAGTACCGATTTGTAGTAGTGGAGTATCACCCCAAAAAAACTTAACGTTATCGTAGGTTGATTTAGTTGCCTGAGCACCAGTCTCTAGGAAGACTGTTTTTTGCTCGAGCAGATTACCGGTGAAATTGAAATTAGTTGCCATGATGAATTCAAGAAAAAAATAAATTTTTGCGTTACTCAATAAAAAGAAGTGATTGCGTCAATCGTTATCTTTTTGATTTACTCTTACTTAGAGAAGGCTTTAATAACGTTATTTCCCTTACTCAATTTCCTATAATCAGGAAAATTCTAGTCTATTTTTATCAAAATTCAAGACCAAGAGATTATTCTAAATATTTAAATACCTAAGTATTACAAAGTCATACTTTATTTGAACTACTTAAATTATGTTCTATCCGAACTATTTAGCAACACAAATATTGAAAATCAACACAAAACTTTACAATCAATGTTCCCAGAGGTATAGCTGTTTAGATTGACAATAATACGGCTCGACTGACTGAAATCCTTTGCCAGCAAGCCTTTCCTTGTTCGTGATTGTCCCATAATCAACTAAATCAGCTATAGTACTCACCCTTTGTCAAACATTTGTATCAAAAAGAAATAATTGTTTTGTAATAGCTTCTAACAACGCTTGATATTTTGAGTCATTTATTTGTCCGTCAGACCAAGATCTCTCCATGAAACCTTTATCAAAAACAAACGTTAACTAGATTAAAACTGGTCGTCAAGAGATAGCTATTGAACCTGAGTTTGACTAAAATCAAATCCCGGAAGCCTTACTGAATGAAGAATTCAAGAATCAAGATTTTACAAAACCTTGTCAACATTAAAAAACAAATTTTATTCTCAATGACTTTTGTCAATAAAGCCATTAAATTGTACATGTTGTAAGCATTGTTGTGTGAGATTTATAATAACTAAATTCTTTCGAACTCCTGTTAACTAAAATATTGTTTTTGAATAGGCTGGCAACCCTATCATGTAGGATTGAGAATCAACGAATTTAACCAATCATATTTGATGAAATAAAGGTGTACTCAGGTATCTTTCGCCAAAACTGGGTTGAATGATCACAATCAACTTATCGGTGTTTTCTGGGCGTTGACCCACTTGTATCGCCGCCGCTAAAGCCGCCCCCGTCGAAATACCAGATAAAAGGCCCTCTTCTCTAGCTAAACGACGGCTGTAATGTATCGCATCTTGATCACCAATAGAGATAATTTCATCAATGAGGTCAAGTTCCATTACGGGAGGAATGAAACCTGCGCCGATGCCCTGAATTTTATGAGGGCCAGGACAACCGCCTGATAACACTGGACTATTACTCGGTTCAACCGCAATGGCTTGGAAACTCGGTTTACGTGCTTTCAAGGCTCGTGCCACCCCCGTAATGGTTCCTCCGGTGCCAACGCCAGCAATTAAAATATCGACTTTACCTTCAGTATCTTCCCAAATTTCTACAGCGGTGGTTGCCTGATGAATCTTAGGATTAGCAACATTACAGAACTGTTGCAGCATGAAGGCATTTTCCTTTTCTCTAACAATTTCTTCGGCTTTAGCAATGGCCCCACGCATTCCTTGAATTCCGGGGGTCAGTTCTACAACGGCACCATAGGCCCGAAGCATCGCTCGACGCTCCAAGCTCATCGTGTCAGGCATCGTTAAAATGAGTTGGTATCCTTTAGCAGCAGCAATCATGGCTAGTGCAATTCCCGTATTACCCGAAGTTGGTTCTACTAAAATTGTTTCGCCTGGTTGAATTAGCCCTTGTGCTTCAGCGGTTTCAATCATACTAACGCCGATGCGATCCTTAACAGAAGCGGAAGGATTCATTCCTTCAAGCTTGACAAGGATTTGAGCGGTAACGCCTTCCGTCGCAGGGATTCTATTGAGTTGAACGAGGGGAGTACGGCCAACAAGCTGGGTAATACTTTGGGCAATGGGCATGGGAATCATCAAGTGGGGTTATGAAAGAAGGGAGATTGGGCTAAACCTTACTCCCTGAAGATATTAGCTATCAAGGTATAGAGGAACAGATTAATACCATGGCTAGATTAAGCGGGAGCCTGGGTAATGTTTTGCACGGTTTGATTAGCTTGGTCTAGGGCTTGCTGGACTCCTTGGATCTGCTGGTCAATTTGTGTTCGGATTTCTGCTGTCGCTCCTTTTTTTGCCTTTTCTGTGCTATCAGCTAAGGTATCAAGGGATTGAGCCAGTTGACTGAGGGAAAGTTGAGCAGACTCCACATTGGCCTGAAAATTAGCCTGATTGGGATCTTGGGTTTTAGTCAGTTTTTTACCTAGACTTTGTAGTTTTTCGGCTAGATCGTCGAACTTGTCAGCGGCATTTTCCAGATCGTCCTGCTTGTCTTCAAGACTATCCTTGAGTTGTTTACGTAGAGCAATATCTGTCGTGGTGCTAATTTGGGCTAGTTGTTGGGAGAGATCGGCGATCGCCTGTTGGGTTTTAGCGAGGGCTTTATCGTAGGAACGCTGGGTTTTTTCTAAAAACTTATTGAAGGAAGGCGTAGCGGTTTGGTTTGTGCTGGAGGTTGCCTGACTTGCGGTGGGTTCTGTAAGGGCCTGGACAGAACCAGCATTAACCGCAAAGACCAGTAATACCAAGAGACCTACTGCGAGGACTTGCTGAAGTGTTCGTCGCCCGAGGGTTAAGGAAGGTTGGGAAAAGAGATTCATAGCCAAAATGTCTCCATGGGGCTATAGGAATGATAGCGATGGTTGTGCCAACGCTTTATCCATATTACATGAGATTGTTTTGTAAATCATCTGTAATTTAATCTCAAGCAAAGCGCCTTTGTGTTTTGATAAAAACTTGATACTGTATAGGAGCCCCACTCCCTGGGGTGGATGTTGTATGTCGAATCCTGCCGCTCGTCGTTCGAGAGAGGCCTTAATTGCCTTTCAGGTACTGATAAGCCTGCTCATCTTGGCCTTTCTCTCGTGTTTCTTTGTTGTTATTCCGGCCGGGGAACGAGGCGTTTTAATGGAGTTTGGCCGGGTGAAGACTTCGGTACTGGAGGAGGGCCTACATCCGATTCTGCCCTTGGCGCAAACCGTAGAAAAACTTAGCATTCGTGTCCAGAAACAGGATATCTTTGCCTCGGTTGCTTCTCGAGATCTGCAGGATGTTACGGCCCAACTGACTCTCAACTGGCATTTGCTCCCGGCTTTCGTGCCCCAAATCTTTGAGCAAGTCGGTATTCTGGCCCAAGTATCTACCAGTATTGTGGAACCCACGATGATTGAGGCCCTCAAAACGGCGATTGCTCACTACACCGCCGAGGAAATCATTACCCAACGGACTCAGGTCAAAGCCGAGATAGACCGTCTTCTCATGGCGCGTTTACAAGCCTATCATGTGGCGGTGGATGACATTGCCTTGGTACAGGTAAACTTTTCGGAGGGCTTTCGTGATGCCGTTGAAGCCAAGCAAATTGCTGAACAGGAAGCCAAACGGGCAGAATTTTTGACTATCAAGGCCGCTCGAAAAGCAGAGGCAAAAGTAAGGTTAGCCCAAGGAGAGGCGAGAGCCAATGAAATTCTTAAAGGAACCTTAACCCCAGAAATTTTACAGGCCCAGGCCATTAAAAAATGGAACGGGAAACTTCCTATGATTATGGGGGAGCCAGGCAATCAGCTATTGGATCTCAGTCATTGGGAAACGTTAGCGGGTTCCTGATGAGGGGTCGAGCAGGAGCGCTTCAAAGGCCTTGGCGGCCCTGGTCTGAAACCGTTGACAATGTTTGAGTTGCAAGATGGGGCGGGTAATTTTAGCCATCACAGTGCCGGAAGCATCAATAACTTTAATAGCCTTTAGGGTTTTAAGTCGTAGTTCTTTCTTGACCATTAATTCTGGTAATGCCGTTGCACCAACACCGCTTTCCACAACCGCTTTGACCATTTCGCTACTTTTAAAAATCAAAATAATTTCCAGTTCACTGGGAAGAATGCCCCAACGGGCCAGGGCCTGCTCAAACATTTGCTGAGTACCGGAGCCGGGTTCCCGCATGACCCAACTGGTTTTTAGCAGTTCCTCGGTTTTGACGACGGGGTGCTCAAACCAGGGATGCTCCTTCCCAACGATAATTTCTAGGCGATCGCCCCCCACGGTTTCTTCTTCGAGAACTTTTCTCTGAACGGGTTTAACTTCCCCAGCAATGAGGCCTAGATCGTAGAGGCCCGACGCTGTCCCGGTACAAATATCATCGGCGTTAGCTAGAGTGCAATGGATGGTAATGCCTGGATAGTTGTGCCTAAATCGACTAATTTTTTCTGGTAACCAGTAATTTCCCACGGTAAAGCTGGCCCCTAGGTTTAGCTCCCCCTGCTGAAGCTGGTTAAATTCCCGTAACCCTCGTTCCGTCAGCTTGACCTGATCCAGAATCTTCCGGGCCTCTACCTGGAGTAATTTTCCCGCGTCTGTTATCTCAATCCGGCGGCCAATGCGATGGAATAATTTAAGCCCATATTCCGTTTCCAAACTGTGAATCGCGGCACTAACAGCGGGTTGAGTAATGTAGAGGGCATCAGCGGCGTGGGTGAAATGGAGATGCTCGGCCACAGCCATAAAAATCCGTAATTGCTCAAAGGTCATCTAAGAGGCGCACCCTAATCAAACTTTGATTCAAATGAAATTGAATTTCAAAACATTTTACTCTCATTCGATCTCTATCCATTACTTTTGTTTATGGATTTAACAAACAAGAGTGTTTGATCTCCTTGATCCGTCTCTCTAGAGTGAAGAGATGTTTCCTCTGAGGAAATATCCAGATTTTCCGTAAGGGATTTCTCAATCACCTAACTCGATGAGAGAAATAGCCGATGACCAGTCTTCCTTCTACCACTCGCAGTGCCCATGGACTAAAGCCTAATTGTTTGTCCTTTGGAGAAGTGCTTGCCCAATCCTTTGCGGTCATTGCACCAACGACGATTCCGGCGTCTAACCTGGGCTTGATTGTGGCGCTTGCTGGGAATGGTACCTGGCTGAGTTTTACCCTCGGTTTGATCGGCCTAGTTTTGGTCAGCCTCAACATCAACCAGTTTGCTAGCCGTTCGGCTTCTCCCGGTTCCCTCTATTCCTACATTGCCCAGGGCCTTGGCCCGATGGCCGGTGTTATTTGCGGTTGGAGCCTGGTGCTGGCTTATCTCTTTACTGGAATGTCTGTGCTGTGCGGTTTGGCAAATTTTAGTACCACCTTGTTAGGGCACTGGGGCCTTCATCCCGCTAGTATTACCCTTCTGGCCATTGGCGCGGGGATTGCTTGGTATGCCGCCTACAAAGATATTCAATTATCGGCAGTGGCAATGCTCTGGCTAGAAGGGATTTCCCTGGTGCTGATCGTGGCCTTGGCGCTGATTATCTGGGCCCACCAGGGATTTGCCCTAGATATGGCCCAGTTAACGTTGCAGGATGTGAAGCCTGGTCAGGTAGCCATGGGCCTCGTTCTGGTTATGTTTGGCTTTTCCGGCTTTGAAAGTGCCACTTCCCTCGGAGATGAGGCCAAGAGTCCTTTAAAAACCATCCCTCGGGCACTACTGGGTAGTGTGGTTTTAGCCGGTTTCTTCTTTGTCAGCACAGCCTATATTGAGATTTTGGGCTTCCGGGACACGGGCATGGCCATCACCGATTCTGAAACGCCGTTGACCTTCCTCTCTCAGCAAGCGGGAGTCGGATTCCTGGGAGAGTTGGTGGCCATTGGCGCTCTCTTTAGCTTCTTTGCCTGCGTGTTGGGTAGTATTAACCCGGCGGCCCGGATCTTCTTCATGATGGCTCGTCATGGTTTGTTTCACGCCTCCCTGGGTTCGACCCATGCCGCCAATCGTACCCCCCACAATGCCGTTACTCTCTGTTCTTTGATTCTGTTCTCCGTTCCCACCGCGATGGCCTTCAATGGGGTCAAGCTCTTTGACAGCATGGGCTATCTCGGCGCGATCGCCAGCTATGGGTTTCTGACGGTGTATATGCTGATTTCCATTGCCGCTCCGGTCTATCTCTACAAGATCAATAAACTCAAACGTCGCGATCTGGGAATCTCTGCGGCCGCCGTCCTCTTTATGATGCTTCCCTTGTTAGGCAGTATCGGCATTGAAGGTAGTCCCCTCTTTCCTGTTCCCGAAGCCCCCTATAGCTTTTTCCCTTACCTCTTCATGCTTTACCTAGCAGTGACCTGTGGTTGGTTTACCATTCAGCGTCTACGTTTTCCCGGTCTGGCCCGACGGATGCAACGCCATATTCACGAAATGCACGACCAATTTGTGCGCCAGGAAGAAGCCCTTCTTGCGACCTCCACCCTCCGTTCCTACCAAGATTAAAGTGCTCAACCCCATGAATGAACTCGGTTTTTTAACAGCAATTCCCACCGGTATCTCGGCCTTTTGCGCCACCAATCTTGATGACATCCTGATCCTGTTACTCTTTTTTACCCAAGTCAATGCCGGGCTTCGTCGTCGGCAAATCGTAGCAGGCCAATACCTCGGGTTTACGGCTCTGGTGTTAGCCAGTCTGCCCGGCTTTATTGGAAGGATGCTGTTTCCCCGGCCCTGGATCGGTTTGCTGGGATTAGTGCCCATTCTTCTGGGAGCGAGTCGGTTACTCAATCAGGAGGACGATGACGAGGAGGCAGAAAATCTGTCCCTGGTAGAGGGAAAACCCTTCGGCGGCTTGCTCTCTCCCCAAACCTACGGGGTAGCGGCCATCACCTTTGCCAATGGCGGTGATAATATTGGCATCTATATGCCGCTCTTTGCCAGTAGCTCCTGGGAAAGTCTCACCATTATTCTCAGTGAGTTCTTTGTTCTGGTAGGTATCTGGTGTTATGCCGCCTACCAACTCACCAAAATTAAAGTCTTGGCGGAAAATTTAACCCGCTATGGCAATTTACTGGTTCCTTTCGTACTCATTGCCTTGGGGATTTTAATCCTCATTGACAGCCATACCCTCGAAAATCGAGGCTTGACGGTCTTAACCTTAATCGTCGGTGGTTGTGGCCTACTAAGCTTACTACGGTCTTCTGAAGTTCCTATTTTAGCCAGTAAGAAGGAATAAATTTTAACCCCTTAGGATTGATGGCCCATTGACTATGGATTGGTTGCTACAGATTACCTTGACAGCGATTTCTTCCTTTGCGGCAACCAATATCGATGATATCCTAATTTTGATGTTTCTCTTTAGCCAGGTTAAAGCCAATCCCAAGTTACACATTCATCAATTAATTATTGGTCAATATCTAGGATTTTCCTTAATCATTCTGTTAAGTTTACCGGGATTTATCGGAGGTTTAGTGATTCCTAAGGCGTGGATTGGACTCCTGGGGTTTCTGCCCATTGCCATTGGCGCTAAACAACTCTGGCAGGGCCTGGAGGTTGAAACCGTTTCCGAACTACACACCGTCACGCCTAATTCCTCCACCGGTTTTCTCAAACATAAATTAACCCCGTTTACCTATAGTGTGGCAACGATTACCTTTGCCAATGGTGGGGACAATATCGGTATTTACGTGCCCTTCTTTGCCAGTCTTAATGGGCCGGGTTTACTAATCGTACTGAGTCTTTTCTTCTCTCTCGTCGGCCTGTGGTGTGCAGTTGCCTACTGGCTAACGCGCCATACCCTGATCGCTAAAATACTGACCCATCGAGGGAAACGAATTGTGCCCTTTGTTTTAATTGCTCTGGGCTGTTTTATTGTCTGGGAAAACCGGAGTTATGCTCTGCTCATCCCCCGTTAACAACCACTACTATTAGGAGATTTTATGTTTTTATTGTTCAAAAATATGGCCTCTAAAAATCCCCCAAAAACCCTAGGTCAAGATGCCCAGGAACTCGAAAAACCTAAGCGCCGTAACTCGTCTCGAGTGCGTGACCACCTGGCCAACGAGCGAACCTATCTAGCCTGGATGCGAAGCGCAGTGGCCTTAATGGGGTTTGGAGTTTTGATTGCTCGTTTGCGTCTTTTTCATCCTCCGGCCCTGCAAACTCCGGGAAATGGCTGGCGATTAGGGTTAGTCTTTTCGATTATTGGGTTATTGACTGTTTTATTGTCAACTCAGCATTATTTTGCAGTACGCCATGATATTGATGAAGATACCTACGAGCCTGCTGATCGTTGGGTCATTCTTTTTAGCCTGGCAATTTTATTATTAGGCTCGGGGGTTGTATATTACTTTTTTACGGCCCCCTTAAGCCCCCTCAGTAGTTTCGTTTTTGAATAGTTCCGAGTATTTTGATCATTTTTTATCCTCACCTTTATTATTGATATTTTTTGACTATGCCAGACCCCTTCTCCCTCAATAGCAATCTCGTTCCTAACACCATTGGGGTTTTACTCTCCCTAGTTGCTTTAGAAACTATCCTTTCTGCAGATAATGCTGTAGCTTTAGCAGCCTTAGTTCAGCATTTACCAGAAGAAAAGTACCAAAAGCGGGTTCTTAACTGGGGCTTGGGAGGCGCTTTTTTACTGCGTATTTTACTAATTTTAATGGCAACTTGGATTGTTCAATTTTGGCAATTCCAGGTCGTAGGAGCCCTTTATCTCTTAGGGTTAACAGGTAAATATTTTTGGCAACGTCTAGCGGGAGAAGCGGAACCAGAAGATGAAATGCTCACCGTTCAGGAGCCAAGATCATCCTATTGGCAAATCATTCCCTTAATTGCCGTCACAGATTTAGTCTTTTCTTTGGATAGTGTCACGACAGCGATCGCTATTTCGGATCAAACCTGGTTGGTGCTGATGGGGGGCCTAGTCGGGGTAATTGCCCTACGTTTTTTGGCAGAACTCTTTATTGAATGGCTCAATCGCTTTACCTATCTTCAGGATGCCGCTTACCTAACAATTTTTTGGGTAGGGGTGCGTCTTCTCTCTAAGGCTCTACTTCCCAGCTATGTACCACCAGAATGGCTCGTCTTATCAGTAATTGTGTTGCTATTTATTTGGGGTTTTTCCAAACAGGAGAATAGTTCCCTCTCTTCTTAGTTTTAACTGAATGACACAAAGCAATTTGAGTGATTCCTATTGACACTGAAGCATTTTAGTGGGAAATTTTCCTACAATTGAAGCCTGATATATGGAACGGATCAGGTCGCAGGAGTTGTATGTGTCAATTACTCGGAATGAATAGCAATGTGCCCACGGATATTTGCTTTTCCTTTGAAGGCTTTTGTGCAAGGGGAGGAAAAACCGATGAACATCGAGATGGTTGGGGAATTGCTTTTTTTGAAGATCGGGGTTGTCGGCTTTTTTTAGATGACTATCCTTCAATTGTTTCTCCCATAGCCCAATTGGTTAAACAATATCCCATTAAATCAACCCAGGTAATTGCCCATATTCGCAAGGCTACTCAAGGAGAAGTCGGACTCGAAAATTGTCATCCCTTTCAACGAGAGTTATGGGGCCAATATTGGGTTTTTGCCCACAATGGTCACTTGGAAAATTTTAACCCATCTTTACGGGGGGTATATCAGCCTGTTGGTAGCACAGATAGTGAGAAGGCTTTCTGTATAATGTTAGAAACATTACGGGAAACTTTCCCCCAGGGCCAACCGGCTTTACTTGATCTTTATACAGTCATTAATCAAGTAACCAAAGGATTAGCAGAAAAGGGCATTTTTAACTATTTATTATCTAATGGAGAATATTTATTTTGTCACTGTACAACCAATTTAAGTTATCTGATTCGCCAGGCCCCTTTTGCAGCGGCTCATTTGATTGATGAAGATATTACCGTTGATTTTCAGGCCTTAACAAATCCTGATGACCGAGTTGCAATTATTGCCACCTTGCCCCTTACAGACAATGAAGTATGGACAACGATTCAACCCGGAGAATTACTCGTCTTTTTGGATGGTCTGCCCCGGCGAATAGATTAGATAAACACTCACACACCAGGCAATTGCTATACTCCAACCAGCCAAAATATCACTCGGATAGTGAACCCCAAGGTACAGTCTTGTCCAGCCAATCAAGATGACAAAAAGACTTCCCGCTAGCACGACCCAAGTCCGTCCCCTCCAAGGCCACAGGAGAATTATTAAAGTCACAAACATCATACTAGAGAAAGCATGGCCACTGGGAAAGGAAGGATTAGTCGGCCAGGCTACATCACTAGACCAGAGGTGGGGACGAGGACGATTAAAAAGATGTTTTAGCCCGTAGCTGAGAGGGATCGCACCAAAGACAGTGATTGCAATATAAACTCCCTTTTGCCATTGCTGTTGATAGGTCAAAATTAAGGCAATGAGTCCCAAGACAGGTGCCGTTACAATCCAGATTCCTAAATCCGTCAAGATTTTAGCCCAGTGGTCTAGAATCGGTTGATGAGTTTGATGCAGTGCAATGAGAATAGCTTGATCCCAGCCCAGACCCAAGGGATTGTAATGAACAGTAATTACTAGACTAATAAACACAATAGAGCATATAAAAACAAAGCCAGCATAACTGACACACTTTACGCTAAATAATCTTTTTTTAAAAGAAGAGTAATCTTGGGAAAGCGCCATAAATTTTAGAAGAGCTAATACCAGAATTGAAGTTAAAAAAAACAAAAACTGGTTTTATTTAGAGCTAACGATGATGAGCCCAGGCTTGGTGCATCAACCTTAAGAAAGTATCTAAACCATAGCCAATAACACCAATTATCAAAATAACTGCTACTAGCTCAGAGTAATCCAAACGGTCTCTTGTATCTAAGATATAGTAACCTAGGCCCGAGGTCACTCCTAGCATTTCCGCTGGAACTAGCACAATCCAAATGATACCAACAGCTAGGCGTAATCCCGTTAAAATATGGGCAATAATAGCAGGTACAATAACCTGGGTTAAAGCTTCTAAGGCATTGGCGCAGAGACTTTTCGACAACAATAACCAGTGTCTATCAACGGAGACGACTCCCATGCTTGTATTGAGAATAATGGGCCAGACAGCAGCGATGGTCAATAAAAAATAGATCGGTGCATCCCCAATGCCAAAGACCATAACGGCAATCGGCATCCAGAATAGGGGAAAAATCATACGAATAAATTGAAAAAGGACTGAGGTTGATTTTTCAATGCCTTTAAATAATCCTAATAAAATTCCCAAAGGAATCCCGACAATAGTGGCCAAGAGAAGGCTGACTAAAACCCGTTGTAAACTTGCATTTCTAAACGAGTAATGACATCTAGCGCACTAAAGGGTTCATCCAGCAGGAGTAGGGTCGGATGACGGGCCAGGGCCCTGGCCAAGGCGACTCGTTGGGCCATACCGCCTGATAGCTGACGGGGGTAGCTCGACTCAAAGCCCTGTAAATTAACGCTCAACAGTGCTTCGCCTACCCGCTCTCGCAGTTCTGAACGGGATAACCGCGGCATCGCCCGTAACTGTAATCCCCAGGCTACATTCTGCCAAACTGTCAACCAGGGTAATAAGGTTGCATCTTGAAAGACGACGGCAATCCGCGGATCAGGGGCCTGTAAGGGCTCGGACTGTAGATAAGTCTGCCCCCAGTGTCTAACGGTTGCTTGAGGATGGCCCTGACTCACAAAACCAGCGACGGCAGATAACAGAGAAGATTTTCCGCATCCACTTGCCCCCAGTAAGCACACTACTTCCCCTGGGTAAATGTCTAGATGAATCCCCTCAAAAATGGGAGAAACTTTTTGTCGATGGTGATACGCTAAACCGAGATCGACGACTTTAAGAATGGGCTTAGCATCCACCGGTATTGCAAGCAAGTCTGGAGCAGAGGGAGCAGTTGGTAAGCGTGACATGATAGAGAACCCTATGGAAATAAAGACCAACAACTAACCAATAGCGGTTAAATTATGGCGATGAAGTTCTTGCTCAAGCTGAACCAAGCTAGGGGTTAAAACGGGTAAAAAAGCAACTTCTTGCAATCGTCTGGCCGTAGAACTAGAACGAATATATGCACTACCTCCCTGGGCTTCTAATTCTAAGCTGACGGACTCGACGGCTAGGCGTGTTAGGTCGATTCTCAGTTGAAACAACCGACAGACTTGAGCAAGATCATGGTATTCCCATGTACTTAAGTTTCTTAAGGTTTCTTCCAGGGCAAGTAATTGCTCATACTTCTGACGATAGCGGTGGCTAAGGCTTTTTTTAGTTTGCTGAAGGCAATAGCTAACTTCCAACAAGGATTTACGGGTAATGCCTAAAGCCAGGCCGCACTGTAATAGCAAAAATTGAGGTCGAATGGTTGCTAAAAACTGTTGCGCATTGTGGCTAATAATCCAATCCGAAGAAAGTTGCACATTATCGAGATTAATCGTGCTTGTCCAGGCCCCCTGAAGTCCAATTAGCTTGAGATCCCTGCCCCTGTTAACACCATGGGTGTCGGCCGGAACGGCAACAACGAGAGAGTCTCCTTGACGGGTCTCTGCGGCAACGACCAGCAGGAATTGATAAGGCTTAAGATTTGAAACCCAGGGCAAGAATCCATTGACAGTAACTGAATCCCCATGAATGCGTCCCTCTATGCGTAGTTTTTCCAGCCCAGCTAAATGCTTCATGGCATTGGACAGGCCCGTTGCCCCAGACATTTCTCCTCGCAGTAGTAGCGGCAAAATGTGGTATTTGAGCCAAGCGTTGTCAGAATGTGCCAAGTACCCAATCACCGCCCTTTGGCACCAAAAGGAAAAGCCACTGGTGAGACAAACTTCAGAAACTAGGGCAATCGCCTCTACCGCCTCTGCTATCGAGCCTTCCTGGCCCCCTAATCCCGAGGGGACACCATAACCCAACCATCCCACTTCTCCTAATAACCCCAGGGAATGACCAACATTCGCTCCTCCAGAACCATCATTTAAAGCATGGGCATGATTAGAAAGCAAGGATTGAACTCGTTCTTGTTGTGCAAGCATGGTCTCAAGTTCCTGAAAAATAAACAAATAGGATGAGCTAATAAAGATTTTGAATGGGAGTTAGACGGTCAATCGGAGCGCTGACAATATCTCGTGCTTGTTTTACCGTCACTTCATTAGGGCTGTCGTAGAAACAAAGACATTTACTCAAATCTTCACAAACGTAGGTTCTTTCAAATTGAACACTGGGAATTTGTTCATAAAGCGGCGTCTTTTCGGCTTTACGAGCCAGATATAGCTCCATGGTTAATCCCGGAGGCAAATTCCATTCAACCAAATAGTTCGCCTTAGCTTTGCGTTTGCTTAGAGTCACCAAATCCTGCCCGATCAAGCGAACTTCTTTGAGCAAATGAACAGGGAAGCCAGCGTGCTCGATGCTATTTTTTGCTGATTCTTGGTTATCAGCATCAACAACAATAAATAAACGCTTTAAATCTTCGCCGACTTGTACTTCAACCACTTTGCCGGCATCCGGTGCAATGAGTTGAGAAATGTGCTCAATGGATTCTTTGATTTGCTCAATACCTAGTTCTTGAATTTCTGATTCGACAAGATATAGCACCATGACTTTAAAAGAAATACACTTTATTTATCGGGATACTGTATTTTATGTTATTCACTAATCTTTTTCTTGTCAAGTCATTTGTTAGAAGTATGTTTAAATATTTTTAAGACTGAATTCAAGGCAAAAGGAGTGATCATATTGTTTTCTTGATGCAGAAAATACCTACTATTAAAATCCTTAAAAAGTAGGTAAATGCTATCTTGGATTCTGTTTGATTACTGTTTATACTGCTCTTTCTGGGCCAGTTTCAACAGGCAAGTTTGTGGTACTATATTCTGTCCACGAGCCTTCATAAATTCTAACCTTAGGATAACCCAACAAATGTTTCAGGACAACGTATTGCAAGGTTGCTTCCCGACCAGTGCTACAGGAAACAATAATATTGTCGCTGAGTTTTATATTTCGGTCGGCAAGAATTTTTTTGATTGCATCAAGGGATTTTAGCTGGTGAGGGTTCTTGAGGGCCTCATCGGGATTATTGGCTTCAGTAAAAGTGGGCCAAGGAATATTTTTGGCCCCTGGAATATGCCCGTTTCTTACCCAAAGATTGGTTTTACCCTCAAATAACTCTGGGGGACGTGGATCGATAATTACTACTCCCGGTTTACCGATCAGCTTTTCTAGCTCTGATAAGCTAATACGAATATTTTCGTTATCTTTGAGGGTAAAGTTCCCATTTTTATAGCGAGGGAATTCCTTCGTCACATTTTCTTTCGCATCTTTGTAGCCTTTGAAGCCGCCGTCTAAGACAGCAATATCCTTCGCACCAGAACGTTCTAGTAAATAGGCAACCATTGTTGCACCAAGAACATTATTACCATCGGAATAGACTAGTACTTTATTGTTGTTACTAACTCCTGCCTTGGAGAGTAAGCTACCTATTTTTGCTGTTTCCCAGTACTGAACTGGAAGAAAACCATTGGGGCCGCGAAAGTTATTGTCAGCAATATTGACCGCTTGGGGTAGATGTCCATCAATGTATTCCAAGGGATTAATGCGAACGTCGAGAATTCTAAGCTTAGGGTCACTCAAGTGCTCTTGAACCCAGCTAGGGGAAACAAACTGGATAGAACTACTAGGGTTTGCTGAGTTGGAAGCTGAAATGCCTAAAGCAAGAAATAAGGTTATCCCGAAAATGACGGAAATGATTCTGTAGGCTAGAGAATTGATTTGTTTGCCTACCTTAGACCACAATAGAAGTAATTTTCGAAGCATACAATGAATCTAAGGATTATAGAAACTCCTTAAAAGATAGCATGATTTATTTTATTTAGATGTTGTATAAGTCACATCAAGTACTACCATCAATTGGTGCAATTAAATATGTTTTAAATTTATTTAAAATAAATACCTAGAGTCAATAAAAATAGGCTTTTTAATATCAAAAATTAATAGAAGACACTCTTAGGATATACCTTGTTTGATATGAGCAATTATGATCCGATTGCTTCACAGCGAATGAGCAGGGATTCAATTCCTTCAGCTAAGGTAATGAGTTCTGACCAAGTGGAGTCATGGACTAAATCCTGGGCATGGGCCAAGCAATTTCGTAATTTTTCCGCCGACTTGAAAAGATACTCTCCGGCATTTCTAGACGGAAATTTTAATTTCTTAAAGAGATCGGGGTGACGGAGCACTAGGTCACGCTTATCACAAAACTGTAGATAGTCTAATAAGCTAATTACCTCATTTCTAGCTTGACTACCCTGTAAATGGCGTTGAGCAAGTTCTACCCGATCACTTTTGAGAACCGATTGCCAAGAATCTCCGGGGTAATAGAGTCGAATGAGACGGAGCAGATTCATCTCTAGCAACGTTACTTGGCTAAACAACAGCATTCGTACCGGTGCCTTTTGCAGATCACCCTGGGTGATAATACTAGTCACGACATTACCTTCTAAGACAAATAAACGATGGGTTTGTTTAAAGATGGGGAGTAACTTGATCAGAGGGGTTCCGGCTGAGACGAGATCCTGAAGCTTGAAGACCGTTTGGTAGTCTTGACAGGTCGTTAATCCCGGTGTAATCAAGACCCCTCGTTCTAAATAGCCTGTGATTAGGCCCTGATGCTCTACCCCCATCACATCAAAGTCCTTTTGCTCCATTCTGACTAGGCCCTCAACAATTGCCAATTCTGCGGGTAGAGTTTGCAGAGGCTCAGCGATGTATTCGGCTGTAATCTCTCGCTCAAATAACGTCCGTAAATCGTGAGAACGAGATTTAAGCTGTTTCATTATTTTTAGGGAAATAAAGCGATCTTTGTTGCTATTTTATTTTTTCGCTTGAATCCTTGTAAAGATTTTAGCATGACAAGACTATCAACGAAAACGAGTGTTGTTAATTTCAGTAGTCCAAGAACTAGGATACCAGCGATAATAGCGTAGGCTCGAATATGCCACCACAATTTATAGATTCCCTTACGATTAAGAGTTGATTTACCTCTAGACTGACGAGAAAAACTCAAAGAAACATCTTCCATTGTTACAATCCTTAATAATTATCTGCAAAATACACTAATCCGATGGGAATTGTTTTTAAGTGTTTATTAAGCTTGGCATAGTCTCTAGGAAAAGACAAGAAATTGTGTTATAGACAACAATTTTTTAGCCTTTATTGCTCTTTTTAAAGGGCCGAGTTACATTGGCTATACTATTTTGACTAAAGATTTAAACAAAAGGATAAATTTTGTCGTCAATTTAACAAAAACTAATAAGACCTTAATATTCCTGGATTGACTTCTCTTTGAGATTCGTATCCCAAATTGTCTATTGGTTTTATATAAAAGTCTTTTTTCCCAAGGGGTTGAGTTAAATAATGAACTTAAGTTTTCAACTCAAGAGAAAATTATTATCACTACAGAGTGATACTTCCCAAGATAGAGGCACTGATTTGTTGGATCGCTGGGAGGTTAATTCTAGTATTTATTTTAAGCTTAAAAGTGAAAATTACACTTGTGAAAAGCGGAAAAGATCTATCTTCCACAAGGACTTATTCATCTCTGAGTGAATCATGTACTATAATAGTTCTTGGTTAAAAAAATACTCATTTTGTTCTGGCTCAGACAACTCTTCTAGCTCTAAAAGCTGGGCTTGCCGACGCTTTCCTAGGGCAATTAATATCCAGCGTCGTAGGCGTTTTACTCCACTTAGTACTAATAGGGTTAAAAAGCCACCTAATAGTCCCGTTTGCCATAGTCCACAACCAATCGTTGCTCCTAAAGCGGCAGCAATCCAGATAGAAGCGGCCGTAGTCAAACCGCGCACTTTAGTCTGGTTTCGATGATCAGATTGTTGCAGAATCAGACCTGCACCGATAAAGCCAACCCCAGAGCTTACGCCTTGAATAGTTCGACTTAGGGCATTGGTTGCAGCAAACGCGCTATCCCCCTCCGCCTGCAAAGGAATCATTACAAACAGAGCCGATCCCATACTGACTAACATAAAGGTTCTCATGCCAGCGGGCCGTCCACCTTTTTGGCGATTGATTCCAATTAAGCAGCCAACCAATAAAGCTAAGCAAAGACGAAATGCAATACTATGCCAATCGCTCGCTACTAAAAACATTGCTTCCATAATCAACCTACTTTTTTAGTATGTGGTAAGGTGGATAAAAACACATTGTTATCTTTAAAAAAAGAATGAGAGAAGTTAGCTCCTTCAATAAAAATCTAGTTACAATTAGGCTTGGCTTATCAATCCCTTATTCTTATAAATCAACTCCAATTATTTATAAACTGATTGCCTATTATGACTTGGTTGTCAATATAACAAAAGCGGATTTTTTAGATAATCGTCAAGAAGCAGGGAGATTTGAATTAGAAATGAGAAGAACTCCCCAGAAAATTGAGAAAGCCTTGGCTTATTTAAAGACAGCCAATATTGATTTTAGAGTTCGTTCAAATTTTGCTGGTGATAGTTGGCACTACTGACCCCGATAGATTTCAAATTTCATAGTGCCAAATTTCATCCTCTGGAATGACAATTCCCCTTAATACTTGGCGATTGATCAATTTTTGATCTTCTAGTTGTCCTAGGCATCGGGTAATGGTGACGCGGCTAGTTCCCAATAAATCTGCTAAATCCTGATGAGTTAAACGAATATCAATCAATTGCCCTTTTGTGGTCATCTTGCCAAATTTATTAGCTAAGTATTTAAGAAACTGAAATAGCATTTTATCAACGGTTTTTTGGCGACGAACAACAGCCAGTTCATTCATTTGCTGAATATGAGCAACCAGCATCTCAATCAGTTCATCATGGTTTTGCAAAATTAGAGAGGCTTGAACTGGCGTTAGGCATTCCAACTTATAGGGCGTAATGCTAGCAAAATTCTTGCCAACAATATCTCCAGGCCCCCATAGCCCAAGAGTCACCAGAGTACCATCCTCTAACCAAGTGAAAGTACGAACAATACCACTTTCTATTTTCCAGAAGCAATTATTTTTATGAGGTAATAAAGTTCTCGTAGTGAAATTTTTTAATGAGCTAGCAATAGATTGAGGCATTTCAAATTAGGAAGGTGGATCAAACAAGAAATGAATACTATTTCTTGCGAGCATAGAGCTCAGCTAAGATACTGGTTCAACTGCAAATAATTCACTGGGAATATAGTTTGAGAGATCAACAACTTGAAAGTAAGCAAGACTGAGAATCACTAAGGTAAACGTAGTAGAGGTGATTAGGCCTGACTTGATTTGGTCTTGGAGTGATACGTTTTGATTCCCTTTCTGAAAAGCTTGCTGGGCACCGATATGCATTAAGACAATACCCACTAAGTTAGAGAACCAATAACCAAGAATTACCCCAGGTAAAAGTAACTGAGGAATAAACCAACTACAGAAGCGGCCAAAGACATAAGCTAAAGGTAGATTAATCAATAGATCATTCCACCAGCAAGCAGGGGATAATAAAAATCCTAGAAAAATAAGTATTAAAGCCCAAAAACGTTGGTTTATGAAGGCGGGAAAACTAGATGGCATAGGTGAGAAATCCGTTTTCAGAAAAGAATTTACTTTGGCGGGGTTTGATATAGACTGATTGACTCACTTCTAAGCGAAGCTCGTTGAACTGTTCCCGACTTAGGTGAGCTACAACTATCGCTTGATCATTCAAACTTAATTCCACCTGAATTTCCCAACCCAAATGGATAATGCGTTTCACTACGGCTGGACTCGTTACCTCATCAGGAGCCGTCTGGATACCCACATCATGGGGACGAACAAACACCGAAGCTGAGGCATGACGGGGAAATTCATTGGTGTTGATTTCGGGATGATTTTGGAAAAGATTCGCTGTCGGCGACAAAATATTGACTTCGCCAATAAATTCCATCACAAACGGCGTTGCGGGATGGTCATAAATCTCTGCGGGGGAGCCAATCTGCTCAATCTTGCCCTGGTTCATCACCACAATCTCATCGGCTACTTCCATGGCTTCTTCCTGGTCGTGGGTCACAAATACGCTCGTTAGATGAACTTCATCGTGCAATTGCCGCAACCAACTCCGCAGTTCCTTCCGCACTTTAGCGTCCAGGGCCCCAAAGGGTTCATCTAGCAACAGAACTTGGGGTTGTACGGCCAGGGCCCGGGCCAGGGCCACCCGTTGTCTTTGGCCACCAGATAATTGGGAAGGATAGCGGTCTCCCAGGCCTTCTAACTGGATTAGGCCCAAGAGTTCTTGAACCCGTTGTTTTATCTGGTTTTTAGGATGCTTGCGAATATCTAGGCCAAAGGCAATATTTTGACGAATGGTCAGATGTTTGAAAAGAGCATAGTGTTGAAAAACAAAACCAATGTTTCGTTTACGAATATCGATGTGAGTTGTGTCCTGGCCATTGATAATAATTTGGCCTTGGTCGGGCTTCTCCAAGCCGGCAATAGTCCGCAAAAGCGTTGATTTACCTGACCCTGATGGGCCCAAGAGAGCCACTAGTTTACCATCAGGAATTTCCAAATTAATCTCGGATAGGGCTTTGAAACTACCAAAGTTTTTTTCAACTTTGCTAATAATAATGCTCATGAAAGATAAGTCCTAGAAACTAGCGATGTTTACAAGCAATACGGAAGGTTATTTTGAGTGGTGACCGGTGTATCGTTCAAGGATTTCCTTGAGCACTAGGGTGACGGCGGCCAGTAACGCTAAGACGACAGCGGCACTGAAGGCGGCTTCTGTTTGATAGTTTTTGTATTCTTGTTCTACAAAAATAGGCAGGGTACTGGTTTGTCCCAAGATACTGCCGGAAACCACCGAAACCGCACCAAACTCCCCCATGGCCCGAGCGTTGGTCAGCAATACTCCGTAGAGCAAGCCCCAACGAATATTGGGTAAAGTAACCCGCCAGAAAATTTGCCAATCCTTAGCGCCCAGAATTCGAGCGGCTTCCTCCTGCTCTGGCCCCATTTCCTCTAAGACCGGAATCACCTCTCGGGCCACAAAGGGCAGGGTGACAAAAATGGTGGCAATGGTCATGCCGGGAATGGCAAAAAGAATTTTAATATCGGCTTCGTGGAAAAATGAGCCAATCCAGCCCTTTTGTCCGTAGAGCAGAACAATCATTAAACCCGCAACTACGGGAGAAATGGAGAAGGGTAAATCCAGCACACTGAGAAACAGAGCCCGGCCGGGAAATTGATTACGCGCCAAAACCCAGGCTGCACAGAGGCCAAACACCGTGTTGAGAGGAACGGCAATGAGCGCAATAATCAAAGTAAGACGTACTGCTGCTAAAAAATTATCGTCTTTCATGGTGGTTAAGAATTGTCCCAGACCGTTATGAAAGGCTTCGTAGAAAACGGAAACGACGGGGATAACGAGGATTAGGCCTAAGTAAGCCAGGGCTAGGGCAATGAGAAGATATTTCGGTTTAATCCACGGCATAACGACGACCCCACTGTTGTAAGAGATTAATCACGAGGAGTAAAACAAGGGAGACTAGGAGCAGAACCGCACCGATCACCGTAGCGCCTTCGTAGTCGTATTCCTCTAGGCGCTGGAAGACTAACACCGGGGCAATCAAATCTTTGAAAGGAATGTTGGAGGCCACGATCACTACGGAACCGTATTCCCCCACTGCTCGCGAAAAGCCCAGGGCAATGCCCGTCAAAATCGGCGGTAATAGGGGCGGAAAAATAACCCGCCAAAAGGTTTGCCATTCCGTTGCCCCCAACGACCAGGCCGCTTCTTCAGCCTCTTCTTCCATTTCTTGAAGCACGGGCTGGAGTGTCCGCACGATAAAAGGTAAGGAAATAAACAACATGGCCACAAACACCCCCAGGCGGGTAAAGGCAATGCGAATGCCAAAGGGGGCAAATAACTGGCCAATCCAACCATTGTCGCTATAGACCGTAGCCAAGACTAACCCGGCAACGGAAGTCGGTAGGGCGAAGGGTAAATCCACAGCGGCATCAACAATTTTTTTACCGGGGAACTGGTAACGCACCAAAACCCAGGCGACGATAGTTCCCAACAGGCCATTAATGGCCCCGGCCGCCAAGGCCGTGACAAAGGTAACGTCGTAGGCCGAAAGAGCAATGTCGGAGGTGGCAATTTCCCAGAAACGGCCCCAGCCCAAGGAAAGCGATTTAGTCGTCAGGGCCGCAATGGGCAGAATCAGTAGAAATAACAAATAGATAAGTGTAACGGCCCAAGGGGGCGAAAAACGAGAGCCGATCAGTCCCAACCACGGACGTGGCTGGGGGGCCAGGAATTTTGAGGCTACTTCAGTCAAATGAGTCATTACCAACCGTCGGTTTCCAGATCGGAAATAATATTGATATTGAGGTCTCCGAGGTAGACCAGGGCATCTTGGATATTTTTTTCTGTTCCCACGAGGTGGAGGTCAAACCAGCCACTTTCCTTGCCGTTGGCCCCTAGAATCGCCGCCAGGATGTTAATTTCCAGGTGATAACGGGTCGCTAATTGCGAGATGATCGGGTCTTGCTGGTATTGGCGGGGAATTTGGATGCGGATGCGCGTTTGGGCCAAACGAGAGGGATGCTCGGTATCTAAGGCAGTAATTTTAACAGTGGCCATAACAACCTCCTGGGATTAGAACATAGCAATTGGGAATTAGCAGAAAATGAATAGTGACGAGAAAGTTCCCCACGCTAGAAATGGGGAACACCTGATGTCTTAATGAATCAATCGCCCACCCAAAGAACGTTACCTATTTGGCTTTAAAGACTTGGTCGAAAATACCACCGTCTTTAAAGAACTTGTCCTGCACCTTATCCCAACCGCCAAAGGCAGAAATGGTGTAGAGCTTGGGTACTTTGGGGAATTTGCTGGCATATTTGCTGGCCACCGTTGCATTAACCGGCCGGAAGCCCGCCTTGGCGAATTCTTCCTGGGCCTCGGGGGTGTAGAGGTATTTCACAAAAGCCGTCGCTACTTCCTGGGTACCCCGTTTATTGGCTACCTTATCCACAACAGCTACGGGGGCATCAATGGAAATATTCACCGGCGGGACAATGAAGGGTTCCGTTTCTCCCTTGGATTTAGCCAGCAGAACTTCATTTTCGTAGTTGAGCAGGACATCCCCTTGGTTTTGCTTATAGAAAGTATCCGACGCTTCTCGGGCATCCTTGGGCAGAACCGGAACATTGTTATAAACCTTGGTCGTGAATTCTCTGGCCTTAGCTTCACTGCCACCGGTTTGGGTTACAGAGCCCCACAGGCCTATAAAGTTCCAGCGGGCTACCCCTGAGGTTTTGGGGTTGGCTGTAATTGTCTTGACATCATCGCGACCCAGGTCACGCCAGTCCTTAATTTTTTTGGGATTGCCGGGCCGAGTTACCAGCGCAACGACAGATTTCGTCACAATGCCATTGTTGGGAGCTTCCTTTTGCCAACCGGGATTGATTAGGCCGGCTTTTTGGATTCTATCGACGTCGGATTCTAGGGCCAATTGCACGACATCCGCTTCTAGACCATCAATGACGGCTCGGGTTTGGGAACCAGACCCCCCATAGCTCTGTTTAAAGGTCACTTTCTGGCCTTTCTCTTTTTCCCATTTAGCGGCGAATTTGGGAATGATTTTTTCGTAGGCACTCCGGGTGACCGCATAGGAAACCAGGGTAATTTCCACATCCTTGCCTTTCTGTTGACTGAAGGCAGACTGGGTAACCAAGGGTGTTGCAACGCCTGCCGTAACGGCCAGTAGGCCCACGGGGTATAGGGCTTTAATCTTCATTGTGACTCAAATCTAAGTGTTATTAGTCCGTGCTGAAATCAAATACTACACGAATTCAAAATAAATTACAACACATTCCTGAGTCGATCTTGGTGCGGGTGTGGCCGTGCCCGTTCTTGATTAGCTTTGTGTCATGATTTGAAAAGGCTTTCTGTGCAGGCTCTGTCCTTTTGTCTCAGCATTTTCCTTTGGGTTATGGCAAAGCGAACTTCTTCCCCCACTCCGACGCTCCTTTCTCAGCTGATTCACCAGACGCATCTTTTTCGGGATTTCTCTGAGGATTGGCTTGCTGGCTACCTGTCACCGGAGGCCCTGAAGCTGGAAAAACTGTTTTCTAACCGCCCGGTCTACACGGCATTTTTGCCAGAGCAGTTCCATGATTTTCTCTACGTCATCCTGGACGAGGGCCTGGTGATTACCCGCAGTACCCCCCTCGACCGCATCATTGCCATCAATTACGCCGGCAGTTGTTTTGGCTTTCGCTCGTTACCGTTTAGTTATGGCCAGGCCAGTCGGGCCTTTCCCTGCTTGGTCGAGGCCTATAAGACAACCCATGTGCTCAAGATTCCCTTAGAGCAGGTTCAACGTCTCTACGAAGACCATGAGCTTTTTCGGGAGCGCTATCGCTTTATTTTTGAATTGAGCCAAAAATTTGAATATCATCTGCTCAATTGCAGTGCCTATCCTCCCCAGGCCGTCGCAACACTCCTGCGGGCCTTGATCTACCAGGAACGCGAGCTAGGGAATCAGCCCGATGCCAAGGGGATTTATCATTTTGATCTGCCCATTGATGTGATCGCCCGTGCCTGTCAATTGAATCAGCGGACAGTGGAGCAGGTTTTGAAGGGCATGCAACAGATGGAATTTATTAAATTGTGTAAGGAAGAAGGAGACGACCTGATCCAGGTATTGGCCCCGGAGGCCCTGAAGGAAGTTTATAGTGCAACCCGAGAAAAAGTATCTTGGTGGCCCCTCCGCTAGTCAAAAGGCCAGCTAATCAGGCCTCTTCGAGTTTGTGGGTACATCTCAGTTGGGACAATCTGCTCTCATCCCCCTCCCGTCCTGGGGAAGTGATTGAGGGCGAGGGTTGCAGAAGTGGGATATTCGCGATTTTTACCCCTCCGCCTTCGGCACCTCCCCTTGTGAAGGGGAGGACGGGTAGGGTTAGTTCTAACGAACTTGGCTCTGTTGCGTTTTGGCCTTCATCTTGGCAGCACTCTGGCGCAGGGCCTGGAGACGAGATTCGTATTGTTTGCGCTGACGACGGTTTGGTGTTTGTTCGATTAGCGATTTAAAGGCACTGCCGAGACTTTTATAGGCGTTGGGGAGGGTATAGCCAAAGCGGGTTGCCAGGCTAATGGCTTTTTCGTCGGCCTCAATGGCTTCCTTGAGCTTTTTATCCCCATTATTTTTCTGCCAGAGCCGATAACCGGAAATGCCACACAGGCCCAGGGCCAGGAGCAGAAGCAGGCCATCCTGTACCCAAAGTTCCCCGACGGCTCCACCAAGACCAATGGCCAGGGCCGCCATTTCCCATCCTTCTCGGGGGATCGTATCGTTTTGAATGCGGGCTACTTCATGCCAAAAGAGTAGATTGCGTTGGTCGATGGCCAGATTTTCCCATTTCGGTAAGTCGATCTGAATCTCGATTTCATCCCGGCCCAACTCTTCCGAGCGAATCAGGGGCGGATTGACTTCCGTACTTCCCTCTACCATGACCCAACTCTGGAGTTCCGGGGGTAACAAACTTTTTAAACGCCGAAGTTCACTCATTTCGGCCCGGGCAGTAGCAGATGCGTAGGATGTCATGAATTTACCAACTGATCAACAAGGGAGTTAATGCAATTTTAACCAATTGGGTCAAGGGACGACGGGAAACCCATCAGCAATTGAAAAACGGAGTCTGTCGCAAGATTTCAATTGGAGCAATGCAGACTTCGACAATGCTTGGCCCTCTAGTCATCAAGATTTGCTTTGGGGATCACGAAACCGTTCCTGGGCCGTTTGGAAAGCCTCCTTCATCACGTTCTGAATTTTCTGAGGGTCGGGCTTTTTACCGCCCATCAAATCCCCGAAATAGACGCAGGCCCCTTCCCCTAAAGACCAGGTATAGGCCATGGCCCAGGAGGCCGCAATCGCCGTGCCGAAGCCGGGGACAAACTTAATAAGTTCTCGTCCCACAGCCTGGGCCAGAAATCCTCCCGCAATGGCACTGACCACGCCCCCCGCTTGGGAGGGACTTAACACCTGGCCGTAGAGTTGGCCCAGGAGACCCACGAGGGAGACCTGGAGGGCCGTGAGTACGGGCATCGTGGCAAAGGGCAGGGGAATGGCCGCCAAGGTACCAGCCATAAGAGCAAAAGTTAAAATATAGCGTCGGGCCACATCTCGATACACAGAGCCCAAGCGTTTCCCCGTTTCGCCATCTAAAAGGTGATGAATGGTGCGGGCCTCGGCCTCAGGCAATAAACTGGCTAAGGTTTCCCGCAGGGCCGCTAGGCCATAAAAAGTTGGCTCGTAGCCGTCCTCTTCCAGAGTGAAGTCCAATAACACGGCTTGATCCCAGAGGGGCGCAAAACTGGACTGAATCGCTGTCCAGGCCCGCTGAACCTCAGGAAAATCGGGGGGATAGGCAGGATGTTCCGTTGCTCGGCTGGGATAGACTTCGTGGAGACAGGTCACGGCCAATAGGCAAGGAATCTGGGGATATTTTTGCCTAAGAGTACTGAGAATATAGTGCAGACTGTCCGTTGCAAAGTCCGTAATTTTAAGGGTCAAGACCAGTACCCTGGCCGGTTCTCCACCAGTCTGGAGGGTGGCTTCTAGGTCGGCCAGAAGTGCTTCCGTGGTGTGGTTCGCCTCCCCTAAACCCACGGTATCGGTAAAGAGAAAGAGGGGAAGATCCGGGGAAGGGTAGGCGTAGCGCTGGATATTTTGGGTGTGGGGACGAAAGCCCTGGCCCACAATAGCAGCAGAAACCCCTGTCAAACCGCGGATAATGGAGCTTTTCCCGGCCTGGGGTTTGCCAATTAAAATGATTTCGGTGGTGGGAAGTTCGGCCCTGACCTGGGCCAAAATTTCAGCAATTTGGTCTTCGTTGACGGTAAAACCCCGCACCAGGCCCTGGGCCAGTTTATCGAGGGGTAGTAACCGATGGAGGCCACTCTGGGTCGTATTCCACAAATTCGCTAAATGGTTGAGCCAAGCGGCCCCGCTGTCCGGTGACGGTGGCGTTGGGGAAGGCACGAGGGGTTTGTCATCATCCATGCAAAATCGTCTGATGTTTTTTACATTCAACGTTATTTTAATCAGAAAATTTATGCTCAATGATGCAGCTGGCCCTGTACTGAGGATGGGTCATTAATCAGGGCCTAGAAAATTGGGCGGTGCATAGTCAAGACACGGTTTTTGGGCTATGATAATATTCTTGTCACGCGGACGTGGCGGAATTGGTAGACGCGCTAGATTTAGGTTCTAGTATCTCTGATGTGAGAGTTCGAGTCTCTCCGTCCGCATTAGGTATTGTTACCGCAATCTAAGAGTTAGACGCTTCGGATTCTGGGTATTCTTGAACCGGGGGCATCGCGTGAGAAACGGTGCCTGAGGAGGGAGTCTGGTGAGCCTACTCCACGACAATGCGCCACTCGTGTAATTCGTAGGTGACGCAATGATTCTGAATGAGCGGATCCTTGGCCACAATGGCCTGAGCGGTTTCTAAATCATTGGCCTGGAATAACAACATGCCCCCGCCGAAGTCTCCCCAGTAACCGCTTTTGGCCTGGTAACCTTCCTGAATGAGTTGTTGAACGTAGGCCTTGTGAGCCGGGACATACTGGTCAAAGGTGGCTTTATCAACAATGCCACGCTCAATCTTAACGAACCAGGGCATAGAACAATTGAGGGGGATTATAGTCTTTGTCCTAGCTTACCCTGGTCGGTTCTCTTCTCGATGGCAACTAGTTCATATGGATCGCCCAGGGCCTATTTCATCAGGTGGGACGGCAGAATAATCTCCGGTAGTAGGGGCCGGAGGTCGTCCACGGACATGGGGCCGAAGTTCATAATGGTGGGAATGGGCAAGGTGAAATCGATCAGGGTACCCCGACGACTGTAACGACACACACCACCATCCACAATCACGGGGACGAGATGACTGAAATAACGCTGGGCGGCCTGGAAACTGGTAATGGGTTCACCGCCAACTTTGGCCGTAGCCGATACTAAGGGAAAGGGAATGGCTCCGATAAGATCGTAGATGAAGGGGTCGGGACAAGCCACAAAAATATTAGCAAATCCCTGGGTAATTCCCTGGTCTAGGTGGGGCTGGGCCGTCATGATCATGGTAATCGGACAGGGAAAATGCGCCATCATGCGTCGGCTTGCCGGTGTGGTTTGTACGACTTCTTCCGCCCGGTCACCACGGGTCAACATGCCAAGGGGTTGGTCCTTATCAAAGTTTTTGAGCTGACGCAGGGCCGCAATAGCTTGGGGTCTGGCCCCGTGGGCCACCAGGGTATAAACCGTATCCATGGGGAGTAATACAACTCTGTCCTGCTCCAGATGTTGTAGGAGTTGGGGCACAATACCTAGACTGGGCTTCAGGATCTGTACCGTTTGAGTTAAAGCCATAAATATCTCCGATTGATTATCGCCTTAAAGTATCACAAGCTTGGTGGTAACGGCTACCTGAAGGACTAGATTGCCTGTGATGCTGATCGTCTGGTCAGGTTCCCTCTAGGCATGCACCATCAACCAAAAGATCAATCCCCTGGCCCTGTTGCTGACCTTTATAAAAAAGGCAGTGGAAGGTGTTGCCAACCGTTCCTAATAACTATCCTGAGTCAGTTGAATCAGGTTGCTGGGTAATGATGGCGGAACAGAGAAGGCAGTCTGGGGTAATTGTTTGGTTGCAGAAGTTGTGTTTTACGGTGATTGCCGGTCAAATCTCAAAGCCAGTCAGATAGCTCAGATTCTGATACGCATTCTGTATCTTACCAATCCGAAGGGAATAATTCAGGTTAATTTACCTTTTATGTAATTGCCAAAGATGGCTTCCTTCCAGCACTAGCGTCGTAGCCCAGACAAAAATACTAATACCAGTTGCTGCCGCCGCAATATCCTTAATGATACCAATCTGAGTATTTTCACTTTGCTCTATAAAGTCACATAAAATTTCAACCGCACTATTAAATAATTCGGCAGTCAGCATCATTCCCGTTGCTAGTAAAATGAGCGTGACATCAACCCATTGGCGAAACAGGAAAGAAAGAATAAGTACCGGTATAGATAAAGCAAGCTTGTAGGCAACACTAAAATCAGAGATGACGGCAATGCGCAGGCCCTTTAGGATAATCTTGAGCTTTTGGATTGGATGATAACCGGAGCTATGATTTCTTTTGTGCATAGCATTTTCAGTGACAGTTCTGATCATCTATATCATGCTTGTCTTTACCGATTTACGCTCCGACGATTCCACAGCTTTAGTCCTTCAAACCAGAAAATACTAACAACGCCAGACATCAAGCTAACCAGTAAATCATCAGCATGAAGAAAGGAAAAGCTGAACAGGTGTCTTAGCAAGGGAACGTAGAGAATTAGGCCCAAAAAGAAAACTCCACCGCCCAGAACCCACCATAATGCCTGATTAGGTGCTTGCAGCATTTCTGGAATGGTTCGCGACCAGGAACGATTGGTTAAGATCATTGCTAGGTTAGAAATAATCAAGGTCGTAAAGGCCAAGGCACGGGCATCTAATTCACCACTACCGCTGTAATAGGCAATCGCAAATACAATAACCAGTATTATTAAAACACTGATCCCCTGGAGTAAGGCCAATCGCAAAGTTCGAGGACTGAACAGGGGTTCTTTGGGATTACGAGGGGGGCGACGCATAATATTGCTTTCTGCGGGTTCAGCTTCAAACACGACGGTACAGGCGGGATCGATAATGAGGTGCAGAAAGGCAATGTGGATAGGGAGTAGAACTAACGGCCAGCCAAATACCACAGGAATTAGGGACATTCCTGCAATGGGAACATGAACCGCTAAAGTATAGGCCATGCCTTTTTTGAGGTTGTCAAAGATGCGTCTCCCCAGTTTTACCGATTCCACAATGGAGGAGAAATCATCATTAAGTAACACGAGATCGGCTGATTCTCTTGCTACATCCGTTCCCCGTTCCCCCATGGCAATGCCGATATGGGCAGATTTGAGAGCCGGGGCATCATTTACCCCATCACCAGTCATGGCCACAATTTCCCCCGAGCGCTTTAGGGCATTGACAATGGTCAATTTTTGTTCAGGGACGACACGGGCAAAAATATTGGTGCTTTGAATGCGATCCCGCAGCTCCGCTTCACTCATTTGCTCCAATTCCTTGCCGGTAATGACCTTCTCCGTAGGTGTCAGTCCAATTTGGCGAGCAATGTTTTGCGCTGTCACTGGGTAATCCCCCGTAATCATGACAACCCGAAGGCCGGCACTATAGCATTCAGCGATTGCTGGGGCGACGGTCGGGCGAACGGGATCTTCTAGCCCAACTAGTCCGACAAATTCAAACTCAAAGTCGTGTTGTTGAACGGGCAGTCGCTCATCAATCTTGAGGGGAGAATCGGGCGGGGACGACTCAAAAGCATGGGTTTGCGGTAAGGCTCCTGCTTTGCGGCCTTGGGCGATGCCGAGAACTCGTAGGCCTTCCTTGGCCATAACCTGAATGTATTCCGCCAGTTCCTGTTGCTGACTGATGCTGAAATGGCAAAGATCGGCGATCGCCTCAGGGGCCCCTTTCGCCGCAACCGTGAGTTCACCGGTGGGAGCTTCCCAAACACAAGACATCGCTAAGAGATCCGTGGATAGGGGATATTCGTGCAACAGTTCCCAGTCATCGTGTAGATGTTCCGTCTGTGCCAGATAACTCCGCCCAATCTGCTGTAAAGCCTTTTCCATTGGATCGAAGGGATCTTTACGGCTGGCTAAGATGCCAAACTCAATCAAGGGATGTACAGTTTCTGGCAAGGGCTCTCGCTCATGCAGAGTGACATCGTACAGATAGGATTGAGAAGAATTGTAAGCCAACAATTGTTTGACGGCCATTTGGTTCAAGGTGAGAGTCCCCGTCTTATCCACACAAAGAACTGTTGCTGATCCAAGGGTTTCAACCACTGGAATACGACGAGTTAGCACCTGTTTTTGAGAGAATCTCCAAGCTCCGAGGGCCAAAAAAATAGCCAGAACGACCGGAATTTCATTGGGTAAAATAGCCATGGCTAAGGCTAGCCCCGCTAAAAATCCATTCAGCCAATCGCCCCGACTGAGTCCGTACAGAATAACTACTACCACACAAATCGCTAGCGCGATAATCGTCAATTTACCGACAATGCGACGGGTTTCTTTTTGTAATACAGTCTCTTCGGGTTCAACCGTTTGTAGGGCTTTACCGATTTTACCCATCTCCGTGTCAATCCCCGTTGCTTGTACTTGGGCAATGCCCTGACCCTGAACGGTGAGAGTGCCGGAATAGACGCAGGGTAAATCGTCTCCCCCAGGCCTTAGCGTTGCTGACAGTTCCTCGGGATCCTCTGACGGATGAATAGCACGCTTCCTAACGGGAACTGACTCGCCAGTTAACAGCGACTCATCGACGGTTAAGTGCGTCGCCCACAACAGTACGGCATCGGCGGGGATCCGATCCCCCTCCTCAACCACAATTAAATCACCTTGTACTACTTCTCTCCCGGCAATCCGCTGGCGCTCTCCATCCCGAATCACCAAGGCCCTAGGGCTGGATAGGTCTCGCAGGGCCTCCAACGACCGCTCGGTTTTTTGCTCCTGGTAAAGATTGATGCCAATGATAAAAAAGACAAACCCCAGTAGAATAATTGCTTCTTGAGCGTCGCCTAAAAAGAGATAGATGACACCGCAGGCAATCAGGAGCAAGAAGATTGGCTCTTGGATAATTTCCAGCGCAATCGTCACAAAGGTACGATGCTGGGTCGAGGGTAGTTCGTTGTAGCCATCTTGCTTTAAGCGATCGGCAGCTTCCTGGGCCGACAAGCCATTAAAGGGATTATTGTGAATAGGTGCAACCATCGTAATCCTCAGTGACGTTATCTATGTCATAAATCGGAGAGGGCTTCAAAAAGAGAACCGATGGCACTCCATGGGCTTAGGCAACAACGGCAACTCCATCGATCAAAAGAGAAGGGGTATAGTAGGAACCTTGCCAACGACGGTCATTGCCCACAGCGATAACTTGGTTTAGAAGTTGATAGACATTGCCCGCGATCATGGTGTCCTTAACCCGTCCCAGAACTTCCCCGTCAGCAACAGCATAGCCCAAATCCACATTGACGGAAAAATCGCCGGACAGATCGGCTCCGTCCCCTAAAATTTGAGCCACGATCAAGGCCTGGGGCAAGGCTTGCAGTAGACTTTGCCCATCTTCTTGGCCAGGGGCCACGACTAAATTGACTAAACTCGGGACAGGATAATACTCCAGACCCGGCCGGAAACCGTTGCCGCTAGGGAGTTGGCCGAGACGACGGGCCGTCATCCGGTCACTATAAAACTGCTGGAGTTGGCCCCGTTGGATCAGGGAATAGGCCTGGGTGGGGGTGCCCTCATCGTCAAAAGGACAATCATAGGGACTGAGTTGAGGATCCTGAGCCAAGCTAATCAAGGGAGAGGAGCCCTCTAGTCCCCGTTTACCATTGGTCATTGTGGTTGTTGGTTGACTCGCTTTATTTAAGCTCCAGCTGGCCTTGTTCCGGCCCTTTTATTGCTCACGGGGCTATTAATGTTTCAGCATCGACGGTGGCGTTGAATCAAGTAAAAGGCCCTCTAATCTTAAGATATTGACCGCTGGCTCTAAGTGATGATCTGTGGCACGAGACGGAGAACCATATCATTATAGTCCTGGTCGCCGCCCCCCCAAATATCTTCAAAGCCAAAGAGATTACTGCCTAACCGGGCCATGTGGGAACGACCATCGGGATTAGCGGCCCCAAAGGAAAACAGAGCAACTGGGCCTGATCCAGGGAGATTATTGGGGTTTTGGTTAAGGACGGCCTCCAGCGTGGTGTTGGGGACGATAACCATGCCATAGAGGGTATTGCCCTGGAGTTCTAGCCGTTGTTGGTTCGTCGCCAAGTTTGACGGTGTATTCAAAATTACGCCTGTCACGGGGTTTCTGGCTCGTTCAAGGGCCACTTGAGCATAACCAGGATCACCGGGATATAAGGTGCTCGGATCAGTAGCTTCAGGGCCCAGCAAGGTTAATCCCCCCGTTAAGGTATCAACCGGGTAGAGCGCAATGACATTTTCATAATCCGCCGCTCGGCTCAGGGACGCCTGCACAGAAACCCGTTCGTTCCAAGGCCCTGGAATGAACACCGTACTTGAACTCATTTCAGCGGTAATACCACCAAAAGAGAGCTGATGATAACCACGGCTATCATTAACGATCTGGGGCGGTTCAGTTAACGAAAAAGTCAGGCTCTCTCCTTGGCGAGCATAGAGTATATGGTAGCGATTAGCCGCTAGGCTAAAGGGCTGTAATTCACCAAAAAACTCTTCCTCCGTGGGTGCCAAATTGTCTGCATTGACGAAGCCCTCTAGAGCAATCTGCCGACTCAAGGCCTGTGGGGCCGCCCCACCTTTGTTGTGGAAAAGAACCTGTTTACGGCCTAAGGCCAGGGCCTGGTAGTTAGGATCACTGGGCAATAGACCATCAATGGTACCCTGCAAATCATCCACGGCAATCCAGCCTAATTCATAATCTTGACTAGACGTCCCAATCAAGCGCCATTGGCCCTGGCCATCGGCCAAGGTTGGTGCCCAAAAAATACGATGATCCTGGGATACCAGACCTGGAATCGTCCGTCCCACATAGCCATGGACTTGTACCAGGCCGTTGGGAACATCATCACTATCTCCCCGTTCTCCGTCCTGGCCCACGAGCTGGACGGTATGGCCTTGGTCCGAGCGAAAACTCGCTCCGGTCGAACCATCGAATAATAGTTCCTGGTAAGTATCCGTCTGAGGACTGTAGCTGTAGTAACTATTAAAATCGGGCAGGCCGTCTAGGCTCAGACTTACTTGGGCTTGGCCCTCGGTGCTTGTCACCTCAAACTGTAAGGCGCCCCCTAAAACGCCATTGTTCGTGGCCTGCTCCTCTAAGCGCCAACCCCGAATTTGTCCCCCTTCCCCAGCGGCCTCCGCCTCAAATTCTAGGGGCAACGTCTCCCCTGTATCTGCTTCTACCAGTAGAGATACCTGTAATCCAAAAGTTTTAGTTCCTGTATAGATCGCATCATTGGGCAAGTCAATCGTAATGGTTTTGCTGGCCTCCTGGGGAGCAAAGACAAAACGCCCCAAATTGGGAAGATAGCGATCGCCGGCTTTACCACTACCGTCCTGGGTACGATAATTAACAGCAACGTATTTATTCAAGTCCCCAGTCCGTTGGATCGTGAAGGTTGCGACACCGGCCGCTTCAGCAACCGTTGGATTAGAGACAAACAAGCGAGTGGGTTGCGGTGGATCGGTACTAGCGGTCGTAACCAGCGTAGCCCCCGTCAGGGAACTGGCATTATTATCAGTGCTCAAGGCACTCGCTTGGGCCGTGGGGATGGTGTTCAGAATTGGTGTGTTGGTACTGAGAGCGGTAAAAGTGACTTGATTGGGGACATTGACTAAGACGGTTGCAGCAGAAGCACTTGAGGTGTATCGGTAATAGTTTTGGTTATCGAGATAGACTTTTTCACTGGGGCTATTAAAACTGGGATCGAGATTAAGCTTGTCATTGGCATCTAAGAGAACTCGAATTTCGTTATTAGCTGAAAGTTGGGTAATCGTCAGAGCATTGAGGGTGAGGATATTGGCCCCGTAGTTCCGGACATCGAGAATATTAAAGTTTTTCAGTCGCAGGCCTGGAGACAGGGTGGTTAAATCCCAATTTTGATTGGTGTAGCCCGTGAATTTGAGAATGTTGTTCCCGCTGCCCCCATCCAATCGCCGGAAATTGGTATCAGTGACCGTGACAAAATCATCCCCAGGCCCGGCATAGACTGTATCTACCCCACCTTTGGTATAGATTTGATCATCCCCTTGGCCCGCAACAAAAATTTCTCCTGTGGGACTACCGAGCATGACATCATCGCCAATTGTACCCAGTTGATTGACTTGGGAGGTAAAGTCACTACCAAACAGAACATAGTTGAGATTGTCGAAGTTACCCGGCGCACCTAGAGCAAAATCACTAAAACTATCGCCGTTGATATCAGCCCCACCACTGATGGAAATACCGGCCTGGGAACTGGGTAATCCAGTCGTCACAAAACCATAGGGATTAAAGTTTTGAGTGTTATTGGTTTGATTGTTGGCAAGGTTCCCTAAACCGAAAGGCGAATTCGCGGTGTATTCATTTCCCCAATGGGTTCCGCCAAAAACAACCCAGCTTACCCCTTGATCACCATTGACATCAGGAAATTGACCTGCAATAACAGGGGTGAGAGGTGCGCTGATTAACAGATCATCAAAGCCATCCCCATTTACATCACTAATAGGGGTAATTTCCAGCAACTCAAAAATGGTTTCATTGGGAAGATCTGGCGCAGCTAAAACAACATCAGGAGGATTATTGACCGAAATACCACCCTCCTCGCCATAGTAAATAAATACTCCTCCTAAATTGTTTATTGTTGGGTAGTTAAAAATTGGAAGTTGCAGTAGATTTCGGTAGCCAGGGGCCAACACAGCTAAATCAGCAATACCATCACCATTAAAATCGCCAATGTCCTGGACTTGCTCACCCCAACGACTGACTTGATTAGGATCAAATAAGGGATCTGAGAAAGCAAAAAGAAGAGAGTCAATATCTTTTTCATTCAATGATATAATAAAACTTTGGTTAAATAGAACTGAAGACAACCCGTTAAGGTCTGCATTCTCATCATCGGGAACTGATGCAGTGTCTCCCCAGTTCAAGCCATCTGTGGAAGTAATATATTCAAAACTATCCCCATTGGATGTAGTAAAAAATAAATAATAAGTCCCATCTACAACGGTTAGAGATACTTGGGAATTGGTATCAACTTGGTTTAATTCTGCTGAACCTTGCCAATTCGTTAAATCGCTGGAGTTGAGAAGGCTAGTCCAAGCAGCGGCAGAGTTATTGGAGCGAAACGCTACGGCAAGAGTATCCCCATCTGAACCAGGGACAACAATAGCACTGAGGGGTTGATTAGTCGACTGAGCAACACCGTTAAAGGTTAAAACAGTATTGCCATTATCCCAACCACTACTACTCCCCGGATTACTGGAACTAGAATAGAGAATCAGATCATCCGAATTATCTTTAACAAAGAATACATAGAGTTCATCATTAAAGGCCACTAATGTTGGGCCATTGTTCGAGGTTTGGTTGATTGGTACTGCATTGATGCGTATCCCGGCGTTGGCATTAGTATTGACACCTTCTGCAACCCACACCTGGCCATTGTCAGCAGTAAAGCCTAAATAAAGCGTGCCATTGTAGGCTGTAATTGAGGGGGGTAAATTCTTAAGATCAATTGGCGTACCATTACTGTCAAGCGGGACGACTTGAGTAAGGTTTTCCCAGTTGACACCATCTCGGCTTCGTTGGATATAAATATAGGAATCTTTAGTGGAAATACGCTCGTTAATTCCGTAAAACGCTTGATAGAGCCAGCCATCTAAAATTGCAAATGATGTCACACTTTGGGCATATTGATTGGGAAACGAAATTTGCCCCCATGGCAACAGCCCGAGAGCCGCCGTAACTGAGGCATTGGGAGGATTAACCGTAGGTTGTAAAACAGGATTTCCAGACTCATAGGTAAAATACTGGATGCCACCGCCAAAGCCACCGATATTAGCGACTGGGTTTAATTTGGGCTGACCAGCGATAATCTCCCTGATGCCATTCCCATTTAAGTCAATACCGGTGAAAGAACTGGGTAGGGGAAAACTGTTACCAAACGTTAAAGAAGATGAGTCGGTTAATGTTCCATTGGCGTTGCCGTAAACAACACTTGTAGAATTAGGGCCTTGTAAGACAAAATCATCGTAACCGTCCCCATTAAAATCTCCAACTCCCCAGGCCTGGTTAAAGTTAGATAAATTTGGCAAAGTACTGTCAATAATCAGGCTACCTTGGCCACCTAATTCCGGACTGCCTAAAATCAGATAGAAATTGTCCTGCTGATCAATAGCGCCAAAATCAGCCAGGCCATCCCCATTAAAATCTCCAAGGGCAACAAACTCTTTAACTTGAGCGTTTTCCACCGAAATAATTAAATCGTCAGTGCCTAGGGCTGCATCGAGTAAATCTTTCGTGCTGTTGCCAAAAATAAGCACTCCCCCAGCGGGACTCCCCCCAGAAATCACATCCGCAAAGCCATCACCATTAACATCCCCAACCATCACGACGTTGAGACCATTACCAAAGAGACTGCCCCCATTCTCCCCATTAGCCAGAAATGTATCGAACTTGATATTGATTTCTTGATTTTCCTCTAGGGTGACAGCAGTGCTAATCAGGCTGGTATTCCCAGGATGTAGGGTGCCATTTGGGACAACATTGCCCTCGGAATCAACGATATAAAGACCGCCGTCCGCCGCTAGTTTCAAGACAGCACCGCTATTCCCTGATGTATTGGAACTCCAAATGACATCACCGGGATTATTACCAGGTTGGCCATAGACCACAAAGTTACCGTCACTTTGCATAATGGCGTAGGCTTCGGGCGTAACAGTAACTCCTACCCCTGGATTTGACCGCCAGATGACTTGACCGGTGGGCGAAATTAACTGTAACAAAGCAGAAGTCAGTTCAAAATTAGCACCATAACCAAGATCAAAGGTGAGGACATAACCAAAGAGGCTAGAGGGAAGGGAATATTCATAGCCATCAATCACAAAGCCATTATTAGAAGAAACATCCGAAAGTTTGATACTGCCATCGTCTGCTAACCAAGGGTGTCCATAAACTGCATAGAGTTGTTGAGCCACTGGAGCCGTGAGCATTAGGTCATCTATGCCGTCATTGTTAATATCACCCACGCCAACTGCTGCTGTTCCCGTGGCCTGGTAGGGTTGATTGCCGTTGAGTAAAAATGTGGTTTTGTTGTCGTTAGCGGTGACATTTAAATCAAAAATAGTCCCGAATTGACTTAAATCTAGCGGCCCAAACAGGACATAACTCTGACCCGTCGCATTGGCCCCCTGGGGAGCAGTAATTAAGAAGTCTTGATAGCCATCATCATTTAAGTCTCCCGGTGAGGTGATAACTGCTCCTGTTTTGCCCCCAGCCAGGCCCCCATTGATCACGAGGTTACTGACTGTATTTAAGGCTTGTAAATTTGTTGATTTAGTTGCACCCGCCCCACTGAGCAAATAGGCCTGTCCCGTATTGGTATTGGCCCCAGGCCCAGCAATCACTAAATCTTGGCGGCCATCTCCATCATAATCTGTGAAATCCGTGTTCAAACCTGAGCCAATTACAGTTCCGGCAAAGTAGCTAGTGGCAGTCCCTTGAGCATTGGGAATCGTTGGCCCGGTATAGGTCGCCCAAGGAGTTGCATTGGAACTTAAGCCTTGATTTGAATTAAAAACATAAACTGCTCCGGCTGAAACCCAACTCGAATCAGGAAAATTGGATTGGTTTTGGCCGGGGAGATTACTTTTATTCGTCCACTGATTAGCGACTTGAATTTGATAGTTAGGTGCACCAATAAAAAGATCATCCGTAGTTGTACTGCCTGTAAATGTAGATGGGCCATTAGTTAATCGCCGTGAAACTCCCAGGGCAAACCCGGCCCCTTCACCCACTGTTAGGGTTGGACTTGGTGGATTCGGTTCGGGATTGGGAATATCAAAACTTTGACCCGTATAAATAACACTCGAATTAGGAGAACCCTCTTGAGCAAAACCAGGGACTAGATAAACCTGACCAACCCGATTTCCGTTACTATCTTTGGCATAGGGGCCCCAAAAACAATATCATCATAGGCATCCCCATCAAAGTTCCCCACCACCACAGAGAATCCGGCTAAATCCTCGGCCGCGTTGCCATTAACCACAAATCCCATACCGTTTGATGTCGTGCTGAGATTAGTAACATCAATGGTTTGTCCTTTTTGACTGGTGAGATAACTGCCATAGATGACATAAACCGCCCCGGCAAAGTTACCGACATTGGGCGCACCAATCACTAAATCAGGAATCCCATCCCCGTCAATATCACCTGTTGCTAAAGAAAGAGAGAGATTTCGTTGATTATCGCCGCCATCAAGAATATTGGTAATTAAGACGCCATTGGAATTGCCATCGAGATTGATGGTACTTAAGGAGCCACTGCCGGAGAGAATATCACTGCCACTAAATAATATCTGAACCGTACCATTGGTGATGACGTTGCCTTGAGTGTCGCTATAGCCTCTATTCCCTACTGCCACATAGGACAAACTACCATCGGAATTAAACCCACTGGCCAAAACATACCCAATGGCCGGATTATCGGAATTAATAATAAACCCACTATCAATCAGCGCGAGGGAGGAATCATTTGCTTCGGTGACCGTTGCGGTTCCCGTGACGATTTGCCCAGGCCCCATTGACACTGCATCAATTAAATAGGGAGAAATATTATTACGCGTTAGAGGATTGTCGTTATTTTGAAAATAAACAGTGACATTAGCTGGATTAGGTGAGGTTGTAGTGTTACTGCCCAGATCAACAAACAAAAAGAGATCTTCCGTTATTCCTTGAATTGGGTGGCTAAAGGATTGAGTATCGGGGTTGAGGCTATTGAGTAGGGTATCTCCCAGGAGTAGACCGAGCTGATTACCGGTGAGTGTCTTGCCAGTGTTGTCAGTCCCAATCCCCCAGGCCTGGCTGCCGCTTGTCACGGAAATTCCAGTAATGATTTTATTTTGCTGTCCAGAGAGCGTAATTTGATAGACGACATCGGCAATTCCATTGGGAGTAATCGTCGTGTGGGCCTGGGCGGGAGTTGCAGAAACTAAGTCAAAAATAGGGATTGTTATGCTTGCTAATTGTGTGGGAACGATTACGGGTGTGGGGTTAATTTGACTGGGGAGTTGCCAACTTGAAGCATCCCAAACGGAATAGTAAGTATTAGGGCCTGGGGGAATCGGTTGGTTGTATTGAGCGGCGTAGTGGTTGCCAATTTGACTTGTACCAGCAATAATCTCAAGAATTTGATTTCCTGTGAGATTTTGGAAATTTGCACTGGTTAAATCCGCCGCATTAACATCAGATGCCGTTAATGCCTTGGGATAGAATGCCACTTCATCTAAATAGACTGGGTTATTTGCCGTAGAATTTCCAGCTAAAACCAAGGTGGCTGATGTGGGAAAACTATCAAATTCGACATTATTAACTGTCCTGGCTAAAACACCATTCAAATACAAACTTAGAGTTTGACTGGAGCCATCATAGGTGCCAAAAACGTAATACCAAACATCACTGGCTAAGGTTTGACTCGCCTGAATTTGAGCGTCATCCCCATTACCTAAGTTATTCAGGCCAAAAGTCAGTAATGGCGGTGCACTCGCATCATCTAGATCAACTTCCAGGCCCAGGCCAAATAATCCCGATGCAGAAATCAGATTGATGGACTCCTTGGGTAAATTCGGTAACTTAAACCACAACTCAATGGTAAAGGCCTGGTCAGCGAGCGGTACGGGTTGATTGAGCGTAACGTCTCCTCCCTGAAATAAAACTGCGGGATTGGGATCGCCAGTGTTACTTGTGGTTTCTAAGGCCCCCATCTCACCCAAGGTAAAATTACCGCTATAGGTGCCATTGGCGGCGGCTTGAAATTGGCCACTATTGCGGGCTACCGTTCCATTTCGTTCTCCCAGGCGTAAATAAACCGATGGGGCAGCGTTGAGGACTAATTGGCGATAGGATGCGGGGGCAGATTCAGTCCAGAAGACGGCAGGGTTTTGATTAATCGTGCCAATGGTTAAAGGTGTAAATGGATCGGGGTTAATGTTGGGGAGCAAGGCAGTAGGGGCAGACCAGGCCGGGGGGTGAGTGCCAGCGCTTGAATTCAATGTGGAGTAGTAAATCGTGGTTGTAGGCGTATCATTATTCAGTTGGGTATTTAACCAGGCCGCCATAATTAAACCATCAGGCCCTAGGCCAAGCGTAACATTCGTATCCTGACCTATTTGATTCGCAATGGGAGTCGCAACTGACCAGGGAATGGTTTGGCTATTGGTTCCTAGACCATCTAAACTCGCAACAGAAAAATAAATCGTTGAGCTTTGCAGGGCCTGGTTAATCATCTCTGAGTTGCTATACTCCTGGCCTGGGATAGCTTGATTCTGAATTTGACTGCTATCCACATTCACCCAAGCGGCAAATACCTGATTCGTAGCCTGGTTAAAATACACCACCGGATCGTAATTTAAGCCACTTGTGCCAATAATTGAGGTTTGGTCGGCAATACTCACTCCTGAGGTACTTGGCGTGGCCAACAGCGTCTTAATCACCGTCCCAGGATTGGTAAATGTGGTCAGAATATCGCTAGTTGTAAAGGGAGAAACTGGGATGCTATTACTATTAACTAATGTGCCACTACCCAAACCATAAATCACTGTAATAATATCTCCTTGACCAATGGGTGCAGTGAGTCTCAATACAACAGAGTTATTTTCAACTCCAACATTCGTAACGTCAATCACTGTATTGGCATTGTTCACGGTCACCCTAAACTGACTCGGTGCAGGGGGATTCGTTGGATTTAGGGGTTGATCAAACGTCAGCGTCAGAACATTCGAGATCGCCACTCCCGCTAACACCATTGGAGCCTCGGTTGGACTACTCGCTGGAGTCACAGACATTGTGAAGTCCGGCACCCAAAAAGCAAAATCAGTCGCATCAGAAAGATTCAGGTTATTAAGGCTATTTCCGGGTGTAGCATCAATGTTGTAGCTAACAGAAACTGTATCGTTAGCATCAATAATAGTGTTTGAATTTACCGTAATAATAACATTATTTCCTGACGTGAACACATCCTGAATCGTAGTAGCTTGATTGTTAATCAGAACTTGAAACTGACTTATCCCAGGCTGGGCAGAGCTGTCATTATTGAGGCTGTCAGCAAAGGTCAGGGTAATTTGAGTTCCTGATAATAAGGCAGAAATGGGGGTAATCGGTGGGGTATCACTACTCCAGGCCAGCAACACACCAGCATCAGTTACAACTAAATTCGGTGGGCTATCCTCAGCGTAATCTTGGGCAACGGTGCTACCAAGCAGAGGATTAGTGGTGATAGTATTTCCCGAGGCAGCAGGGATATTACTATAGGTACGATTCACCTGTGCAGAAGTGCTTGGGGGAGCATTACTCGCAATATTAAAACTAGTAATTACCCCACCATCGGCCGTTGTCAATAAATTACCTGTGCCGTTGCTTGAATAATTTACGGAATAGAGACCACTGGGGGTTCCTGCTAGAGTTAGGATGACACTGTTTGGGGTCACGGCAACGGACTCAATCAGGATAGAATTTCCATTGACATCTGTGACATCAAAGCGAGACAGAGCAGGAGTAATAGTTGGATTCAATATGGCATTAAAGGCAACTAAAATCTGTTGCTCCGTGACTTGATAGTTACTGTTAGTGCCGCTAATCGGATTGTAATTATAGGTAAAAGTATTGGAGGATTGATTGATAACAGGAATCGGAGCATTATTTTGATAAGTAACCGTAATATTTGAGAAGGATTCATTATTTAAGGTGGTTACGGGAAGCGCAGATTCTAGCCGCAGTAGGGTTGTATCTCCCTGAGTGATGACCCCAAAAACCGGAACTTTTGTAACTTGCCCTAGGGGATCCGTGAGTGCAACTTCAAAGTCATCGGGAGTGGGATTTCCATTAATTGGTAGCCCTTGAATTTCTAAAAGAGGCCCTTTGACGATGGCAATGGGAGAATCAGTGCTAGCTTGATTAAGTGCGAGTAAATCACTACTACTGGGATCATCTCCCCAGGTAAAATAAGGATAAATTCCAATAGTTCCTCCTAGAAAACCTAAGAGTTTAATGGTGATATTCATGGGAAAGCCAAGACTGAAATCACGGTCATACTGAAATGCACCATTATCCGCCGCCCGAGTGCCGCCAAACGTCCCCACCAAGCTGAGTTGAATCCCGGCGATGGCCTCAAAGACATAAGGGATTTTAATCCCGCCATCAATGCCTGTAGCAACCGGTATCGAAAACAACAAGGATTCCAGTTCTATGGCTTCATTACTGTCAGGATCAACGTCGCTGAAAATTAACTCAATCACTTCTGTAACATCAGAAATCACCGCCAGGCCAATTGCGGCGAAGGCCCCTAAAGGAGGAACATTAAATAGCGTCGCCAGCACCGTATCAGACCCCCCCCCTGTCGGAGATAAAGCCGCCCCAACGGGAGAGACGTAGGTTTGCGGGTCTTTGGGGGATAATTGCCACTGCATTCCCAGGCCAGCACTGCCTAACAAGTTAAATAGAATGGGTGTTCCTTCAATGGGCAACGGAAATGTAAAGCCAACTGTTAGGCCAACGCTCCCCGTTTCCACTGTTAAAGGATAAGAAAGATTGTCTTCACCTAAGCTTTTATCAAAGGTATAAAGGGTCGCGGCAATGGCGGAGATGGAAATTTCTGGCTTACGGGAGAGTTGTGTTGTGTTTCCTGCCGGATTGAGACTGCTTCCTGTATTTCCAGATGAGGTATTGTTACTGCCTGGCTCATCTTTATTTAATTGAATTGCCATCGAGGCATTGAGCAACAGTCCTTCTGTACTAATTCCGCCCCCAAAAAATGAAAGATTAGGATTGTTCCCTGAAGATCCCAGTAATGTTCCAGTAATATTGAATTTCTTAAAAATGGGCGTTAGCAGAGACTGAGGTACACTAGACATTCCCTCAAACAGTTTTAAGTTGGTTAGGTTGGTATCAAATGTCTGAGAAACTGTCCAATTTGCCCCCCATCCCTGAAAGCTACTGGATTGTGTTTCCGCAAGAGTCAAGGGTTGGTAAGTAGCAGGGGTTAATGCAGTCACCGCACTTTGTCCACCCTGAATGTAGCTCCCTTGGATGACGCCATCTTTGGCAATCTGGGGCGTGTAAGTAGCAATAGGCGTGGCTAGGGCTGATGGGGTTGTGGGGAATTGGTTACTGTAAATTTGAAACGCTTGAGAGTACAAATCCGCATCTTCTCGAATGGCTTGGTTTTGGGCTTTGACGAGATCAACCTTTTGCCCTACCACCGTCACAAAACCGTTATCTGCCACCGCCCGAGGTTCTAAATCACCCACTTGATCCGCAGTCAGGGCCTGGGGACTAGGTAACCATTGCAGATTCCCATTGGCGTTATATTGGGCGGCGGTATGGAAAAAGTTACTGTCGTTTTCCCGGCCTTCTTGATAAACCACTGCCAGACCTGGGATGAGCGTACTAGTATTGCCACTACTAGTTCCAGATTCGATAATTAACCCTGAATCTGCAATCAGATTGAGACTGCGGATATGCTGACCGGCAGTATTGACAATGGCCTGGGCATCTTTCCAGGTTTGGGAAATGGGATCATAAACCGCGTGCCAAATATTCGTTCCTTCTAACCAAACAACATGGGTCGTTCCTGCGCTGTCTTGGGTAATGGCCGAGAGACGGTTGGTAAGATTCAAAGACATAAATACCCTATCCCCATTGAGTGGGTGGTGGCATTGAAATAAAGATGGTGTTACTAGCCCTTATAGCATAATTGACTGAGAAGGAAGTAAGTTTTGTTGGTTTGATCCTAGAAAATCAAAACCAATGATTGTCAATTTTTCTCTAAGAAAATGCCTTTAACAAGGATATTTTTATCTTTTTTGATCAATACAGCGGGGCCATCCTAAAGTCTAAAAATGCGAGGATGGCTTCCCCTAGCCCCACGGATTTTGGCGGCCCAGTATATTTTGCCCATTGGTCATTTTGGTGGCTGGTTGACCCACTTTATTTATGTCCTAAGTAGCCTTGTTCCGGCCCTTTTATTGCTCACGGGGCTATTCATGTTTCAGCATCGACGCTGGCGTTGGGCTCAAAGTCCATCAGGCCGGCCCTAGCTATTTAGACGCTCAATATAGAGATCTTTTTTGATAAAAGGTAAATCGAACTGTTAGTTAATGCTGTTTAGGCAACAATGGCAACCCCATCAATTAAAAGAGAAGGGGTATAGTAGGAACCTTGCCAACGACGGTCATTGCCCACAGCGATAACTTGGTTTAAAAGTTGATAGACATTGCCCGCGATCATGGTGTCCTTAACCCGTCCCAGAACTTCCCCGTCAGCAACAGCATAGCCCAAATCCACATTGACGGAAAAATCGCCGGACAGATCGGCTCCGTCCCCTAAAATTTGAGCCACGATCAAGGCCTGGGGCAAGGCTTGCAGTAGACTTTGCCCATCTTCTTGGCCAGGGGCCACGACTAAATTGACTAAACTCGGGACAGGATAATACTCCAGGCCAGGCCGGAAACCGTTGCCGCTAGGGAGTTGGCCGAGACGACGGGCCGTCATCCGGTCACTATAAAACTGCTGGAGTTGGCCCCGTTGGATCAGGGAATAGGCCTGGGTGGGGGTGCCCTCATCGTCAAAGGGACAATCGTAGGGACTGAGGTTCGGGTCCTGAGCCAAGCTAATTAGGGGAGAGACCACCCCCTGCCCTTGACGCTCACTCCAGGGGGAAGACCCCTCTAACACCCGTTTACCATTGAGGGCCGCGGCCACCGTATCCCAAAGTAGGGAGGCGGCATTACTGGTGAAAAGTACGGGCAGTTTTCCGGTAGGGCTCGGAGCCAGGGCCTTGGCCCAATGGAGTCGTTGGAGCAGTTGGGCAATCACCTCGTCGGTCGTAAAGGCCCCGCGGCCGTAATCACCGTCATAGACCGCGAGAAAATCCTCTCCCCGTATCCATTCCACGCCGAAATAGTAGCTAACACTGGTCTCTTCAATCTGGCAATCCAGGCCCTGACTATTGAGGAGGCGTGTTTTTTCTGTCTCGCAACTCAGTTCTCCGCCACAGATGACCTCAGGATAGGCCGAGCGCAGGGCCGCAATGGTAGCCTTGCCAATATCGATCAAATTTTCCACTGAAACAGATTCCCCCAAGGAAGAGTGCCAATTCCGACGGGGTGGGGCCAGAGCTGGTTCTTCGGGGTCATTGAGGGCGGCTAATTCCAAGGCCTTCCCCACAAGCCGCTGAGGATCAATGGGGCCATAGGCCACCGCTAGTCCCGGACGACCTTCCCGCCACAGTCTCAGGGCCAGGCCCTCGGATTCAACCGTTTCTAACTGCTTGAGACGGTTAGCTTCAAAAAAAACGGGATGGGAGAGGGACGAGGCCTGGTAAACCTCCGCCGCATCAGCTCCAGCTTTGAGGGCTAAATCCAAAAGGGTTTCTAGGTCAGCAGACATGGGCAGGGATATGGTGACGGAATGGTTTGATTATGGCATCCTTCCAGAAGACAACAACCCCATAGAAATCATCAATCTTGCGGGGAGGTTTGTGCCACAATGGGGGCGGTGTCCATACAATAAGGACTAGATTTGCAAGTAGGTATTAAATAATGGAACTGCTTTACCAGTATGCCTGGCTAATCCCCCTACTCCCCCTGATCGGAGCGGCGGTAGTCGGCATTGGACTCATCTCTTTTAACCAGATGACTAATGGACTACGGCAGTTGAATGCAGTGTTCATCATCTTCTGTTTAGGTACGGCCATGGTGCTTTCTGGTGGCCTGCTGTGGAGCCAACTCCAGGGTCACAACAGCTACTCCCAAATGGTGGAATGGGCTTCTGCAGGAAGTTTCCATTTACAAATGGGCTACGTCATCGACCACCTCAGCGCGTTGATGTTAGTGATTGTCACGACCGTCGCGCTGTTGGTGATGATCTACACCGATGGCTACATGGCCCACGACCCTGGCTATGTTCGTTTTTATGCGTATTTAAGTTTATTTGCTTCCTCCATGCTGGGGTTGGTGATTAGCCCCAACCTTGTCCAGGTCTATATCTTCTGGGAATTGGTGGGGATGTGTTCCTACCTGCTGATCGGCTTTTGGTATGACCGCAAGGCCGCAGCCGATGCCTGCCAGAAGGCTTTTGTCACCAACCGGGTGGGGGACTTTGGTCTCCTGTTGGGGATTCTCGGTCTTTACTGGGCCACCAATAGTTTTGATTTTGGGGTTGCGGGGGAACGTTTAGAAACCTTGGTGGCCTCCGGTAGCTTGAGTGGGACGATTGCCGCTCTATTCGCCATTCTGATCTTTCTTGGCCCTGTGGCCAAATCGGCCCAGTTTCCCCTCCATGTCTGGTTGCCCGATGCAATGGAGGGCCCGACCCCGATTTCGGCCCTGATCCATGCGGCAACGATGGTGGCGGCAGGGGTTTTCCTGGTGGCTCGCATGTACCCAGTGTTTGAGCCCATCCCGGCGGTAATGAACGTGATTGCCTGGACAGGCTGTTTTACAGCCTTTCTGGGGGCCACCATTGCCTTGACCCAAAATGACATCAAAAAAGGCCTGGCCTATTCCACCATTTCCCAGTTGGGCTATATGGTCATGGCCATGGGCATTGGGGCCTATTCCGCTGGTCTGTTTCACCTGATGACCCACGCCTACTTCAAGGCCATGCTTTTCCTCTGCTCCGGTTCAGTCATCCACGGTATGGAGGCGGTGGTTGGTCACGACCCGGTGCTGGCCCAGGATATGCGCATCATGGGCGGCCTACGGAAATATATGCCGATTACGGCCACTTGTTTTCTGATCGGTACCCTGGCTATCTGCGGTATTCCTCCCTTCGCAGGCTTTTGGTCGAAGGATGAAATTCTAGGCCTGGCCTTCGCGGCTAATCCGGCCCTCTGGGCCATTGGTTGGGGAACGGCTGGTCTAACCGCTTTCTATATGTTCCGCATGTACTTTATGACCTTTGAAGGGTCTTTTCGCGGCAACGACTCGGCCTTAAAAAATAAGGTGTTGGATTTCTATGACCTGTTACCGGCCTTTGGCCCGGGTGCCATGGATGTGCGGGAACTCGATCACGATGAGGCCAGCCACGACGACCACGGCCATAGCCATGAACCCCACGAATCGCCCCTGACCATGACCTTTCCTCTGATGGCCCTGGCAGTGCCCTCGGTATTGATTGGCCTGATTGGCCGGCCCTGGGCCAACCAATTTGAGGCCTTTATCCATGCCCCTGGAGAAGTGGTCGAAGCCGTCACCCACTTTGATTGGAATGAATTCTACATCATGGCCGGTAGCTCCATCGGCATCGGCTTAATTGGTATTAGCGTGGCGATTTTGATGTACCTACAAGGGAAAATTGACCCGGCCAGCATTGCCGAAAAATTCCCCGTTTTATACCGTTTTTCCCTGAACAAATGGTATTTCGACGATGTCTATGACCGTGTTTTTGTGCAAGGCTCCCGTCGCCTGGCCCGACAAATCATGGAAGTTGACTACAAGGTCATTGATGGGGCGGTTAACCTAACCGGTCTCGTCACCCTCGTCAGTGGTGAAGGCCTGAAATATCTAGAAAATGGCCGCGCCCAATTCTATGCCCTGATCGTCTTTGCGGCGGTGCTCGGCTTTGTCATCGTGTTTAGCGTCGTCTAAACCCTCTAATTAGTTCGTTACCACTATTGCTTCTAGCTCTTGCCACGGTTCTTTGGAGAATTTTTGGGAAGGGCTATTTTTGTAGGTAGGTCAATGAACCTTAGGAAAAAACACAAGTCAGGCCCCTCATTTTTTAGGATAGGGGCCACTTTGGGAGTCATGGCAAGTCCCGCAAGCCCCCAGGCCGGATCGAGGCCCTAGGCCTTACCGTTGCCATTAGCCTGGCCCGCCAGCACGCTCTGAGTCAGCTTTTCGGGAACCTCCTGAAGATGGTCGTACTGCCAAGTAAAGGTTCCTACTCCCATGGATAGGGAACGCAATTCCACAATGAAAGTCTGCATTTCCGCCTGGGGTAGATAGGCCGAAACCTGATCCCAGGCCTTCCAATCACTGCGGGGTTCATACCCCAAAATCTGGCCCCGGTGCCCACTCACCAATTGCAGAACCTTGGCTGTAAACTCCGATGGGGTAGCAATATTAACACTCAGAATCGGCTCCAGTAACAGCGGCTGACATTGGGGCATTCCCTCCGTCATCGCCAACCGGGCCGCTTGTTTAAAGGCCTGCTCGGAGCTATCCACACTATGGTAAGAACCATCGGTGAGGGTGACAGCAATATCCACCACCGGAAAACCCAAGGGCCCCTTGGCCAAAAATTCCCGCACCCCCATTTCTACCCCAGGGATGTACTGCTTGGGTACAACACCGCCCACAATGGTTTCTTCAAAGCGAAAACCGGCCCCCCGTTCTAGGGGTTCCAGGGCCAGGTAAACGTCACCAAAGGCCCCGTGTCCGCCCGTTTGATGCTTGTAACGACCATGAACTTTGCCGCTCTGGCGAATGGTTTCCTTATAAGGCGTTTGGGGGTCATGGGCCTGGAGAGGCAAATTATACTTGCGGCGGAGTCGGTCGAGGGCCACCTGGAGATGAATTTCTCCCTGGCCCCAGAGGACAACTTCCTTCGTCTCTGGTTCCTGGCCCCATCGCAGGGCCGGGTCTTCTTCGACTAACTTAGCCAGGGCCGCACTTAATTTAACTTCGTCCCGACGATTTTCAGCCAGGATAGCCTGGGCATAGACCGGCTCTAGGATAGCGGCCTGGGGTAGAGGCTCGATCCCTGTCTGGGAAGATAAGGTATCCCCGGTTTGAATACCTTCTAACCGGCCCAGGGCCACCACTTCCCCAACCTGGGCCTGGGTGATCGGTTGCTGTTGTTGGCCAAAGAGACGATAGATACCGCCAGGACGAACTCCATTCAACAGGCCCCCTTCCTGGAGCATTCCCTGCCAAACCCGCACCAAGGATAGCTTGCCTCCCTGGGACGTGAAGTAGGTTTTAAGGACTTGCACAATGGGTTCGTCGGCCTCTGTCATCGTCAGGCCTCGTCGTTCTGCCGTGAGGGAGGGGGCTGGGGCTTCTCGTTTTAGGATCTCCAGCAGGGGACGAACGCCGTAGTCTTGGTCGGCAACCCCCAACAGTACCGGCACAATTAAATCGGCCCCCAATTCCCATTTCAGGTCTTTTTCAATTTCGGCCTGGGGTGGAGCAATGTCTTCCAACAGTTCTTCCAGGAGATGGTCATCAAATTCCGCCAGGGCCTCTAGCATTTCCTGACGGGTGAGGTGCTCTTCTTCCTCAAGCTCTGGAGGGAGCGGCACTGGATCAGCCGGGGACTGGGGATGGTAGTGGTAGGCCTGCTCGGTCACGAGATCAATATAGCCAATCAAGTCATCGCCTTGGTGAATGGGATATTGTTGCGGCACCAGGGGACGACTAGAAATGGTTTTCAAGGCCTGGAGGATTTCTAGAAAGCTATTTTTGGCCCGATCCATTTTGTTAATAAACACCAGGTGAGGAATTTCCCAATCATCCAAAAATTTAAACAACGGGGCCAGGGTCAAGACTCGACTCACATCAGCCTCACAAACCACCACCGCTGAACCGGCCCCCACCAAAGCATTGTAGGTTTCCTGGGCAAATTCAATGGAACCCGGACAGTCTAGGATGGTCAGCGCCAGGTCATCCCAATTTAAACTGGCAACGTTGACTTCAACTCCCATGGCCCGGGCCCGCGCCTCTGGGCTCGCATCTCCAACTGTATTACCTTCCTTGATTGATCCTTTACGAGTCACCTTGCCCGTCACCCAGAGCAGGCTTTCTAAAAGGGTCGTCTTGCCACTGCCGTAGGGGCCAACCAAAGCAACATTCCGCAGGTTTTCCATCGAGTTTTGACTCATATTCAATCCAGTCTTGAGGTGGGTTGATCTGAGCCTAGCGAAGGAATGAATCTCCCGGATCGTCTATGTAATGTCTCGCAAAATACCAGCCCAATGCTGTGAAGACCTATGAAGAAACATTGCCAAAATTTACGGGACTGTTGCTTTAGCAAGGGCCGAAGGAAGCGTTATCAGCAGTGCCTTCGTGACTCCACCGCCTTCATTGAAATCTAGGAAAGCAGGTAGCGCATCCAGAAATAGCTGGTGATGGTTTTGGCATCAATGGGTTCTCCTGCGGCAATGGCCTGCTCAAATTCTTCAAAGGTGAGCAGAACGACTTCAATATCTTCGTCCTCGTCTTGATCCGGTGGCTCGGCCAAACGCTCTAGTTCCTGGGCCAAAAAGGCATAGATATATTCATCGGAATAACCCGGGGCCAGGGGAAACTTCCCAATGGGCCGCCAACGATGGGCCCGATAGCCTGTTTCTTCTTCTAGTTCCCGCTTAATCGTTTCTGCGGGGTCTTCGTTCGGTTCGACGGTACCGGCAGGAAATTCTAACAGTCGGCCCTGAACTGTAACGCGGTACTGCTTAACCAGAATCAACAGATTATCATCGGTGACGGGAACCGCCAAGGCCCCACCGGGATGGCGAATACATTCCCACTCCCCTTCGACCCCATTAGGTAAACGACGACGGCTAACATCAAAGCTAAATTTACGGCCTTGGTAGTGGAGACGTTGCTGAAGAATCGGAGCCGGTTCGGAACCAAAGGTCATGAGGTTGCTAGAGAGGGGACTGGCTCCATCTTAGCCCGATTCTTGGCCTGCCGAAGAACGGCGACGGCGACAGCGTTCGGAACAGTATTTCACCGCTTCCCAACAGTCGGCCCATTTTTTGCGCCAGGTAAAGGGCCGGCCACAAACCAGACAGGGTTTTTGGGGCAGAAAGGCCTTATTGGCAGATTTCTTCATAGCCTAGACCGGGGTCATGGTCTTGAGGTCGGGTAGGGGATGAAATTCCGCCACCAATTGCCGGAACTGTTCACCTTCAATGGTTTCTTGCTCAATCAGAAGATCAACCAAACGATCCATCAAGGCCCGATTATCCTCCAAAATTTGGATAGCCCGACGATGGGCTGCTTCCACAATCCAGCGAATTTCTTTATCAATGCGAGCAGCAATCTCCTCGGAATATTCGGAACGTTTGCCCCAATCGCCTCCTAGATAATTGGTGCCGTCTTCATTTTCCAGGGCCACGAGACCGAGGGAAGACATTCCCAACTTAGTCACCATTTGCCGGGCCAGGTAGGTGATTTTTTCGATGTCGTTACCGGCCCCCGTGGTAACCTCATCCGCCCCAAAGATAACTTCTTCGGCCACCCGGCCTCCCAGTAAACCGGCAATGCGAGCAATCAGTTGACTGCGCGTCATTAGGCTCTGTTCTTCATCGGGGGTAAACCAGGTTAGGCCCCGGGCCTGGCCGCGGGGGATCAGCGTCACCTTTTCTACGGGATCGTGGCCAGGGCAGAGGGTACCGATCAGGGCATGGCCCACTTCATGGTAAGCAATCAAACGCTTACTCTTGCTATCTACCAGGGGCGTCCCTTCCATGCCAGCGACCACCCGGTCAATGGCATCGTTGACCTCCGCCATGGTGATCGCTTCCTTCCGACGACGGGCCGTGAAAATAGCGGCCTCATTCATTACGTTGGCCAGATCGGCTCCGGTAAAGCCAGGGGTACGGCGAGCAATGGTGGCCAGTTCCACCTCTGGGGCAATTTTTTTGTTTTGGGCGTGGATGGCTAGGATTTTATGGCGTCCGTCGAGGTCGGGATAGTCTACCGTGACTTGACGGTCAAACCGACCGGGCCGTAATAGGGCCGTATCCAACACATCAGGCCGGTTAGTAGCGGCGATCACAATAATGCCGCTGTTGCCCTCAAAGCCGTCCATTTCCGTGAGCAGTTGATTGAGGGTTTGTTCCCGTTCGTCGTTGCCTCCGCCGTAGCCGACCCCCCGCTGACGACCTACCGCATCGATTTCATCAATAAAAATGAGGCAGGGCGCGTTTTCCTTGGCCTTTTTAAACAGATCGCGGACACGAGAGGCCCCGACCCCCACAAACATCTCCACAAATTCTGAGCCAGAAATACTGAAAAAGGGTACTCCCGCTTCTCCGGCAATGGCCTTGGCCAAAAGAGTTTTTCCCGTTCCTGGTGGGCCAATCAATAAAACGCCCCGAGGAATCTTGGCCCCAATGGCGGTAAATTTTTCCGGTTGCTTGAGGAAAGTCACTACTTCCTGGAGTTCTTCTTTAGCCTCGTCGATACCGGCCACATCGCCAAAGCCGATACCGGTTTTGGCCTCCATCTGGAAACGGGCCCGGGACTTCCCAAAACTCATGGCCTGGCCGGACATATTGGCTGAGCGACGGATCACAATGGCAATTAAGCCAATTAAAATAACCACGATCAGGACATGGGTTAAGAGTCCAAACAAAGCGGAATGGTCGGGCGTGCGGCGAATGCCCCAGGTGACATTGCTTTCCTTGAGTAGTTCGATCAATTCAGGATTGGTTTTAAACAGGCGTACCGTTTTGGGTTTAGCGTCCTGGGGTTGGCCCTTTAAGGTTACCGAAGCAATCTGTAGGTTGGGGTCAATTTCAACCTTGCTAACCTTGTTGGCCTTAATGTCCTGAAAGAGTTGACCGTAGGTGAGGTTGTTTTTGCCACTCCCCATGGCTGAGTTTTCCTGGGCTAGGCCTGGAGCCGTTGTCAAGAGGGCCGGCACCAGGGCCAAACTAGCCAGCCACTGACCCCAAAAGCGGGAGCGAGATGAAAACCGGCGCTGGGTAGAAGGGAGGAGACGTTGACGCATGCCAAGGACAGTAAGGTTAAAGACTGTCCTCTATCTTAACTTGCCCGTTGGAGGTTGTTCCGAGAATGGCCCATTGAGAAACGCCCCAGGCGTCGTCCTAGGCCTCTGGGGTAGCCTCAGGATAATGAACCTTGCGGCCGTAGAGCGTCGTCACAAAGTCCAGATGATTGGCGAGATCTGTTGTTAGGTGGTCAGGGTGGTAGCGCCAGCCCCAATTGCCCTCTGCAGTTCCCGGTAGGTTCATGCGGGTATCGTTACCAAAGCCCAGAATATCCTGGAGGGGAAAAATGGCGATCCGGGCCACTGACCCCATGGCGAGGCGGATTAGACTCCAATGGATACCTTCGGGACAGACACAGCCGAGGTAATCTGTGACCCGCTTTTGTTCCTCTTCTGACCGGCCGTAGAACCAGCCCACCGTCGTATCGTTGTCGTGGGTGCCGGTATAGACAATGCAATTAGGGTTGATATAGTTAAAAGGGAGAAAGGGATTGTCTCGGTCAGAGTCAAAGGCAAAATGGAGAACCTTCATGCCTGGAAAGTCAAAATCATCCCGCAGGGCCTCGACCTCTGCAGTAATCACCCCTAAATCCTCCGCCACAATGGGTAAGTCTTCTCCCAACTCCTGCTGTAGAACTTGGAAAAATTCCCGACCAGGGGCCATTTCCCAAGTCCCGTTCATAGCTGTTGTTTCACCTTCCGGGACGGCCCAATAGGCCTCGAAACCCCGAAAATGATCGATGCGAACAATATCAACATACTGCAGAATGGCCCGGAAGCGCTTGACCCACCAGGCAAACTGGGTTTTTTGCAAGGCGGGCCAGCTATAGACAGGATTACCCCAAAGTTGGCCCGTTTCACTGAAATAGTCCGGTGGCACACCCGCCATCAGGGCCGCTTCTCCGGTTTCCGGATTCAGACAAAAGTTATCCGGATTGGCCCAGACGTCAGCGCTGTCGTGGGCGACATAGATGGGAATATCGCCGAAAATAGCAATATGGCGCTGATTCGCGTAGGTTTTCAGAGCCTGCCACTGCCGGAAACCGATAAATTGCAAAAATTGCTGATAGGCTATTTCCTCCGCTAACTGTTCTCGCCATTGGGCCAAGGCCTCGGGATGACGCTGGGCCAGGGCAATGTCCCAAGTATGCCAACTACTACCGGCTAAGGCTTCCTTGAGGGCCATAAAGAGAGCATAGTCTGCGAGCCAGTCCGCTTGGCTCTGACAAAATTGTTGCAACTCTGCCGTTAAGTCCGGCCCTACCTGGTTTTTAAACCGAGCCCAGGCCTGTTGAAACAAGGGCATTTTATAGGCCCGAACCGCCTCAAAATCAATACGAGCATTGAGAAATTCCGGGATCTGCTCCAAAATTTCCGGGGGTAAAAGCTGGTCTTCAACAAGCTTCTCAGGACTAATCAGTAGGGGATTAATGGCCAAAGCCGAGTAGCAGAGGTAGGGCGAATTGCCAAAGCCCGTTGGCCCTAGGGGTAAAATTTGCCAAATACTTTGGCCACTCTGGGCCAGGAAATCTACAAAACAGTAGGCTTCTTCCCCGAGATCCCCGATGCCAAAACGACCGGGGAGGGAAGTGGGATGCAATAAGATACCGCTACAGCGCTGGTTTAACATTCACTCAGAACGTCCATGGAAAGGAACTCCCCCAAGTGTACCGAGGCGACCGGGGGCCGAAGCATTTTGTTTACGGCCCTTAACGAAATCCTCGACCGCCCGGCCTAGACGTTGGAATAAATGCTATTGCGGAGGATCGTATAGCCCTTGATCAGTTCCTTAATGCCCCGATCCAACGACCAATCCGGGGTAAACCCAGTGCTCAGGATCCGCTGGTTGGAGACAATGTAGTCCCGTTTATCGGGGTCTTCGCCGATGGGGGCCTCTAGGTAAACAAAATTGGGCAAATGTTCCTTAATCTTGGCACAAAGCTCTAGCTTAGACAGGTTGGCATCCTCTAAACCCACATTATAAGCTTTGCCCTTCATGGCCTCGAAATTTTCCAATCCATGCAAAAAGACCTTGGCCACATCCCGGATATGGATGTAGTTGCGCTTAAAGTGACCCTCAAAAATCACCACAGCACGGTCATAAAAGGCCCGATAAACAAAGTCATTCACCAACAGATCGGTGCGCATACGGGGAGCCATGCCAAAGACCGTTGCCAGGCGGAAGGTGATGCTATTTTCTCGTTCTAAAACCGCTTTTTCCGCCGCTACCTTGGTCACACCATAGAGGGAAATGGGCCGTAGAGGACTTTCTTCCGTACAAAATTTACCCGCCTCTCCAATGCCATAGCCGCTATTGGTCACGGGCATCAAAATTCGTTGCTGGGGACTAGCCAGGCGACAGATCATTTCCACTGCATCTTGGTTGATCGTCTGGGTTCCAACCTGATCACGAGCGCAGAGGGGGGCCCCCACCAGGGCCGCCAGGGGGATAATCGCATCCGCATCTTTGAGTAAATCCTTGATTAAGGCCTGATCACGACAGTCCCCCCGAACCACTTCAAACGTATCGTAATGACAGCATTCCGCCAGGCTATTTTGCCGAAATATAAAGCTATCAACAACCGTGACTTCATAGCCTGCCGCTAGCAGGATCGGGGTTAAGACCGAGCCGATGTAACCCGCTCCTCCGGTGATTAAAATTTTCATGGGTTCCTCAACTATGGTTTTAAGTACCGACGGTTTCCTTTTGCCGAACCGCCTCTAGGTAATGGTGGATCGTGTCTTCCGCTGGGCCTGAGAAGCGAATCCGACCGCGGTCTAGCCAAATGGCTCGTTGACAAGATTCTTTAATGAATTCCAGCCCATGTGATACTACCAGAATTGTGGTGTCATGGTTCCAGAGCCTATCCATCCGCGCCTGGCATTTATGCTTAAAGCTTTCATCTCCCACGGAAAGGACTTCATCGAGAATTAAGATATTAGGCTCTACATCCGTCGCAATGGCAAAGCCCAGACGGGCCATCATGCCGGAGGACAGGGCCTTGACCGGCGCATAGGCATACTCTTGCAGTTCCGCAAAATCCAAAATGGAGGGAATGCGCTCCTTCATTTCCTGACGGGAAAAGCCCAACATTACCCCGTAGAGGATGATGTTATCTTTAACGGATAAGTCGCCATCGAATCCTCCCCCTAGCTCGATTAAGGGGGCAATCTCTCCCCGGACTTTGAGGGAGCCCTTCGTCGGTTGGAGAATGCCACAGATGACTTTCAAGAGGGTGGATTTTCCAGAGCCGTTGGAACCAATAATGCCAATTTTCTCGCCGGAGTTTACCACTAAATCCAATTGGTCGAGAATAAGTTTACGGCTAGGCTTACGATACTTGCCCTCAAGGATAGATAAAATCGTGCGCTTTAAATCGTAGGAAAACTCCTCTTGAGTTCTACGATACAACGACACCTGGTCTAAGCGAATAACTTCAGTCATCTAGTAAAAGGTTACAGCAAGTCCATAAACTGATTTTGCCAAGCCCGGAAGCAGCTCCAACCGATAGCGAGGAGAATAATACCGTTGAGTAAACCGTGCCCAATCATCAGCAGGTCGGGCCTTTCAGCATTTAGGGAAAGTTGACGAATACTTTCAATGATCGGCATAAGAGGATTGATAATCAGGAAGGCCTGTACGGGTTTGGGCACAATCTCCACGGGGTAAAAAATAGGAGAGCCAATCCAGAGAACAAAACAAACCAGTTCGTAAAAGTAGGGTAAGTCCCGAAAGAAGACATAAAGGGCGCTCACCAAATAGCCAACCCCAGCGCAAACTAAACTTAGGGACAGTAGTGGCAAGAGCAAACAAAGGGTATTCACCAACCACCAGCCTGATCCCCAGGATTTATGAAAAGTGATGATAGCTAAGAGAGGTAGGGGGCCGACCACGAACTGAAAAACATTGGAGACGATCATGGAGAGGGGAAAAACCGTGATTGGCAGACGAATCTTATTCATCAATGGCCCTGACCCCACCACGCTAGCCAGGGCTTGGTTTGTCGCAGCAGAAAAAAAGTTAATCACGATCAGTCCGGTGAAGGCAGCCAACATATAATTGATAGTCGAACCACCGTAGAAGGATTTAAAGGCGGCCCCAAAAATCGCCGTATAAATCCCGGTCATGATTAGGGGATTGAGTAAAGACCAGTAGACTCCCAAAAACGAGCCTCGATACCGACCTTTGAGGTTGCGCTCAACTAGGATATGCAGAAGTTCTAAGTAGCGCTGAACCGGAGACCACTTAGCGCGGGCGGGTATCGAAAGAGCCATAGGTGATGGGCAAGACGGCCTGTCAAGGACTAAAGGGTCATTGTATCGACAGTGGTTCTTTTTGTCGAGGGAAGGAAGACCCTGGGCGTTCCTGGGGGCGAAGGGTTCCAAATTCCGCTAAACTGAGGGGTGATCTACCGCACTATGTTATTTTTTCTTAATCCCTATGGCAATCGAAATTGGTCAAAAAGTTAAAGTTTATCGGCTCAGAGACCGGGTTTCCCAGGATGTAATCGGCAAATTGGGTAAAACTGGCACGGTTAAAGAATTTAAGATGACCGATGGTAGCGGGATTGGCGCTGTGGTGGCCTTTGATGATAGAACCGCCACTTGGTTTTTTGAAGACGAGTTAAAACCCCTCTAGACCCGGCCCAATGGCCCTTTATACCTTGACCCTTACTGACTGAATTCCCATGGCATCTATTCTGACCTTTTTAGGGAAGGGAGGCACAGGCCGTAGTATTACAGCCATCGCCGTAGCCAAAAGTTTGGCCCAAAAAGGGAAACGAGTATTACTCCTCGGCCAAGACCCGAGTCTCGGCTTCTACCTCGGCACCCCTCTCCATGAACAGCCCAGGGAAGTTGAGACCAACTTTTTCGCCCTTAACCTCACGACCACCGCTCTGTTGGAACGGGGCTGGGAACAAGTCAAGGAATTGGAATCCCAATATCTGCGCTCTCCTACTCTGAAAAACATCTACGGTCAGGAACTGGGGGTTTTACCCGGTATGGATGAGATTCTAATTCTCAATGCCCTGCGGGAATACGACCAGAGCAACCGCTACGATGTGATTCTGTATGATGGGCCGGGCAACCTCAATACGCTACGGATGCTAGGCGTCGCGGAAATTGCCAGTTGGTACTGGCGGCGATTTCGTCAGGTGTTGGACGGTTCAGAGGTGATTAAAACCGTCAGTCCCTTTCTCCAGCCGGTAGCCGGGGCGCTACTAAACGGGGCCTGGAATTTAGAAGAATTAACCCAAAATCCCCAAGGTCTCAATAATCTGTTAGAAACGGGCAAAACCTTTCTAGCCGACCCCCGTCGTTTCGCTGCCTATCTGGTAACGACGCCGGCACCAGTGGCCGTTCTCGGGGCTAAGGCCCTCTGGGGTGGTGCCCAGCAGGTCGGCCTGACCGTCAAAGGTGTTTTAGTGACGCCGGGGCAGGGCCAGATCAATCAGGAATTTCCCCCCTTACCAATGACGGCCCTAGCGACTTTCCAGGGGGATAACTGGCCAGAATTAGTGCAAAGCTTGCCGGATCTTCTAGCAGAAACAACAGCCCCCCGGCCCTTAGACATTGATTTAACTGCCCGCCAAGTGAAGGTTTTTCTGCCCGGTTTTGATAAAAAACAGGTCAAACTCACCCAATACGGCCCGGAAATTACCATTGAAGCCGGAGACCAACGGCGTAATATCGACCTACCAGCCCCCCTGCGGGGCCAAGCCGTAACCGGTGCCAAGTTCCAAGACCATTACCTAATTATTTCTTTTTAAGTTCTAACCTATGACGAACGCCAGTGAAAACCAGGCTAAAACTAGACAACTGCTAGGGATGAAGGGAGCTGCTCCTGGTGAAACCTCGGTCTGGAAAATTCGCCTCCAACTGATGAAACCCATTACCTGGATTCCGCTAATCTGGGGGGTCATTTGTGGGGCCGCGTCCTCCGGCGGTTATGTCTGGAGCTTAGAAAACGTGATCAAGGTTTTGGCTTGTATGCTTCTCTCCGGGCCCTTGATGACTGGCTATACCCAAACCCTCAACGATTTCTATGACCGTGAGATCGATGCCATTAACGAACCCTACCGGCCTATTCCCTCCGGGGCCATTTCCTTGGGGCAGGTGGTGACGCAAATTTTAGTCTTGCTCCTAGGGGGGATTGGCGTAGCCTACGGTCTTGATCTCTGGGCTCAACACGAGTTTCCCATTATGACTGTCTTGACCTTGGGCGGGGCCCTGATTGCCTACATCTACTCCGCACCACCGCTGAAGCTCAAACAAAATGGCTGGTTGGGTAACTATGCCCTCGGGGCCAGCTACATTGCCTTGCCTTGGTGGGCCGGCCATGCTCTGTTTGGGGAACTCAACAGTACGATCATGGTGTTGACCCTGATCTATAGTCTGGCGGGCCTGGGTATTGCGGTGGTCAACGACTTCAAAAGTGTGGAGGGAGACCGCCAACTCGGCCTGAAATCCTTGCCGGTGATGTTTGGCATCACTGCCGCCGCCTGGATCTGCGTGGTTATGATTGATGTCTTCCAGGCCGGTATTGCGGGCTATTTAATCAGTATCCGCGAGAATCTCTACGCCACCATCGTCCTGCTGTTAATCATTCCCCAAATTACCTTCCAGGACATGTATTTTCTGCGTAATCCCCTGGAAAACGATGTGAAGTATCAGGCCAGCGCCCAACCATTCTTAGTGATTGGCATGCTGGTAACGGGCCTAGCGTTAGGTCATGCTGGGATTTAGCGGGAGTCCCCGTTGTTGATGGCAGGACAGATCAACAGCCAGAGCCTCAGTGGAATGCCTCGAAACCCCCTGGAAGCAACAACTAGGCGACATTCTTCGCGTGGTTCAAGGTTGACCGGATAGGGTATGGTGGAAAATGGCCATCGTTTATTGCTCGTTCCTATGACTTCTCCCCTTGAGTCCGAATTACAAACGCTCCAACAAACGGCTCAAACGGCCATTGCGGCGGTGACGGATCTCACCACTCTCGAACAACTCCGGATCCAGTACCTGGGTAAAAAAGGGGAACTCTCCCTAATTCTGCGGGGGATGGGTAAACTCGGTGCCGACGAGCGTCCCCGCCTAGGGGCCATTGCCAATGAGGTTAAAGAGGCCCTCCAAGCCCAGTTAGACCAGCGCAAGCAGGCCCTGCAACAAGCAGAGATCCAGGCCAAGTTAGCGGCGGAAACCATTGATGTCACCATGCCGGGGGTTTATCGGCCCCTGGGTCGTCAGCATCCCCTCAATAGTACGATTGACAAGGTTTTAGATATTTTTGTGGGTCTGGGTTACGGCATCGCCACCGGGCCCCAAGTGGAGACAGATTACTATAACTTTGAGGCGTTGAATATTCCCGCAGATCACCCCGCACGGGATATGCAGGATACTTTCTTTTTAGGGGATGGGCGCTTGCTCCGTACCCACACGTCCCCGGTACAGATCCGTTATATGGAGAGCCATGAGCCGCCGATCCGCATTGTCGCGCCAGGTCGGGTGTATCGTCGGGATACGGTGGATGCTACCCATTCGGCAGTTTTCCATCAGGTTGAGGTACTGGCCATTGACGAAGGTCTGACCTTTACCCACCTCAAGGGCACGATCAAGGAATTTGTGCGCCAGATGTTCGGTGAGGCCCTGCCCGTCCGTTTCCGAGCCAGCTATTTTCCCTTTACAGAACCCTCAGCAGAAGTAGATGTCCAATGGCAAGGGAAATGGCTTGAGGTGATGGGCTGTGGCATGGTAGATCCCAACGTGATGAAAGCCGTGGGCTATGATCCAGAACGTTACACGGGCTTTGCCGCCGGCTTTGGCATCGAACGCTTTGCCATGGTCTTGCACCAAATTGATGATATTCGTCACCTCTATACCAGCGATCTGCGTTTTCTGCGCCAGTTCTAAGCTTCATTGCCTTTTCTCGGAATTATCCCCATGACCCAGTCCCTCCGTGACGACCAGTACAAAGCGAAAATGGAACGCCGCAAGGCCGTTCAAGATCAACGCATTGCCGAGGCCAAAAGTGAACAGGGCTTGATTATTGTCCATACGGGCAATGGTAAGGGGAAAACCACGGCGGCCCTGGGGATGGTGCTCCGCTCCCTGGGGCATGGCTACCGCGTGGCCATTGTGCAATTTATCAAGGGGGCCTGGGAACCAGCCGAGAAACGGGCCTTTAGTCCCTGGCAAGACCAACTGATATTTCAGGCGATGGGGGAAGGCTTTACCTGGGAAACCCAAGACCGTGAAAGGGATAAAGTCATGGCCCAGAAGGCCTGGGAAATGGCCCTGGGTTATCTGCGCAATCCCGAATTTAAGTTGGTGCTGTTGGATGAAGTGAATGTGGCCCTGAAGCTAGGGTACCTGGACGTGGAAACAGTACTAGCCGGCCTGGCGGAGAAGCCCCCCCTGAGCCACGTTATTTTAACCGGCCGGGGAGCCCCGGCGGCCCTGATTGAACGGGCGGATCTGGTCACCGAAATGACCCTAGTGAAGCATCCCTTCCGGGAGCAAAATGTTAAAGCCCAGCCGGGTATTGAATTTTAAGCGTTGACTGCGATGGCCTGGCTAGACCCCGAACGCAGAGGGCCAGACCTTGTAAAATCAAAGCTGGATCATCCGTCACAATCGTAGAGTAATTTCGGTGGAAAAAGGCAAGCTGATTGAATTCCGGCTCCAGGGAGAGCGCCGTTTAGCCGTGGTAGACCGTCCCGATGGCAAAAAGGACTGGATTGTGATCGATCAAGGGGGCCAAAGCCACAAAATTCGTCCCCAGCGGGTAGAGTATGAAATTCCTGGCGGGCCGTACCAACCCCAGGAGATTAAAGTCTTTTGGCAAAATAGCCAAACCTACCTCGATCCTTCTAGCCTGGAGGTGGCCTGGGAATTACTGGTGGAGGATGGCCAAGCCATCACCCCCGCCGAATTAGCCAATATTTTATTTTCTGACCAATCCCCCCTCTTTTGTTACGTGGCCCATAGTCTGCTGGCGGAGGATAAAGTCTTTTTCAAACAGAAGGGAGACGCCTACGAACCCCGTTCCCTGAGTCAAGTCGAAGAAATCAAACATCAACAGGCCGTGGCGGAGCAACGGGAAGCCGAGCGTCTAGGATTTTTAGCGCGTTTACAGCAGGCCCTCCAGCAACCTGAGCCGTTTCAGGCCTGGCAAGATAGTGACCGACCCAAACTTGAGGCCCTGGAACGTTTTGTCCTGCAACCAGAGTTAAATCATCGTCAGGCCCAAGACCTCCTGGATACCCTAGGACGGGCCCAAACCCCTGAAGCGGCCTTTCGTCTCTTGGTAGAATTAGGCTGGTGGAGTACCCACGAAAATCTTTTCCTACGTCGAAGTTCCTATCCCCGCCAATTTTCCTTTAAGGTATCCGACTTGGCCCACTCTCTTCTCCATGAACCGCCCGCCGATCCCGACGAGCAACGCCTAGACCTAACCCATCTCAAGGTCTATACGATTGATGATGAGAGTACGGCGGAAATCGATGATGGCCTGAGCGTGGAGATCCTAGGAGAAGACCACCATCGTCTGTGGATTCATATTGCCGATCCCAGCCGCCTAGTCCGCCCCAATGATGATTTGGATCTGGAGGCCCGCAAGCGCAGTACCAGCTTGTACTTACCCACGGGCATGATTTCCATGTTTCCCCCGGAGTTGGCCACCGGGCCCATGAGTTTAATTCAAGGGCAACTCTGCCCGGCCCTGAGTTTTGGGGTAATTTTATCCTCCGAGGGCGAGGTACTTGACTTTCAAATTGCCGCCAGTATCGTCCGGCCGACCTATCGCCTTACCTACGATGATGTGGACGAAATGTTGCATCTCGGTATTCAAAAGGAGCCGGAGGTGGGGATCTTGGCCCAGGCGGCTAAACGACGACACCATTGGCGGCGTTCCCAGGGAGCCATTAACATCCAGATGCCGGAGGCGGTGATTAAGGTCAATGCGGCGGAGGAAATTTACATTCAACTCCTAGAAGGATCTCCCTCTCGGCAACTCGTGGCCGAAATGATGATTCTAGCCGGAGAAGTGGCTGGTCGCTACTGCCAAACCCATAATCTTCCCGTGCCCTTCCGAGGCCAACCCCAACCCGAACTACCGCCCGAAGAAGAACTGCTTCTCCTTCCCGCTGGCCCCGTCCGTTCCTGTGCGGTACGACGTTGTATGCCCCGTAGTGAGGTTAGTATTACCCCTTCCCGTCATGCCAGTCTGGGCCTAGACCTCTATACCCAAGTGACTTCGCCCATTCGTCGCTATACCGATCTGCTGTCCCATTTTCAAATCAAGGCCCATCTCCGGGGTGAGGCCCTGCCGTTTTCTAGCGACCAAGTCCAACAAATTCTCTACAGTGTCGTACTATCGGCCCAGGAAGCCACCTCTGTTGAGCGTCAAAGTAACCGCTACTGGAGTTTGGAATATCTGCGGCGCAATGCAGACCAGGCCTGGCAGGGATTGGTTCTGCGCTGGTTACGGGAAGACGAAAAATTGGGCCTACTGCTGCTAGAAGAATTAGGTCTAGAATTACCCCACCGTTTTGAGCGGCCCGTCTCCCCTGGTGACCGATTGATTGTGCAGGTCAGCCAGGCCGATCCCCACCGAGACGAAATTCGTTTTCGGGAGTTGTCAATTCCCGAAACGCTCTAGGTCTTGAGGCTGCCGTTGTAATGATGGCCGACAACACGCCCAAAATTTATCTACTTGATCATCGAGAGAACCGTTATCCCCCTCCACTTGTTCTAAACATTGCTTCAACTTAGCAGCAGAAATTTTGAATTGGCAGAAGATCGTTTACGTTATTCCGTGGCTGGCTCTGATTTATAAGCCGCGGGGGGAGCCGGCAGTTCACCGCTACTAGTCGGTGGGGTTTCAGTGACCGATGTAGAAGTGCTCGGCGCGGGGGCAAGGGCGGCCCTTGGCGCTAATTCACGAGTTCCTTGAGGGGCTGGCTCCTGGGGTTGGCTTAACTCACGGCGACGACTGCGACGACGGCGGGGGGTTTCCGAGGCAGGGGGAGTAACCTGTTCAGAGCCAGTCGGATTAACCGGAGCCAAAAGGGTGATCCGACGACGTCGAATCGGTTCGGCCTGGATGGTGGGTTTTCGTCCCTCCAAGGGCTTGGGCAAGGGCGGGAAATATTGTACGGGCATGGCCTGAGTCGTCTTAGTCATAAACTGGCCCCAGATCAAGGCGGCGGTGCTACTCGCTCCGCGGGTGGGCTTGCTGTTATCATTGCCGAGCCAGACCCCTGTCACCAGTTGGGGAATATAGCCAATAAACCAAAGATCCTTGGCTTTATCAGAGGTTCCGGTTTTACCTGCCACCTGACGATCCCCTAGTTGCGCAGGCCGCCCCGTACCAGAGGTGACGACGCTCCGCATGAAGGACGTCATGATGGCATTGGTGCCTGGATCTAGGGCCACCTGTTGCTGATGCTGGGCCTTGTATAGTATCCGGCCCTTGCTATCCACCACCTGCTGAATCGCATAGGGGGTTACGTGCACGCCTTTATTGGCAAAGGTGCCGTAGGCACTGGTCATTTCCAGAGGTGTCATTTCCCAGGCCCCCAGGGCCAAGGAATAGGTTGGTTCTAATTTGGATTGTAGGCCCATCTTGCGAGCTGTCGTAATCACGGGGTTCCAGCCCACATCTAGGAGCAGGCGAACCGCAACGACGTTTACCGAGTTAGTCAGGGCTTCCCGCAGGGGCATCCAGTTGCCGGTATAGCTATCTCCATAGTTTTCAGGAGTATAGCCATTCACAGTAAACGGGGAATTGAGATAGGCGCGATTGGGAGAAATCCCTGCCGCGATAGCCGTGGCGTAGAGAATAGGTTTAAAAGTTGAACCAGGTTGACGCCTGGCCTGAGTGACACGGTTAAATTGACTGGTTTGATAATCTTTGCCGCCTACCATGGCCTTGATGGCACCAGTACGAGGATCGAGGGCCACCAAGGCCCCTTCTGAAAAACCTTGCCAATGCCCATACTCTGCCACCGATTTTTTCAGGATTGCTTCTCCCTGGCTTTGCCAAACCGGGTTGAGGGTGGTCATCACTGTAATGCCCCCGGCCCGGCGTTGGGTCTCGGGGACTTTGCCCCGCAATTCCTGCAAAATATAATCTGTGAAGAAAGGAGCTACCCGCTCAAAGCGCTTGAGGGGACTCGGTTTGACTACTAGTGTTTGGGCGATGGCCTGCTGGGCCGTTTGGGGCGTAATAAAACCCACTTCGGCCATGGTTGTTAGAACTTCATTGCGGCGAGTCTTGGCTGCGTCTAAATTAACGAGAGGAGAATACAGGCTGGGAGCAGGGACAACCCCAGCCAGAGTTGCTGCTTCTCCTAGGGTTAACTGGTCGGGGGTCTTGCTGAAATAGGCCCAGGCTGCATCTGCTACACCGTAGGCCCCGGAGCCAAGATAGACCAAGTTGAGATAGCGCTCTAGGATTTGTTCCTTGGAAAAGGTGGCTTCAATTTTCTGAGCCAGACGTACTTCCCGGATTTTACGACCAAAAGTCCGTTCTTGGGTCAGGAAAACGAGGCGAGCCAATTGTTGTGTAATGGTGCTTCCTCCCTCCACTAATTCTCCAGCCTGGAGATTGGAAAAAATAGCCCGGGCAATCCCTTGAAAATCAACACCCCGGTGCTCTTGAAAACGGCGATCCTCGCTAGCCACAAAGGCTTTTTCCACTAAAGGAGGAATGTGTCCCATTTTGACAAGATCGTGGCTCACTGGCCCAATTTCCTGCAACACCTTGCCATCATTGGCTTTGATGGTCAAGGTACCTGGCGGGGCATAGGTTAAAACCTCTTCCATCGATTCCTGGGTCATGGCCTCGAGGCAATAAACGCCCACTCCTAGGGAGATTAAGGCCGCGCTGGCCCCCGTTCCTAAACCTGTCCAGAGCCAGAAATGCGGCTGCTGGGCCCACTGGCCAAGCTTCTCCAGGGGAACCGCTAAGGTTGGACGACGGCGGCGGGATTTACGACGTGGACGACGACTCGGCCGTTCGCTAGTCGGGGCCATTGTGTTTTTTTCTGTTAACTCCTGGGGAGCACGGGCGATCACCGCAGTTGGAACTGTACCATTTTCCTCGAGTTGGCGATGCTCTGGATTTGGTCGGTCGGCGCTAGTCACGTCTTCTAAGGCCCTGCTCTGATCAGGATCTGCCGGCGAACCGAGGCCGGGGTCATCACCTGGGGTTTGCAGGGCCGCAGTTACTCCAGGCGATGGCTCAAGGCTTTCCGCCAAGCTACGCAGAGCCTGACTAAGATGATGTTTGAGAGGACGGGTAAACTGCTGGAACACGATGACCGGGGAGAGAATACCTAGAATAGTTTACTGACTTTTGAGGGGGCCAAATAGTTGCTTGTGTGACAGCTTATCCGACTTCCCTGGCAATCACATAGATCACGATCCTAGCAGTATCTCTCCTCCGATTCCGGTCGGCTTAGGCTCGGAGAGAAAGCCGATGGGACTTAAAGTTCATCCAGGGCGGCAATGCCGGGCAGGACTTTACCTTCCAACAATTCCAGACTGGCGCCTCCTCCAGTGGAAATATGACTCATTTGCTCGGCAACCCCGACTTTTTCAACGGCGGCAACGGAATCTCCCCCCCCAATAATGGTCGTGGCCCCTTTCCCGGTTAAGGTAGCCAAGGTGTGGGCAATAGCCTCGGTGCCAGCGGCAAATTGGTCAAATTCAAAAACCCCCATCGGGCCATTCCAAATCACCGTGGCACAATCCGCCAGGGCCTCCTGGAAGACTTTGATGGAATCCGGGCCAATATCCAGTCCCATCCAACCGTCGGGAATGTTGTCAATGCTGACGGTTTGGGCGTTGGCATCAGCGGCAAAGGCATCGGCTACCACCACATCCGTAGGCAAGAGTAGTTGAACGCCACGTTCTTTGGCCTTAGCTTCTAGGGCTTTAGCCAATTCTAATTTGTCTTCTTCCACCAGGGATTTACCCACGCTCAGGCCCCGGGCCTTGTAGAAGGTAAAAATCATGCCGCCGCCGATAATCAGCTTGTCACATTTTTCCAAAAGGGTTTCAATTACGCCGATTTTGCTAGAAACTTTGGAACCACCGACAATCGCCGCCAGGGGTCGTTTGGGTTCTTCGATGGCGCTCTGTAAAAATTGCAGTTCTTTTTCAATTAAATAACCGGCCACAGAGGGACTGAGGTATTGGGTCACCCCTTCGGTGGAAGCATGGGCCCGGTGAGCCGTGCCAAAAGCATCGTTAACGTACAGATCCGCATTGGCCGCTAGCTGTTGACAGAAGGCCGGGTCATTGGCCTCTTCTTCGGCATGGAAGCGGAGGTTCTCTAACAAGGCAACGCCCCCATTGTCGAGGCCAGCAATGGCCGTGGTCACTGCATCGCCAACACAGTCTTCACACATCACCACGGTTTGTCCCAATAACTCCGACAGGCGCTGGGCCACAGGAGTTAAGCGCATACTCTCAACTACTTTGCCTTTGGGACGACCAAAGTGGCTACCCAGAACAACCTTGGCCCCTTTTTTCAATAAGTCTTGAATGGTTGGCAGTGCCGCCCGAATACGAGTATCGTCCGTAATCTTGCCGGCATCATCGAGGGGAACATTAAAGTCCACCCGGACAAAGACGCGCTTACCGGCCACATCGGCTTCTGTTAAATTTGCGATTGATTTCTTGGGCACAGCCAATTCCTCCTGATGCTATAGGTGTTAAGTTTGTTTAACCCAAATTAAATCAGCCAATGTCTCTTCCGACAACTTATTTTTTTAACAAATGGGAGGGAAGAAGGGCCATAAAGCCAACGCAGTGTTGCTAGGGACTGAGTTGGGGCATTTACGCTCCGCCAGATTTTAGGTTGAAATCGCTTTGGACAAATTCCCCAGTCTTTCAAAAAATTAGGTGATTATTTTCCCTAATCCACTATGGTCTTGAGGGGACGACGAACATAGGCATTATCTGCCGCCAATAGGGCCCGTTCCCGCTCTCCTTGGTTGGGGGAGGCTAAACCCAGCACCGCCAGATCGGCCTCGACCATCAAGTGGACTAACTCCTGAAAAGTCACCGAAGGTTGCCATTGCAAAGTGGTCTTCGCCTTACTGGGATCGCCGATCAATAATTCCACCTCCGCTGGACGTAGATACCGTTCATCAAAGGCTACATATTCCTGCCAGTTAAGATTGACATACTCAAAGGCCTGGGTCAGGAAATCTCGCACCGAGTAGGTTTCCCCTGTTGCCACCACATAATCCCCTGGGGTGGAATGTTGCAACATTTTCCACATGGCCTGGACGGAATCCTTGGCGTAACCCCAATCCCGCTTCGCGTCTAGATTGCCTAGGTATAGTTTTTTTTGCGTTCCGGCCACAATACGGGCCAGGGCCCGAGTAATTTTGCGAGTAACAAAGGTTTCTCCGCGCCGGGGGGATTCGTGGTTGAACAGTATTCCATTACAGGCAAATAAATCGTAGGATTCTCGATAATTGACCGTCTGCCAATGGGCATAGACCTTGGCACAGGCGTAGGGACTGCGGGGATAAAACGGCGTCGTTTCTCGCTGGGGAACTTCTTGCACCAGGCCAAACATTTCCGAGGATCCGGCTTGGTAGAAACGAACTTGGATGCCCGTGCGGTGTTGGTAGTCGCGGATGGCCTCAAGCAAGCGCAGGGTCCCCATGCCCACCACATCCACCGTGTACTCCGGGGAATCAAAACTAACGCGGACGTGGGACTGGGCGCCGAGATTATAAATTTCCACCGGCTGAATGGCCTCTAGCAGACGCCGGAGGGTCGTGCCGTCACTCAGATCGCCGTAGTGGAGGCGGAGGCGGGCCTCAGCATCGTGGGGATCAACGTAGAGGTGGTCGATGCGGTCGGTGTTGAAGGTGGAGGTGCGACGAATAATGCCGTGGACAATATAGCCTTTTTCCAGTAATAATTCGCTCAGATAGGAACCATCTTGACCGGTAATGCCGGTGATTAGGGCGACTTTGGCATCGGACATAGAGGGAAAGTAATCCTAATGTGAATGGTAGATCTCTCCCTAGAATACCAGAGCCCTATTCTGGGATACACTGATCAAGACCAGGACTCCAACCCTACTCGTTTTTTAGTGGGGCCGAGACGTCGGTAATTCATTCCAAGGGTCATCCTCCTATATCCGCTAGTATTGGCGAATTTAGGGAGGAAAAACACCTCTTGTGGGGTATGTGACCTTCACCCTTAAGTGTTGGGAGTTAGCTTAATAAGCGCCATTGTTGTTAGGGAAGATCACCACTCCTAGGGTTTTAATAATTACCCATAAATCTAGCCAAAAGGTCCGATAGTTGACGTAGTAAACATCAATTTGCACCCGTTGGGGGTAGGGAATATCATTGCGGCCAGACACCTGCCAAAGGCCTGTCAGTCCAGGGCGAATCGTTAACACGCGATTAATGCGATTGCCGTACTTGTGGAGTTCTTCAGGTACCAGAGGTCGGGGGCCGACTACGCTCATATCCCCCTTGAGGACGTTCCAAAACTGGGGAAATTCATCCAGGCTAGTGAGGCGTAAAAACTTGCCAATCCAAGTGATACGGGGGTCGTCCCGGAGTTTAAAGTTAGTTTCAAATTCTTCGCGAGTCTGGGGACACTTGGCCAATAAGTTTTCTAACACTTCATCGGCGTTGGTGACCATGGTGCGAAACTTATAGCAGTTGAAGGGGCGATGGTTCTTGCCGACTCGCTGCTGCACATAAAAAATCGGGCCGGGGGAACTAACCGCGATCAGCACCGAGAGGATAAGGTAGAGGGGCGAAAATAAAACGAGGACTGCCGAGGAAAATACAATATCAAATAGTCGTTTGGCAACGGCTCCATTCAGGGCAGTGACACTACTTCTTCGATACCGGCGGGGTAGGACCGTGGGGGCAAATCCGCGTCTCATCAAAGCTTGCAGGGCCTTGACGGAGATCAATTGGCTATTCGCAGTCATCGTACTCCTTCACATCACTTCACATCACACCACATTGTCCCTAATCATAAAGCCAGATTACCCGATTTAGGCAAGCCCGGCTAAAAAACTGGAACGGTTTCACCGCTGCGTTAGGAAAAAAACGCTTGACGGCACTGCTCCACAAAGGCCGTGTAGGCCTCAGCAAAGACTTGGGGGGAGAAGTTAGTCGCCTGCTGACGACAATTCTCTTGCTTAAATTGATGCTGAATTTCCGAAAAAGTTTCAACCGCTTTCACCAGGGCCGCTACGGTTTGCTCTCGAAAGAAAAGCCCCGTGCCTTGTTCGGGAAATTGCTGGACATCGACCACGGTTTCTAGGGCTCCCCCCTGGCCGTAGGCAATCACCGGCGTGCCACAGGCCTGAGCCTCTACTAGGGCAATACCAAAGTCTTCACAGGCCGCATAGACAAAGGCTTTGGCTTCCGCCATGTATTTCTCGACAACGGCGTTGGGTTGATTGCCGAGGAGCTGAATATTGGGCCGGGCCAGGGCCTGTAAACGAGAGAGTTCCGGGCCATCACCGATTACGATCAGGGGCAGGCCCAACTGGTTAAAGGCCTGAACAATCAGTTCTACTTTTTTGTAGCTGACTAGACGACAAACCGTTAGGTAATAGTCGGCTTTTTGAACTTGAGTCGTGAAGCGTTGGAGGTCAACGGGGGGATAGATTACCTTGGCCTCCCGTCGATAGCACCGCCAAATGCGTCGGGCCGTGTGACGAGAGTTGGCGATAAAGTAATCGACACGATGGGCAGAAATCACATCCCATTGGCGCAGTTGATGGAGCAAATAACGGGTTAGGAATCCAGGCAGGCCCCGGCCCACTTTGCTGTTATCTAGATAGTCAAAGGTCAGATCCCAGGCATAGCGCATGGGGGTATGGCAGTAGCAAATGTGCAGTTGCTGGGGAGTCGCCAAGACCCCCTTGGCCACGGCATGGGAAGAGGAAAGAATAAGGTCGTAGGGCCGCAGGTCTAGCTGTTCAATGGCCAGGGGCAAAAAGGGCAGATATTTTTGTACGCCATTGTGGGCTAGGGGAAAGTGTTGCAAAAAGGTCGTGCCAATCCGTCGGCCGTACAGATAACTGTTAGGATTGCTGGATTCAAAATCAATGAGCGCATAGACATCCGCCGGTATTTGCGCCAGGATGGCCTGGACAACGAGTTCAGACCCCCCTGTAGCCTTTGGGGTTAACCATTCGTGGACAAGGGCAGATTTCATGGAGAGGGACAGTGACCTTAAAATTCGCTAGGCATATCCGGTGCGCTGGCATTATCCCGCTTGGAGCCTAACAACTCTAAGCGATCTACCTTGATTACCGGCTTAGAACGTTTGGCATCGCTATTGCGGTCATTCCAGGTTTCAATTTTAAGAGACCCTTGGATACCGACCAAACTGCCTTTTTTGACGTAGTTGGCGGCAATTTCAGCGGTTTTACCCCAAATTTCCAAGTCAAACCAGTCTGGCTCATCACTTTTACTGGTAGGCCGATTCACCGCTAAAGTGAAGTTGCATTTCACGCTCCCCGATTCAAAATAGCGGACTTCTGGGTCACGGCCGGCTCGACCGACGAGGTTGACAACATTAATACTCATGACGACCTGGCTCCAGGGAGAAACAACAACAATCCCTAGTCATTCTAAGGCCAGGGGAAAAAAATACGGCACAATACGGTTGATAACCTTTACTTAAGCAACCTAGGGCCATGGTGCATTCTTCCCCTCTTGTCGGCATCATTATGGGGAGCGATTCCGACCTCCCAACCATGCAGGCGGCCGCAACCATCTGCGACCAATTTACCATCCCCTACGAAATCGCCATTGTCTCGGCCCATCGGACACCGGAAAGAATGGTGGCCTATGCCAAAATGGCTCATCAGCGGGGTCTGAAGGTGATTATTGCCGGGGCGGGCGGCGCGGCCCATCTGCCAGGGATGGTAGCGGCTCTAACCCCTCTGCCCGTGATTGGCGTCCCGGTACAGAGCAAAAGTTTACAGGGCCTGGATTCTCTCTACTCCATTGTCCAGATGCCGTCCGGAATTCCCGTAGCCACTGTCGCTATCGGTAATGCCACCAATGCGGCCCTGTTGGCGGTTCAGATGCTTGGGAGCCACGATCCGGACTTGTTGGAGCGAGTTCTGGCCTATCGTCAAGAGCTGGAAACAACGGTGTTGGAGAAGCAACGCCTGCTAGAAGACGTAGGCTATCAGGCCTATTTGACAGAGATGGGCCATAATTGAGGATTAGTACCTAGTCTATTTGAGGGTGAGGATGTTTTTGAACGCGAATCAGCGCCGTCGCCTAGGGCTGGGCCTCGCTTTGCTGTATTGGGCCTTGGCCCTGGTCTTGCCCCTACCAGTACAAGCTGAAGAAATCGCTCCTGTTCCCTCAGAAGCCCAGGTTCAGGAGGGAGAAGCCATCGCCCAACAGGCCTTTGAAGCCACTGAGCAAGGAAATTTTACCCAGGCTGAAGTTTACTGGAGCCAACTTATTGAGACTTTCCCCCAGAACCCTGCCGCCTGGAGTAATCGGGGTAATGCACGGGTGAGCCAGCACAAATTGGATGAGGCCATTGCCGACTTCAATGAGGCGATCCGTCTTGCCCCGGACCAACCCGATCCCTATCTCAATCGCGGTGCGGCCTTGGAGGGTAAGGGCCAATTTCAAGCGGCCATCCGGGACTATAACCAAGTTTTGCAAATCGATCCACAGGATCCCATGGCCTATAACAATCGGGGGAATGCCGAAGCGGGACTAGGTCAATGGCAACAGGCCCTGGCGGATTTTCACAAGTCCTCCGAAATTGCACCGAACTTTGCCTTTGCTCGAGCTAACGAGGCCCTGGCCTTGTATGAAGTGGGTCGGCCCACGGAAGCTATTAAACAGATGCGGGATCTGGTGCGCAAATACCCGATGTTTCCTGACATGCGGGCCGCCTTGACTGCGGTACTGTGGGTGGATGGTCAACAAGGTGAAGCGGAAAGTCATTGGGTTGCCGCCGTTGGTATCGATAATCGCTATCAAGACCTTGACTGGGTTAAGCATGTCCGCCGTTGGCCTCCTAGTATGGTGCAGGCCCTAGAACGGTTTCTTACCTTGCAGTAGTGTAATGACAAAAAACTCTCCTGAATGTTAAGGAGAGTTCGCGCATGATAATCGAAAAGGGCCAGGGCAGTAGGCGGAGGAGTCCCTCTATTCTTTATGAGACGACTTGTCCTTCGGTTCCCTCGAATATCGTCCATTATTGCTTTTAACCTTGTCCTCCTTGAGCAAAGCACGGGCTCGGCCAGGGTGGTTAATAATCGTCTGGTTAATCACCTGGGTAACTTGGTTATTATCACCGTTAATCAGGGTGTCTTGACTGGCTCCTTGGGCCGCTACCTGAGCAGAAGCAGGCAGGCCGAGACCAAACAGCAAGAGGACATAGCCCAGAGTCCACCAATAACCCGCAGAAAATCCCATCATTGTGTTGCTCCTTTACTAGACCCGCCTAGGGTTTGAGGTATTTATCCGCCGCGTTATAGACATCGGCGGTGGCATTCGTTTTGATTTGTACCGTCGGTGGATTCACACCGCTGGGATTGCCCTGGCCCCCCTGTTGGCGATGTTCGACGACTCGCCGTTGCTCTAGGGGGCCGCTGCCGCCAATATTGCCCTGGACTCCCTTGGTAACGCTGATATTACCGGAGCAGTTGCGGTCACTAGCCATGGTGACATCATTACTGCGCCGAGTAGGTTCCTGAGAACCACTAATGTTGTACTGAATGGAAACATCAGCTTGAATACACTGGGCCTGTGCGGCCTTCGCTTCAATAAGTCCCATGACCAGGACACCAGAACAGTACAATAAACTTAGGGGTAAAACTTTTCCCATCATCGGAATTGCTCCTAAAGGTCGTTTCAACGGTGTTTTATTGGCAATCTTGATAGACCCACACCCGACGGCTACTGGCTTGAGAATTACTAGAGGTGGTCTGGCGTAGGGATTGAACAGCCTGACCATTACTAGAGACACAGTACATTTCTAGGGTTTGGCGGGAGGCCGCCGGGGCGGAAAACTGGGGATGAGCACGGTATTTGCTAGGAACTGGACGACGACGGGGCGGAGTAGGCCCTGGGGTCTGAATACGAATAGTTCCGACTTGTACCTCTAGGGCCGAAGCCAAGTTCACTGGCTCTAGTATTGATAAACTTACTAGAACTAATAAAAATCCGTGCTTGGTTGTCATGGTCTACTCTCCCGCTGAGCTGCATCCGGTCCCACCCCCAAGAAAAATAGGGAGCAAACCACTGTCATCAGCATGACACAACGACTTCCGACGTTGGCTTGGTCGCTCCCCTGGTTTTTCTACTCTGGCGGCCGGTATGTTGGATTGATTGTCTAGTTGCCCTGGCGAATCATCATTTCAGTACTGCCATTGCGAAGGTTGCGGCGCACCTTAATCTGTTGATTATTTTCCTGTTGGCCGTAGTTATTAGAGCCTTGTTGTAGCGCATCTTGGTAAATGCTTTGGGCATTCCCCAGATTATCGGTGCTCGTCATACCTCGGTGTTGAGATTGAATCTTTTGGGTACTCCGTTGAAAGGAGGTATTGCCATCCCCATCCTGGGTGATCACCTGGGTTGCATCCTGGACATTAGCCTCATCGCCGGCATGGGCCGGTAGCGCTAAAGTCGTGAGGGTGGTCAGGGCCAAACAACCTAAAAGTAGCTTTTTCATGGTTAACAAATGACTCCATTCTCTTGTGAATTATGACGCTTAATACAGTTCAATCTTGCTTAACGAAACAAAATCGTTCTGTGCTTAACGTCTCCTCTAGAATAGGTGACGTCCCAGGGGATGTCAGTCCCTAGCTAAAGGGAAATTAACGGCAATGGGAGCAACAAATAGGGATTTGCCAAATCGCAAAAAGTAGAAAAAAGGTGAAAAAAGTGGAAATTTTCCGAATAGTCGCCTTCCGGGCTAGCCATGGTACACTACTTCCTATAAAGGCTTACTCCTGGGACTAAACCCGTACTGCCATGATGGATTTAGCAAACAAGCGTATTTTAGTGACTGGTGGAGCTGGTTTTCTAGGAAGACAGGTCGTCGAGCAACTCATCCAAGCCGGTGCCCAGGCCGAAAACATTACCATTCCTCGCTCCCGTGAGTGCGATCTCCGCCAATGGCATCATTGTCAACAGGCCGTTGCGGGTCAGCAGATTGTCATTCATCTAGCTGCCCATGTGGGGGGAATTGGTCTCAACCAAGCTAAGCCAGCGGAGCTTTTCTATGACAACCTGATGATGGGAGCCCAACTGATTGAGGCGGCCTACCGCGCTAAAGTAGAAAAGTTTGTTTGCATTGGTACTATCTGTGCCTATCCCAAATTCACGCCGGTTCCTTTCAAAGAAGAAGACCTCTGGCAGGGCTACCCAGAAGAAACTAATGCACCCTACGGCATTGCCAAGAAGGCCCTGCTCGTCCAACTCCAGTCCTATCGACAACAGTACGGCTTCGATGGCATTTATCTCCTGCCGGTCAACCTCTATGGCCCCGGCGATAATTTTGCCCCCCAGAGCTCCCATGTTATTCCTGCCCTGATCCGTAAGGTGGATCAGGCCCAGCAAAATAATGAGCCTTTCCTGGCGGTCTGGGGGGATGGCAGCCCCACCCGCGAGTTTCTCTACGCGACGGATGCGGCCCGAGGCATTGTGCTGGCTACCCAGGCCTACGACCAGCCGGATCCCATCAATTTAGGTACCAATTTTGAAATTTCGATCCGGGACTTGGTGTCCTTGATCTGTGAATTGATGGATTTTCAGGGAGACATCCTTTGGCAAACCGATAAACCCAATGGCCAACCCCGCCGTTGCCTCGATACCCAGAAAGCCAAGGCCGCTTTTGGCTTTACCGCCCAGGTCAGTCTACGTCAGGGCCTACAACACACCATTGACTGGTATCGTCAGCATCGTTCCTAGTGCTTTCTGACTTCATCACCAGCGGCGAACCGAGATGGCCCCATCGGCGCCTATCCGGGCTGGTTATGGCCTAGATTAACTTTGGTTAACCCTGAAATTAAAAAATATCATGTTCTTTTATATTGTCAAAGGGGCCAAGGTTTCCTATGCTTTTGATAGAGTCAATAGTTTCGCCGCTTCCGTCTAATTTTTCTGGCTTAAACCGTTTTTAGGAAAATTAGAACGAGATTTTGTGCTGTCGCTGGGCCTGGCCCTGACGAAATTCTCTGCCAAAAATCTCAAGGCAAAAATTTACCCCAAGCTCTTGCTCGAAAACGTCTTTTATTCTGTTTAATCTGGCTTAAGATAAGCGAGGAATTTAACCATGTCAATTGCAGTAGGAATGATAGAGACCAAAGGCTTCCCGGCTGTTGTTGAAGCCGCTGATTCGATGGTCAAAGCGGCTCGAGTAACGTTAGTCGGTTATGAAAAAATCGGCAGTGGTCGCGTGACTGTCATTGTCCGAGGCGACGTGTCTGAAGTCCAGGCCTCTATTTCCGCAGGCATTGAAGCGGCTAATCGGGTTAATGGGGGAGAAGTATTATCGACCCACATCATTGCACGTCCCCACGAAAACCTGGAATACGTTCTTCCGATTCGTTATACCGAAGACGTAGAACAATTCCGTACCTACTAAAAATTCTAGTCAAATTCCCTTGGGATAGTCGGTAGCCAAGGCAACGAAATTCGCCTTTGGTCACTAACGTCTGTATTTATGAAAAGTCTCTAGGAGCACCTAAGATCATGTCAATTGCAGTTGGAATGGTAGAAACCTTAGGGTTTCCAGCAGTCGTCGAAGCAGCGGATGCGATGGTTAAAGCAGCCCGTGTTACCCTGGTCGGCTACGAAAAAATTGGTAGTGGGCGCGTGACGGTCATTGTTCGCGGCGATGTTTCAGAAGTCCAGGCCTCTGTATCGGCCGGGATTCAAAATGCTCTGCGGGTCAACGGTGGAGAAGTCCTCTCGAACCATATCATTGCCCGTCCCCACGAAAACTTGGAATACGTCTTGCCCATTCGCTACACCGAAGCGGTCGAACAATTTCGGGATATTGTTAACCCGCGTCCCCTCCGGCGGATCTAGTAGGCAATTACTCTAAATTATGCAAATTGCCAAAGTACTTGGCACGGTGGTAAGCACTCATAAAACCCGTAGTTTAACGGGAGTTAAGCTCCTAGTAGTCCAATACATTAACGCTCAAGGTCAAGCCCTTGACCAGTACGAAGTGGCGGCGGATATTGTCGGTGCTGGCGTTAATGAATGGGTACTCGTCACGCGGGGGAGTGCCGCTCGGAAGGATAGTGGAAATGAAGAGCGACCCCTAGATGCCATGGTGATTGGTATTATCGACACCGTGACCGTGGAGAATCGTTCCTTGTACAGCAAAAAAGATGAGTATCGTACTTCAACCTAATCCTGCCACTCTCTTTTTTGAGACACTGTCTGACCATACGTAGGGGGGTTTAATTTCCATGGCAGTCCGTACTACAGTTGCTCCTACTAGCCCCTGGGCCAAAAACCTGGCGGAGCCCCAGATCGATCAAACGGCTTATATCCATTCCTTTTCTAACCTGGTTGGGGATGTGCGAGTCGAAGCAAGGGTAACCATTGCTCCCGGAACATCCATTCGAGCGGACGAAGGAACGCCTTTTCGGATCGGAGAGGACACCCTGATCCAAGAAGGGGTTGTGATTCATGGTCTAGACCAGGGCCAGATTTTGGGGGATGACCAGGCTGAGTACTCGGTTTGGATTGGTTCTGGGGCCTGTATTGCTCACCTGGCATTGATCCATGGGCCCGTTTATATTGGCGACCGGGCCTTTATTGGTTTCCGCTCGACGGTCTTTAATGCTCGGGTTGGCGCGGATTGTATTGTCATGATGCACGCCTTAATTCAGGACGTAGCTATTCCCCCAGGCAAGTTTGTCCCCTCTGGCGCTGTGATTACCAACCAACAGCAAGCGGAGAATTTGCCGGATATCCAAAAGAGTGACCGCCTACTGGTTCAACAGATCAAAAATCTAGGGCTGGATTTAGATCCGGGGACTGTGGTCACGGGCCCTCAGACCCCCTCTTCTCCAGGGGATTCCTTGGAAAATCCGGGTGTTGTAAACGAAACTCACTATATAAATTCAGGAAAAACGATGGGTGTTAATGCAGACGTTAGAAACCAAATCCGAGCCTTGTTAGCCCAAAACTATGCCATTAGTGGTGAACACGCTAACGAGCGCCGCTTTAAAACCAAATCTTGGATTAGTTGTGGCATTGCCGAAGGCTATCGAGATGAACAAATTATTGCGACAGTAGAGGGCTGGCTCCAGGACCACGCTGGGGAGTATGTCCGTTTGATTGGCATTGATACCCAGGCTAAACGTCGGGCGGTTGAAGTAATTATCCAGCGCCCAGGCGATGCTCCTGGAATCCCGGCCCGGGGGACGAGTGCGACACGTCACTACAACGGTGGTAATCAGGGGTCGAATAATTCCTTGGTTGGCCTCAAGGCGGATATCGCCAGCCAAGTGCGTTCTTTGCTTCATCAAGGTTGCAAAATTGGTCTGGAACACGCCAATGCCCGCCGTTTTAAAACCAGTTCCTGGTTGACGGGTGATATTATTGACACGCCCCGGGAAGGAGAAGCGATCCAACGTATCGAAGCCTTCTTGGCCGATCATGCCGGAGAGTACGTTCGTATAATTGGCATTGACCCCGTTGCGAAGCGCCGTCTGGCAGAAGTGGTAATTCAGCGGCCGGGAGAAGATAGCAGTAAGGGCTCTAGTAATGGCAATGGTAGTGCTTACTCCGGCGCTTCCGGTCTCGGGACAACCGGCCTGACGGCGGATGTGACGGCCCAAGTCCGCAGTCTACTGGGCCAGGGCTACGGCATTGCTGTGGAGCATACCGATAAACGACGGTTCCGGGCCAAATCCTGGGATAGCTGTGCCGCCATTACTAGTAGCCGCGAAGCGGATGTGTTAGCGGCAGTAATGGCCTGTGTGGCGGACCATCCCGGCCAATACGTTCGTTTGATTGGTATTGACCGCAAGGCCAAACGTCGTGTGGCAGAAGTGATTATCCAACGCCCGGAGGATGGCAATGGAAATGGCAAGGCCCCAACGACCCGCGCCCCCCTAAGTACGACTCCAGTGGCCCCTAGCCCTAGCTACGGTAACAGCTATAGCTCTAGCATCAGCCAAAGCCTAAGTGCAGACGTTGTGAACCAAGTCCGCTCTCTCCTGGCCCAGGGATACCAAATTGGTACAGAGCATACCGACCCGCGTCGTTTCCGGGCAAAATCGTGGCAGAGTTGCGCACCGATTACCAGTACTCGGGAAGCAGAGGTTTTACGCTCCCTCGAAAATTGTCTGGCCGATCATAGTGGCGAATATGTCCGCTTGTTAGGGATTGATACCAAGGCCAAGCGGCGTGTGCTTGAGACCATTATTCAACGTCCCTAGCAAGATTCTTTGGGAGTTTGGCCATCACCATGTCACGACCCTCCGCTCATTTGGTTAGTCAATCGGCGTATTTGGTGAGGGGCCAAATCACCATCCATGAAACGGCAGTCATTGCTCCCGGCACGATTTTGCAAGCAGATCCCGGCTACCAAGTTGTGATTGGAGCCGGTGTTTGTATTGGTCGAGGTTCAATTATCCATGCCTGGGGCGGCCCTATTATTCTTGCGCCGGGGGCCATCATCGGGCCTCGGTGTCTGGTTATGGGCCAAGTTGAGGTGGGGCAAGATGCTTGCCTGGGGGCAGAGGTAACGCTTTGGAATACAGCAGTGGCAGAAAGGGCCTTAATCCCCCCCAAATCTCTGTTGGGAGACCCGTCTCGCCCCCAACAGGAAATCCCGCCATTACTGGAAGAAACCGTGTCAATCCCTTCTCCCTGGGATAGTGAAGCAGAGCATCCTGTTTCTCCTCCTGAAGCTACCCCAGAATCCTTAGCTTCGGAAGACGTCATCGTTGAGCTGAGTCCCCCAGCAACCGAAGAAGCTCCCCTGGCCGAACGGGAGGAACTTAAACCAGAGCGTTCGCCAGAAAAGCCCCCGGTAGTGGGTCAAGTCTATATCAATCAACTGCTGGTAACGCTTTTCCCAGAACGAAATTTATTCAAAAAAAATACCTAGCTCGAGCAACATGGAGGCGTCTTGTCATCCGTCCTTGCGATGGTACTTGAGGGCAAAGCCGACTAATTCAGCTCGGTTATTAGTACGGGTCTTCCGCAGAAGATTACTCACATATTTCTCAACAGTGCGAGGACTCAGGTGCAGATGTTGGCCAATGGCCACATTGGAAAACCCCTGAATCAGGACATCGAGAACCTCTAGCTCCCGCTGGGTTAGATTGAGCGATTCCAAATGGGCCAACATCGATTGATCCATGGCTTCACGGATTTGTTCGGGGATGTCAGCGTCTCCTGCCTGGGGACTAAGCGGCCGCTCTTCTCGCTGGAAGCGCAATTCATTTTGAATCACTTGGCTCCGTTCTAGAAGATTACGGGCAATGGCCAATAATTCCAGTAAGTTAAAAGGCTTCGGTAAGTAGGCATCACAGCCCATCTGATAGCCCTGAATTCGTTGTTCTGGCTGGTCACACTCCGTTAATAAAATAACCGGCAAGAGCCGAAATTCCGGCCGTTGACGCAATTCCCAGAGTAAATGATAGCCGTCTTGCTTGGGCATTTTCACATCGGAGATTAGCAGATGGGGATGATAAGTGCTGAGCAGGGCCATGGCCTCTTGGCCATTATTGGCGGTGATCACAGCGTACCCCTGCATTTCTAAAAAATCCTTTACCAGGGAGCAGGTACTGGGATCATCGTCGGCCATTAAAACCAAAAGCGGCATAACGTACCTGCTAGGTTGCATTTTGTCAACATTAATAGCCTACCATCCGTCCCCAGTTTCTCCAAGGGGGAGGGCAGACTAGGCCACCTGGGGCAGGGAAGAACGTCCGAGGATCTGTTCGTAATAGGTTTGAAGTTGTTGAGTAGCGGCGGCCCAACCCCAGCGTTCTGCTTCAAGACGGGCATTGCGCCGTAGGGTTTCCCGCTCCTCTGGCGAGGCGAGTAGTCGTTGGGTTGCCGCCACAACCCCCTGAGGGTCTTGGGGATTGAAAAGATAACCATTAATCCCATCACTAACAATGTCGGTAATACCTCCAGAGGCCGCCGCCACCACCGGACAACCCGCTGCCATGGCTTCTAACAATACTAACCCCAGGGTTTCAGTACGAGAGGGAAAAATAAAGGCATCGGCGGAGGCAAAGGCAGAGGCTAATTCTAAGCCCTGCATATAACCCGCAAAATAAGTCGGTGTTCCAGCAAAATGGGCTTCCAGGGCCTCCCGCTGGGGGCCATCTCCGACGATGGCCAGACGGGCCTGGGGAATCGCAGCCAAAACCGGTTTAATTTCATCAATTTGTTTTTCAGCGGAGACTCTTCCCACGTAGAGTAATAGGGGGGCTTCGGGATGGCCCTGGGAAAGCTTCTCGCGCATGCTTCGGGAGGCTAGATGAGGTTGGAAAAGCTCCGTATCAACGCCCCGTTGCCAGAGGTCAACCCGCTCAATGCCGTGGCTTTGCAGTTCCTGTACCATGGCCGACGAAGTACAAAGATTGAGCATAGCCTGATTATGACCCAACTTGAGGAGTTCCCAGAGGAGACCCTCTAAGGCCCCTAGGCCATAATGCTGGAGGTATTGGGGTAGGTGGGTATGGTAGGAGGCCACCAAGGGAATCTGGAGGGTTTTGGCATAGTAAATGCCGCCGACCCCCAACACTGCCGGATTGACGACATGGATCACGTCAGGACGGAATCGTTGCAGGGCTTGCTTGAGTGGTGGCCCCGGAAAAGCTAGTTTAAGCTCAGGATAGAGAGGGAGCGGCATGCCCTTAACCCCATGGATCCTGGCCCCTTTGTATTCCCTTAAGCCTCCCTCTGGACAGAAGACCAGCACCTGGTGGCCCTGTCGCTGGAGGTGCTCGACGGTATGCTTGAGACGAGTGACAATACCGTCAATTTTAGGCAAAAAGGTTTCGGTAAAAAGCGCAATTCTCATAGGAAGCAAGGGGCAAAGTCTATTACCCCCTAGCAACCTAGAGGGAGGAATCCGCAATTAGCGTCGCCAGGAAACCGTGGGTAGAATATGTTTCTGGTCAATACGGTCTTTGTAGCGGGTGGCAAAGTTCAGCAAGGAATCCAGGAGGGAGTCAGAGAGATAGTGGGGTTTGAGACCCAAATCCAGAAGCTTCGTATTTTTAGCGTTAAAGTAGTGCTCTTCTAGCTCTACCCGAGGGTTTTCTAGGTGGTTAACGTCCACTTTGAGGCCCATGGCTGCGCCCGCTTTTTGTACCATGTTGGCCAAATCGGCAATACTAAAGAGTTCTGTGAACTGGTTAAAGACCCGGAATTGGCCTGGCTCTGCGGGATTGGCGATAGCCAGTTCAATACAACGCACCGTGTCCCGAATATCCAACAAGCCTCGGGTTTGGCCCCCTTTGCCGTAGACCGTCAGGGGATGGCCAATGGCGGCCTGGATACAAAAACGATTTAAAGCCGTTCCAAAGACCCCGTCGTAATCCAAGCGGTTGATCAGCATTTCATCCATGCCTGTTTCTTCCGTCAACACGCCGTAGACAATACCCTGGTTTAGATCCGTCGCCCGCAGACCCCAAATTTTGCAGGCAAAATGAATATTATGGCTATCGTGAACCTTACTCAGGTGATAGAAACTACCGGGCTGTTTCGGGTAGGGAAGGGTATCTTTACGACCATTATGTTCAATGGTAATGTAGCCTTCTTCGATATCAATATTGGGCGTGCCGTATTCTCCCATGGTTCCCAACTTAACCAAGTGGGCATTGGGGAAATCCTCTTTCATTGCGTAGAGGAGATTGAGGTTGCCAATAACATTATTGGCTTGGGTCAGTACGGCATGTTCCCGGTCAATCATCGAGAACGGTGCCGAACGTTGTTCCCCAAAATGAACAATGGCACTGGGTTCAAAGCGTCGTAGGGATTGGGTTAAAAAACTATAGTCGTTGATATCACCGATAAATAAATCAATTTTTTTGCCCGTTAGCTCGTACCATCGCTGAATTCGCTGATGAATGGTTGCAATCGGCGTTAGGGTCTCTGCGCCTAACTGGGCATCCCAAAAACGACGCACTAAACTATCTAGAATCCCGACTTCGTATCCCTTGTTGGACAGATGGAGTGCCGTAGCCCAACCGCAGTAGCCATCACCACCAATAACCAGAACTCGCATACTAAACTCGATAAACTTCTGTTGCTGATATCATCTAACTCAATGTATCAGGTCTGGGGACGGCCGAGGCCATTGATTCGAGGGCTACCATTCCATATCAAAATGGGGCATTAACTGTAGCGGGCCAATCCCTAGTTCTTCCGCAGAAAGGAAGCGTGCCTCAAAGAAGCCCAGCATATCCTTAAGTTGGGGATTCCCTCGAGAACGACCACTGACTCCCATCGCAATCAGCAGGCCGCAATAGCCTTTGGTGGATTGACAGCGTTGATTCCATTTTTGTCGAGCCTTGTGATGGGTCGGGCTATCTTGCAAAAATTCACCGAATAAGTATAGGTTCTTGGCGCCAGTCTGGAGGATGCCCAAGTCGTAGGAGGTTGCCGTCCAGGAATCTTCTCCCAGATTAAACCCCAGGCCGATAATCCCCCCCTCTTCCTGCAAGCGGTTAATCATTTCCTGGGCCTTGGGCCGGGAGGTCTGAATAATTAAAACTGGAAAGCCATCTCCTTGGGTTTCCACCGTCTGTTTTTGGCAATAGGCCCGGGGATTGTCGTGTAGGGCCTCCCGTACGGGCCAGGGAATCATCCCCAGGCTGAGACAGGCATTGGCCGGAACCAGGTCATTGCGGAGGGGACTCTGGGCGGTCTCATCGGCCTCATCCTCAATGGCCAGTAATTCTTCGATCAGGGGCGGTTGAATGGCCAGGCTGAGCTGAACCGTTGGCCCTGCCGTCGATGTCGTTGAAGGGGGAGCAATGGCGAGCTTCTGCTCCAAGGCTTCGATGGGGTCCTGGCTGAGATGCTTGTGATGTTGACGGACAAATTGTCGAATCCCCTCTAGGGCATAGTACACAACCTCCGCTTCTTCTTCGTCTAGGAAGGGACGGACGCCCTCTAACGGATGAACACTACCGAACAGTGGTACAACTTCATCAACGGAGAGTTCTCCGATATCGAAGGTGTCTTCGGGGTCAAAATTGTGGGCTTCGTAGTTCAGAAACCAGCAGTCTTGACTTAAAAAGGCTTGTTCCATTTGTTCCGGATCTTTTACCGAAGCGGCCATAACCCGAAACTGCTTCAGGGAATCTAAGGAACGATAGAGAATAATGCCGTACTCTTGACCAAGCATTCCCAACACACAGCCATAAATTTCTCGAGAAGCTTCGGCCGCATCCCAATGGATCGTAATGATTTCATGGTCGGTGAGATACTGCCAAGGGGCAACTTTCCAGAGCTGATCTGCTAATTGTTTGAGGGGCTTGCTGTAGGCCTTGGGTAGGGGGTCGGGGCGATTATCTTCGGGGGCCTCAAAACTGCGAAAAAGTTCGTCAATCAGGGGGAGTTCTGGAACGTAGTCAATAGCAATCCCCAGGCTTTGCAGGGCCCCCCGCAGAAAAAACTGGATTTCTCGATTCCGTACTACAATTTTTTGAGGACGGGCAGGAACCGCTGGACGACGAGGGGTTTCCATGGCTCGGATCAGCGTACGGACAATGGCTTCGGGGCCAATGTCACTAGCTACGATGTCCATGGCCCTGACCATCCCTTCGCTACCATCGACCCAAAGAATGCAATCCCCTGCTGCCGGACTATCACCATCAATACTGTACTCCCCTCCCTGTAGGGTGCGACGATCTCCTTCCCACACACTGGGAATTTGAGGCAACTTTTGGAGACGATGTTGGGTATTCGAGGGCAGGGAGGTCATAGAAAACACAGCCAGAGAGTCTGTTCAAAAAGCAGGGGCAAAGATTATTATCAGGGGTGCTCTTCATCCTAACAAGGATTCCGTCCCTTACCATCCTCCTAACCTTCGCCGGCTATTTGGTACAACAAGGGCAACGTTACCCAATCGGTGAGGGCCAGATAATAATTCTCTCCGTCTGAGGCGAGGGCCGGCGCTTGCAGAGCCTCTAGCAGGGCACGAATCAACGTCAGGGGCTGAGGAATGTCAACGAACTGACCTGGCGTGGGAGCCCAGTTGGCGAAGAGGCTCTGAACTACTCCGAAGGAGGCTGGGGCCGCCACCACAAACCATTGGTTTAGACCGGAAGTTTTACCACTAGGCAAGCGGTGGAGCTTCGGCGCTATCTGATTTTGATAGGCCATCAGGGGAGTCGGGGTTTCGTACCAAGCGATCATCTGGCCCTGGCTCCCTAATCCCAGAATTTGATAGTACAAGTCCAGGTTACTAAGGTTGTCGAGCTGTAATTGGAGGGGAATGTCCCGGGCAATTTGGGGCAAAAAGGTGGTAACCAGTGGGGCGGTTCTTTGGGAGTGGACGGTTTCACGTTGTTGCCACCAACGGAGACGCTGGCCCTCCAGGCTTCCTAGACTCGCCCGCAGACCGAGGGTCGTCGCGCCGTCATTGATTAGTAGCCGCAACCATTTCAGGGCCAGTAATCGTTCAAAAACAGGGTTCAGACGACCAATCGCCGATTTAATGGCTTCGCTTTCCTTGGCCTTGAGTTTCCCCAACGTCTGCCCCCCCTCCGTGAGCAGGATATAACCGTCATCGCTGGATTTTTCCAAGACACAATCCGCCATTTGCTCTCCAGCGTTGACGACCTGGGTCACGGTCGTAACGGCGGTGAGAGCACTGGTGGCATCGACCCGCTCAATACGATCTAATTGATGCCCCAGGGCCAACGTAAGGCTCGGATGTCGGGGTACAGCCCGGACTTTTTCTTGAATCCCTTGGCCGGGCTGGGGTATCGCAACAAGGGAACCTTGAATCACGGCCTTTGCCTGGAAACCATTGTGTTCTGTAATTTTGACAATTAGGGGCAGGGTACTATCGGCGGTCTGGACTTGGAACTGGGAATTAAGACGGGAGCAATTGAGCAGATCGGGAGCTAGCCCCCGAAGCGAGAGTAGGAGTGTCTGTTCGTCTAGGCTCTCCTGCACAAAGCCGTCTGCCCCCAGAAAAGGCCCTGCTAAGGTCGTGTCGCCCCAGGTTCCGGAGGGGTTGCCGCTCCCCTGGGGTTGTTGCTGATTTCCCAGACGGGGGACAAGACTATCTGCTGTATGGGCCAGGGCCACCTGGAGACGCTGGGGCGTAGCCGCTTGCCAGAGGTATTGGGTCAGAGCCTCGCTAAACATTCCGCACTGAAAGCCATTCCCGCGTAATTCAAAGGCTTCCCCATCGGCCTGCGTCGCCCAGAGCACCCAGCGATTTTTGAGGTTTTTTTTCAGATCCGGGAGGGTGGGAGCCGGGACGATCCCCTCTAAAGGAGCACTCCGACTCTGCAAATTGCCGGATAGGCTGGTTGAGCGAGGACTAAAACTACTGTCCAGAATCAGGGTGACTTTATCGGTGGCTAGGCCCTGTACGAGACTCCATAACTCAGACCAGGCCAGGCCCACTAACGATGTCGTTGATTCTCCAGCTTCAGCCGTCAGGAGAACAGGCTCAGGCATTGTCAGGCTTGCGGGTTGTGGTAACCAAGTGCCATAACCACTGAAGTGAACAACAATCCAATCTCCGGCCCGGGCCGGTTGGATTAAATGCTCTTGAAAGGCAGTTTTCAGGTCAGCTAACGTGGCCTGACTATCCACTAAACTCAGGACATCCGTTGGCTGAAAACCGTAACGCTCCACCAATAGATCCCGGTACAGGGCCACATCGGTGGCACAGCCCCCCAAGTCGGGCAGAAGATTATTGCCTGTCGCCGGTTTTGCGTACTGATTAATACCCACCAGCAGGGCCAACTTACGGGGGGCCGTCGCGGCGGTGGCTTGAAACGAGTCTGCCCAGCCTTGCCAGGGAAGCGTTCCCCAGGCCAGGGAACTGGCCCCCAGGCCAAAGCCGCATTTCAGGAAGGTTCGTCGATTCAAGCTCATAGGGAAAACCCTCTGATACAGCACGCCAGAGAGGCTCAGGCACGCAGTCCCCAAGCCCCCCTGTCCCATTGTTACCCCTCAGTGGCCGCGGCTTGCATGGCCCGAATCAATTCCTGGGCCACTTCAGGCCGAGAAAATTCTGGTGGCGGCATTTTACCTTGGCGGAGTAGCTCTCGCACCTTGGTTCCCGAGAGGTGAATGCGTTCTTCCTTACTGCTGGGGCTCGTTTTAGTAGTGGCCATCTGTTGGGTGCGGGTACAATAGAAGGCGTGCTCAAATTTCATGGGAACAATGCCCAGGGCCTCAGGCTTAAACTCATCAAACAGATACTGAGCATCGTAGGTGCCGTAGTAGTCACCGACCCCCGCATGGTCACGGCCCACGATAAAGTGAGTACAGCCGTAGTTTTTGCGGATCAAGGCATGGAAAATCGCCTCCCGAGGGCCCGCGTAGCGCATAGCAGAAGGATTAATGGCTAAAATCACCCGGTCTTGGGGGAAATAATGCTCTAGCATAATTTCGTAGCAACGCATCCGCACATCCGCCGGAATATCGTCGCTTTTAGTGGCCCCCACCAGAGGATGCAGAAACAGGCCATCCACCACTTCTAGAGCGCATTTCTGGATATATTCATGGGCCCGGTGAATGGGGTTACGGGTCTGGAAGCCGACAATGGTTTGCCAACCTTTTTCAGCAAATAATTTACGAGAGACTAGGGGATCGATCTGATAGGCCGGAAACTGGGGATGGGCTTCACGCTCTAGTAACCAAACCGGCCCGGCTAAATTGACAGGCCCTTGGTCGTAAACCACCTTAACGCCGGGATGGGCCTGGTCATCGGTGCGGTATACATTCACAGCCTCGTGGGCCCGGTTGTAGTAATATTTTTGCGTGAGTTCTAAGACCCCGATGAACTGACCCTGGGGATTATCGAGCCGCACCCAACTGCCTTCCTTGAGGGGTTCAGCCACCGCTTCCGCAACGGAGAGGGTAATGGGAATCGTCCAGGGCAGACCGTTGGTGAGGTGCATTTCCTCCACGACCAACTCATAATCAGCCTGTTCCATAAAGCCCTTCAGGGGACTGAAACCACCAATGGCAATCATCACCAGGTCAGAGGTGGCCCGTTCATCGAGCTGAATACGGGACAGATGATCCGCTTGGGCCAAAAATTCTGCTCGCTCCGCTGGGGTTGCAATGCGATTAATCAGTTGGCCACCGTGGGGGGCGATGCCGTCAACAGAAATACTCATAGGTCGGGAGAAAAGTAGGGTCTTCGATTGCCAGAATCAGGACGGCAAGCGTGATTGGTTCGTGGTTCATTGTATCAGTCTCTGCTGTCGATCATCGCGGCCAGGATAAACTGCCGATGGGGCCATCGTCTCAACGCTCAACTTTGTCGATGCAGAAGGCCGGAGACGGCCCTTAAGATAGGAAAGTAGCTACAACGAATGGAGTCTTTCGTTAACAATTCATGGCGTTCAAAGCTTTTTTAGATGCTTGTCCTCTAGGAATTTTCATTCTGGATGCCCAAGGCCACCCCTACTATGCCAATCTCAAGGCCATCGATCTATTAGGTAAAGGCGTTCTTCCTCAGGCTAATTTAGAGCAGTTAAACGTGATTTACCAGGCCTATCAAGCTGGCACCAATCAACTCTATCCTTTAGCAGAGCATCCTCTCCTCCTGGCCTTTCAGGGAGAAACGAATACCGTGACGGATCTGGAGATCCACCAGGGCGGCCAGATTATTCCCATTGAACTCACGGCCAGCCCCATCTTTGATAGCCAGGGAACCATGACCTTTGTAATGGCCATTTTGCAAGACTTGCGGGAACGCCAGCGCCAAGCCCAACAGCAGGAGCAATTTCGTCGGGAACTGATTCGTCGTAACCAAGGACTCCAACAGGAAAATGACAGCCTCAAGGCCAAGCTACAGCAACTGAGTTGCCAGAAATAGCGTCTACTCTACCGTTCACCTACGATATCGAGCGATGGAAAGTACTACCACCTTAGACGGTCTGCTGGGAATTCTGGCCCTGGGGATTTGCTGTGCTGGCCTAATTCTGCTCCTCACCGGAGTCAAGGCCCTGGGCAAAAAACCCTAGACAGAACCCCGATAGATTCTTTCGGCTTGTTCTGGGGACAAATGGGCGAACCCCGGCCGGGACATGGGACGATTCGCTGGTACAGCTAGGGTTGAGAGGGGCGTTGCCGGACTAGCAATCTTGAAGGGCTGATGGCTCAGGAGCGGACAACTGGGGTGGAGATTATACTCTGGCTCCGGGGTCGATAACCGACTCTGGGGAGGGACGAAATCGTGGAGAACCCCGTCATAGGCCAGAACTTCTCCGGTTTCAATGCGATAGATCCAACCGTGCAGGGCCAACTTTCCTTGGTGGAGTTTTGAGCGAATGATGGGGTAAGTCTGTAAATTTTCGAGTTGAGTTAGGACATTTTCGGCCACTGTCATCTCGATTAGTTCCTCTCCCTCTAGGTTGCTGTAATTTTCCAGCATGAGGCGACGAGTAGCTTCTGCGTGTTTGAGCCAATCGTAGACGAGGGGGAGTTTTTCTTGGAGAGAGTTAAGCTTGAGGAGGCCTTTCATCGCACCGCAGTGGGAATGGCCACAGACAATAATTTGCTCGATACCCAGAGCGGCAAGGGCGTATTCCATCGCCGCTCCTTCTCCTCCATTGGCCGCTCCGTAGGGGGGAATAATATTACCGGCATTCCGAATCACAAATAATTCCCCTACCTGGGCCTGGGTAATTAGATTGGGGTCAATGCGGGAATCCGAGCAAGTAATGAACAAAATCCGGGGGTGTTGACCGTGGGATAATTGCTCAAACAAGTCTCGATGGGAGCTAAAGTAACCCATCTGAAACTGTTGTAGTCCCTCAAGGAGTTTTTCCATGGAGCGCGGGGCATCAATAAGTTAGCAAATTTTCAATGGTTTATCATACCATTCCCCGTTTCTTCCCCTCATATTCAAAAAAGCTTGCCTAGGCCTCTTATTACCCCAGCCTCAAGGGGCTAAACCCAGTCCACGCAGAAGGTTTGCTGTTAGTGATAAGCCCTACTTATTTTCAGCCTATCGAATCAGTATGAGCAATTATACTGCTACAATTGAAGAGATTGAAAGCCTCGTTTTGCGGTTAATCACTGCCCAGGGTATCCATGAAAGAGCATCCAGCCAAAGCCACCAAAGAAACCTATCGCTTACTCCTCGTGGACGATGACCCCAATCTTATTTTGTTGGTCAAAGATTACCTCGAATTTCAGGGCTATGACGTCATGACGGCGGAGAATGGGCAAGAGGCCCTGACGATTCTCGATACCTATGTGCCGGATATGATCATCTGCGACATCATGATGCCGGAGATGGATGGCTATGCCCTGATTAACCAAGTGCGCCAAGACCCCCGGATTAGCTGGATTCCGGTTATGTTTCTCTCAGCCAAGGGCCAGAGTCAAGACCGAGTCAAAGGCCTCAATACCGGCGCCGATGTCTATATGGTGAAGCCCTTTGAGCCCGAGGAACTGGTGGCTCAGGTTGAATCCTCCCTGCGGCAGGCCAGCCGTCTCCTGCGTTTCCATCATCGGCCGACGGAGGATAGTCACCCCCTCCAGGTTCCCAGTAATGTTGAGCTGACTCCCACAGAGCTTAAAGTGGTGCAGTTAGTAGCCCAGGGCATGGCCAACCGTGAAATTGCCGAGAAAATGAAAGTCAGTCAGCGTACGATCGAAAGCCATGTGTCCAACATGCTCAACAAAACCAGTCTGCATAACCGGACAGAACTGGCCCGCTGGGCCATCCAGAGCAATCTAGCCTAGTCGTTGCAACCATTGGCCCTCAGTGGGAGTTAGCCAACGCCACTGGCCCGGCTGGAGCCCCTCAAGGGTTAAGGTTAACGGCTGAGGCGTTCTTCTGCGCTGGGGGATCATCACCGTCATCGCTACCCGCACCAGGCGAAGCGTCGGAAAACCAATGGCGGCGGTCATGCGACGGACTTGACGATTGCGCCCTTCGGTTAGGGTCAGTTCTAGCCAACTCGTGGGAACACTTTTACGATAGCGTACCGGGGGCTGACGCGGGGGAAGTAGCGGTTCTGGCTCCAGGCGGTGCACCTGGGCCGGTCGGGTGTGGTAGTCCTGAATTCGTATTCCCTGGCGTAGGGGTTCTAGGTCGCTGTCTGCGGGAATCCGTTCGACTTGGACCCAGTAGGTACGGGCATGGGCAAACTGACGATGGGCCAGGCGATGCTGGAGAGGGCCATGGTTGGTGAGGAGTAGGAGGCCCTCGCTGTCAAAATCTAAACGACCGGCAGGATAAAAATCCGGTAGGGCAATAAAATCCTTGAGGGTGAGACGTGGTTCGGGAGTATCCCCAGGGTTCGTGAACTGACAAAGAACCCCGTAGGGCTTATAGAACAGCAGGGTGGTCTCACAAATCCGTTGCAGGGGAGTGGGATGGGACACGATATACTCAGATGCGATGATATTGACGAAAATACAGCATGGTCGCGGTAGCAATCTTGGCGGCGGGTAAAGGTACTCGCATGAAGTCCACCTTACCAAAAGTTCTCCATCGACTCGGCGGGCTGACCCTGGTGGAGCGAGTCTTAGAAAGTTGTCGCTCCCTGAATCCAGAACGACAGTTATTGATCGTCGGCTACCAGGCCGATGCCGTCCGGGCCCAGTTTCAAGGCAGAATCGATGTGGAATTTGTCGAGCAACGACAACAACTCGGCACGGGCCACGCGATTCAACAACTTCTACCCCATCTGCAGGGATACCAAGGTGATCTCCTGGTTCTGAATGGCGATGCCCCCCTCCTGCGGCCGGAAACCCTGCAACAACTTATGCAGACTCATCAGCAACATCAAAATGTCGCTACCGTCTTAACAGCTCATCTTCCTAACCCCAAGGGCTACGGCCGGGTGTTCTGCGATGGCAATAATCACGTTACCCAGATCGTGGAAGATCGGGACTGTAATGACGCCCAACGCAAAAATCATCGCATTAACGGTGGTATTTATTGTTTTCATTGGCCCCGTCTAGCGGCTATCCTTCCTCAACTCCAGGCTAACAATGACCAACAGGAGTATTATTTAACCGATGTGGTACAGTTCCTCCAACCAGTGATGGCCATGGACGTCGAAGACCACCTAGAAATTAGCGGCATTAACGACCGTAAACAATTAGCCAGTGCCTACGAAGTTCTGCAAAACCGCATTAAAGACCAATGGATGGCGGCGGGCGTTACCCTGATTAACCCCGACAGTATTACCATTGACGATACCGTCCAAATCGGCACTGATGTCGTTATTGAACCCCATAGTCACCTCCGGGGTAAAACCATTCTGGGCAATGGCTGTCGGATTGGGCCGGGCAGTTTGCTCGAAGATAGCGTGGTCGGGGAAGGAACGAGTATTTTATACTCCGTCGTCAGCCAGAGCACAATTGCCTCCCATTGCCGCATTGGCCCCTATAGTCATCTGCGGGGCGGAGCTGAAATTAGTGACCACTGTCGTATCGGTAACTTTGTTGAAATTAAAAAATCCCAGATTGGCCCCCAAACCAACGTGGCTCACCTCAGTTACTTAGGGGATGCCCGTCTAGGGGAACGGGTGAACGTCGGTGCTGGCACCATTACCGCCAACTACGATGGGGTCAATAAGCATCAAACCAACATTGGTAATGGGACTAAAACCGGCGCCAATAGCGTCTTCGTGGCCCCCGTCACCCTGGGCAATTCCGTAACGGTGGCGGCGGGTTCCGTCGTGACCCATGATGTCCCCAGCGATGCCCTGGTGATTGCCCGCTCCCGGCAACGGGTGATTGAAAACTGGAATATCCAACCGGCCCCTCCCGCCAGCGACTCCTAATCCTACGGTTCTATCATGCTTACCATTGCTTTACCCAAGGGGGCCTTGCTCCGCGATAGTATCCAACGCTTCCAGGCCATTGGCCTAGACTTCAGCGCCTTTCTCGACCCCCAGAATCGTCAACTCCAGATTATCGACCCCACTGGAACCGCAAAAGCGCTCCTGGTGAGAACCCATGATGTACCAGTTTACGTCGAGTACGGACAGGCCCAACTCGGGGTCGTGGGTTACGATGTTCTCCTGGAAAAAAGCCCCAGCGTGGCCCACCTTAGCGACCTCCAGTTTGGCCAGTGTCGCCTGTCGGTGGCCGTGCCCGAAGCGAGTCCCTACCGGCGTTCCATCGACCTGCCTCCCCACAGCAAAGTCGCCTCGAAATTTGTCCACTGTGCCCAAGAGCATTTTCGTCGTCTAGACCTGCCGGTGGAAATCGTGCCCCTCTACGGCTCCGTGGAACTTGGCCCTATCACCGGCATGTCCGAGGCCATCGTGGATCTCGTCTCTACCGGCCGGACGCTTAAGGAAAATGGCCTGATCGAAATTGAGGTGCTATTTGAAAGTACGGCTCGCCTGATTGCCCACCCCCTTAGCTATCGTCTCAACGGTGACCGCTTGCATCATTGGCTTCATTGCCTGCGGTCGCTCAAAACCTGAAAAATGAGCCGGCTACCTCAGGGCCTGTTACAAAACTTAATTTTTTAGTACGAGGGTTCTGAAAAAAGGGGGAGTACGCTAAAATAGGTCAGCAGTGCTAAAGAACACAAGCAGGAGCGACTCACTATGGAATCTCTGACCCGCGCCCAACAAGAGCTTTACGACTGGTTAGTAAAGTACATTGAGGAAACCCAGCATGCCCCCTCTATTCGTCAGATGATGCGAGCCATGAATCTGCGGTCTCCGGCCCCGATCCAAAGTCGTCTGGAGCGCCTCCGCAACAAAGGTTACATTGATTGGACAGACGGTAAGGCGCGTACGCTTCGGATCCTGCACCATAAGCCCAAAGGCCTGCCGGTTTTAGGGGAATTAACCAACGGGGAAATTGTAGAGCCCACCACCGAGGATGTAGAAAAACTAGATCTCAGTCATCTGCTCAAGCTCAACCATGTCTATGCCCTTAAGGTTTGTGGCGATAGCCTGGAGGATGACCTCGTGGCCGATGGCGATATGCTGATTCTGCGTTCCGTCAGCGGAGAAGAAACCATTGCTGATGGAGAACTGGTGGCCGTGCGTGTCGAAGAGGAAGGAACAACCCTCAAGCGCTACTACCAAGAGGGGGATAATGTGTTGCTAAAGCCCATGACCTCCAACAAAAAAGTTTTAGAACTCAAGGCCAATCAAGTAGAAATTCAAGGCATTTTGATTGGGGTATGGCGCAATTACCAAGCCGAAGAGTAGTCGGTGATTGCCGGAGTAACCAAGTCTTTCAGGGAATAGAACTGAGTCTTGTTCTTTGTCATGGATGAGAAGATGGTCTGGGAGTCAGGCCACTCTCTCCTCTGTTTTGCGCCCAATACTTAAAGGATAAAATAATCAGGAGTTGTGTGCGCAACGTTTTATTTTTGAGTAATGGCCACGGCGAAGACCTCAATGCCGGCCTGATTATCTCGGCCTTGCAGCAACTTGAGCCCCAGATTGTCATCCAGGGCCTACCTTTGGTGGGGGAAGGCCAAGCCTATCGTAACCAGCAAATTCCTCTGATTGCACCGACCCGGAGTCTGCCCTCCGGTGGCATTATTTATACCAGTCCTTTGAACTGGATCAAGGACATTTCGTCGGGACTTTTGGGCCTTCTTCTACAACAACTCCAGGCCCTTCTGCGCGTCCGCCATCGCTTAGACCTGCTGGTGGCGGTGGGGGATATTGTTCCCATTGCCTTTGCTTATTTTAGCGGCAGGCCCTTTATTGTTTTTTTGGTTTCGACCTCTAGCTACTACGAGGGCCGATTACGGATTCCAGTCCTGACCCTCTGGTGCTTGCGTTCATCCCGCTGTGTGCAAATTCTAACCCGCGACTCGTTTACAGCCCAAGACCTCCAGGCCAGGGGACTGCATCAGGCCCAATGTCTCGGCTATCCGGTGATGGATGCCCTCACCCCGAAAGGCATTGTCCTACCGCAAGAACCGGGTCGGCCCCTCATTGCCCTTCTCCCCGGTAGTCGTCTGCCCGAGGCGATCAATAATCTTGAATTACTCTTGCCCCTGTGTGAACGGTTGACAGACGTTCGGCCCAGTCACTTTGCCATTGCCCTTGTGTCAGTGATTACGCCAGCGGATCTCCAAGCCTTGGCGGATCGTCTCGGTTGGATCTTCGAGAACCAGCAGTTATGCAAAGGGCTTTGTCGGGTAAGCTGTCATTGGCAGGCCTTTGCCGATATTGTTCACCGTTGTGACTTGGTGTTGGGGATGGCGGGAACGGCCGTAGAACAAGCGGTGGGACTCGGTAAACCCGTCCTGCAAATTCCGGGCCATGGCCCTCAATTTACCTACGCTTTTGCGGAAGCTCAAATGCGTCTGCTGGGGCTTTCCGTTACGATGGTGGGCAAACATCCCCAAGAAGTGGGCCTCGTGGACAAAGCTGTCGCTAAAATACTGACAATTCTAGATAATCCCGCCTACTTGGCTCGCTGTCGGGAGAATGGGGTAGAACGGCTTGGCCCTAGCGGTGGGTCTTTGGCCATTGCCCACCAGATCCAAGCAACGCTACAGGATCTCGCCAAGACAACTATCTAAGTTGTTATTGGGAAGACCTTCTATTCTTCCACTCCGGAAGATTTAGCCCGCCCACCGGCCCTTCTCAAAAAGTCTCTGATACGTTATAAATTCCTAACCATTATTGAAAATGAGTATTGATTCCCAATCCCCGGATGAACTTCTCCAGAGCATCCACCACCACCGCCAAGAGCTAGAAACGCTCCGAGCCGAAACGGCGATGCTCACGGTTCATAATCAGATTCTGAAAAACTTTGTTTCTTTGGCCAGTACCTCCGCTGGCTGGCTAATTGTGAAAGCCACTCTCCAGAAGACCCTGGAAGCGGCGATTAAGCAGACCCAAGCGGCCCAGGGGAGTTTATTTCTCCTCGATTCCCAGGGCCATGTCACCGAAAGTATTCTGGCTCGGGGGGCCACAACCCGTGTCCAACGGGAAGAAATTCTGGGCCAGGTGTTGGATAAGGGATTAGCGGGTTGGGTCAAGGAAAATCGCCAAACGGGCCTAGTAACAGATACCCTCAAAGATTTTCGCTGGCTGAAGCTTCCCGATGAACCCTACGAAGTTCGCTCGGCCCTGGGGATTCCCATCTTTTGGGGTGGAGTTTTATTGGGGGTCATGACCCTGATGCACCCGTTACCGGGCCAATTTAATGAAGGGATAGCCCACGGCATGGAAAAAACCGCCGAGCTGATTGCCCTGGTATTGAATACGGCCAAAGTTTATACGGAGCGCAAGCAGGTTGAAGATGAATTGCGGACTCGGGACGAGCTCTTTGGCCAATTAATTCTCAATTTTCCCGGTATTCTTTGGGTGTTGGATAATCAGGGGAACTTTTTAGTCTGCGGGGGCCTGGCCTTTCCCAATCTAGGTGTTTCCCTAGAAGAGAGCCTGGGGCGTTCCGTCTTCGACCTGTACGCCATTGCCCCTAATTTACTCACTGCCATTAACGAAGCCCTGACTGGCCAAGGCGTTGAAGCAGTCAACTTTAAACTCCATGGTCTGAATTATCAAGGGTGGTGTAGTCCCATCTGTGATGGGCAGGGCCGGGTTCTCCGTATCCTCTGCATCCTGCATCCTCTGCCTAGTCTGCCTAAAACGGTGGTTTAGAGCCAAAGGCCGAGTCCTGCGTCTGGTTTATGTACTATATTCCTTGGGAAGTTGGCTTAAGGCCCTTCTCTCAGCGTTTATCCGGGCTCCCGTTGGGTAGTCTAGATTAACCAAGTTAGGTCAACGTTTTCTCTAGCGCACTCAGGTTTTTAGTGAATCCATGGCTACCTTTGGCCCTGGCTAGAACGTCTGAGTCAATACCAGCCGTTAGTCGAGTCCGTGGCCTGAGGATTGGGGCCTTAATTACCGGTCAGGACTAACATAATAAGCCTAATTAGGCTTACGGTACAGCAGTTACGACATCCGTTGGGGACAGCAAATCAACGAGTGAGTAGGCTTTTCAGCTTTTCTGAGCACACCAGACTCACACGCCATTCGCTGTACTAGTTAGGGAAACGAATAGAATGAAAACATATGGATTTAAGTGCGTTACGTCGTGATTATAGTAAAACTGGGCTCACCCGATCGAGCCTTCAGTCGGATCCCTTTGATCAATTTGAGCAGTGGTTTCAGCAAGCCACTCAAGCTAACCTGCTAGAACCTAATGGCATGATTTTAGCTACTGTGGATGCCCAGGGAATGCCCATGCAGCGGACTGTTTTACTTAAATATTTCGATCGCCAGGGCTTTGTCTTTTTTACCAATTACGAGAGCCGCAAAGCCCAACATATTCACCACAACCCCCAGGTGTGTCTACTTTTTCCCTGGTGGGCGCTGGAACGACAGGTGATTATTACCGGCATCGCCATCCCAGTTTCTACCGGGGAATCTTTAACCTATTTTCTGTCTCGTCCTCGGGGTAGTCAGCTTGGGGCATGGTGTTCTCAGCAAAGCCAAGTGATTTCTTCCCGTCAGTTGCTAGAAGTCCAGTTTGAGAAAATGCGGGAGAAATTTGCTCAGGGCGAAGTGCCGTTGCCCCCCTTTTGGGGTGGATATCGAGTGATTCCCCAAAGCTTTGAGTTTTGGCAAGGACGCTCCAACCGCCTACACGATCGCTTTTTGTATCGTGCTGCGGCAAGCGGGAGTTCCCCATGGACGATCGATCGACTATCTCCCTAAATTGTCTTCAGTTCAATTTCAACCTCTCTACTCGCTAGGGAAACTAATTGAATGGAAACTCAGACTCAACCCTTGGCGAGTAAAGCTCCGTTTCCGAGGCCCTACTCGCTAGGGAAACTAATTGAATGGAAACCAAAATTGATACATCTCATCAACCGTATTCCTGGGCAGTTTTATCTTTGGCTAGCTGTTCTGATCTTTGGAGCTTCCAGTGCCGTGACCCGCAAGATTACAGAAATTGGTGCTCATAACTTTGTGGGCGGACAAAATCCGATCTCCCTGTGCAATGTTTTGTTTGTCGGCAATCTGTGTGCCTTGCTGGTGCTACTGATAATTCACAAACATCAGTGGAACCGGAGAACCCTAGCACGATTATCCCGGCGAGAATGGATCGCTTTAGCGATGGTTGCAGTTCTATCAGGTGCCCTGGCTCCTGGCCTAATCTTCCAGGCATTAGCCTTAACTCCAGTGACCAATGTGGTTCTGGTGGGGCGCTTAGAACCACCGCTTACCCTGGCGTTGTCGATCTGGCTACTAGGCGAACAGGTGAAGGGCTGGGACGTTGCGGGGGCGATCGCGGCGTTCATAGGAGTTGCCATTACCATCCTGCTTCAACCTACTCCAGCCCCTCTGATGCCCATGGGGGGATTTCACCTCAGCCTGGGTGAGTTATGGGCTGTGTTGGGAGCAATTACCTTATCCATTTCAACTATCATTGGTAAACAGCGATTAGCGAGAGTGCCACTTGGCCTCTACAGTACGGTGCGGACAGGTCTGGGAACCCTGATCTTTTTTGTGGTGGCCTTAGTGCTGTATGGCCGCACTCATTTTATAGGGGTCTTCTCCCCCTTTCTGTGGGAGTGGATGCTATTATACGGTGTCATTATTGTGGTGGTAGGCCAATCTTTCTGGATCGTGGGATTACGGGCCTCATCGGTTTCTACAGCATCAGTGATTGGCTCTTTTACTCCAATCGCAGGTATTCTGGCCGCCTATTGGATTTTGGGAGAAATTCCCACTCATGCCCAATTTGTCGGTGGCAGTATCATTTTTCTGGGTCTGGTTCTTAGTCAGGTAGGCGTCTATTCCCAAACCCTTCGTAGACTTGCCATGACGAGGGTTACATCTGCTCAAGCCGAGCAAGCGATCGAGACCCAAATGGGATTTAAAGGAATTTGATCAGCGGGTAACTTGACAAAGCATGAAGAGTCGCGGCGTCTCCCTAGTTATCCATTGACACTTATCTGTGACCCTGGATAGGAGCAGGTTTTTGAGTCAGAGGAAAGTAGGGAATTCAAATTCTTTTTTAGTAGAGGTTTCAGCGCTAAATCCATTGTCAAATGACTAGTCCCGTGGTCTGAAGCTTTGGGGATATACTGATGGAAAATTCCCTTTATCATCTCCTATGACTGCTCAAACCGAACTCAAAATTCACATTGATAGCCAACCTAGTCAAAAAAAGCTCACCGCTCTGGGGGTTCGGAGCTGGCCCATCTGGACAAAGGAGGCCTCGGAGTTTCCCTGGTACTACGAAGAAAAGGAAACCTGTTACCTACTGGCAGGCCAGGTAAGCGTGACCACAGACTCAGAAACGGTGACCTTTGGCAAAGGAGATTTAGTGACCTTTTCAGCAGGCCTGTCCTGCACCTGGACGATTCACGAGGCCGTTCGTAAGCATTACTGCTTTGGCGAGTAGGACAACACAAGGATTCACTCATGAAAATTGGAGAGCGTCTTAGTCGTCTAGTTAAGGTCTTTTCTAGTGCCTTGATTACTGGAGCACTGGGGTTAGAGCTGGGGAATGTTATACTTCAAGGCTCCCTGTTCCCCGCTTGGTCGTTGGTTTTTTATCTGGGGAGGGTGGCGCTAATCGGTCATGCTCTCGAGAGCCTGATTGCCGCAGTGTACGCTCCTTCTAAGGGAAGATCACCACTGAGTATCGGCGTTTATACCTTCTTTGTGGGAACCATCGGTTTAATGGAGCTTTTCCAAGGCCCTGTCAGCCAAGATGCTCAGTAAACCAGAAAGCTTGGTGCTGGTTTTCCAAAGGAAGGATAATAATAAGAAATTTGTCAAAAATAGAGAGAACTAAATGTTATTAATTTAGTATTTTTGCTTTATCCAATTTTAATAAACTAATACTCAATAAATCCAGAAGTGTTGAATGTTAGAAGAAAATCAAAAAGGTAAAGCCCCTAAACTTGTATAATTAGGGGCACAAAATCAAAATAACTGAATATGATTATATCAAACTTTCCTCAAGTTGTGCAAAAGCATCTGGGTCACTTGCCCAAAAAGGATTATCCAGAACTGGACACCTTTAAGTTTGTCTCAATTTGGCTAAGTTTCGTGCTAGACCAAAGCCAAACAAGCATGAGAAGTCAATTCAAGAGATTAAACGCGAGAGGAGAGTCAGTAGATATATCGACCTTCTCAAAAGCAAGTAAAAAGCGAAACCCAAAGGTTTTTAAAGAAATATTAAAAAAGCTAAAAAAAGAAGTAGAAGTCTCTCGAGAACCAGAAAAAAGGGAACTGGTTTTGTTTCCACTGGACTCAACAGTGATATCGTTAACGAGCAAATTATTATGGAGACAAGGACATCATCAGGTAAAACTATTTAGTGGGATTAATTTAGACACAGGAGCCCCAGGAGGAATAGTAATTAATTTTGGTCAAGGGCATGATAGTAAATATGGGAATGAAACGATAGAAGCAACGCCAGAGAATGGAGTTGGGATAATGGATAGAGGATTTTGTAGTCTAGCAAGAATAGCAAAACTGCAAGAAGAGAAAGAGCGTTACTTTGTGTTAAGAACAAAGAACAATATAAGCTTAAATATGCTGGAAAATGGAAAGTATGAAATAGGAAGTGGGAAGGAAAAGCTAGAAGGAAGAGTAGTAGTATTTAGTGATAGAGAAGAAAGAACAGAGTTTAGGTTGGCAACAAATTTACCAGAAGAGGGAGAGGGAGGAATAAGTAATGAAGAGATAGCTGAGTTTTATCGATTGCGTTGGCAAATAGAACTATTATGGAAGTTCTTAAAAATGCACTTAAAGTTGGACAGGCTAATCACTAAAAATACAAACGGAATAGAGATTCAGATTTATAGTTGCCTGATTGGATATTTAATGTTGAGATTGGTAAGAATTCCGAAAGAGTTTGGGGAATCTTTATTAGATAAGCTACGGTATTTACAGGCATTTATGTGTGAAAAAATAAGTTATGTACACTGGCTAAGAGAGTTAGTGGTAAATTGTTGAATCTGGGCTTTTACAGAATCGTTGTGTCTATTCCTTGGTGGTTCAAATAAACCATTCAATATTTCTGCAATAAATCAATAGCTAATTTCACCTAAAAAATTCAAGTGAGTCTTCCAGTTAGTAATACAGTGTATAACCAACCCTGTTCTCTAATTTTAGGCGCGATTTTATTAAGAATATTCTCATTAATTCTTTGAAGATCAACAGGATAGCGATAAACATTACTTACTCTCAGCTTTGAATTACTATTTCCCGAGAAATCCTTACTTAGTATTGCTATTCTTGTATTGTCTTTGCCATGACAGATAGTTCTTTGATTAACACGCACCAAGTCATTAACTTTAACTTGAGATTTAATATAGTTTTGAAGGTCTTGAACTCGTAAATTAGAACCAAATCTATATTCTATAGAAAATCCAGGCCAAGAAATAAAAACCTCATCTGGAATACCTTCAAGGAAAACTCTATTTTGATTAACGCTAGTATATTGATTAAGATCTTTCCAAGACTTTTCTCTATCTCCCCAACTAAAGTAAAGAGTATTCTTAGCACGAGTCAGAGCCACATAATACAGTCGGGCTTCTTCAGCAGCAAAATCCCTTAGTTTAATTCCAGAATTAGGATTATTAGTAAGTGGAAAACGAGCCTGAGAAGAAGTAACAAAAACAACATCAAACTCCAGCCCTTTAACCTTATTGATTGTTGAAATTGTGATATTGTAATTGCTAGATGAAACCTGGTTGACAACGCGCTCAAAATCTGAAGTTTTTAAGTCTTTTATAAACTCAATATGTTGACTTAAAATGCTGTTATTGCTATTCTCTATTAAAGTTGCATTCCACAGTTCTTCAATCTGTGCTTTCCCTTTAACATGGTCAGCTAAATTATATTGATTGTATTGTTTAATTAACTGTAAATAAAGTTGATTAGAAAGAGAAATTTCTCCATTATTTTGTTGATAGTTTTCACAAATATCTAGCCACTCTGCAATTTCCCGTATCTGAGACAGCTTTAGGTCGTCTGAACGCTGAATCTTTAATGATTGAAATCCATTTTCTCTAAAGTTCTCATATATCTCAGAAGCTTGAGCATTAGTTCTACATAAGACAGCAATACTCTTTTGATGTTTACTATTCTCATCATCTAATAAAGCTTTTACTATTTCTTCAAGATTGGAAATTATACTATAAACACTTCCAGTATCATTCCTAAAAGCACTTAATTTCACATCACTTTTTAATCTTCTTTGTAGCCTGTTAGTAATTTTGTTTGTATATGATTGAGAGCGCTCTACAATCGATATAGCTGACCGATAGTTAAAGGTTAAATTAAGATATTCTGCATTAAAATTAGTTTGAAAATCATCGAAGTATTGGTGAGCGTGAAGACGAGCTTGACCAAAATCCGCTAGCCATAGCTGTTGATTTTTCAATCGATTCCATAAAAGAATATCCTGATCATCATCTCCAATGACCATTACACCTGCACCAGAGGCTTTATAAAGAGAATTAATAACACTATAAAAATCCTCATTCATATCTTGAAATTCATCAACAAGAATTGCTCGATACTGGCTAGCAACTTGTTCTCTAAAATCACTATTTTCTGCCATTTTTAGAGCAAATTCATGCAGAGAATCTTCTAAGCTCTTAAGATCGCTATCTAGATTTTTTAATGCAAAGCTGTGGAATGTGTAAACTTGCAGTCGCTGAACATAAGACCCATAGCCCAACTCAGTAAATAACCGACTAATTCTCTTTTTAATTTCATATACAACAGCGCGATTAAAGGCTAAAACTAGAATTTCACGTGGCTGTATCCCCTGGCGATAAATTAGGTCTGCACACCTCATCATTAAGACATGAGTTTTACCAGCGCCAGGGCCGGCATTGACCAACAAGTTTTTGTTATAAGGAAACTGACAAACTAGCAATTGCTCTGCACTTAGCTTCTCTATTTCTTTAGTAAATGCTTCTTGACGAACTCGAGTTAACAAATTTAATAAATCAGCATTTCGTTGCAGGGTTTCTTCCTCGATTTCGCCAACACTTTTTTCTATCACTTTCTGCAATTCTTCAGGTGAATCAGCCGAGAAGTACTTATCGATATAAGCTGATTTCATACTATCTGGCAATAAAGCATATAACTCTGTTGCAAAAGAGCGAAACTCAGCCATTTTATTTACTCTGGCTAAGCACTCATACATTTCACAATCACTTTCCAAGATACCTTCAGCACCTGGAGAGACAAGATTTTTATCTATTTTGTGAACTGCTACAATATAGCTATAAGTCGTTAGTTTTTTCTGGTTTCTATAGAGGCCGAGATTAGAGAGCAGTCTGAGAGCTGCTTTTAGGTCTCGAATACTAATTGATGTCTGACAGCATTCTAATAATTTAGCTAAGCTTAAGCTTGATTCAGTTGCTAATTTTTTAGCAATCTCACTTGCTAGATACTGAATGTTTTTGAGCCTTTTTTCAATAATTTGTTTGCGCTCTCTAGATAATGTATACTGCCAAATTATATTATTCTCTTTGTCAACAGTTTCGCGAATCCTTAAAGAGCTATCATTACAGAGTTTGATTGCAGATCTCACAACTCTTCTCTGAGAGCTTTGCATTCTTCTTTGAGTAATATTTTGACCTTCTTCTTTCTCTAGAACAGCTTTGTTTATTGATGCCAGCATCATTTCGATTGAAATACTTCTATTGACATCATTAGAGCTGACCAGAAGAAATTCCAAAACCTTGTCAAGCCAAGTCCACATTTGAGCTTGAAGGTTGTTATACTTACCTTCTTCAAACTCAATTTCTCTTAAGATTTTAATACTACCAGAGCGATTTAATTGATAAAGAGCATGATAGACGTCATCCAATCGAGGTAAATCAGATTTCTGCCATAGAGAATCTATTTTAATTTCTGCTTCATCTAATTCTTGGATTGTTTGACTAGACTTGGCTTCAGAACCTTGTTGAGCTTTAACAATTGCTGAATCTACTCTAGTTGAATTTGATTTTGAGCCAAATAAAAAGCCAAGAAAGTCTTTTGCAAAGCCAAATAAATTATCTAGAAAACCAGATGATTCTCTAGGTATATTTTCTGGAGATTCAGATAATATTTGAGAGTCGCTAGGAGATTGAGAGTAGATTTCCAACAAAGCTTGAGCAAGTAAGCCAATATCACTAGATTTATTAGCATCTTTTTCGAGTTGAGCGCGATTAATTTGAATTTTAAGCAGTCCCGCTAAATAACCCTTGATTTCAATTCTTTCACATCTTTCTAGCCAAAAAAGATGACTTCTTAGAGCATTTTCTGTGAGATCATCAAATTGATCAACTGGAATGATACAGACCTGTTGATTGGTTTGAGCTAATGGTCTAGATGCGTCCCGAATGCTGTTCCAGAGTTTGATAAGCATAGGGGGCGTAATTCGGCTTTCTTTAATCTGAGCGTGATTTTTATCGAAATCCGCCAGTGCATACAGTAATTTTCCTTCTAACCTGTCGAGGCCAGCCTCTTCTCTCAACAAGCGATCTCGTCCAATTCTACCCACTTCTTGCAAATAGTCTTCGAGGTAAGGTGGCGGTGCGAGATGGATACACCAATGGATGTGGGGAATATCCATTCCCATCCCAAAGGCTTTGGTACAAATTAGAACCTGTATTTGCCGCTCTAAAAAGGCTTCATAGATCTCAAGGCGTGTCTCGGCCTCCAGACCCGCATGAAAATATTCAACTGTAGCATCCACTTCTTGACGCTCCTTGAGTAGTCTGCACAGTATCTCTGCATGATTTTTTCGAGTAACAAATATAATAATACTACTAATCTTTGGGTTGGCTTTTTTGATAGCTTCTTCTATATAACCAATGCGGTTAGAAATGAGGGCATCTGGATCTTTACCAAAAATTGATGTGCCGACATTTTCAGCACCCAGATGAATAAATGGCTGAATGGGATGCCGCATAGTTTCAGGACGTGCGACATAGGCACGTTCACCTTCTGCAATACCAGCTTCTCGTTCTAGCTCGCTTCTAACAGCTTCTGTAACGGTAGCAGAAAACATGAGTAGATGAGTATTGCTGTAGCAACGCCGAATTTCTTTCATCACATATAAATAATCGGGTCGAAACTCGAACCCCCACTGGCTGATGCAGTGCGCTTCATCGATGACGACGTACTCAAATCCATTATCAATGTCGTACCGACGCTGTAGGGCCTCCCGAAAACGCTTTACACGGAACCGCTCCGGAGCAACAAACAGCAGTTTGATACGATTATCTACAATCCCTTGGTATACCTCATCCATCACCCAAGAATCACGATCTCCGCTCAAGTAATCGACCGACTGCAAAAATCCCTTAGCCCACAGACTTTTGACCTGATCTGCCATAAGGGCCCGTAGGGGAGTAATCACTAGAGTCAGCCTTTGTGTATGGAAACCGCGCAGTAGAGCTGGCACCTGGAACAAGACCGATTTGCCTTCACCCGTGGGCAGGCGAACTAAAACATCTTGGTTGTTAGGAATAATGGCTTCGATGGCAGGCTTTTGAGTATTTTCTCTAAAGTCTGGATAATCCCAGTTGGCCTGGAGAAAAGCTCGATAGGATTCGTAATCTGTGGGTGCTATCTGACGCTCCAATTCTCCAAGTCCATCTCTGAGTGCTTCGATTAATCTTGTTTCCTCTGCCTCAGTTGGCGGGGAAATGGGGATGTCTTGGCGTACCAAGTCGTTTCTTCGGTTGAGTCTAACGCTGTCCAGCCGAGAGTCTAGGATAATGGGCACGGACTTAACTGTTTCGCACTGCAAAAGTCCATTGAGCCAAGGTCTCAAATAGTAATCAAGGCAGTTTAAGACATCACTTTCTGACAGCCTGACGGGAATAGGTTGACGAGGAGGTACCGACGAAGATTCATATTGAGTGAATGAGTCCAAAATTTCAGGATCAGCGCCATCCATATCATCGTCGCTGTTACTCTCGTCTTCGTCAGCTTCATGCTCTTGTTCTAAATTTTCTTCTGGTTGAATTGAGAGGTCTTCCGTAATGGCTTGTGAGTTTAGGCAGATCCACCACTGATAAAGTGGCAAGGACTCAATAACCAATTGGACGGGATAGCTCAAGGTTTCAGAGGCTTCTAACCAAAGGTGAGCATTGTTGACGGTATCAACCGCTAGACGCATTCCTCGACGGTGAAGGGTTTCTAAGACCCGTAGCACACTACTGGACACTCGATAAGTTTGTCCTAAATTAGCTAATACATGGGTGATGGCCTCTACTTCGCGGGAATGAGTGGCTAGGAGAACAATGGTAGTTTCATCGCTATAAACAGCGGCAAGGGCAAATAATCGAAGTAAGGTAGCTTCCCAGTAGCGTAAACGATTACCAGAGGTTGGGGGAATGGCTTCTTCAGCAAGTCGGTTGTACGATGTTCCTGTAGCTTGCCAGCGAGGCAAGGTGGCTATTGCCTGATCGTTGGAATTAGAACTGGTTTCTTGAATTGTCAATAATGACGGCAATTGCTTCCAAAATCGATGGAGCCACCAGCAAGGGTGATTGGTTTCTTGCAAGGCTACAGGATTGTATTCTAGCCAGTAGCGAAACTTGGGAAGCTCATCTTGACGGACTAATTGTAAAAGTGAGGCTTCGTCTATAAGCTGGAACAAACTTTGGGCAAAGAGCGAATTTGTACTAAATTCATCACGAGTAGGAAGTTTAGAGACAGGTAAATTAAGCTTGTTAACATCGGTAATTGACAGGCTTAGACTTTGCGGTATCAACTCCAGATAGCTTTCTTCTGCATGGATTAGTTGGATATTTTCTGTGTTTGGAAATTGAGCAATATCATTTCGGTAGGCACTATAGGTTGTAACTTGAATATAATCACCAGAGTCTCGTAAATCTGGTACTAAATCATTATCAATACAATTTGGGAGAATTTGGACTACTTGTTCTTTTAACCAAGCAGGTAGCATGGCTAGTGTGACTTGAATCTGGTAGTTTGCCGCATCTCTGACGACACAAGCAATTGCCATTAGCCCAGCGTTATCTGGATGATTAACGACCGCTTCGTCTAGTTTGTCTGGTGAGAGAATTTGGGCATCGGAATAAGCATGAATAACCTTGGGCCGCCACGCAAATTCTGACCATAATCGCCATTTTGATACAACAATTAGCCTCGGAGACTGAGCAAAATTAGCTGACAAAGATGGATATTTTAAATCACCTAAGCGCTCAATACTTTCGCCAGACTCATACAGGCATTGAAGGGGATTAGTCGCTTGTTCAATTTGTGACTCTCTGAACTTTTGAGGCAAATATGGAAGTTGTTGTTGAAAAAGTTGAAAAGTCGCCTCTGCGTCATAGTCAGCTTGGTGGGCTTTGTCTGAGGTTGTGAGGGCGTGGCTTTTTTTCCAAGGTTCTAGCAACCATGATATCAATAGAGTATCCCAGACGGGAATATTTTGGAAAAAGTTGGAATAGAATTGGCGCAGAATAGGTAAATCCCAGGCAATTATGTTATGACCAACTAACCATTGAAGTGGTTGCCTATTAGCATGAGTTTCTATTTTTTCTAAAATTTTTCTAATATTGCTTAATGCAACATTATCTGATTCAAGAGATCTTTGTCCATTTATGTACCAGCCCATTTGATAAATTTGCTTTCCATCACTTTCAATATCAACAGCAATTGTACGACCAGAAAAAACAGCATTTATGTAATCTTTTTGGCGGTCTAAATCAGTAAGCTTTTCAGTAATTTGAATCAGCTCCTGAGGTTTCATCATTACCGATAACTCTGCTAATGTACGGCTCCAGAAATTATCAGGCAGGAATTGCTCGCATTCATCTATTAAGTTAATTAGTTCACTATAAGACAGATTAGAAAAAAACGCAGTAGGCTTTTGCCTTAATGCTTCAAGCATTTGTTGCTTAAGACTGTTTTTCTCTGCTTCATTTATAGCAAAATAAGGTGATTTTTGCTTAATTTTTATCCATCTTTTGTATTCTTCAATACTTTCAATTTTTTGCTCATACTGATCTATTACTGATGCAAGTAATGGATCAATGTCTAGGTCAAGCTTAACTTGTGGATAATTAAAAACTCCACTTCTTGTCCATAAATCAACGTACCATTGAGACTGTAGAATATTATTTAATGACGATGATGGAAAGTTGGCTAGTGCTTTTAGCCTATCTGAGTAATAAGTTTCGAGAGATTCTGGATCTGCAAGATCACTTTCAAGAAGCCAATTAATAGCGATTGCTCTGCCATTTCTTTGATATTCATGAGGACTTACTCCAAGAGTAAATAGGCATCTTTCATTAGAAATATCATTTTGTCTTAGCCAATCTCTAGAATGATGCCCTTTATATCCAGTAATATGTGCAAAGACCTTATATCCAGTAATGTTTGCAAAAACCCTTCCCAGATAAAAATTTATGATATTAATATCAGGTTTTATATGACCAAATGCTTTATCTGATGTCCATGTAATAACTCCCATCAGTGGATATCTAGGATAAAGAGCATGAACCTCAATAGGTTTCTGTCGTCTGTGAGAGCGATGAGTAAGCATTTATTGGAACTATCTACAGTCTTAAGATGAGGTACATTTCTCACCGTATAAAAATCAAAAAATTTATCTATAACCAGAAGTTTAAAGTGAAACAAAAAAGCCATAAAATAGCGAAGCAAACGACATAATGCTATTCGCTTATAGATGATATTGCTTGTTTCCTAAATCGCCTGTAAGTACTTTCTACTTAAGATGTATTGAGAATAACAAGAACATGAGTCTTTCGCAATTATTTGTAAAGATACTTAAAATTATTATCAAATAAGGAGGTCTAGCTACCATCGGCTTCATGTAAGCTAAACCCCCAGAGGGCCTTGGTCATAGAGGGTTCTAAAGACCTTAAAGGCCTGTCTCTGGGCCGCCTTGCCATAGATTGGCTCATTGCGACTCAGATTCCAGGCCATAACTATCTCTTCATCCTCTTCTAGGGCAAAGCCCATCAGATAACTGAAGTTACTCGTACAACCAAGGCGCAATCGTTGCATCCCAGGGAGCTAATTCCGTTTCGCTAAACCAGAGGGCAATTTCCCGTTGGGCCGTTTCAATGGCATCAGAACCATGGATAATATTGCGTCCGACGGCAACCCCAAAATCTCCCCGAATGGTACCGGGCACAGCGGCGTGGGGATTGGTGGCCCCAATCATTTGGCGAGAGGTAACAACCACGTTTTCTCCTTCCCAGACCATGGCCACTACAGGGGAAGAGCAGATAAACTCCACCAGGCCAGGAAAAAAGGGCTTATCTTTCAGGGATTCGTAATGTTTTTCCGCCAGTTCTTTGCTAACTGCCATGAGCTTGAGGCCGACTAACTTAAAGCCCTTCGTTTCAAAACGACGGATAATTTCGCCGACCAGATTCCGCTGAACTCCGTCGGGTTTGACCATAATAAATGTGCGTTCCAAATTAGTCTCCTCGTTGCTAGGGTGGATTTGAACAAACGCATTGTACCACCCTTGGGCCAAGGGCCAGCGGACGGGAAACGGGGGACGAGAACGGGTGGCGGCGGGATAAAAGTATCCCAAGTTACTTTTTTTTGGGGCCCTTGGCCTGACCCTAAGGACAGTGTTGTCAATACGCCGAGAATCTTTCCTGACGTCGAGCCGAGGGGCCATGGATGAGGATAGGTTAGGGTTCCGGTTAACAGGAGGCCTGGTTGTGCAGATCAATAATTATGATCCCGAAGATTTTTACGATGAACTCTTTTTGGCCCCTGGTCAACCCCGGCCCCATCTAGCAGCTTTAATTCAAGGCATCCAAAATATTAGCCTGCAACAGCTCCAGCAGTATCAACAGGCCGCCCAGATCGCCCTGTTTAGGTTAGGCGTGACCTTTAATGTCTATAGCGACCAGCGGGGCCTGGAAAGAATTTTTCCCTTTGATATTATTCCCCGCATCATCAGCGCCCAGGAATGGCAAGGGCTGGAAACAGGTCTTAAACAACGGATTCGGGCCCTGAATCTGTTTCTGGCGGATATTTATGGCCCTCAACAGATTCTCAAGGATGGTGCGATTCCGGCGGAAGTCATCCAATCCGCCACAGGCTTCTTAAAACCCTGCATTGGCTTAAAACCAGTCCATAACATCTGGTGCCATATTACGGGTACTGATCTAGTACGAGACCGGGATGGTCAATGGTATGTGCTGGAGGATAATCTACGGGTTCCCTCCGGCATTTCCTACGTGCTGGATAATCGTCGGGTGATGAAGAGTACTTTTCCCGATATTTTCCAGACAATGCGAGTCCGGCCCATTGATGACTATCCCGGTAATTTGCTGGAGACCCTCTTGGGCCTAGCGCCGCCCCATTTACCCAATCCCACGGTGGTTGTCCTGACTCCTGGTATCTACAATTCCGCCTACTACGAGCATTCTTTCCTGGCCCAGCAGATGGGGGTGGAACTGGTGGAGGGCCGGGATTTAGTGGTGGTGGATGGTTACTTGCAAATGAGAACCACCAAGGGCTTGCATCGGGTGGATGTGGTCTATCGCCGTGTCGATGATGATTTTTTAGACCCCCAGGTCTTTCGCCCCGATTCGCTCCTGGGCGTGCCGGGCCTGATGGAGGTCTATCGCCAGGGCCGAGTGGTATTGGCCAATGCACCGGGAACTGGCGTGGCCGATGACAAGGTGGTCTATGCCTACGTTCCTGCCATGATCCGCTACTACCTTGGGGAAGACCCCCTACTGGCCAATGTGCCCACCTACCTCTGTTGGCAAGAAGAAGACCGGCGTTACGTTCTAGACCACCTGGAGAGTTTGGTGGTGAAGGCGGCCAATGAATCCGGCGGCTATGGTATGTTGGTGGGCTCGGCGGCGACCCCGGCGGAGCGCCAGGAATTTGCCCAGCGCATCCAGGCCAATCCCCGCAATTACATTGCCCAACCGATCTTGAGTCTGTCGCGGGTGCCCACGCTAATCGATGACCAAGTGGAGGGCCGCCACGTGGATTTAAGGCCCTATATTCTGCACCGGGGGGAAGATATCTACGTCCATCCCGGTGGACTGACGCGGGTGGCCCTGAAAAAGGGTTCTCTGGTGGTGAATTCCTCTCAGGGGGGCGGCAGTAAAGATACTTGGGTGCTGGCCCCAGACCCGGAGACCTTCCCTATCTACCAACAAAATCAATAGGAAGCGAGGATTTATGCTGAGTCGGGTGGCGGATTCGATCTACTGGTTAAACCGTTATATTGAGCGGGCCGAAAATATTGCCCGTTTTATGGACGTTAATCTCAATCTCATGCTGGATCTCTCCACGGGGATGATCCAACAATGGGAGCCGTTAATTCATACGACAGGCGATCTGGCCCTGTTTCAAAGTCGTTACGGCGCCGTGACGGCGGACAATGTAATCCAATTTTTAACCTTTGATTGGGATTACTCTAACTCCATCGTGGCCTGTTTACAGAGTGCGAGGGAAAATGCCCGCTCGATCCGGGAAATTATTTCCTCGGAGATGTGGGAGGAGGTCAACACCTTTTATTTGATGGTCAAGGAGGCCGCCGAGGGAAAACCCTTTGATGCCCTGCCGGAATTTTTTAATCAGGTCAAAATGGCCAGTCATCGCTTTGCCGGGGTAATGGATGCCACCATGAGCCACAATGAAGGCTGGCACTTTGGCCAACTGGGACGCTTTTTGGAACGGGCAGATAAAACGGCCCGGATTCTAGATGTCAAGTACTATCTACTTCTACCCTCCGCCCGCTGGGTGGGGACGCCCCTCGACCAAATTCAATGGATTTCCCTGCTCAAGTCTGCCAGTGCCTACGAAATGTACCGCAAGTCGCAACACCGGATTTTGCCCAACAGCGTCGCTGAATTTCTGATTCTAAACCGACAGTTTCCCCGCTCTATTCGTTTTTGCCTGGGCCAGGCGGAGCAGTGTCTCCACGCTATTACTCAAACTCCCGCCGGTACCTGGTGCAATGGTGCAGAAAAGTCCCTGGGAAAGCTGTGTAGTCAATTGGGCTATCTCACTATTGAGGACATTGTTAACCTTGGCCTCCATGAATTTCTAGACCAAACCCAACAGGAGATTAATCAGGTGGGAGAGCAGATCTACGCGACCTTTTTTGCCCTAGAGGCCCTGTAACGTGCTCTATTCCATTAGCCACTGGACAACCTATCGTTACAATCAACCCGTCTGGCTCCAGCCCCAACTGGTGCGGCTCCAACCCCGCGGGGATAGTGCCCAGACCCTCCGGGCCTTTTCCCTCCACCTCGACCCGGCCCCTGCGGGCCAATCTCCCTACGATGACCTGGATGGCAATCCCATCACCCGCGTTTGGTTTAACACGAGCACCGAGCAGTTCACTATCCAGACCCTGAGCCAAGTCGAAACCCATCGAACCAATCCCTTTAACTATCTGCTGGAAAGCTGGGCCCTGCGTCTTCCCTGCGATTATCCCAGTCGTCTGTCAGCCCAACTCCAACCCTATCTCCAACCCAGCGGAGTGGCCCTAGACCCCGAGGCCTTGAAATTAGCCCAAGACCTACTGGCGGAGGTTCACTTTGATACGGTGGCATTTCTTGCTGTGCTCACGCAACACCTTTACCAAAACTGTGAGTACCTGACGAGAGAACAGGGAGACCCCTGGCCCGCCGGTGTCACTTGGCGTCGTCGTCAGGGTTCCTGCCGTGACCTGGCTGTCCTCTGGATCGAGGCCTGTCGAGCCGTTGGCCTGGCGGCGCGTTTCGTCAGTGGCTACGAAGAAGGGGTTCCCGACCAAGACCAGTGGCATTTGCACGCCTGGGCAGAAGTCTATTTACCGGGGGCCGGTTGGCGGGGTTATGATCCTACCCATGGCCTGGCAGTGAGTGACCGTCATGTGGCCTTGGTGGCCAGTGCTTATCCCAGTTACACCGCGCCTGTCCTGGGCCAAGTGACCCCTGTTCGGCCCTGGAGTGAAACCGGCCTGGCCATGGTGTCACGATTGGAAACATCTCTAACCATTCAAGGGATGTAGGCCATGGTCAACCGCCCGACGGACTTCAAGACAAGGCCGGAATATCCTCCGCCCCTCATCCAGGCCCGACTCCGCTCCGTATTAGAAGCAATCAGTCGCTTCTGGCCTTGACTCATGCTTTTAGGGACAGGGCCGGGGCGATGCTGGATTTTTCTCAAACCAGGACAAAAACCATGAAACCGATCAAATCCTTCGTATTCTCCAGTCTGCTCATGCTCAGCGCGGGTGTCATTCTCCCCATCCCCAGTATCGCGGCCAGCATTGGCTCCCAAGGCAGTTTTATGCAGGTGGAAAAACCGACTTCCGGCACCGCCAAAATTGTTAAGGAAGGGAATAAGACCTATGTTGAGTTAGGGCCTGATTTTAAAACCTCGACCGATGGCCCTGACCTTAAGGTCATTCTGGCCAAGCCAAGCAAACTCCCTGTCCACCTCAAAGGGATGTCCTACATCAAACTGTCTCCCCTCAAGAATTTTACGGGTAAGCAACGGTATGAAATTCCCGCCACCGTTAATCTGAAGGAGATTAATACCGTCGGGATCTGGTGTGAACAATTTGATGCCACCTTTGGCTTTGCTCCCCTAAAATAGGGTCATCCACGGAGTGGGTGCTCCGTTTGTTGTAAGCAAAGTTGAGGCAAAATGATAACCCCGTCCCCTGTTTACCAGGGCCAATTTGGCGACTTTACCATTGATGACCAAGACCGCCGTGATGTGATTCTCTACCGCACGGGCCTAGGTATGGTGGGGCTGAGTGTCATCCTGGGGACGGGCCTAATCCTGCGACTCCCGCCCACGGGGGGTCTCCTCCAGGCTTTAACTGCCCTCTTTGCCCTGTTTAGTCTAGGACTCGGCCTGAGTTTGTGGAAAATTCATATCTATTTAGTACCTCTTCATCGGCTTCTACAAACCTTCTGGGCCATTGGCACGGCAACGGCCCTGCTCCTGGGCTTGATGCACTCGGAGCCCCTACTGGCCTACGTTTACCACAATCCCTCTAGCCTCTGGGGCCTGGGTTTTAGTTTTGCCGCCTTGACCGGGATCTTTTTCAAAGAGGCCTTTTGTTTTAACCGATTGGAAACCAAGTGCCTCACGCCTCTGCTGCCGATTCTGATTTTGGGCCATCTTTTTCATTGGTTAACCCTTGAAGCAGAACAGATTCTGCTGGCCCTGTTGGCGGGATTACTACTAATTTTCGTCGTCCGCAAGAGTATTCAGCCGATTCCGCCCGATATTGGCGATAAATCGGTCTTTACCTACCTCAAGCAACGGCAAGCCTAACCATGGGACAGCGGCCCATCTACCTCGATAACCAGGCCACAACCCCCCTCGATCCCCGCGTGTTGACGGCCATGTTGCCCTATTTTCAAAAGAACTTCGGCAATCCAGGCAGTCAACACCGCTACGGCTGGGAGGCCGCGGCCGCAGTGAAACAGGCCAGAGAAATCCTGGCGGCGGCTATCCAGGCCCAACCGGAGGAAATTATTTTCACCAGCGGGGCCACCGAAGCCAATAACCTGGCCCTGAAGGGAGTCGCGGAGGCCTATTTGGGTCGGGGCAAACATCTCGTTACTGTCCAGACGGAGCATTCAGCCGTTTTAGAGCCCTGTCGCTACCTGGAATCTCTGGGATTTGAGGTGACCTACTTGCCGGTACAGGATAATGGCAGCTTGGATCTAGCGCAACTCCAGGCCACTCTGCAGAAGGATACTCTGCTGGTGTCGGTGATGGCTGCTAATAACGAAATTGGTGTGCTTCAACCCCTGGCGGAGATTGGTCGCCTGTGTCGTCAGCGGGGTGTTTTGTTTCATACCGATGCGGCCCAGGCCCTGGGGAAAATTCCCCTGGATGTTGAGCAAATGTCGATTGATCTCCTATCGATCACGGCCCATAAACTCTATGGTCCTAAGGGCATTGGGGCCCTCTACCGGCGTCAGCGCTCTCCCCATGTTAGCTTGGCCCCCCAACTCCACGGCGGTGGTCAAGAACAAGGGCTGCGGGCGGGCACGCTTTTTGTCCCCCAAATTGTCGGTTTTGGCCAGGCGGTGGCCCTGGCCCTGGCCGAGCAAAGCACGGAGATCCCCCGTCAACGGGCCCTGCGGGAGCGGTTGTGGCAGGGCCTGCAATCCCTAGGGGGAATTTATCTCAATGGGGATACCGAAGCGCGTTTAGCCGGCAACTTGAATGTCGGTATCGCAGGGGTTAAGGGAACTAGTTTATTGTTGGCCCTCCAGCCCTACCTGGCCCTTTCCTCGGGATCCGCCTGTTCTGCTAGCAATCCCCGGCCCTCCCATGTACTCATGGCCCTAGGTCGAGAGGAGTCCTTGGCGCGGGCTTCTTTGCGCTTTGGCCTAGGACGATTTACCACCGAAGCCGAGATTGACCAGGCCCTTGAGATTTTACAGAAAACCATTCTGGCCCTGCGCCAGGATAATGTTTAGCGTCCAGCAAAAATGGACTTACCTAAATTTCTCCGTTTAGGGCATGGTGACTGGCCTGGGCCATGAAAATATCCTGGGCGCTATGGGCCTGCTCGTTGGCCTGGGGCCGGCGTTGGAGGTAGGAACCATCGGGTTGGAGTTCCCAGGCATGGCGGTTATCGGCCAGTAAAATACCGAGGATTTCCTGGAGTTCCTGCATAATGGCAGGGTCTTCGATGGGGACAATTGCTTCGACCCGACGACTGAGGTTACGGCCCATCCAGTCGGCACTACCGATATAGACCTCTTCTTGGCCGTCGTTATGGAAATAGTAGATACGGGAATGCTCTAGGAAGCGACCGACAACACTAATCACGCGAATATTCTCACTGATGCCGGGCAGGCCAGGTCGCAGACAGCAGATACCCCGAACAATCAGGTCGATTTTCACCCCCGCCTGGGCGGCCTGATACAAACTACGAATCACGGGCGCATCTACCAAGGCATTCATTTTGGCCACGATCCGGCCGGTGCGGCCATTACGGCAATGCTCGGCTTCTCGGTTGATCATTTCGATCATGCGTTCTCGCATATTGACTGGGGCCACCAGCAGTTTGCGATAAGCTGTTTGGCGAGAGTAGCCGGTCAAGTAGTTAAACAGATTGGTGAGGTCGTCCCCCAATGCCTCCCGACAACTCAAGAGGCCCAGATCGGTGTAAAGTTTAGCGGTTTTGGGATTGTAATTACCCGTACCAATGTGAACGTAGCGCCGGAGATTTTTGCCTTCCTGGCGTACCACCAGCATGGTCTTGGTGTGGGTTTTCAGGCCCACCAGGCCATAGACAACGTGAACTCCCGCCTGCTCTAGTTTACGGGCCCAGGTAATGTTATTTTCCTCATCAAAGCGAGCTTTGAGTTCCACCAGGACCGCCACTTGCTTGCCGTTTTCAGCGGCAGAAATTAGGGCATTGATAATGGGAGAATCCCCTGAGGTGCGATAGAGGGTCATTTTGATAGTCAGAACATCTGGGTCGTGGGCGGCCTGGGTGATGAACTGTTGGACAGAGGCCGCAAAGGAATGGTAAGGGTGATGGACTAAAATATCGCCATTGCGGATTAGGGTAAAAATATCGGAGCCTTCCTGTTGAATTTCACCGTCTTCATCGCCATCGACAATTTCCTTAACGCGCTTGAGGAAGACGGGAACCACGGGCGACCAGGGCGTATCCTTCAGGTGGGGACAGGGCAGGGAGAGGAAAAAGAACAAATCCTTCAGACCCAGCAGGCCATCAATGTCATAAACGTCAATTTCTGCCAGGCCGAGATCCCCCATTAATCGCTCCCGGATAGCCTGGGGCGTTGAGGCATGGATTTCCAGACGCACCGCTGATTTACCCACCCGTCGTTTGCGCAATTCCTGTTCAATGGCCAGCAGGAGGTCATCGGCTTCATCTTCTTCAACGGAAAGATCCGCGTTGCGAGTCACGCGAAAGGGATGACATTCCTGGATGATCATTCCCGGAAACAGGGCCTCTAGGTTATGGGCAATCACTTGCTCTAGGGGAACACCGCTCCAAACCCAGTGGGGGTCGCCCTTGGGCCGGCAAATTTCTGCGGGCAGGGAAACAAAACGCGGCAGAATTTTAGGCACCTTGACCCGCGCAAAAAGTTCTTCATCGGTTTCTGGATCGCGCACCACCACCGCCAGATTAAGGCTGAGATTGGAAATGTAGGGAAAGGGATGGCTCGGATCGACGGCTAGAGGGGTCAATACTGGAAAAATATGGTCTTTGAAAAAGCGATGCAGGTAATGGCGTTCTTCTTGGTTGAGGTCAACGTAGTGGGTCAGGTGGATTCCCTGCTGCACTAGTTCCGACTTCAGGCTTAATTCAAACACCTGTTCCTGTTGTTTGAGCAGGGGGCGCAGGGCCTCACTAATCTCCTGAAGTTGCAGGGCTGGGGTGCGGCCATCGGGAGGCAATTTGGAAACGTTGGCTTCTAGTTGTTGCTTGAGGACGGCCACCCGCACCATGAAAAACTCATCTAGATTGGAACTAAAAATGGCTAAAAACTTGAGACGCTCCAGCAAAGGTGTGCGCTCATCCATCCCCTCCGCTAAGACTCGGTAGTTAAAGGCCAACCAACTTAACTCACGATTGAAATAGTATTGGGGGTCTTGGAGGTCTGGAGTTTGAGTCATGGCTTTGGAGAAAAATGCCGTCGGGGCAAAACTTTCCCCAATCTTACCCCAAGCCCCTCCAGCAACGATTATGTCCAGGTTAAGACTCCCACCCGCTCAAAGATACTTACGCTAAATGTTATTAAGCAAACCTACCTAGCCGTAAAGGAGACGATACACTTAAAACTTGAAAAATTCTAATTTCTTGTTCTTCCTTATCTTGCATTTCCCAAGGGGTTAGCTTTTTATGTCAGACCTAAACCGTGGCATCATGAAATTTGACGGGGCCGATAAGCCTGTCCTGGTCATTGTTTCCGCTATTCTTGTCCTCGGCAGTATCGGGGCCTTAATTATCTGGGCCTTAAAAGTGGCCTACGTGGTGGGCTAACCATGGCATCCCTGTCCCCGGAAAAACTCCATTTCAGTACCAAATTGGCCTATGGGGCCGGGGATTTTGGCCCTGCCGTTACCGCCAATATCCTAGTTTTTTATCTGCTCTTCTTTCTCACCGATGTGGCTGGCCTGCCAGCGGGCCTGGCCGGAAGTGTGCTGATGATCGGCAAAATTTTCGATGCGGTGAATGATCCTATCGTTGGTCTATGGAGTGATCGCCTGCAAACCCCCTGGGGCCGCCGTTTGCCCTGGATGCTGGCGGGTATTGTTCCCTTCGTTTTGCTCTATCTGGCCCAGTGGCTCATTCCCCACTTCAGCTCTGAAGCCAGCGTCAATCAATGGGGCCTATTTGCCTACTACACCGCCGTTGGCATTGGCTTTAACTTGGCCTATACCATGGTCAATCTTCCTTACACGGCCATGACCCCGGAGTTGACCCAGGACTATAACGAGCGGACTCGCCTGAACAGTTTTCGCTTTGCCTTTTCCATTGGCGGTAGTATTCTTTCCCTGATTCTCTATATCCTGATTGCCCGGAGCTTACCCAACCAACCCAAGGCCCAATTCTGGCAACTAGGGATCATGTGTGCGGTACTCTCCACCGTGGCCCTCCTCTGGTGTGCCCTGCGTTTGCAAGAACGGGGCTACCAGGCCATTCTGGAACCGCGTCTGCGTCGTCGTTTGGGTCAAGGGTTACTGTTCACGGGTTTAGCTCTGGCGGGGGTTGGCCTGGCCCATGGCTTGATCATCGGGAACCTAGATCACCTCGTCTTTTTTCTGCTTCTGCTCGGAGCCATGGTCGGGGCCTTTGGCTATACGCTGACGGACATTAAAACCGAGTTCCATCTGCTGAAAACCAAAAACCACCAGGGGTCAACGGTCAGTGCCGAGGCCTTACCCCTGCTGGCCCAACTCAAAATTGCCTTTGCTAACCGGGCTTTTTTGTTTGTGATTGGTATTTACCTCTGCTCCTGGTTAGCCGTTCAACTCACCGCTTCGATCCTGGTGTACTACGTTGTTAGTTGGATGCGTCTCAGTGAAGAGCAATCGGGGACGGTGGCCCTGGCCGTTCAGGGCACGGCTTTGCTGATGCTCTTTTTCTGGCAATTCCTCTGTCAGCGCTGGGATAAAAAGGTGGTTTATGTACTGGGGATGCTGGTGTGGTTGGGGGCCCAGACGGGTTTATGGCTCCTGCAACCGGGGCAAATCACTGCTATGTATCTGTTGGCCATTTTGGCGGGTTTTGGTGTATCCGTGGCCTACCTGATTCCCTGGTCGATGATTCCCGATGTGGTGGATTGGGATGAACTGCAAACGGGCCAAAGACGGGAAGGGGTTTTCTATGCTTTTATGGTTCTTTTGCAAAAAATTGGGCTGGCCCTGGGTCTCTTTTTAGTGGGTATCACCTTAGAAGCCGCCGGGTTTATTCCCCGCATTCCCGGAGAAGCGATTCCTGTCCAGCCGGATAGTGCCCTCTGGGCAATTCGGTTTGCCGTGGCTCCCCTGCCAGCGGTTTTCCTCCTGTTCGGGATTGTGCTTGCGGCCTATTATCCCATTACCCGTGAACGCCACGCAGAAATTAGAACGGCCCTGAGCCGTCGGGCCTAGAGCAAAAGATTATGAGTGACCGTGAGCCAGCCAGGCCTGAATAGTTTTCTCCAATTGCTTGAGTCGCACGGGTTTACTAAGGTACTCATCGGCTCCGGCCGCCAAACAACGTTCTCGATCTCCCTCCGCGGCCAGGGCCGTTAGGGCAATGATCGGCGTTTCCTGCAGAGCTTCCTGCTGACGGATTTGCCGTATGGCTTCTAGCCCATCCATTCCCGGCATTTGTATATCCATCAAGATTAGATGGGGATGATGGGCCAGGGCCAGTTCGATGGCTTCGCGCCCATCGTTGGCACAGAGTAGACGATAACCTTTAACCTCTAAATAGCTGGAAATTGTAATTACATTAGCTGGCTCATCTTCCACCAGCAAAATTAAAGCGGCTGACGGTCTCAAAGAGGGGCTCGTCTCAGGGATAACACGACCCGTCCCATTGGCGTAGGAGAAATCCTGAGCGTGGGGAGAGGAATCGGGCTTCGGCTCATAGGGCAGATCAACCGTGAAACAACTACCGGCCCCTAATTCACTGACGAGACCCACGTGACCTCCGTGGAGTTCCACAATCTGCTTCACGAGGGCTAGCCCCAAGCCCGTGCCATTGTATTGCCGGTTGAGAGCACTGTCAATTTGAACAAAAGGTTTAAATAATTTGACCATATTTTCCGGCGCAATGCCAATGCCTGTATCGGTGATGGCAAAGCGGAGATAGGCCGGTTCATTCTTTTCTGGGGGTAAAACCGAAAGAGCTAGGGTCACGGTGCCCCCCTCAGGGGTGAACTTCACCGCATTGGTCAACAAATTTAATAAAACCTGCCGCAGACGGATTTCATCAGCCCATATGTCAGATAGGTCGGAGGGAATATCAGTTTGCAGTTGGATATTTTTTTTGAGAGCTGGCTGTTTGATAAAAGTTAAGGCTGATTGACACAAAGATTCTATTGAAGTGCTACCGTAGTCGAGGGTGATTTTCCCCGCCTCAATTTTGGCTACATCCAGAATGTCATTAATCAGGGAAAGTAAATGATTCGCACTACTTTCAACAGTGCGCAGGGCCTTGAGTTGCTTTTCGTTAATGAGGCCAAAAATACCTTCCTGGAGGCCTTCCGTCATACCCAAAATCGCATTTAAGGGAGTCCGCAGTTCGTGACTCATATTGGCTAGAAATTCGTCTTTCAGGTGGGTGGCTCGTGAGAGTTCCTGATTTGTCTGTTGGAGTTCGTTGTAGAGTTGTTGCATCGTTAGGTGGCTTTTGAGGCGTGCTTTCACGACGGGGGGACTAAAGGGCTTGATAATATAGTCCACTGCCCCTAGTTCAAAGCCCTTGGATTCATGGCCCGCTTCCCCCAGGGCCGTGACAAAGATGACCGGAATGGCCTGAGTCTGGAAATCTTGCTTAAGTTGGGTACAGACTTCGTAGCCATCCATACCCGGCATAATGACATCGAGAATAATCAGATCAGGGGGCGGGATTTTCCGAGCCAACTGCAGGGCCTTTTCCCCCGTTGTTGCCACCACCACGGCATAATCCGTCTTCAAAATCTCCATCAGCATCTGGAGGTTATCGGGACTGTCATCGACAATCAAGACTTTGGGTTTGGGGGTGGTAGACATTGGCTATAGGGTATCCATAAATTATCGTTTATCGGTCTTTAAATCTGTTACTAGTGATTGTATAAGGGTATGAGCAGTATCCGTATCAAACTCGGCTAGATGACCGGCGATCACCTGTAGGTGCTCCTGCAGGACAGGGTCATACCGGTGTTGGCGGAGGTGGTCAAGGCGAGCGATGCCTTCGGGCAAATCTGTTTCGAGGAGATCTGAAATCTCAGTCAAAACCGACAGTACCTCCGAGAGACTGATGGTCGGACTCGATCCCTCGGAACTAACCGCATCATCCCCTTGATCCAGAACCGTGGCCAGGGCCCTCAGGAGATCTTGGAGGCGAGATGCCAAGTTGAGCACCGACGTCGCCAGGGAGCTAAGGGGGATGGCGTCATTCCTTAAATTGGCTTCTAGGGAACTGGCCTGGTCAAATAAGTCCTCGGCACCAATATTACCGGCGGAGCCTTTGAGGGTATGAACCAAGTAGGCCAGTTGCTCCCGATCCGCAACAGCGAGGGCCGTTTGTAGCGCTTCCGGCGTGGGGTGATGACTTTGGCAAAAGCGATGTAAAAGACGTTCATAGACCGCCGAATCCCCGCCAACTCTTGCCAAGCCCGTGGCCACCGCCAGGCCGGGCACGGTGAAGGGCAGGGCCGCTGGCTGGTCGGGGACAGGGGCAGAAAGCAGATCTTCCCAGGTGGTTTCGGGGGCAATCCACTTAACCAGGATATGGAACAAGACTTGGGGATCAATGGGTTTGGCAATATGATCGTTCATGCCAGCCGCCAGGCTCTTGGCCCGATCCGTCTTCATGGCATGGGCTGTCATGGCGATAATAGGCACCGTCGCAAAATACTCCTGCTCCAAGTTGCCCACCTCAACACTCAGATTGCGAATCCGACGAGTAGTGCTCAGGCCGTCCAAGTTGGGCATTTGAATATCCATCAGGATGGCCTGGTAACGATGGGCTTGGACTTTTGCCAGGGCAATTTCCCCCGATGCGGCGAGATCAACCTGAATCCCCACACTTGCCAATAATTCCTGGGCAATCAGTTGGTTAACCTCATTATCTTCAACGACCAATACCGAGGCCCCCTGCAAGACCGTTTTGTACTGGTCGGTACTCACGTCCTCGGCTTGTTTAGGCGGGTTAGGGGGAGCATAACCAAAGCTTCCCAGGATAGCGTTGTATAACTGAGAGCGATTGAAGGGCTTCGGTAAAAGGATGTTAATGCCGAGCTCGGTCAGTTGTTGCCGAATCACTTCCTGATGATAGGCCGTTACCATCAAAATATGGGGCAGAGCGGATAAATTGGGGTCGGATTTGATCTGACGAATGGTTTGGAGACCATCCATTTCGGGCATCGACCAATCAATCAGAGCTAGTTGGTAGGGGTCATCGTGGGCCTGACGCAGATAGGCCAGGGCCTCGGCCCCAGAACTGGCCGTGGTGACCCGAAAAGAAAAGGAGGTTAAGATATGCTCTAAGGTATCTCGGGTGAGGGGATTGTCATCGACGACCAAAGACCTGAGGCCCTCTAAATCGGGCAAGACTGCGACGGCCGGGAGCAGCTGGGATGAGGGAATGTAACCCAAGGTCACCTCAAAATAGAAACAACTACCCCGGTTCACTTCACTTTCGACACCGAGCGTTCCCCCCATTAAGGTCACTAGACGCTTGCATATAGACAGGCCCAGGCCCGTGCCGCTGTATTTGCGGGTAATAGACAGGTCGGCTTGGGTAAAGGCTTGGAACAGCTTGGTGATTTGCTCTGGAGCAATGCCAATGCCCGTATCTTGGATCTCAAATCGGAGTTTAACCGTATCTGGGCCAGCGGTGATGACGGTAATCGAAACCCGCACCCCTCCCACTTCTGTAAATTTGATGCCATTGCCAATTAGGTTCATTAGCACTTGGCGTAACCGCAGAGAATCGCCAATTAATTGTTGCGGGACTTCTTTGTCTACTTGGAACACTAACTCTATCCCTTTCTCCAGGGCCTTGAGGGCCAGGATATTGGTGAGCTGGTTTAAAACTTCATCGAGGTCAAAGGGAATGCATTCCAGCTCCAGTTTGCCGGCTTCAATTTTAGAGAGGTCTAAAATATCATTGATAATTTGTAAAAGCGACTGGGCCGCGACTCGGATTTTGCTGAGATACCCCTGTTGGGGGTCTGGCGGCTCGGCCTGGAGGGCCAGATAGGTCAGGCCCAGGATGGCATTCATCGGGGTACGAATCTCATGGCTCATCAGGGCCAAAAATTCACTTTTGGCCCGGTTGGCATATTCGGCCGCCTCTTTGGCCGCCTGCAAGGCCTGTGCCGCCTGTTTTTGTTCCGTCACGTCGTAGTTAACGCCAATCATCCGTTGGGGTTGCCCCTGGGCATCGCGGTTCACCACACCATAGGCCTTGATATAACGGAGGTTCCCATCGGGATGTAGCACTCGAAACTCGGGGTCGTAGTCTTTTTCCCCGGCTAATGCCTGCTGAATGGCCTGATGAGTGCGGGGTTGGTCTTCGGGATGAACCCGGCTTAACCAGGCCTGATAAATGTTGTCAAATTGATGAGGGACAATACCATACAGTTCGTACATCGAATTATCCCAGGTCAGGTTATCGTGGCTAATATCCCAATCCCAAATGCCAATGGTGCCGGACTTGGCTGCTAATTCTAGACGGGTGGAGAGTTGCTGGCGTTCGACCTCGGCCTGTTTACGATCACTGATGTCGAGTACAACACACACACAGCGACTATCACGTTCAGAGAACATGGCAATGCCGAGCAAGACCGCGACACGACTGCCATCTGGACGCAGGTACTCTTTCTCCCACGGTGAAATCTCGCCGTAGCGTTGTAGGTGGGCCATCACCTGCTGGTCGGCTTCTAGATATTCTGGGGGAGTCATCTCTGCCCAATTGATGCGATGGGCTTCTAGGTCAGCGCGACTACGGCCAATGATCTGCAGAAAACGATCGTTCGCATCCATGATTTGACCGCTAAAGTCGGTAAACATCATCCCTACCACGTTGGACGCAAACACTCGCCGGAATCGAGTTTCACTCTCTTTCAGGGCCAGTTCGGCCGCTTTGCGAGCACTAATATCCTGGCAGACGCAGATCAAGATATTGTCCCCCGAAATAGTTAGGGATAACTGCTCAGGAAAAGTGGTGCCATCTTTGCGGGTGGCGGTGACTTCTCCTTGCCAGGACTGGTGGGCTAATAACGAGGGGTTTACTTCTCGATCGAAACGCTCTAGCTCCTCAGGCCCATACAAAATGTGCCAACTGTGTCCAATTAGCTCTTCTGCCTGCTCATAACCAAACATTTTCACGTGGGCAGAATTGAGATACAGGAAATGGTCATCCTGAAGAATGGCAATCCCGTCCACCGCCGCCTCGATTGCCGCTAACTGGGTTCGTAAGCTATTTTCAGCGTTTTTCCGTTCGGTAATATCCTGAGACGTTCCCAGAACGCCGACCACCTCCCCTGCCAGATTACGGAGAGGCAATTTATTCGTCTCCGCCCAGTGGATCTGATTGTCGGATTTGCTAACGGTTTCGATGATGCCCAGTTTGGCCTCGCCCCCTTCCATAACCATGCAATCGTCGGCACGATAGGCTTTGGCTTCTGTCGCTCCCCAGAGCAGATCAAAGTCATTTTTACCGATTAATTCTGCAACAGAACTGAGACCTGCATCCTGGAGAAAGCGTCGATTGGCCCCTAAATAGTTAGACGCGCGATCCTTCCAAAAAACGGCAATGGGAACGGTATCCAGAACCATTTGCAGGAATTGCTGAGACTCCCGCAGGGCCAGTTCAATCTGTTTGCGCTCAGTGATGTCACGAAAAATCCCCTGTACCAGGACTTCTCCCTTCAGGTTAATCACACTGGCCGTAATATCCACCGGCACCGTTCCGCCATCGCGCCGACGGCAGGTGATATCCAGAACTTGGGTGCGTTGTTGTTGAGTAATTTCGGCAAACGTACTGCCCACCCGCTCGAGTTCTTCCGGGGGGTGCAATTGGGTCACCTGCAAGGTTGTCAGCTCTGCCAGAGGATAGCCCAACAACAGTTCTGCTTTCTGGTTCGCTTCTAGAATGTTGCCCTGAAGATCGGTCAACAAAATGGCATCGGCGGCCTCTTCCAGCAAGCCCCGGTAGCGAGCTTCCCGTTCCGCCAGTTCGGCAGTGCGCTGGGTCACTCGGTCTTCCAATTCAATATTGAGTTGTTCCAGCGCTTGGGCGGTCAGCAGTCGTTCTAGTTCGGCCTGCCGCTGTTGGGTAATGTCTTGCACCGTTCCCTGAGAGAGCAGGGGAGTGCCCTCAGCACTGTAACGGGTTTCGCACTGCTCACGCACATATTTGATACGACCATCAGCCATTTTCAGGCGATGTACCAGATTGTAGGGTTGGTGATTGTTCAAATGATTTTCATAGACTGTATTGACCACCGGGCGATCCTCGGGATGCACCAAATCGAGAAAGGCTTCGTAGGAGGCCCCAAATTGCTGCGGATCGATCTCGAAGATGCGAAAAACCTCCTCCGACCAATAGAGGTGATTCTGTCGATGATCCAGTTCCCAGTTGCCTAAATGGGCAATGCGTTGAGCCTCTTGTAAGCGTTGGGTGAGCTGACGTAGTTGGGCTTCTCTTTGTTGGCGCTCTTGCAACTCCAATTGCAGTTGTTCATAGGTTGAGGCTTGCTGGATGGCGATCGCCAACTGCGTGGCGAGGTTGCGGAGTAGATCCACTTCGTCCGCCTGCCAATCCCTTGCGCTATGACTTTCGGAAACACTCAGCAGGCCCCAGAGTTGCTCCCGACAGAAGAGCGGTAGTAGCACCTTGGCGCGAATATGCAGACGAATGAGTAAGGCCCGGTGGCAATCAGCTATCTCCATGGTGTAGATGTCTGGGACGACCCGCACATAGCCCTCGTGGTAGAGATGGGGCACCTCCTGCTGAAAGCAGGTATCGAAAATCCGCACTCCCAGCAGGGATTCGGCTAAATGAGTGGATTCGGCCACCACCACCCCGGCATAGTCCGGCCCAAATTGGCAAATGTAAACGCGATCGCAGTCGATCACTTGATGAATTTGCTCAACAGCAGTCTCTAATATCGTTTGTAGGCTCAGGGAAGCACGAATTTGAGTGGCTAAATGGGCCACGGTTCGTTCTCGTTGCAGTTGTTTCTGGAGGTTCAACAGGGCCGTCGGGTGCAATGCCAGTTGCAGGGTGGCAGGAGTTACCAGGCCCAATAAATGCTCCTGTTCATCCACCACGGGTAAAGGGCGGAGATGGTTTTGCTGGAGTACAGAAAACACTGCTAAGGGATCGGTCATAGTGGATTCCCGCAGGGTCTGTACCGATCTTGTCATTACTTGACCCACCGATATTTCATCAAGGCATTGCTGTTGAGCGCAGAGACGCACCACATCCTGTTCCGTGACAATGCCGATGACCCGCTGGGCGTCGAGGACAACCACACAACTTGCCCGAGCTTCTAGCATCATCTGCTGGGCCTCTGTCGGAGTTGTCGAGTCAACTTCACCATAGGAGCGGGCCCCACTCATCAGAGCGATAGCTTCCCTGACAGTGATTACGGGGGAAACGGCAATCGGCTCACGAATAACGGTATCGGCCAGCGTCAGCTCCATCAAGACCCCCTTTTCTGCTAGTGGAGGCTTCGGCGTTGATCTGTTGAACTATAGGTTAATTATAAATTGATTATTTGATGATTCATTGTGTTATCCAGGTTGATTTACGGTTGTCTCCAAAACCAGAGATTAGGAGCCCAGTAATGCCTTAATCGTGCTATCCAATTGCTTGAGTCGAACGGGTTTACTCAGGTAGTCATCGGCCCCCGCCGCTAAACAGCGTTCTCGATCTCCCTCCGCAGCCAGGGCCGTTAGGGCAATGATCGGAATGTTGCACAAGCTTGCCTGCTGACGCATTTTTCGTATGGCTTCTAGGCCATCCATCTCCGGCATTTGCACATCCATCAAGACGAGATCGGGCGGATGGGCCAGGGCCAATTCAAGGGCCTCCCGGCCATCATTGGCACAGATGAGGCGATAACCTTTGGCCTCTAAATAACTGGAGATGGTAATCACGTTGGCCGGTTCATCTTCCGCTAGCAAAATTAAAGGCCCTCGGGCGGATTCCAATGCCCCAGTTTCCAGGAAGGAGAGAGCCGCCTCATTCTCCAAGCCTATATTTCCTGAGTTGGCGATGGAGGATGCCGCTCGGTAGGGGAGATCAACGGTGAAACAACTGCCCACCCCCAACTCGCTGGTGAGGCCAACGCGGCCCCCGTGGAGTTCCACAATTTGTTTAACCAGGGCCAGGCCCAAGCCCGTGCCGGTATATTTGCGGTTGAGGGCACTATCAATTTGGACAAAGGGTTTAAAGAGTTTGGCAATATTTTCCGGGGCAATGCCAATCCCCGTGTCGGTAATCGCCAAGCGTAGATAGGGGAGCGTTCCAGGGTCTGAAAGTAAAACGGAAACAGCTAGCTTCACCCGACCGCCTTCGGAGGTGAACTTCACGGCATTGGTGAGCAAATTCAGCAACACTTGCCGCATACGGATTTCATCAATGGTGATGGCCGGCAAACGGGGAGGAATGTTGGTTTCCAGGCGAATCTGTTTTTTCAGGGCCTGCTGTTTAACAAAGGCGAGACTGGAATAGCATAGTTGTTCAATCGAGGTGACACTGTAGTCGAGGCTGACCTGTCCCGACTCAATTTTGGCCACATCCAGAATGTCATTAATCAGAGACAAGAGGTGATTGGCACTGCTCTCGACAGTCCGCAGGGCCTTGAGTTGCTTGTCATTAATGAGTCCAAAAATACCTTCCTGCAGGCCCTCCGTCATACCCAAAACCGCATTTAAGGGCGTCCGCAGTTCATGACTCATATTGGCTAAAAATTCATCCTTGAGACGGGTAGCCCGTTCTAGCTCAGTATTGGTTATGGCGAGTTGCTCGTTACGCTCCAGCAGTTGAGATTGCACCCGTTGGCGTTCTCCCAATTCCTGTTGTAATTGCTCAAAAAGATTTGCCTGGTGAATCGCAATCCCCACTTGGTTGGCCACCTGTTGCAAGAGTCGGGCCTCGCTGTCTAGCCAGACCCGTTTTTCGGTACAGGCGTGGATGACCAGAACGCCCCACAGTTTGTTATTCGCCTGGGGGGCCACCCAGCGGTGACTTTCCGGCGGGGTGATTTCCTGCAAAATGGGGGCAACCATCTTGGACTGAATTTGCCCTTCTAGGGAATACTCAACCAGGCAATCTGTCCAAGTATCATCCATGACATCGGGGACAATGCGGGGTTGGCCCTGCCAGTAACAATCCAAAATCTCTTGAGACCACACTTCATCGGGCCAATGGCGGTCACGGAGGCGCGGCAGGCCATCGACCACCGACTCCTCCACAATCTGACTACGGCCGTCGGGGTATAACCGGAAGACAATCACCCGGTCGCCCTTCAGGGCCTCTCGCACTTGCTGAGTAACCGTGACGAGGATCTGGGGTAGTTCCAGGGCCTCTTGGTGGATCAGTTGGGTAATGGTGGCCAGGGCCTGTTGCTGACGGAGTTGGGACGCTAACTGGGCCTCGGCCCGTTGCCGCTCTAACAATTCCATCTGAGCTTGGTCATAAAGACTGGCCTGGTAGATGGCAATACTCAATTGGTTGGCCAGTTGTTGCACTAAAGCAATCTCTGAAGTTTGCCACTGACGGGGAGCCGAACATTGATGAATACAGAGGAGTCCCCATAATTGCTGTCTGTACTGTAGGGGCAAAACCAGATTGGCCCGGACACCAAACTGGGTCAAAATAGCGCTATGGCAAGGTTCTAAGCCGTTGTTTTCAATATCATCGGCGGCGTAGTAGCGTCCCTGAGCATAAAGGGAGGAAAAGTTTTCACCAAAACAATGGTCATGAACCCGCACCGCTAAGACAGAGGGCCATTCCGTTATCGGGGATTCCGCCACAAACTCCCCATCATTGTAGTGAGCATCCGGATAAAACTTGAAAATCCCCACCCGGTCGGCCTGGAGGGCCTGGCAAATTTCCTGACAAGCCGTATCAAAGATAACTTGGAGATCGAGGGACTGACGAATCCGCTGGCTGATTTGTCGCAGTAAAGCCTCTCGCTCGGCCTGTTGATGAATAATGACCTCGGCCTGGCGTCGCCGTCGATTTTCCCGATAGCCCTCGATCAGGTTACTACAGGTCACCAACAGCGGTTGGAGAGTCTCAACCAGTTTTAGAGTATAGCCACCGGGCCGATTGGCCACCCCGACCATGCCGATCAGGGTATCGCCACTAAAGAAGGGCAGGCCTAAAAAGGCCTTGAGGGGAGGATGGCCCTCGGGAATGCCGCCTCGACGGGGATCGGTGCTGGGACTATTAGCGATCACAGGTCGGCCCGTCATAATTACCGCCCCAAACAGGGTATTCATATTGGTGAATTCCATGCCCTGTTCGTAGTTTTCTTCGTAGAATTTTTGGGTTACCTCATCCCAGGCAATATTGGTAATGCTGTGGGTCTTGAGGTAGGGGACGCCCCGGATTTTGAGGAAACTCTCCTCCATCACGGCGATTCCATCATCCCGGAACAAGACTTCGCCAATAAAACCGTACTCGCTATCGGTCATGTCGAGAAGCAAGGTCAAAAGGCCTTCAAAGATTTCGAGGCGGTTCTGGGCCGTAATGAACTGGGCTTGGGCCTGGGTGATGCCCTGAAGTAGTTGATTATTGTGTTGGAGTAATTGTTGGGCCTGCTTTTGCTCGGTAACATCCTTCATCACAGCTAGAACATGAGTCCCATCTTCTGGGCCAAGTAGGAGCGACGTGGTAATGGCCAGGATCCGATCCGAGCCATCCCGGTGGCGAATCGTCCATTCTTCCGATTGAATATGATCACCCTGGCGCATGGCGGTCATCCGGGCCATGGCCCGGGCCTGCGCTTCTGGATCGGGGTAGAGGGTTTGGTACCAGCCCCGTTCGTTAATTTCCGCCTGGGTATAGCCCGTTATCACCTCCATCTGGGGATTCCAGACGGTGAACTGTACAAAGGGATAATCGGGGCAGGCCTGGCACACGCATAATCCCTCCGTCAGATTCTCCAAAATCAAACGACGGAAGTTGTTTTCTGCCTGGAGGGTTGCTTCGGCCAACTTGCGATCGGTGATGTCTGCCAACAGAGCCATGGTTCCGATATACTGGCCTGCTTCATCAAAAAGGGGCGTCGCCGAGGCCAGAGTCCAGACCACTGACCCGTCTGCCCGCAGGAGAGGCACTTCATTGACTTCCGCAATGCCGGCCTGTCGCCGCGCTAACAGTTCTTGAATGTGAGGATGCAGTTCCGGGGCAAAGAAATCCAACAGGGAACGGCCGGCCATCTCTTCTGCGGTTCGGCCCAGCATTTTCAACAGGGCCGCATTGCCAAATTGGTGCTTCGCTTCCGCATCAATAATCCAAACACCCTCCTGGGCCGTTTCGATAATCTGGCGATACTTGGCCTCACTGGCCCGCAGGGCCTGCTCCATGGCTTGTCGTTCGGAAATGTCCCGAAAAATACCCTGCAACAAGAATTCTCCATGGCTCTTAATCAGAGCACAGGTAAATTCTACCGGTACCATAGAGCCATCACGTCGCTGAAAGATAAGAACATCGGGGGAGGATGAAGCAGAGAGTTGTTCAGCGGCTTTTCTAAAAATTGTAGTAACCTTCGGTAGCTCTTCCGGTGGATGCAGTTGGCTAAAGTGTAGGGTAGTAAGTTCTGCCGAGGAATAGCCCAATAGTATTGCTGCTTTTTGATTGACCTCCAGGATGTAGCCTTGGAGATTGCCCAACATAATGGCATCGGCGGCACACTCCATTAAGCCTCGATACTTCGCCTCCTTGTCCGTCAGTTCTTGGGTGCGCTGGATAACTTGTTCTTCAAGGTCTTGGTTGAGTTGAGCCAGGGCTTGGACGGCCTGCTGACGCTCCCATTCCGCTTCTGTTTGAGCCGTAATGTCCTGCACTGTTCCGCGAGAGAGCCGGGGAGAGCCATCCTCGGCATAGTGGGTTTCGCAATGTTCCTGCAAGTACTTAATCCGGCCATCCGCCATCAGCAGACGATGCACCAGGCTATAGGGTTGGTGATATTGGAGGTGGCGACGGTAGGCTTCGTCAACCATAGTACAATCGTCTGGATGCACCAAATTCAAAAAAGTTTCATAGGATGCGTCAAATTGCGACGGATCAACCTCAAAAATGCGAAAAACTTCCTCCGACCAGTAGAGGCGATTGCTCAGAAGATCCAGTTCCCAACTGCCGACTTTGGCAATGCGTTGGGCTTCCCGAAAGCGTTGACTATTCTGCTGGAGATCTAGGACACATTGCGTTTGGGAGGCCTGCTGGAGGCTTTCCGTCGTTACGAGTCCCACGAGTCGGCCCTGGTCATCCACAATGGGCACATGCCGCACCCGGTTTTGTTGCAGTAACGCGAGGGCCGCCGCACTATCGGTTAAGGCCGATTCGCGTAGGGTCAAGACGGGCCCAGTTATGGCCTGGCCCACTGCCAAGTCATCCAACAACTGCCTTTGCGCCCACAAACGCACCACATCCCGTTCCGTCAACAGGCCCACCACTTGCTGATTGTCGGCCACGACTACCACACAGTCTAGGGGATAGGTTAATGGCAGAGGAGATGTAGATGACCCTTCCCCTTGATACATCAGGCCAATGGCTTCGCGGACAGGGGTTGCTGGCGAGACAGTGAGCGGATTCCGAATTAGGGCAGATTGTAAACTCATACTTATCGGTGAGGATCGGCGTTACAGGAGAGACTTAAAGCTTGATCAAGCTGGCGCAAGGCCTAGGCCTTGTCATCGACTTGACTCGTGAGGGCTAACGGGACAATAGGGCCGATCCTGTACACAATTAAATTCAAGAATACTAGTCAACAAATCAAAAAATAAAGGACTCAAACTTTTTTGCCATCAAAAAGGGAGGGTCATGTTATTAACACTTACCGTTATGTAATGATTGTAATTTAGTTTTTTTTGAAAGATCTGCCCGATTTTAAAGAAACGGCCCCTGGTTGCCTGTCCTTGCTTGGCCCTGCCCACCCAAGACCATCCTGAAAATCATGGTGGTATTAAAGTCTTGGAGTCGCTGCTATTCTGTCTATTTAGAAATTGAGGGTGGTGCTATTTTCTCTTTTGTATCTTTACTGTCTATATGGGGTCGGTTGACTTCGGTATGATCAGCCCTGATTAAGATTGAGGTTATGTCATGAGTGGAAATATGGGTCGTTTGCAGGCAGTTCAGCAGATTGTTAATCGTCCACCGGTCAAGATCTCAGTGCCCCCAACCCATTTAGAAGACATTTGGGCAGAGAACGTGTTCGATCTGAGCAAAATGCAGGCAAGTCTGCCGAAAACTGTGTTTAAATCGATTAAAAATACGATCACCACGGGTCAAAAATTAGACCCCTCCGTTGCGGATGCGGTAGCAATGGCGATGCGCGATTGGGCCATGGGCAAGGGGGCAAAATACTATGCTCACGTTTTTTACCCCATGACCAATCTCTCAGCGGAAAAGCATGACGGCTTTATTTCCGTGCAAAGTGACGGCAAAGTGATTTCAGAATTTTCGGGGAAAGTCTTAGTGCAAGGCGAACCGGACGGGTCTTCCTTTCCCAACGGGGGAATTCGGGACACCTTTGAGGCACGGGGCTATACGGGTTGGGATGTAACCAGTCCCGCCTACATCATGGAAACCGATAATGGTTCTACCCTCTGCATTCCAACGGTGTTTGTTTCCTGGACAGGGGAAGCCTTAGATAAAAAAGTACCGTTGTTGCGTTCCATCGCCGCGATGGATAAAGCGGCCAATAAAGTGTTGAAATTATTGGGCCATAGTAATATTGCTCGAGTTAACTCAAGCTGTGGGGCAGAGCAGGAATATTTTTTGGTGGATGCTAGTTTTGCGGCGCAACGTCCCGATTTGCTCTTGGCCGGGCGAACCCTCTTCGGTAAGGCCCCTGCTAAGGGCCAGGAATTTGATGACCACTACTTTGGGGCCATTCCTGAGCGAGTACAAGTATTTATGCAGGACGTTGAAGAAACGCTCTACAAGTTAGGGATTCCTGCTAAAACCCGCCACAATGAAGTCGCGCCGGGACAATTTGAAATTGCGCCTTTCTTTGAAGCGGCCAATGTGGCGAGTGACCATCAACAATTATTGATGACGGTATTAAAAAATACGGCTAAAAAGCACGGTTTCATGTGTTTATTGCATGAAAAGCCGTTCGCGGGAATTAACGGTTCCGGCAAGCATGTCAACTGGTCAGTGGGAAATGAAACCCAAGGCAATCTGCTAGATCCCGGTGACTCTCCCCACGATAACGCGCAGTTTCTCATTTTTTGCGGTGCCGTCATCCGCGGTGTCCATAAATATGGCCCTCTGATGCGGGCCGCGATTGCCACCGCCAGCAATGACCACCGTCTTGGGGCCAATGAAGCGCCTCCGGCCATTATGTCGGTTTATCTTGGTACCCAATTAGAGGATGTGTTTGAACAAATCAAAAATGGAACCGTGACCGAATCGAAGCAAAAAGGAGTGATGGATCTCGGGGTCGATGTTCTGCCGACCTTAACCAAAGATGCCGGTGACCGGAACCGTACCTCTCCCTTTGCTTTTACCGGTAATCGCTTTGAATTTCGGGCGGTGGGCTCTAGTCAATCGGTGTCTGGACCATTAATTGTACTCAATACAATTTTGGCGGATTCCCTCGACTGGATCGGTAATCGGCTCGAAACGGAATTAAACCAGGGACTGGATTTAGATGCGGCTATTCTCACCGTCCTCAAGGAAGTGATGATGAAGCATGGACAAGTGATTTTTGGCGGCAATGGCTATTCCGAAGAATGGCATAAAATAGCCGTTGAAGAGCGGGGCCTCGCCAATCTGCCCACCACCGCCGATGCCCTACCCTATCTCAAAGCCGAGGCCATTGAAGAACTCTTCCAGAAAACCGGGGTGCTAACCCCAGTGGAATTGGAAAGCCGCTTTGAAGTCTATGCAGAGCAATATATTCTTTCCATTGAGGTGGAGGCCAAACTAGCCGTTTCCATGGCAAAAACCTTAATTTATCCCGCGGCCCTGTCCTATCTTGCTAAACTCACCAGCACGATGGGCAGTCTCTCGAATCTGGGGATTACCCTGGATAGCCAAGTCGCCCAAAGTGTCGCCACCCTAGCCAATCAACTCCTGACGGCCGCCAACCAATTAAAGGAGGCGCTAGCTAAACATGATTTTGAGTCTACCGAAGCCAAAATGCAATATTGCGCCCAAACCCTGCGTCCCTTAATGGATCAGCTCCGCCAATCTGCTGACGCCTTGGAAGGGGAAGTGGCGGATAACGAGTGGCCGTTACCGACCTATCAAGAAATGCTATTCATTAAATAGCGAATTTAGTCTACCGCTTCTCTGAGGCCTAACGACACAACTGACCCCACCCGTCTCCCCTAAACCAGGGGAGATGCTGTTGGCAGAGGGGGAACCATCGGTAGCCTCACCTTAAAGGATGGGGATCAGGCCCCCGTAGACCGGAGCAATTCCTGGATGACGCCCGCCAATTCCTTCAAGCGCACCGGCTTACTCAGATAACAATTGGCCCCACTAGCTAAACAGCGTTTGGCATCGTCTTCCATCGCTAGGGCTGTTAGGGCAATGATGGGGGTTTGCTGAAGGTTTTCCTGCGTGCGGATCCGTTGCATTGCCTCTAAGCCATCCATCTCCGGCATCTGTACATCCATCACAATTAGGTCGGGCTTTTGTTCTATCGCCATGGCGACCGCCGCTTTTCCATCCTTGGCCCAGGCGACCCGATACCCCTTGGCTTGGAGATAACTCGACAGAGAAAGACCATTACTCTCATTGTCCTCTGCCAACAAAATCAGGGGAGATTGGCCGCTGATGGAAAGGGCCTCCATGCCAGGCCCTGGACTGGCCTCCGGAACCGAACAGACCAGAGCGTGTTCAGGACAAGGAAGGTCAAGGGTAAAACAACTCCCCACCCCAACTTGGCTGGTTAGGCCGATCTCCCCTCCATGGAGTTCCACAATGCGTTTGACCAGGGCCAGGCCCAAACCCGTTCCTTCATAGCGGCGATTGAGGGCGCTATCAACCTGGATAAAAGGCTGGAAGAGCTTACCCATCTGTTCTGGGGCAATACCAATGCCCGTATCTTCCACGCTAAAGCGCACCCTGTCCGCGGTGGGCCAAGAGACACTCAGGGTAATCCGTCCCCCCTCAGGGGTAAATTTCACCGCATTATTGAGGAGATTGATCAGGGCCTGGCGAATCCGCCGTTCATCGACCCACAGTTCGGGGAGGTTCGGGGCTAGCTGGGTTTCCACCCGCAGGCCTTTTTTCATGGCTTGCTGTTTGATGAAAGATAGACTGTCTTTACAGAGTTCTGGGATTGTCGCTGGGCCAATATTGAGTTCCATCTGACCGGATTCAATCTTGGAGAGGTCAAGGATATCGTTAATCAACGAGAGGAGGTGGTTCCCACTATTCTCAACAGTCTTCAGGGCCTCCTGTTGTTTCAGATTCACCGGCCCGAAGATTTCCTCCTGCAAGACTTCCGTCATTCCTAGAATGGCATTCAGGGGCGTGCGTAGCTCGTGGCTCATATTGGCCAAAAATTCATCCTTAAGACGAGTGGCCCGTACCAGTTCCTCGTTGGTTTGCTGGAGTTGTAGTTCCGCGAGTTTGCGCTCCGTAATATCCTGATTGATGCCGATAACGTTCACACCGCCCGTATCAGGATCCCGGTGAACGATGCCAATATCGAAGATCCAGCGGATTTCCCCCTGGGGACGCACAATCCGAAATTCCGTTTCAAAGTGGGACAGATAGCCAAAGGCGGCTTGGGCGGCTTCTTCCATCCGTGCTCGGTCATCGGGATGAATACACTGCAACCAATCATTTTGGGTCATGGGGCGGCCGACGGGTTCAATGCCGTAAATGGAATAGAGTTGGGCATCCCAGTGTAAACCTTCCCCTTCTGTCCATTCCCAACTCCCGATCAGGCCTGCTTCGAGGGCCAGGGCTAAACGGTTAGAGAGGTTTTGTAATTGGGCCTCTTGGAGTTTTTTCTCGTTCTCCCGTAATTTTTGTTCGGTGGCTTGGTAGTCTAGGTCGGCTTGGATGGCATCCAGGGCAAAGGAAATATTGTCGCTAATTTCCTGCAGCAAGGCCCGTTCATCGGCGCTAAAGAATCCTTTTTCTGAGGAGTAGATAGTCAGCACGGCTACTACTCGATTATTCTGCTGAATGGGGACGGCCGCGGAGGAGTGGAAACCGTAGGACAAGGCTCGATCACGCCAGGGAGCAATGAGAGGATCGGTGTCAAAGTCCTCACAAAGCACCAGTTGGTTGGTGCGGGCAGCGGTACCAGTGGGGCCTCGGCCGGCGGGTTCATCTAGAGCGGTGACGTGAATGTTCTCGATGTAGGCCGTCGCTGGACCGACCTTAGCAAAGGGGATAATTTCCTGGGTTTCGGGGTCAACACAGCCAATCCAGACCAGGGAAAATTGGGCCACCTCAACCACCGTCGTACAGATTGCCCAAAACAAACTATCTTGGGTGCGGTTGTGGATAATGGCTTGGTTAACTTGGCTGAGGGTGGCATAGAGACGGGTAAGGTAACGGATTCTTTGCTCCTGGCGCTTACGTTCGCGGATGTCCCGGATTACGGCGAGGATACGTTGGTGATGATCAATGGTAGCAATCCCCAAGGTCACTTCCACCCAAAACGTTTCCCCATCCTTGCGTTTGCCCAACCATTCAATGACAGGAGTTTGGCCGGCTTTGGCTTGCTGGAGATACCCTAAAATTTTCTCTGGGGTTTGCCAGGGTTCATGGCCACTAACGGCAGAAATATCTAGGCCAATCAGTTCCGCTTTAGTCGGGTAGCCATAGAGTTTCAGACCGGGCTCGTTGACATCCAGAATCTCGCCGGTATCAATATCCTCAACAAAAATAGCCTCGAAGGTGGAGTTAAAAATGGCCCGGTAGTTGCGCTCACTCTGTTGAACCGCAATCACCATACTTTGCTTAGTCAACACATCCTCAATGATCCGGGCCACGGTTTGCAGAAGGGTTTCTTCTTCGGGGAGAAACCCTTGATCTTCGCGATAATAAACGTCAATGCGTCCTGGCCCTGTCCCACAGCCCGAAAAAGTTGCGGTCAGTTGCCAAGGACTCGCTTGGTAGTGAGGGGTCACATACTGGTCATTGCCGCAGTGGATACAAGCCGAGGTTATGGCTGGATATTGAAAAGCTGGGGGGAGCAGTTCAACACACTGTTGCAAAAAGGCCGCCACCTGGAAATCTTCCTGCTGGGTCAGCCGACTCAGTTGCACCAAACAGTTCAGTTCCTTAATTCGTTCCTTCAGATCAGCGGTAGTCTGATTTAATGCCTGGGTGCGTTCCTGAATTTTCTGTTCCATCACCCGACGACGATTCCCCAACAGAGTCACCACCATCGTCAATAGAATCGTCATCCCTAATCCCATCACGAGGGCGACTTTCCCTGCAATTACCGGATAGGATGCCCAGAAGTTGGCATTGGGGGACACGGTTAACACATAGGTTTTGCCAAAAATAAACAGAGGATAAACAGACACCAAGTTCCTGACATGGTGGTTGGTTAGGCTTGGGGGGAACAGTTGGGGCGCTTCTGTCCCGACAGCTTTTTCGGCAAGGATTGCGGGCGGTCGGTCAGCAAACAGGGCCAACCAGTACAGATCCGAGAGCGTCTGCTGATAAAAGCCACTGGCTAGGCTAATCGACAGTAATTTTTGCGGTTCAATGACAGCGGAGATGACTCCACTCGTCAGGATCGCCTCCTTTCGGAAAACAGGATAGTACAGACGCAGGGTATTCGTTTGATTAACCGGGGTCTTCTGGGTCAGTAGATCTGTCGCGGTGTTCAGTCGGCTAGTGACCGCCGAGCGCAGGGCCAACCCTTGGGTCGGATCTGTGGCTAAATCGTAACCTTTAATCATGGCTTGCTCATTAGCCGGAACGCTGTAAAGCACCGGATAGTAGTCGGCCCGCTCCGTGACGGGGACTTTTCGTCCCTGGGCATCGTACTGAAAAATCCTAAAGTTCGGGAGGCCCTGTTGGCGCAACTGTTGCTCAAAGGCATTTTTTTGATCCGCCGCAACCAAGGGAGCCCATTGCCAGTGCTGAATTCGACTCACCTGCACCATCGGTTGCGTGTATTGTTGAAACTCCGCCTCCGTGACCTCTTGACTCGAGAGAATAAACTGACTGAGCATCCTCAATTGCTCATCCCGGATCTGTACCAACTGTTCTAAAAACTGTTCGACCTGATTATTGGCGATCGCCTCAAAATTTTTCTGTTGGGCCAGCATCTGATTTTCCTGGAGCAGACCACTGATACTCAGCGTTATGATTACCCCCGCCAGGGCCGTAACGTAACTTCCCCAATAGCGCCAGCGGGAACTATCACTCAGTCGACTCAGGGAAAAGGCAAAACTCCCCAGTAAAATCACCACTAACACCAACGTCACGCCCAGGGGCAGCAGCCGAAAGCGATTCAATTGCTGTTGCCATTCATCGACCTCTATATCCATCCCCACCACTGCCATCACCGCCCCCGTATCCCGATCCACCACCGAGCTAAAGGCCGAGATAAACTGTCCGTATTCATCCCGATAGGGGCCAATGGTGAGGTGACCAGGCGCTTGGAATAGGGGGTAAAGTTCTGGGGGGGGCTTTTCGTAAACCGTTCCCACCGGACTTGCCAGGGGGTCATCCGGCTCTAAACTTTCCGGCCCAAAAATAATCTGCTGACTCCGGAATGCCATGGTGTAGATACTGCGATATCCCAACTGCTTGCCATAGATCGCCATTTGCTGATGCAAACGTTGGAAATAAGGGCGTTGCCAATCCGCCGGTGTAAACGTAAAATTTCCCAGTTGACTCTGATTTAAACTAGCGGCAATGGTTTTAGTCTGATTCAGGAGCAAGGTACGGATTTGTTGATCCGCCTCTGCCATCCGCCACTGGGCAATACTAAACCCACTCAAGAGAATCACAATGGCCAGTACAATCAACAGGCCACGCCAAACCCGGTCTAAACCAAAATTGGAAACAGCAAAAAACCACCGGGATAGCCTGCGCATAGGGAGCACTCAAGGAAGACAGGAGGCAATACAGGAGCGTGTCTTTCTTCCAGTTTAAGCTTAGCTCGCAGGGACAAAACTAATTAAAAACCCTTGATTGTCTAGGTGTTTGCTGAGCCCAATCGCAACAAGCTACGGGGTATGGGCAACTCATTTTTAGATCACAGACTCTTTAAGGCAATTGTTCTTGCTTTTCCAGATGGGCCTGAATGGCTTCGCGGGTGCGCCACACGGGCCGGAGCTGATTTTGGCTATAGAGGAGCAATTGATCACCATTGTGGGGGGACTGACTTTGACTCGCATTACCGTAAACCAAAATACTCTGGGCCTGGACAGGATTGCTAAATTCCACCCCGCTGAGGTAACTCGTTCCCGCAATCGCCTGGAAACGTTGGTCGGCCTTGGCTCTGAGTTCCAGCACCCGGAAACTCCCCAGATTACCAGGGCCTCCCTGGGCCGGTCGGGTACTTTTTCCTGCCGTCATCGTTACCACCTCCCCCCAAGCAACATCAAGAGAACCGTATAGCAGTTGCATCTGAGCCGCCACTCCTTCCAATACTGCCAGAGCCGTATTCAAATCCGCCAGGCCAGCCGGGGTATTGAGGGGGTCTTGGGGATTCCAGGGCCGAGAAAATATCCGCTCAGGGCCGAGGGTCAGGGCCCAAAGCAGGAATAAAACGGCCCCGCGACTATCGGCATTATTTTGACGATCCCAGCGCTCTAGAACTTGGGCTGCTTCAATGCCAATGGGATTGGCCAAGGCCTTGGCGGAGGGAATCAATAGGGGCAAAACGCGATCTGCCAACTCGAGGCGAGAGTCCAAACTCTGTTGAATCATCTGCTCCAAACTGAGCTTTTCGGCCGTCTGTAACAGCTTGAGGGAACGTTGACTACGGAAAATTTCCGGGGCCAGGCCTAGATTGGCCGCCGCTAGACTGGCGGGGTAGTCCGTTGGTTTAAGTTGGGAGGGCCAAGTGCTAGTCCAAGGAGGATCATTACTATTTTGTAACCAGCCGGTGTGGGGATTTTTCAGTTTGGGCAAGTTGGGGTAAGCAAAATAACCCTGCCAGAGATCCTGAGGGCCTCGGGCCGGCCGAATTTGGCCCCATTCCTGCCAAGTGCCCGTGCGTTCCGGAGCCAGGGCGTTGTAGAGATAAAAGATATTACCCTCCCGGTCACCGTAGAGCAGATTGAACATGGGTAATTGCAGGGTTTTCAGGGCCGCTTCAAAGTCGCTAAAGGATGAGGCTTGGCCCATCTGCCAAAATTGCTCTAACACCTGGGGCCGGTCTAACCCCGCCATCTGCAGAACGTAGGCCCGGTCTCCCTGCTGGGAAAGGACGACCCCCGCTTCGCTATGCTGAATCTCCCATTCCAAGGCCTGGAAACTGCCATCAGCCTGGCGAATTTTGAGGGTTTTGCGCTCTCGACCAAAGGTCTGGATCTGACCCTGCCAAAGATACCCCCCATCCTGGACAGTCAGCTCGTAGAAATTGACGTTGTGGGGATAGTTGACGGTCAAACTCCAACCCAGGTTGTCATTGAAGCCCATAGCCAAGACGGGCATACCTACCAGCGTTACCCCACTCAGGTTAAGGCCAGGGGCCTGGAGTTGAGCCTCTGTCCAACGATAGAGTCCACCCCAGGGAAGGTGGGGATTGGCAAGTAGTAGGGCATGGCCAGAGCGAGAACGACTTGGGGCAATGGCCCAGGCATTGGAACCACCTGGTGATACGGGAATGGGTTGGTGATTACGAACGGCCTCAATTTGCTGGGGATTAGTGAGAAATTGAAAGTATAAGACCCGTTGGACGTGGGCTAGAACATCAACGCCGCTGACGGGTAAAACCTGACGATGGGCCGGGGTAACGGCCTGGGGATACTGCTGAAAGTATTGATTAATCCCGGCCGCAAAAGCGGTTAGATTAGCCCGCATAGTGGGAGTTTGTTGGTCATACCAGGCCTGGGCCCGTTCGGGAATAGCCATCATCTGGACGTACTGATCAGTGGCCAGGTAATCAATGCCGCCGTACTCGGACGCTCTGCCCCGAGCCTCTCCATACAATTGCAGGAGGAGATCGCCATGGCCCTGGGCCTGGGCCCAACCAAAGGCCCGCAAGAGACTTTCCTGATCCGACGCAAAAATGTGGGGAATGCCCCAACGATCCCAAAGAATCTCCGGCCCATTCCGGCCCCAACTGGGGACGCCCCACCCCAGGGTCAGACAAAGAACACAGGCCAGCAGGCCCAAGCCGATCCGTTTTAACACAGTGCTTGCGCTCCTAGATGGGGGTGAAAGTAACGCGCACCGCTGGTGCAGGTTTCACGAATCTCGACGGAATGCAGGCCTGCCAGACCGGCTTTTTCCAGTTGCTCAAAAATCCATTGGGCCACCGCCTCACTGGTGGGGTTTTCCAGGCCAGTAGTCTCATTCAAGTAGTAATGATCAAGATAATTTTCCAGTAAGGGCTCCAGATAGCAGCTAATCTCCCCAAAATCCATCACCATTCCCTGTTGAGGGCCGCTGGTCTGGAGGCTATCACTCTGAATATAGACCCGGCCAATCCAGCTATGGCCGTGGAGACGGCAGCATTTGCCATCGTGGTGGGGCAAGACATGGGCCGCTTCAAACCGAAATTCTTTATAGATTAACCACATGCGGGTGGTACTTCCATCACGCTAGACAGAACAATCAGTATAGTGGGAAAACTTGGCTTTCGTCTTGCTCGGGAGCCATTTAAAAGCTAGTGAGCTTAACTATTTTCAGGGTTAAGGCGTTGGGGATGCTGAGGATAGGGGATTGATTGTGTTCAGGCCATAATCCTTGGCCGATGCTAAGGCAATATCTGGAAGATAGCAGAGCATGGCATCCCAACTACGCTGGCTTTGTAGTGCCTCTACAACGATCGGCAGGGGATCTGCCAAAATGGCCGGAAACGTAGCTTCTTCAGGAAGTCGGACATTATAAGCTAATTGCTCCTTGGGGGGCGTAAATTGAGCCTTGATACCTTCTTTATTCCCCCTCGCATCAACGCGATACCAACCCATTTCAGGTAAATATACTGCGTTAAAGCCATGTAAGCAGTAGGGCGCACCTTGATCATCAATACTCAAGCGCTGATAGCAAAATCCCGCTGGAATACGGTTGGCTCTCAGTAGGGCCGCCAATAGGTGACTTTTAGCAAAACAATAACCTGTCTTGTACTTGAGAACATCCGACGCACGACAGGTAATAGGGTTCAACTGATAGTCAACGCTATGGCGAATTTCATCCCGCACCCACTCGAAGCAGGCCCTGGCAACGGCGGTTACGGTTTCCTGTCCTAGGGCTATCTGTTGGGCCAGCTGAATAATTTCAGGGTATTGCCAATTAATAATGTCACTAACCTTCAAGTAAGCTTCCATCTCTATATCAATTCATTGGAAACTATAATGCTAGCTACTTAACTCGATTTTTTCTTGGTGCTTGAGTCCCAGACGGCCCCGAGCAAAGGAGTAGGTCACCGGACTGCCTACCACGAAGTCCTCAAATTTCCGTCGGTTGATATTTTTTTTGAGACGGCCCAGGTCTGGCAAGTTAAGCACCACCACAAATTTGTCCTGGCAGTTTTCACCGTCGTAGTTACCATTGCTGTCGTAGCGGGGATAGCAGTCGGTCGTATGCCACTTGTCTTGGATGACACCGGTGTATTGATAGTTAGTCAAAATTTGGCCCTCCCATTGGTAGAAACCAAACCCGGCCCCCAGTAAAAGGGTTATACCAACAAACCAGGCCCAAAGTCTTTTATTATTCATAGTGCGGCAGCGCAAACAGTAGCAGGATTAACAGAGAGCATTGGGAGGGGCACACATGCATTTACTGATTCCGGCGGCGGGGATGGGAAAACGAATGGGCAGTGACCGCAATAAGCTGTTACTGACGCTCCTGGGGAAACCCCTGCTGGCCTGGACGTTACAGGCGGCGGCGGTAGCAGAGCAGATTACTTGGATCGGGATTATTGGCCAACCCTACGATTTTGATGAATTTGTCGATATTCTGGATGATTTAAACCTCAGTATACCGGTAGAACTGATTCAGGGGGGAGAGACTCGCCAGGCCTCGGTGTTTAATGGTCTCAAGGCCCTGCCATCCGATGCCCCAGCGGTATTGATCCACGATGGGGCCCGCTGCCTAGCTACGGCAGATCTGTTTAATCGCTGTGCCCAGGCCTTGAAAAACTGCCAGGGTCTGATTGCGGCCATCCCGGTTAAGGACACAATCAAAGTGGTGAATGAACACCGCTGGATCCAGGACACTCCCGACCGACGACATCTCTGGGCCGCTCAGACGCCCCAAGGCTTTGAGGTAGCCCTCCTTAAAAATTGTCACCAGCAGGGGGAAGCCTTGGGCTGGGAAGTGACCGACGATGCGGCCCTCTTTGAAAAGTGTCAGCTTCCCGTCAAAATCATTGAGGGTGAGGAAACCAATCTCAAAGTGACGACCCCCATGGATTTGGCCATTGCCGAATTCATTTTGCGTCACCGTTTGACCTAGTGGTTCAGGACTTGGGCCAGGGTATCCAAGAGATAGTTGGGCTGGAAGGGTTTAGTGAGGTAATGGGTGGCCCCTAATTCGCTGGCCCGTTGACGGTGTAAGGGATTTTCCCGAGAGGTCAGGACAATAATCGGTAGGCCCTGCCAAGTGGGGTGAGAACGAACTAGACGCATTAGGGTAAAGCCATCCATATTTGGCATTTCTAGGTCACAGATGGCTAGGGCAATGCCCTCGGTCTGACGGTTGAGCAGTTCCCAGGCCTCCTGTCCATCACGACATTGTAGGACTTGATAGCCCGAGCGTCCCAGCACCCGGTTGAGGGTACGGCGTACCGTGACGGAATCATCAATAACCAGGATCGTGTTCTGGTCGGTGGAGTAGGGTTCAACGCTAGGAGTGCCCAGGGAGGGAAGACCTGGAGACGCAACCGCCGCATTCCAGAGACTATCCAGGTTATTGGGCAGGAGAATAGGGACGACTTCCCCTGTCCCCAAGACCGTACAGCCTCCCAGATAAGTGGGTAAGGGCGTGAGGGGGTCAAAGGCTTTAACCACCAGGGGCCGCTCGTCCACAATTTGCTCCACAGTCAAGACCGACGGGCGGTCACCAATATCCACCATTAAACCGACGTTGGCCGGCCGGACTGGTGCAAATTCCGCTAGGGCACTGTTATAGGGAAGAAGTTGTTCCAGGGGGCAAACCCGTACTTTCTGGCCCTGCCATTCCAGGTGGCCGTCTTGGATGGCGTATTCCTTCAGGGGCAAAACCCGCAAAACGTTTTCCGAAGGAAAGGCCAAAAGCCTTTGCTGGGTTCGAACCAGGAGCAAGGGCATGATATTGAGGGACAGGGGAATACGAATTAGGAAGCGGGTACCCTGGCCGAGGTGACTTTCAAGACGTAGATTGCCCCGGAGGCTATCCACCAGTTGTTTCACAATATCTAAACCCAGGCCCCGTCCGGAAAGGTCGCTTACGGTCTCAGCGGTGGAGAAACCTGGCACAAAAAGATACTCGAAAATAGCTTCCTTACTGGCCCGATGGCTTTGAGCTTCGCTGATTAACCCTTGGGTAACGGCCTTTTGACGAATCTTTTCCGGATCAATGCCCCGGCCATCATCGGCCAGGGTAATGGTGATTTGGTTGCCGGTTAGGGCGGCGGCGAGGGTGATGGTTCCTTGGGGAGATTTCCCGGCCGCTAGACGCTCCTCGGGGGTCTCCATGCCATGGTCAAAGGCATTACGGATCAGATGGGTTAGGGGATTACGTAGTTGTTCAAAAACCGTAAGCTCCAGCAGAACCGACTCCCCAATAATCTCCAGTTGCACGTTTTTTTGGTGCCGCTGGTTGAGCTTGGCCAAGGGTTGGATAAAGGAGCGGGCCAAGTTACCGAAGGGGAGGAGACGGGATTGGGTCAACTCCTCATCCAGATTTTGCAGGGATTGGCGAACCTGGATGAGGGTTTCCTGGAGGTCGCGTTCCACGGTTTCAACGTCATCTTGGATTTCCTGGACCTGCACCATCATTTCCTGAAAGCGCTGGAGTAGGCTATGGACCGAGGTATAACGGTCAAACTCCAGGGCATCGAAGTCCCCCATTCCTCCGTTATCTTCCTCCGTACTAGAGGGGGAGGAGAGGGTTTGTTCAGAAAAGGAGAGTTCATCGTAGAGAGATTCCACCTGTTCCCGGAGCGGAATCAGTTGCTGGTTCCGGTTTTTCAGGTTTAAACTGGCTTGACGGAGTTGCCGGTCGTAGACTAACAATTGCTCGTGGTTAATCAGGAGTTCACTTACCACACTACTCATGTGAATCAGCCGTTCCAAGGGAATCCGTAGACTTTGGCGACGCTCACTGGGAATGGGGGTGGGGGCCTGGGCCTCACGGGATGGGGACGGCAGAACCTCTATTGGGGCGGGGGCCTTCTCCTGGAGCGGCGGGGGCGTAACGGCAACCACCGGTTCCGGGGCCACTAAAAATTGCTCGCGCTGGTACCGGAGATTAGCAATCACCTCTGGCATGAGACTAAGGACAGAAGCCTCAGTCAGTTGGGGCAGGGCCTGCTCGGCCAGGGCCTCTAACCAGGGACAACTGAGGGCCTGCCCCAGGAGAATGCATTCCTCTAGAAAGGCCTGGAAATGGGTTTGGAGTTGGGCGGAGGGCTGACCGGCCTGGAGGGATTGTTCCAATTCCCCGAGACGACTTTCCAGTTCCGTGGTTAGGGTAATGCGGACAAAGTCGCTAATATCACCGAGATGTTCTGGGGTTTCTCGACTACCGGCAGGCTGGGCCAACAGGTCTTCCAGGGCCTGGGTGATGTCCAGGGGCGGTGCATCGGCGCTATCCATCAGACCGGCATTGGCCGCATCCACCAAGCTTTGGACTTCATCTAGCGCTAGGGAAAGCAATTGCAGGGCCGTGGGAATATCCTGGAGTTGATGCTGTTCTAGGGCCTCGAAGACATCCTCCATGCGATGGCAGAGGTGACTGAGGGTGGGTAATTCCGCCATGCCAGCACCGCCCTTGAGGGAGTGGGCCGCCCGGCCCATGGTTTTAAAGATGGGCTGGAGTTGGGCCACCGAGGCGGATTCGGCCAGGGCCTGCTGGAGTTGGCCAAACCCCTGGGAAAGGGCCGCTAGACACTCGGGGGCATCTTCTTCTAAAAAGGCCTGACGGGCTTCAACAGCGATAGCGGCGAGGAGGTCAGCATCCAATCCCCCAGCAGTAGAGGCCGGGAAGCTGGTTACCGGAGATGGCCGGCTACTCTCTGGGTCAACGACTCGAGGAGTAATACTAGGGATAGAGGGCGCAGGCGTCCCCTGACGGGCTAGAAATTGGTCGCGCAGGGTGCGAACTTCGGTAATGGTGGTGGTGATCTGCTGGGCTAACGATGAACTGTTAGGCGATAATTCAAGGCCCTGACCCAGATTCGTCAACCAGTCACAACTTAAGGCCTGGCCCAGAAGTGTACATTCCTCCAGCAAGAGTTGAAAACTCTCCCACAACTTGGCGCCGGCCAAGCCTGCCGCAACTTGCAGTTCTACCCGCTCCAAGCAGGCCTCTAGTTCCACCACGAGGGCCGTCCGCACGAAGTCAGAAACATCTCCCAGATTAATATTGGCATTTTCTAGCACTAGGCCCTGGGCCAAAAAGGCCGCCAGGGCCTCACTAATCTCTAAGGGCTGGCTCGCCATTTCTGCGGAGGGAGGTTGTTGGGCCAGATTGACCTGGTCTTGGATGGCCTCAATGGCGATGGCGATCAACTCCCAAGCCGTAGCCGTATCCTTCACCTGGCCCTGCTCTAGGGCCTCAAACAAAGCCTCCAAGTGATGACACAGGCCCTGGAGGGTTATGAGGGTGGCCATGCCAGCGCCGCCCTTGAGGGAATGGGCCGCCCGCCCCATCTTTTTGTAGAGACTGGCCAAGGCCTGGGGGCCGGCATCCTGGCCCTGGGATAGATGCTGGAAACCTTGAACAAGCACATCAATACATTCGGGGGCATCTTCGTCTAGAAAGGCCTTACGGGCCTCTTGAGTAATGGCTTCCAACATTGCGGCATCTAGCATCTGCTTTCTCTCTGGCCTCTGTCCTTCATGATCTGGTTTACTGCTATCCCTAATTCCCAAAAACCGAGGGCGTTAGTCCACGGTAAATTGACCGGCGGCCTCTTCTAGGGTCCCCGCCACCGCCACCAGTTCCTCCAGGGACTTGGCCACCACCGCCGATCGTTCGGAGGTCTTCTGGGAAACCGTCGCGATATTTTGCATTTTTTTCGTCACCTGTTGGGAGGTTAAGCGCTGGGATTCCGTGGTCTCGGAAATGGAGGCTAACAACTGGTCGATTTCTTGACTAATGCCCGCTAAATTCTGAAGCGTCTCCTTCGTGGTTTGCACCAGTTGGGTTCCCGTTACAACTTCTGTCGTACTTTCCTCCATCATCTGGGTCATTTGGGTCGTTTCTTCCTGAATCCGCAAAATCACCTGCTCAATTTCCTGGGCCGAGGCCGTTACCATTTCTGCCAGGCGTCGTACCTCATCTGCCACAATCCGGAAACCCTGGCCATTTTCCCCCGCCCGAGCCGCCTCAATGGAGGCGTTAAAAGCCAGTAGGTTGGTTTTTTCGGAAATACCGGAAATAATCCCAACAATTTTGGAAATTTCCTGGGAAGATTCCGCCAAACGCTTCGATTTTTTGGAAATTTCCGCTACCCGGCCCCGAATTTTGTAGATACTGTTGACAGTTTTATCCATCGTATCTTGACCTTGTTGGGCCGCCTGGCTACCCTGACGGGCAATCATCGCGGCATTCTGGGCCGCCTCGGACACCGACTCAATCGAGGCGGCAATCTCTTCTACGGAATGGCTAGCTGTCTCTAGGGTTTTGGCCTCTGCCATGGCTTTGTAGGACAAGCTGGTCACGGATTTGCGGTTGCGGAGGGCTCGTTCGTTTACTTCGTTGGCGGTAAGCAATACTTTTTGCACGAGGGCGCGGAGTCGGCTAATGGTGGCGTTAAAGGCGTCGGCGATGGAACCCACTGCTCCGGCTTGTACTTGGGATTTGATGGTTAAATTCCCCCGCGCCACTTCTTCAATGTCTAGAAGGAGTTGAATCGCATCTTGCTGGAGCTCTTCTTTTTGCTGACGTTGGGTTTCCGCTTCTAGCTGACGTTGACGGGCTGCCTCTTCAATGGTTTTCGTGTAGGTTTCCACCCGGTCGGCCATTTCATTGAAGGTTTTGGCCAATTGACCGACCTCATCCTCCGAGGCCACAGCGGCGCGGATCCCCGATTCCCCTGCCCCCAGACGCTGGGCTGTTAACTGTAACTGCTTCAGGGGTTGCGTCAGGGCACGGCCTAACAATGAAGCGACCACCGCCGCGAAGATCAGGGTCAAAATCCCGACCCCTAACTGGAGGAGGAAGGTTTGTTGAAGTAAGGCCTCCAGGTTGGTTTCTGGCGTTCCTCGCACCAGAAAGGCCAGGGGTTTCCCCTGGGTATCGGCAATGGTTTGTACCGCGATGGTCAGGGGAAGGCCCTCCACCTTAGAGCGAGTGGTGAGGTTTTTGCTGTCCCCCTTGAGGGCCTTTTGCAGAATACTGAGGTCGGCCAGGGGGAGATTATCAACGAAGGTGGCATTTTCTCCCTTACCTTGTTGCAGGACAGAACTGGCGAGGAGCGGTTGCTTACCGTCTTCGGTATAGTAAACCGCCGTGTAACCACCATCCAGGGTCCGGGCGGTGTCCGTGGCAATTGAATTTTTGTTATTTACCAAATCCCCGGCAATCAAGACACCAAGGAGAGCCTGGGTTTTCGGATCCTGCACCGGCGTTGCGGTAAAACGAATCAGACCTTTGGTGTTATCGGCGTTCATGAACTCAGTGATGAAGGGAGCCCCTTCCTTTTCGAGATCGGTTTTTGTAATTAGGGCCGACTGACTAATTTGTTGGGGATTGCTAAGGACAGTTTTCACCAAGCCACTGGGGTCGAAGGTCTCGCCTGCTCGGTCAAAGTTGGCATTGGCAATAATTTTTTTATCCTTACCCACCAGGGTTGCGTACTCGATGTTACGGGCCTTAATTTCGTTGTTCAGGATTTGGCGTACCTGTTCCTTAAGATCCGCTGGTAGAGGCTTTTTCTGAGCCGATAGACGAGCCGCTTGGATGATGGCTAAGTTTTCGGCTTGACCCCGGAAGCCCAACTTCATCTGGTTGATTTTAATGTTGTAGTTAATTTCCGCCACGAGGGATTCCGCCGAGGCTTGGCTCTGGAGTTGGGCTCGCCCTGAGTAGAGGGCAATGGCCATCCCAGCGCCAACAACCCCTACCACCGAAATCGTACTACAGGTTAAAAAGGCAATAAATTGCTTGTAGGCAATGGGCAGGTTGAGCAAGCTCTGCCGGAAGCTCTCGGGGACTAATTTCCCTGCCTTTAATTCCGCTTCGTATTCCTGCTCTAGGGCCGCTTGCTCTTCCGAAGAACCCGTTTCAATCAGGCCCTGTCGGTAGGATAGGCCAACGGAGGCTTCCGCTTCCTTCTCTAATTTGGCCCGAATCCCTGCTAGGGCCTGGTCAGCGGTGGCACTAAAGGTTTGGTCGGTATCTAAGGCCTTAATTTCCTGGTAGAGGGCCGCCGCCTCCGGTAGAAAATTGACCTGTTCCAGGGCACTGGCCAGAGCGATCTTGGTCACAATATCACTGGGGTTGGCCGCCGCTGCTTGCTGGAGGGCCACCACTTCTTCCGGGTACTGACGTTCCTGGAGAGCGGTTTCCTGTAGCCAAAAACTGACATCCGTGGCATTGGCCGTTACATCAATCTTGCCCTGGCGGTAGGATCGTCGAGATTCTGCAGAGACCGTAGCCGACTGGCCCAGTTTGAGTTGGAGATCTGCAATGGCCTTATCTGCTACGGCCTGGAACGTTTCGTCCGTTGCCAGATTTTTCACCGCTTGGTACTGTACCAAGGACTCACTCCAAAATTTCCCTTCCTCCAGGGCACTGGCCAAGGACATCCTGGCAATGAGGTCGTTGGGGTCTTGGTCAACGGCCTTCTGGAGTTCAATAATTTCCGCTGAAAAAAGCGTTTTGGGGGAGGAATCTTGGGTAGCAGTCATGGTAATCTCCAAGGATTAATGGGATGAAGAAACAAGGGAAATTGGGGTCGGGTTGGGCCCTTGTAAGGCCTGGAATACCGCATCCACGTCCAGAATTCCCACAGATTGGCCGTCAATGCGCGTCTGGGCCTGCAAACAAGGTCGCTGGGGAGCTTGGCCTGAGACGTTAAGGTCAAGACTGATAATGCCATTGAGCTTGGCCACCAATCCTGCTACCCGAAAGCTATCCTTGAGCAGGACAATCCCGACGGTACGACCCATGACACGACGGGCCGGGGCTTTGTGTTCTCCCAATAAATGATTCAGATCAATCACCCAGAGTAGTTGGCCCCGTTGGTTGCTAACCCCCAGAAACGCGGGTTTAATTCCGGGCACCGGGCACAACTCCGTCGGCCCCATAGATAACACTTCAGCGGTTTGTTCTAGGGGGATCGCCAGGGACAGAGCAGATGTGAGTTCAACCCAGAAAAAATCCTTTACCATTGCTCAATCCTCGCCATAATGCCGTTTCTCTTCCATGCCACTGCTCCCAAAGTATTGAGCGTTAAATAGCTAAATATTCCTTAGCTGTTTTCATCAAGTCACTGGGACTGTAGGGCTTGGTTAGATAGGCATTACCCCCTTGACGGAGGGCCCAAAAGCGGTCGTATTCTTCATTTTTTGTGGAGCAAAAAACAATAGGAACCGTCTCCAAACCAAGGTCTGTACGAATTTTACGACAGAGATCATAGCCACTGATATCTGGCATAACAATATCTAAAAAAATCAAATCCGGCGCTGGATTATCCGTCAGCCATTGAATGGCAGAATTGCCATCGCTCAGGGCGATAATTTCAGCACCCAAAGTTTTTAATAGACCAGAGATTAATAATTGCTCTGATTTAGAATCTTCGACAACTAAAATACGTTTCATTATGCTTCCTTAGAGGGAGAGGATTGGGAAATATAGGTGCTAACCGTCTGCACCAATTCTTGGGGTAGGAAAGGCTTACAAATATAGCCCACCGACCCAGCCATTTTAGCTTTAACTCGGTCAAGAATACCATTTCTTCCCGTTAACATAACAACGGGAATATCCTTCAGAGCACTAGACTTATTGCAGAGACTACAGAGCTGATAACCATCAATTTCCGGCATGTTAATGTCCATTAAAATGAGGTCGGGCTTGGCATGAAGTAAGGCCGTTAGGGCCTTAACCGGATCTTTAATATTAATGACTCGAAAACCACTGGCCTCTAGGGTAAAGGACACTACCCGCTGGATTGAAGGACTATCATCTACACAGGCCACGACGGGGCGGTTATCCGCCTGGGGCAGTTCGTAGGGCAACAGTTTAATAACATCGGTCTTAATCAGAGGCTGGAGTACCAAAGCCGTATTTAGCGTACTGGTTTGACCTCGCTGGGCTAATTCGTACAAACACAATTTTTCCTCCAGCAACGACCGCACAAGCTGGAATTGCGTCCCTTGTTTACTATCGAGGAGTAGATGGCGGCTGACAAACTGGTCGAGGAGTTCTGGTTCGGTGACCGTGGGCCGATAGAGCACGGAAGGAATCTCAGCCCGCAGTTTGGCCCAGTATTTAATTTGCTGTTCTGCCGGAACCATCAGTTGTTTGAGGTCGAGGTAGAGCAGAAGATGTTCTAACCCCACCGTATTTTCAAAATGACAGCGGGGTTGCTTCAGGGAGAGAATTTGAATCAGGGCCTCTTGGGTAAATTTCGCGAGGATAGAGCGGACTTCCTGGAAGCTAAATTCCCCGGACTGCCAGAGGTCACAGAGATATTGGTAATCATCAGTAATCGTTTCCGGGAGTTGGAAGGTTTTATTGGGAACGTAGCGTTGGAGTAGGTAGCCGAGTCGCTCAGATTGCCCTTTTTCACTGCCGGCAAAGTGAATTCTGCCATTACCGAGGTAAATACGCCAGTGTAGTGACGAATCACTGGGATTTTCGACAATTAATTTTCCTGATGCTTGATTGATGATGAGCTTTTGCAAGACGCGATAAAGCGTTCCTTCCGTTTGAGTCAGGTTGGCAGAACTAGAAAGGGGAGGGGGCATCATGATCGTCACAGCAGTTACTTACCTAGTCGATGAATATAAGGTCTCAGTTTGATGGCTATTGTAGGAGATTCACGGCAGAGGGGTTTAAAAATAAGCGTTTTTGTTGATCAAGGGACTAACGTAGGACAGTAAGCAACCTAATGGTAGTGGTAACTAACCGTCTCGGGAATAGGAGCGTGAACCTCAAGCTTTCACCATAGAATAACCGTTTTCAGGCGAAGGTATTGCAGACTACCGCTACCAGGAATAGGTTTGAGGGCGAGGCATAGCCAGCCGTCAATGGGAATGGTGATGACCTGGGAGAGACTAAGGCATGGCCCGAAAAATATTTTCACTCACAAAACATATAATCCCAAAATCATTGCAGAGAGGTTAAAAGAAGATTAATAATAAATTAATCAGAATATTTGCGGCCCCAGTCTGTTCACATTAAGAAATGCTTAAGTCACGACAGGGCATCTGGGCCTAGAGGAGTTGTAGATCGGTTTGGGGAATCCGCCACAACTGGTCGAGTTTCATAGCCGGCATAGTCACGTATAAAACATCCCCAGAATTCAGGCGGGTTTCCAGGAGTTCCCAACTATGGATCGTCTGCTGGGCACGCTCCAAGTACAGAGGCACGAAGTCCATGGCCATCGCCGCCTCTTGAACCACCTTGTCGCAAAAGGGATGATTAGGGGTAATTAAGGTCGCCAGGGCCACCCAGAGGAGGTCTTCCGTCATGCCATTGCCTAAGATTTTGCCCCCCAAGGCGGCAGCTGCGAAGGAGTAGGCCGCTAATTCTGAGGGACAGAGGACGGCATCAAATTCAAATAATTCCTGCACTGATTGACTAAACTGGGCATCCTGACAGCGCAATACGACTCGTAATTGGGGCGCAATGGCCCTGGCCGTCAGGGCAATTTCCAAGTTCACGGTGTCATCACTGGTAGCCACCAAAATGGCCTGGGCCTTATGGATATTGGCGGCCTTGAGGGTCGCTTCTAAGCAGGCATCTTCGACGATCACAGGAATGCCCAAAGACCGGGCCGTGTGAAGAAAGCGATTATCATCATCCACTTCGATGGCCACCACTTCATGGCCCTGGCCTTGCAACTGTTCCAGAATAGCCATGCCGACCCCGCCCAAACCGCAAATAATATAGTGATTCTGGGTGGGGAGTTTGGCCGCATCTAAAAATTGCTTGAGACGACTACCAAGGACAAAATCGTTGAGGAGGGCGTAGCAAATGCCAACGACACCAGCTCCGGCAATCATCATCACGGTGGTAAAGAGTTTGACCGCATCGGGGGAGGTTTCAGCCACTTTTTCCTGGCCCCCGGCTCCGGTAATCATGCCCACCGAAAAGTAGAGAGCATCAACGAGGGAAATTTTTTGATTGACCCAAATATAGGTAAAGGTGGCCGTCAAAATCATCAGCAAGAGGAAGAGGGACACCCAAAGCACCTGACGAATGTAGCGTTGGTACTGGCGCAAATTGGTCACCACCTTCAGCAGTTTGGGCCAAAGAGAACCCCGACGTTGGCGGTATTGGGGCTGTAAACCGACAATAAGATGGTCGCCGAGCTTCAAGGTCTGGCCCTGGGTCACCGCGGAAACCAAATCCATCTCTCCCCGAGCCGGTAGGTAATGAATTAACATGCGTCGGGGATCGTCCCAGAGGTCACTGAGGGGCAGATCACGCCAAGGGTGCTGGGCATCGATCACAATTTCTTGAATGGGCCAGGTGCGATTAAACAAGCGCAATTGGCCAATGGCCTGATTACCCAGGGCTGCAAAGGAAAAAATCGGCGCGGCCAGGGCCGAAACGCTTAGGCTCAGATGATCAGGTAGGGTCTGGTCTAGGCGGTCTCCCAACGTATGATTAAACAAACGATTAATCACGCGAATGCCGGGATTGAGAATTCTGGCCTGGGTGAGAATGGCTAAATTGAGGGCATCGTCGCTGGTGGCGAGGACGAGGGTTTGGGCCGTTTGAATTTTGGCCAGGGCCAAGGTCGCCGGGGAACGCAGGTCGCCCACCACAATCCGTTGGGGATTTTCGCCTGCAATGGCCTGGGTTGAGATACCCACGACATCGGCCCCCTGTTGTTTTAACAAACTAAAAATACGATAGCCGGTTTGGCCCAAGCCACAGACGATAATGCGGGGTTTCATGGTTTGTCCTCCCGATGCCCGGACAAAATCTTGTTTCTTATTATCTCGATTTCCATTCAGCAAAACTGTAGCCATTCAGGCCCCTTTGGCAGCTAAATCCGCAAAAATATTGTCGATCAAGTGTTTAGCTTTGTGATCCAGGGCCCGCCAATCTACCTCGTTCTCAGCGGTCAATAGGTTCGGATCAACGGTGACAGGCTGAGCCGCTGGGGCCTGGGGTTGATAATCGACAAAGCAGACCTGAAAGCAGAGTTCCCAGAGGCTAAAGACAACGGCTTGGCCCTGATCTTCTAAAATCAATTGATGACCGGGGTAGGGGTCTTGCACTTCCTGGTAAGTGCCTCGCCAAGCACTGGTTTCTATTGCCTGGCGCAGGTGATCGAGAATACGGATCAGGGCCGGCTGCATTAGGATTTCGGCTTGTTCCCAATCCCGTTGACTGCTAAAGGTTGGTTTCATAATAATTTTGTGATGAAAATTTTGCTGGTGGATGATGAAATGGCCCTGACCCAACCCCTCAGTCAAGTCTTGGGCCGTGAGGGTTATCAGGTGGAAGTGGCCGCGGATGGCCAGACGGGTTTGACCCTAGGTTTGGCCCAGGACTACGACCTCCTCATTCTTGATTGGATGTTACCCCATTATTCCGGGCTGGAAATTTGTCAGCAACTCCGTTGCCAGGGCAAGCAAACACCAGTTTTATTTTTGACTGCAAAGGATACCCTTGATGACCGCGTTTTGGGCTTGGATGCCGGGGCTGATGACTATCTAGTTAAACCCTTTGAACTGCGAGAACTCTTAGCTCGGGTACGGGCCCTGCTCCGGCGCTCTCCTAATTGGGATAGTGGCCTGCTGACAGAACCCGCCGGCGTAGATGGCCTGAGTCTAGATGCGGACAACCAAGTGGCCTACCGCCAGGGCCGCATGATTAATTTATCGGACAAAGAAGTGCAACTCCTCAGTCTTTTTCTGCGCTATCCCCAACAACTGATCACCCACGAGCAGATTTATCAATGCCTTTGGCCCGAGCAAAGCAGTCCGGGAAGTAACGTGATTGCGGCTCTAGTCCGTCTCCTGCGTCGTAAAGTTGAAGCCGAAGGAGAACCGGCCCTGATTCACACTGTCTATGGCAAGGGATATCGCTTTGGCCAACAGCCGCCGAGTTAACTCGGATTAATCAACTAAATACGGAGGCCCTATAGTTATTGGGAATTGTATTCCGCTGTCGCTTACCCAGCCCTTGCCCCTCGTTAATACCAATTCTCCAAATTAGAGCTATAGATATTTACCCCTCCGCCTACGGCACCTCCCCTTGGCAAGGGGAGGACAGTTGGGGCCAGTTGTATAGGCGGGCTTCAGAGATTTGGTATAAGGCCCCCATCATTTGTTAAGACTTTTGCAAGATCTGGCCTGCGCTTTTGGATTTGTACGCTATTTTTAGCCTAGTGGTCACAGGACAAAAATAGCCATGGTAACTTTACTCGAAAATCCCTTCCGCATTGGACTCCGCCAAGAACGTACCCCCGAGCCCTTAATTCTGATTATTTTCGGGGCCTCCGGTGACCTCACCCAACGCAAGCTCGTCCCAGCTATTTATCAGATGAAACGGGAGCGGCGTTTGCCCCCCGAGTTGACCATCGTCGGTTTTGCCCGTCGGGACTGGAGCCACGACTATTTCCGGGAACAAATGCGCCATGGTATTGAAGAATTTTCCGATGGCATTGGCAGTGAAGACCTGTGGCAGGAATTTTCCCAGGGCCTATTTTATTTTTCCGGCGACATGGATAATCCCGACAGTTACCAGGCCCTGAAACAGTTCCTAGATGGCCTGGATCAAAGCCGAGGCACAAGAGGCAATCGCGTCTTCTATCTAGCGGTTTCACCTAAATTCTTTCCGCCGGGGATTAAGCAATTAGGGGCTGCAGGCATGCTCAAGGATCCCCTCAAACATCGCATTGTAATTGAAAAACCCTTTGGTAAAGACCTAAGTTCGGCTAAGGCCCTGAATCAGGTGGTTCAGCGGGTCTGTAAAGAAGAACAAGTTTATCGTATTGATCATTACCTCGGCAAGGAAACCGTTCAAAATTTGATGGTTTTCCGCTTTGCCAACGCGATTTTTGAACCGCTGTGGAATCGTCAATTCATCGACCACGTGCAAATTACCGTCGCAGAAACAGTGGGAGTGGAAGACCGGGCTGGCTACTACGAAACCTCCGGGGCATTGCGGGATATGGTACAAAATCATCTTCTACAATTGTTTTGCCTAACAGCCATGGAACCTCCCAATGCCATCAATGCCGATAGCATCCGCAATGAAAAGGTTAAAGTGCTCCAGGCCACTCGTTTAGCTGACGCCGATAATCTGGAAAATTGTGCCATCCGTGGCCAGTACAAAGCTGGTTGGATGCGCGGCAAGCCCGTCGCCGGTTATCGAGAAGAACCGGGGGTCAATCCCCAATCCACAACGCCCACCTTTGTGGCCCTGAAACTAATGATCGACAACTGGCGCTGGCAAGGAGTCCCCTTTTATCTGCGCACGGGCAAGCGTTTACCCAAGAAAGTGAGTGAAATTGCGATTCAGTTTCGGGAAGTTCCCCTACTTATTTTTCAATCCGTAGCTCACCAGACCAATCCCAACATTTTGAGTCTGCGTATCCAGCCCAACGAAGGGATTTCCCTGCGTTTTGAGGCCAAGATGCCTGGGGCCGAACTCCGCACCCGTACCGTGGAAATGGACTTTAGCTACGGTTCCTCCTTTGGGGTGGCCACCGCCGATGCCTACCATCGCTTGCTGCTCGATTGTATGCTCGGAGACCAGACCCTCTTTACCCGAGCCGATGAGGTAGAAGAGGCCTGGCGGGTCGTGACTCCGGCCCTGTCCGCCTGGGATGCTCCGGCTGAGCCCAGTACGGTGCCCCAATACGAAGCCGGTACCTGGGAGCCCAGTGAGGCTGAAGATCTGATCAATCGTGATGGCCGACGCTGGCGCCGACTTTAGGGGAGTGGGCCAAGCCGGGCCTGATGACCCTGAATCCCTTGGAAACGGGTTTTATCCTGTTCTCCCACGTAGGGGCCTTGCTTGACCTCAATCATTTCCAAGGCCTCGATCACCTCAAAACCATGGCCCCCAGTAATTAAAAGAATGACATCCCCGGCTTCCAGTAAACGACTTTCTAGGTACTGCTGTTGGTCACTATAAAAATCAACCCGTAGTTTGCCCTGCTTAATAAAGAGCACTTCCTGGGTAAATAGAACATCGCGGGGTACAGGGTTATGCACATGGGCCGGAATCACTTTCCCCGCAGGATATTTCATATAGGCCAGTTGTTGAGAAAGCTCATTGGGCGTAAAAAAATGAATGCCCTCTGCTTGAAAGCGGTGGGAAAGAATCAGGGCCAGGAGTTGGCCATGGTCGGTAATCTGTTCGAGCATCAGTTAGGGCATTTACCAGAGGGAATATCAGGGCCAAGCCAGTCAGGGGAAGCGATGGGGCCTGGCAGATGGCCCTAGCTTATCGGTACGGTTTAGGACGAGATCGAAGACGGATCTGGAATACCGGCCTGCTGGAGTAAGGCCCTAAGGCGAGCATTTTCCTGTTCTGCTAGCTCCGCTCGTTGCCGTTCTTGCTGGGCTATTTCTTGGGCCTGCTGGGCCTGGCGGGACAGTTCTATCGTTGTCAGGAACCGTCCCCCGTCGGGATAATAAACCTCTAGCTGGTCGGGCGTCAACCGCAAGCGAATCCCTAGACGAGGACTGATCCAATCGCTAATCTCCTCAATCACCTGGAGCCGGCCTGCAACCCGTTGATAGCCATTTAAATCGATGTGGTCGGGGTCATAGATATAGTATTCTTCTACGCCATATCGGTCGTAAAATTCCAACTTCTTAGCCATTTCCTTGAGGGTATTGCCCGGCGACAGAATCTCAAAGACGACCTGGGGGGCCAGATTTCCCTCCAGCCACTGCCGATAGGAACCCCGCTCACCCTTGGGGCGGCCAAAAACAACCATGGCATCCGGGGCTACGCGAATATCGGGACGACCTTCCACTGGATACCACAACAAATCCCCCGCCACAAACACCTGGGGGTCATCGCTAAAAAGACATTCCAGGTTTTCCTTGATCAGCACAATCCAGCGAAATTGCAGCGTATTATCGGCCATGGGTTGTCCGTCGCTATCAGGATAAATGAGGTCTCGTTCACAGGCTAGCGTCATGGGCCTTGCTTCTCGGTACTGGCTAATGATCTGATTCTAGTCTAACGACGACGGGGATGATACGCTCTCAAGTATCGCACCGGCACGGTCATTGGATAATTGCCGGGCCTCTCCTTTCCTCCGTCTCTTCTTCCTATGGTTCTAGATATTCTTCGTCAATACAACCTCCAGATCACAGGCAATCTCCAGGCGCCCCAAACTATCTTATTTGCCCATGGCTTTGGCAGTGACCAGCGGGCCTGGCGCTTTATTACCCCGGCCTTTCAAGAGCAATATCGTTTGGTTTTGTTTGACCTGGCCGGTTGCGGCGGCGTCAAGGTTAGTGAACGAGAAACCCTACGCCACACCTCTCTTCAGGACTACGCCGAGGATTTGATTCAAATTTGTGACTACCTGCAACTCCGGCAAGCTCATCTCATTGCCCACTCTGTCAGTAGTATGCTGGGAACACTAGTGGCCCTTAAACGCCCAGAGTTTTTCACCAGTCTTGTGTTTATCGGGGCTTCGCCTTGCTATTTGAACGCAGGAGACTATCAAGGGGGGTTTCAGACTAGTGACATCAGTAGTCTCTTAAATGAAATGGCCCACAACTATGCCAACTGGGCCCGTAAGTACGCCCCTTCCATCATGAATGCCCCGACTCAACCCCTGCTCTCGGAGGAATTCTCCCGGAGTTTGTTAAAGTTGCGCCCAGATTTTGCTTTGCTGATTTTTAGCTTGATTATGGATTCGGATTATCGACAGGCCGTTAGCCAAATCAGACTGCCAGTTTTAATCCTACAAACGAAGGAAGACCTGTTTGTCCCTCAAAGTGTTGGGGAGTACCTCCATCAACGGATCTGGGGCAGTACCCTTCGTCTTATTCCAGCGAAGGGCCATTTTCCCCACATGAGTAATCCCCAAGCAGTGATTGAAGCCATTTCAGACTTTTACCGACTTATTGCCATGGCCCACCGCTAATTTTAAATAGGGCTACTTTGGGCCCTCATCGCAGAAAGCACCCTAAAGCCGAGTCAAGCTAGACTCGACCCCGCAGGCGCATGGCCATTTCGTTGGGAGTCGGCGACATTTCCAGGGCCGTTTCTTCCGTAATCCGGCCTTCTTGATAGAGGTTGAAGAGAGATTGGTTTGAGGTGATCATGCCGTCATACTCCCCATCTAGCATTAACTCCGCAATTTCATCGTATTTGCCCTGGCGAACATAGTCCTTAACCGTCTCGGTATTAATCATAATGTCGTGGTAGGCGGCACGTTTACTATCCGTCGTGCGGCACAGGCCCTGGGCAATAATGGCCACTAAGGATTCGGCAATAGCTGTCCGCATGGCCGGCTGTTCTTCTGCAGTATAGAGGGTTAAAATCCGTTCCAGGGTTTTAATGGCACTATTGGTGTGCAGGGTTCCCATAACCAAGTGACCGGTTTGAGCCGCTTTGAGGGCCGTATTAACCGTTTCTCTGTCCCGCATTTCCCCCACCAGGATGATGTCCGGGTCTTCCCGCAGGGCCGCCTTGAGGGCCCGGTCAAACTCATGGGTATGCATCCCGACTTCCCGTTGCTTGATCAGGGAGCGCCGACTCTGGTGCACAAATTCCACCGGGTCTTCAATGGTAATGATGTGTTTAGCATGTTCTTTGTTGATGTAGTCCACCATGGCCGCCATCGTGGTTGATTTCCCGGAACCTGTTGGCCCCGTCACCAGGATCAGGCCCTTGTGGGCATCGGACACCTTACGAAAAATATCGGGAAGCCGCAGTTGTTCCATGGTCAGGATCTTGAGGGGAATCAAACGCAAGACTAGGGCTGGCCCCCGTAAGCTATCAAAGACATTGATCCGTACCCTGGCAAATTCGTACTGGGTTGCACCATCAAACTCGAGTTCCCGTTGGAAACGTTGGATCTCATCTTCGCTCAAAATCTCCCGCAACCAACTCATAAAGGTCGGCAGATCCGTTTCAGGATAGGAGAGGGTCAGCATTTCACCCCGGTCTCGCATGCGCGGCACTTCCCCCACACCGACGTGGACATCGGAATAACCCTCTTCAAAGGCCATTAAGACCAACTCGGCTAGACTGGGTTGGCCGGGAGCTCGGCCAGTACTAGGACGATTGACGGTGGACAGGGGGACTGTCGCGGAATTAAGCTGGGATGGAGGAGAAAACGCTGCAGATGGGGGCATAAATTGGGTAGAACCGGCTAAACTTTCCTCCGCTGGCTGAGGTCTGGGCGGCATGCCGGTGGGAGTAGGAATTGGCGGTAACGGAGGAACGGAGGGGCGAGGGGACTGGGTCATGGGTTTGGAAGATGTCTAAAACAATCGAGGGTAAAATCTTCGTTAGGAAGCTGAACGGACTTAACCTAAGCTTAGATCGCTGACTAGGGATCGGACATTAGCCTATACCAAATGCAACAATTGCTAATGCTAGATCGGCAGGGCTAGACGAATTAGTTCAGCGAAGTTCTGCTAGAAGGGATGAAGGGGGCCATGGTAAGGCGCTAAAATCCCGGCAGGCGATAGTCCCAATAATCGGGTCGCAAAACCCAGGCGAGTAGTTGGGGGTCACGGCGAATGGCATTACGATGGAAACGGAATCCTGCTGCAAAGGATTGACGAAAACGGGCCTTGAGGACAGAGGCTTCAGGCTCTTGGTCGGATTCAACGAAAAAGTGTCGTTCTAGATCTTCTATCCAGAATTGTACGCGCTCTTGGAGGGAAGGGGCCCTATCTGTTTCTGGTAGGCCCTCTAGCTTTCTAATTTCCGTAAATGAATCACAAACGCCTTGGAAAAAAGAACGTTGTTGGAAGTAGCGATAGGTCATACGGGCCTGGGGAACCTGGTGCCAGACCACTGCCTGGGGTTGGTAAATGGCCCGATAACCCCGTTGATTGGCCTTGAGGGTGAGGCCAGTTTCCCCGTCCCCTTGAAAACGCTGGAGATGTTTGGGTAAAGAATCAGGGTGAAAGCCCCCTAAATCTAACAGGGCCTGACGACGGATGGAGAAATTTAACCCGAAGATATAGTTGGCATCAATGTCCTGCACCTGATCTCCGAAATCCAGCAGACTCAACTCACAACAGAAACGGCCCTGGGGGCAATCGAGCCAAAACCAACGCAGCCAGTCTGGTGGTTCTACCTCATAGCGAGGGAGGTTACGGCCGCCGACCAACTGAACCGTCGGGTCTTGAAAGGTTTGAGCAATGGCCGAGAGCCAATGGGGGGCAGCTTCGATGTCATCATCCACAAATACCAGGATCTCCCCATGAGCCTCCTGAGCTCCCCGGTGTCGTCCCGATAGCAAGCCAGGCATCGGTTCGTAGTGATAAGAAAGACGATAGCTGGGGGCCTGCTCCTGGGCCACCTGGACAACCTGGGCCGTTGTGTCCTGAGAGCCGTTATCAATCACTAGGATTTCGTAGGCCTCGGCATCGAGATCCTGGGCCAACAGAGAGGCCAGGCATTTTTGCAAGACCACGGCACGATTGAGCGTCGGCACAACAATGGAAATGAGCATGATTGCTAGAGCCTCTCCCCCGTCTTGGATCGAAAGACTCTCCCTCAAGCCTAATGACTATAGGGTTGCCAGCACCATGCGAGCTGTTGCCAGGGTCTGCTCAATATCTTCGTCGGTATGGGCCAGGGAGGTAAAACCGGCTTCAAATTGGGAGGGAGCCAGGTAAATGCCTTGCTCTAACATACCGCGATGGAAACGACTGAATTTGGCAAGGTCAGCTTTTTTGGCATCTTCGTAGTTTCGCACCGGGCCAGCCGTGAAAAAGAGACCAAACATGGCACTCAAGGATCCGCCACACACGGCGTGTCCACAGTCTCGCGCCGCCTGCAGAAGGCCCTGGCTGAGTTTCTGGGTCACTTGGGTCAGGTACTCGTAGGTGCCGGGTTTTTGCAGCAGTTCTAGGGTCTTAATACCCGCCGTCATCGCCAGAGGATTACCCGACAAGGTTCCTGCCTGGTACATCGGGCCAGCTGGAGCCACGAGACTCATAATGTCTTTACGGCCACCATAGGCTCCCACCGGCAGGCCGCCTCCAATCACCTTACCCAGGGTGGTCAAATCCGGGGTGATGCCAAATTTTTCCTGGGCCCCCCCGTAGGCGATCCGAAAACCCGTCATCACCTCATCAAAGACGAGTAGAGCGCCGTATTCCTGGGTCAGTTCCCGTAGGCCTTCTAGGAAACCCGCGTCCGGTACGATAAAGCCCGCATTTCCAACAACGGGTTCGAGAATCACCCCTGCAATACTATCGGGATTTTCCACAAATAGGGCCTTCACCGCTTCCAGATCGTTGTAGGGAGCCGTGAGGGTACTGCTGGTGGTGGTTTTTGGCACACCGGGAGAATCGGGCAAACCTAGAGTGGCCACGCCAGAGCCGGCCTTGACCAGGAACATATCCGCGTGGCCATGGTAGCAGCCTTCAAATTTAATAATTTTTTCCCGCCCCGTAAAGGCCCGCATCAGACGCAGAACGGACATACAAGCTTCGGTGCCAGAATTGACAAAGCGCACCATTTCAATGCTGGGAACGGCATCAATCACCATTTCCGCCAGAATATTTTCCTGAACCGAGGGAGCGCCAAAGCTCGTTCCTTTACTCAGGGCCGCCTGCAGGGCCGCAATCACTTCTGGATGAGCATGGCCGCAGATCGCAGGGCCCCAAGTGCCAACGTAATCAATATATTTGTTCCCATCGACATCCCAAATATAGGCCCCTTCGACGCGGTCAAAAACAATCGGCTGGCCACCAACGGACTTAAAGGCACGAACGGGGGAACTGACTCCACCGGGCATCAGGGTTTGGGCTGTGGCAAAAATTTCTTCTGATTTGGTTGTTTTAAAAGGGGTTGCGCTAACCAACTTAGCCTCTCCTTTGATTGTGTTACGATTTTTAATGGTTCGGGCTAGGACAATACTCTTGAAGCCCCTAGGGTCACTTCCATTACTTTAGCGAGTTTTGGTAAGCCTACTGCAAAATTTCCAGCAATCCGAAGGATCGTTTTCCCCCAACAGTTTTAAACTTTTCGTATTCATGTACCCGTAGGAGTGAGTACTGTGGAATGGCAGGCAATCGCAAAGGAATTCCGTCAGCAGGGCCTGGTTGTTATTGATGACCCGTCCCTCTGTCAAAAATTATCCCTCGACTACTACTACTTCAGCCCCATCCTGGCGGCACAACTCAAAGATAAACGAGCGGATCTGATTGTTCTGGCCCGTAATGAAATTGAGATTCTCACCGTAGCTAGCCTTTGCGTCTATTTTCAAATTCCCCTGACCGTCCGGGGGGCCGGAACCGGGAACTACGGGCAATGTATTCCCTTAGAGGGGGGAGTCATCCTTGACCTGAGCCAAATGAACCGTGTCCTTTCCTTCCAACCCGGCCAGGTCATTGCGGAGCCGGGCGTCCGACTCAGCGCCCTAGACAAACAGGCTCAGGACATGGGCTGGGAACTCCGTATGGCCCCTTCCACTTACCAAGTGGCCACCTTGGGAGGTTTCATCGGTGGGGGCAGTGTGGGGATGGGTTCCATCAACTACGGTATGCTCACTGATCGCGGCAATCTCCGAGGAGCGCGGGTTGTCACCCTCGAAGATGACCCCCAGGTTCTCTCCCTGCGGGGGGAGCAAGCCCGAGTCTTGCTCCATGCCTATGGCACCAACGGTATTATCAGCCAACTGGAGGTGGCCCTGGCACCAACGGCCCCCTGGGCGGAGGCCATTGTCTGTTTTGAAACCTTTAAGGCTGCGACGGTCTTTGCCCAGGATTTAGCGAACAGCGGCGGTATACATAAAAAACAGGTGGCGGTTCATGCCCATCCTATCCCAGAATACTTTACAGCCCTGAAATCATGGCTCCTGCCTGACCACAGCGCTGTTTTTGTCATTGTTTCCGACTACGACCGTGAAGCCTGCGAAGCGTTAGTTCACCACCACGGGGGCCAGCTGACGGACTATCAACTCCAATCTTCAAAAAAGAGCCATCGGTTACTGGAATTTTGTTGGAATCATACAACCTTACTGGCTCGGGCTGTTGATGAGAGCTTGACCTACCTCCAGGTTTTCTACGGGAACTTGGCTCGGGTGGAAAAACTCCATACCTACTTTGGTACGGAGGTGATGATTCACCTGGAATTTTTACGAGTGAATGGGCAAATTATCCCCGCTGGTTTACCGTTGATTCGCTACACCACAGAAAAACGCCTGGCGGAAATTATGAAAATCCACCGGGATGCTGGAGCCAGTATTGCCAATCCCCACGTCTATACCATTGAGGAAGGCGGTAACGGCCAGATTGATCCTGCCCAACTGGCTTTCAAAAAGAAGGTAGACCCCTACGGCCTGCTTAATCCAGGCAAAATGAAAAGCTGGCTATTTTCCTCTAGGCCCTAGACCAGGTATTGGGTTAAGAGGGATCTCCCCCTAGTGAACCTCGGCCTCCAATTGCTGCATCGGCACAAAATATTCCCCAGGCAACAAAATCGGCCGACGATTGAACATCAATTGGCCCCGGTGAGTTTCCTTATGAATAGCAATACCAAACGGTTGTTTGTTCGCCTTGGGATGGAGAACACAATAACTACGATAGATCCGGCGGGCCATCCGGAGTAATTTAGGATCCAACAGCCGTGGCGTCTCGACCGCTGTTTCCATTAGGTCAGTGTCATCGGGTAAATAAATCATGATTCAACTCTCCTCACCCTGTACATGGTTTTGTCCAACATCATAACCAATGATTTGCCTAGACGAAATGAGGCTGGGTTAGGATTCCAAATTGGCCAAAAGGGCCTCTCCCATGGCCTGACAACCCACTAATTGGGTACCTGCCGACAAAATATCCCCAGTACGATAGCCCTGGGCGAGAACCCCATGAACCGCTTGTTCAATTTTGCTGGCGGCGGCGGGTTGGTCTAAACCATAGCGGAGCATCATGGCCGCACTTAACACTTGAGCTAAAGGATTAGCCTTGTCCTGGGCTGCAATATCCGGGGCGGAGCCATGCACGGGTTCAAATAGGCCGGGGCCGCCGGCGCCAAGACTGGCGGAGGGGAGCATTCCGATACTCCCCGTCAGCATGGCTGCTTCATCGGACAAAATATCCCCAAACAGGTTACCCGTGACGATCGTGTCGAACTGCTTTGGGGTCCGCACCAATTGCATCGCGGCGTTATCGACATAGAGGTGACTGAGTTCAACCTCGGGGTACTGGCTGGCCATCGCTGTCACCCGGTCACGCCATAGTTGGGAGACATCCAGAACATTGGCTTTATCGACTGAGCAGAGTTTACCCCGACGTTTGCGGGCCGTTTCAAAGGCGACCTTGGCGATGCGGTCAATTTCCGAGGTGCGATAAGCCATGGTATTAACCCCCCGCTTTTCTCCCGTTTCTGTGGTAAAGATTCCCTTGGGTTGGCCAAAGTAAATACCGCCGGTTAATTCTCGTACCACCATAATATCAACTCCTTCTACCACCTCTCGCTTGAGGGTCGAGGCATCAATGAGTTGAGGAAAAATCGTCGCTGGCCGGAGATTGGCAAATAATTCTAACCCCTCCCGGATGGCCAAGAGGCCGGTTTCCGGCCGTTGTTGGCGGGGTAAATTATCCCATTGGTAACCCCCAATGGCCGCCAATAAAACGGCATCACTCTGGCGGGCCAGCTTCAGGGTTTCGGGGGGAAGGGGTTGACCCGTGGCCTCGATGGCCGCACCACCGATCAGGGCCGTTTGAAACTCAAAAACCAAATCAAACTGGGGGGCAATGGCCTTGAGAACCGCCACCGCTACCGCCATAATTTCAGGGCCAATGCCGTCGCCGGGCAGGAGGGTGATGCGATAGGGTTGGGTCATAATTGCTTCGAAATAAAAATGGCTAACCAAAGACTCAATCGGGTAGGGGCGGCGAGTCACAGGTTTTTATTGTATCGGACAGTGGCCACGACTCCGATTCAGCGCTAAGATTAATTTTGCTCTTCTCACCAGCAAGCCCTATGCGGGATTTTCTACAGACCTGGCTGAATCGTCTGCTTGTGCTCGATGTTTTTGTTGTCTTTCTTGGTTTTCTTTGGTTTATTGTTGCCGTTGTCGGTGAATCGACGGGCCTTTCCTTGGGATATCACCTCTGGCAACAATTGTGGCTTCCCCTCTTTAATCCGGCCATTGCCATTTTAATCGTAGGGGCCTTGGGTAACTGGTTAATCGTCAAAATTAGCCAGTGGTGGGAACGGCGTTCTCCAGAGAACTCCCCATAAAAAAAGAATGCTTTCCCAAGCCTTTTCATCGTCGCTGGGAAAACACCCCTTGGATCGTAAACCGAGTAGATCTATAAAAAAAACGATAAAATTCTGCTAAAACGAGCGAGGTTGACGAGATACCAACTTCTCTACCATGGCCTGGCTTTCATGAACGAGTTGTTGGCGGCTGTCCCCAGAGTGGGCAAAGGTCGGCACGAGATTACGGGCTTGGAGCGTCATATGTAGCTGGAGTTCAGCAACGTAGTCACCAATGGCATCAGTTTGGACAGGGCGGGAAGCGGCTAACACCGTCTATATCCTCCTAGGGGCTAACATCGACAAAACAAAACTCCTCCAAAAGTTACCATGACTCATCGCCCGGCCCAAGCCCTTGGTTACACTCTGTAATATTTACAGGGTCTCTGCTAGGATACGGGGCAGATCTTTTGCCCTTTTTAACGCGATGTATCAATTCAACGTTCCGACGATAGCTTGTTCGGCCTGTGCCACGGCCATTACCCAGGCCATTCACCAGCAAGACCCCCAGGCCCAGGTCGTCATTACAGTGGAAAGCCAACATGTGCAAGTCAATAGTTTTTTGTCTGCCGCTATTATTCAACAGGCCATTGAAGCCGCTGGTCATGAGGTGGCCTAGGGCCTAACTGCGGCCGTTGCCTTGTACTACCTGTTTCAGGGTGGTAAAGGTCTCCAGGCCAATCAGGCCACGACGATGGCCCTTTTGGTTAGAAATGCCTAAAAAGAGCGATTCCCCTTGCTTAGGATTACGGGAAAAGCGGGGGGAGGCATTGATATAGACAAGGGCGCTATCGATCTCCATGGCAAATTGTCGGCTTTCTTGATAGGATTCCGTCGCAATACAATCGGCGTGGCCACTACTATGCTGGTTAATCCAGGTAATTGCCTCTGTCAAACTGGGCATGGTGCGAAAGGCAATAATCTTGGCTAAATAGGCCCTGCTCCACTCACTATCTTTAGCCAGCGTGAGGTAATTGGGAAATTCTTCGCAGAGGGCCTCATCCCCCCGCAGTTCAAACCCTTTTTCCTGCAAGCTATTAAAAAGCCGGGCAAGTAGAGCGCCATTCTGAGACGGACTGAGCAAGACCTTTTCAATGGCATTGACGGGGTCAGGATCACTCGCATGGCTATCCAGGATCATCCAGCGCACAAGTTCCAGGTCACTTTTAGCCGACCAGTAGAGATAACAGTTCCCCAGGGCAGCCTTGAGGACAGGGACAACGGATTGTTGCGCCACCTGTTCCACTAAGCTCGTGCGGCCGTAGGGAATAATCAGGTTAATGTGTTTATCCTGAATAATCAAGTCTTGGATTACCGGCACATCATCACTGGAAATCCATTCGATACAACCCGCCGGTAGGCCGACTTCCTCCAGGCTTTGCCGTAGAATCTGGGTCATCATCGTATTAGAATGACTAGCTGTACCACACCCCCTTAGAATTAAACTATTGCCAGTTTTAAGGCAAAAGCCGGCGGCAATGGCCCCGAGTTCTGGAAAGGCTTCATAAATCAGAGCCACAACTCCCAGAGGCATTAGCTGACAATAGGTTTGGGAGGGATTGAGCTGGTAGGGGGCATTCATGACCCGCTGAATCGGATCGGGGAGTTCCGCCAACTGTTCCAGCAGTTCCACCGTATTTTCCAGACGTTCTGGGGTGAGCTTTAGCCAATCCAGCAGGCAGGGGGAGATAGCCATCTCTCGACTCATTTCCAGATCAAGCGTGTTGGCTTCTAGGATTTGATCAAAGTGGCTCGCTAGTCCTTTGGCCATGGCTCGGACACCTCTGTTCCGGTCTGAACCATTACATTGGCTAAGGGCCAGGAAGGCCTTTTGGGCAGACTGAAGCGCCGTTTCGAGGGGATTTGACCGGGAAGAATGGGCCATAATTAAAGTTAGCGTCGATAGACCAGCCAGAGGCTGTAGAGCAGGCCGAAAAAGAGGGAACCCGAAATAATTATTCCTAAGATTACACTCAAGGTGAGGGACGCGCGCAAGGCGAGGAATAACCCGCTCCCCAGGAGCAAAAAACCCAATAGTATTAAGCTTAATTCTTGGGGCCTCGGCCAGGGCGAGGAGGGGACGCGCCAATGGGTTCCAGTCCAGTACCATAGCCGCTTGTCGGGATGGGTTGAGGAAACCAGTTCAATCTCCTGCTTGCTTTCATCAAACCGAAAAATTTGTTGACAGCGATTACAGCCAAAGGCCTCGGTTAACACAATGGGGACTAGTGTCCCTCGGCGACGGCAGGGACAGGGGTATTCACAATACAGGGTAAGCTTGATCACTTTCTGTCGAGGCACAGGGGGGTTAGAGACTAATGACGACGACAAAATAGGGCTTCCCTCAAGTATAATATTCTTCCTTGAGTCAAAGCTCAGAGTCTGCTTAGGAAGCATTCTAAACTAGAGGAACCTGGCATTAGCCCTCGGGGTAACAGAGCCGCCCAGCTTTAAAAAACTTAATGAAATTTCTCAGCGAATCAGTTTAACCTAGCAAATTAGGCGAATTTTTTTAAAATCTTTACTAATAAGCCACCTAATCAGTTCACCCAAGACACAGGATACTTTAAGCATGAGCGTCAATTTAGCCACGCTGTTACGCGAAGGGACGAAAAAGTCTCACTCGATGGCAGAAAACGTCGGTTTTGTGAAGTGTTTTCTCAAAGGCGTTGTTGAAAAAAACTCCTATCGCAAGTTGGTGGGCAACCTCTACTTTGTCTACAGTGCGATGGAAGAGGAAATGGACAAGTTGCGCGACCACCCCATCGTTTCAAAAATCTACTTCGCTGAACTGAATCGTAAGCATAGCCTAGAGCAAGATTTACAGTTCTACTATGGACCCAACTGGCGCCAAGAAGTCCAACTTTCCCCGGCAGGCAAGGCCTACGTGGAGCGTATCCATGAGATCGCGGCCACCGCTCCCGAACTATTGGTGGCCCATTCCTACACCCGTTACCTGGGAGATTTGTCTGGTGGGCAAATTCTCAAAAAAATTGCCCAAAATGCGATGAATCTCCATGACGGCGGCACCGCCTTCTATGAATTTGCAGACATCAGTGACGAAAAGGCCTTTAAAAATAAATATCGTCAGGCCATGAATGACTTACCCGTGGATCAAGCGACAGCGGAGCGCATTGTGGATGAAGCTAACAAGGCCTTTGGCATGAACATGAAAATGTTCAATGAACTAGAAGGTAACTTAATTAAGGCTATTGGTATTATGCTGTTTAATAGCTTGACCCGTCGGCGGACACCCGGCAGTACCGAAGCAGAATTGGCCACGGCGGATAGCTAAAAGCTTGCCGAACGACGGCTTTCAATCTTTCAAGCCCCTCCCTCGAGGGGTTTTTGTGTTGAGTTATCATTCTCTAGCGGCATCAGCGCCCGCTATTAGGATACGGCGACAAAAGTGGCGGCGATGGAGAGGGGTTAGGCCCTGGTCTTGGATCGCTTGGCGATGGGCGATCGTCCCGTAACCCTTATTGGCCGCCAGCGCATAACCCGGAAAACGTTGGTCAACACGAATCATCAGATCATCCCGCCAGACTTTAGCCAAGATACTCGCAGCCGCAATTAGAGGAGATTGCTGGTCTCCCCGCACTAGGGGGGTTTGGGGCCAGGGACATAGGGGAATTTGATCCTGTCCATCGATCCAACAGTGGTCAGGGGCCTGGGGTAAACCCTGGAGAGCGCGGGCCATGGCCAGGAGGGAAGCCTGGCGAATATTGAAGCGTTCAATTTCAGGCACACTGGCAAAGCTAATATGCCATCCCGGAACCAAGGCCTTAATCTCCGTCACCAGTTGCTGTCGTCGCCGGGGTGAGAGCTGTTTACTGTCTTTCACCCCAATCGCCCGGAGTCCCTCGATCGCGCTCGCCGGCATTAATACCGCCGCGGCCACAACGGGGCCAAACAGGGCCCCCCTGCCTACTTCATCAACACCGGCTAGCCAGACATCAGCTGTCACTGGCCGAAGAGCGACGACGACGACGACGAGTACCGCTTTTTTCCTCCGTTTCCTCAGCGGTAGGACTGGTGTCCAAGGATGGCGAAACAATCGTAGAAGGCTTAGATTCTGGAACTGGTAACGTCACCTTGGGCTTAGGACTCGGTATACTGCGAGTTTCTGATAGAGGGCTATCCTGGCGCAGGGAACGGGGCCTGTCCCCACTTCTTGGCTCTAGAGTGGTTAAGTTAATCACTTTATTGGGGGTTGTCACCGTCGTTGGTGCTGGTTCTACACTAGTTTCGGCCGTAGCTGAACTCCCCGGCGTCTGGACGGAAACAATCACGGATTTTGGGTCTTTAAACGATTGCTCTAAACGAATGAGGGGAGAAATACCCATGAGCGCATAGATTTCCTGCTCTAGAGGCGTCATCTCCACAGTGACTCTTTCAACAACCGCTTCTTCCCGGCGAGGACTGCGTTCTCGAACCCGCTTTTCCTTGCGTTCTTCTGGTTCTGCTTCTTTTTCCGGCTCACTGGTCTTAATCGGCAGAGACAGAACGGGCTTCACCGGCGCTTCCTCTTTGCCTAATTCTGGGACGCGACGGCGCCGGCGGCGGCGATTGGCCCCTCCCTGCTCTTGATAGCTGGGATGGTGAGTCAAGTCAAACTCATCGTCGTTCTCCGTTGACTCGAAACCCTTGTCAAAGCTAGGCTCTGGAGCAATATCGAGAATTGGTTTTTCGATCACCCGAGGACCAGTACTGGGTAAGTTGAGGGTCACGCTTTCCAGGGCCACCGCCTCCCGTTCTCCCGGTAAATCGGCTAGATGGCCTAATCCACCACAGGTCGGACAGGGCCGTCCAAAGAGTTCGTAGATATTTTTGCCCTGGCGTTTGCGAGTCAATTCGACAAGGCCGAGTTCTGAAAGTTGGGCAATTTGGGGACGTGCCTTATCGGCCCGCAGGCAACGGTTAAAGTGCTCCAGTAATTTCAGTTGGTCTCGGCGGGAGTCCATATCAATGAAATCGACAATAATCACCCCACCGATATTACGAAGACGGAGTTGACGGGCAATCTCCGTGGCGGCTTCGCTATTCGTCCACAGAACCGTCTCCCGTGAGGTTGCAGAACGGGTAAAAGAGCCAGAGTTCACATCAATAACCGTGAGGGCCTCTGTCGGCTCAATGATGATGTATCCGCCGGAGGGCAGGTCAACCCGTGGCTTTAGGGCCTCACGAATGGCTGCGTTAATCCGAAAATAGTCTAGGATGGATTGCGGTTCCCGGTGCTGGTCAATTAATACGCCTTCTGGAGGCCGTCCCCCACTCCAACCCAGTAAGTTTTGTTTAATCCGTTTCACACCGGCCTGACTATCCGCCACGATGCGGTTGACATCGGCGGAGTACATATCCCGCAACACCCGCTGAATAAAATCATCGTCTCGATTGAGCAGGGCCGGGGGGCGAGCACTGATGGCCTGTTGTTGGATGGTTTCCCATTGTTTTTGCAGGAATTCGAGGTCTTCAATAATCGCCTCTTCCGCTTTTCCCTCCGCTTCTGTCCGTACTAGCATTCCCATCCCCGCCGGCTTCATCAAAATAGCCAAGGCCCGTAGGCGACTGCGCTCAGTATCGGAAACAATGCGACGGGATAGATTAACTCCCTTGCCATTGGGAATAAGGACAACGTAACGGCCCGGCAAACTAATATTTCCGGTGAGTCGGGGGCCTTTGTTCCCCGTCGGCTCCTTCATCACCTGAACCAGAACTTTTTGTTGGGGGGCCAGGAGCTCTGTAATCGCCCCCGAATTTTTCTTCAGGCGGAGGGGGCCCAGATCCGTTACATGGATAAAGCCATTCCGCTCAGCATCACCAATATTGACGAATGCGGCATCGATACCTGGGAGGACATTTTCCACTAAACCCAAGTAAATATCGCCCACCTGTTGGTTGCCGGTGGCCACCACCAGTTCTTGGATTTGGTCTTCCCAAAAAACCGCGGCAATCTGATGTTGTTCCGCAATGATGATTTGTTTTGGCATGAATATTCCTCAAAGGTTTGTCGCTAGGGCAGATTCTGTTCTACAGGAAGCTCTGCTATGCAGTGGAGTTAGGAAAAGCTAAAAACCGGAAACCCTGATGCTGGGAAGAACGTTCCCTGGCACTGAGCCAATCTATTCAGCTTCTAGCAGGGATTGGTCGGCTAAAACCGAGGGAGTCAAGGCCCATTTTCACTGTTTTAACAGTACCAGTAGACTACTGGTAGAGGATAACCCCCAAGGGAAGTGCCCCTTTAATTGAGTTGCCCTCAGGCGCGAGCAGGCTCCGTTGAAACCCCCACCATGGTTGAGGGGCATTTATCCGTCCGTCCGAGCAGAGTGGATTCCGCATAAACACAGAGCATTTATTGGCTTGTCTGCATCTTTTAGCTAAGGCAACAATTAGCAGGGGAGAAAGACCCTCAATATCTAAAAAAAGCAATGTTGAGGAGGTCTAAAGACAAGGTTCAGCTCAGTACACGACTCATGTTTGTGTCAACGTGAGGTGCTACCACAGGAAGGAGATGCGAATTTCGGCTAAAAGCTCAACCGAAGGAGACATTTTGCTATTCAATTGCCTCAATGAGATAGACATTTTCTGGCCTAGAGTTTGAATAGCCTGGGCTGGGCTGGCGCCTTGGATGTATCCAACGGTACAAGCCGATTCTAGCACAATGGTTCACAGTTTCAGCCGACCCCTCACGAGAATTTTCGCGAGTCTTTGGTAGCCCCCTCTACAATCCTAGGCAACCGACAGGGGGCGAGGTTCTCCGTTTTCTACTGCCTTTTTTTGATACCCTAGTAAGAACTTGTAACTTTTTCCGCAAGTTGTCTTTTGCTCTTTGAGACCATCCCCTCCAGGCCCTAGGCCGGAGTCAGAAGCGGTCTTTTTCTAGGAGAAATCTTAGATCTTCTTAACAAAAATATACAATTTAGACGATTCATTATGGCTCAGCTTTCAGGTGCGTCCGATGTTCCCGATTTGGGGCGTCGTCAGTTCATGAACCTATTGACCTTTGGGACGATTACAGGAGTTGCTGCGGGGGCACTCTACCCCGTGGTGAAATATTTCATTCCCCCTTCTAGCGGCAGTGCAGGGGGCGGTGTCACGGCCAAGGATGCCCTGGGTAATGATGTCATTGTCAGTGAATTTTTGGCTTCCCATAATGCTGGGGATAGAACGTTGGCCCAGGGACTCAAGGGAGATCCCACCTACATGGTTGTCCAGGGAGATAAAACTATCGCTAACTATGGCATTAACGCGGTCTGTACCCATTTAGGCTGTGTTGTGCCCTGGAATGCTAGCGAAAATAAGTTTATGTGTCCCTGCCATGGTTCTCAATACAACGCTGAAGGAAAGGTCGTCCGTGGGCCCGCGCCCCTGTCCTTGGCCCTGGCCCATGCCACGGTAACGGATAACGACAAGCTCGTCTTTAGCCCCTGGACAGAAACAGATTTTCGTACCAATGAAGACCCCTGGTGGGCCTAGTCTACGGAGATGATGGTCTCGTCTTTGTGACCCCTTGCTCGACAACCACTGCTAACCCTAATTATTTGACCTAGAGATGAGAACTTCTGATGTTTTGGGACTGTGGGCCAACGGACAAACGGCCCTCCGTCGCGCTCTGATTCTGGCCGTTGCCACCGTCACTTTTTTGGCCTTTGGCGATCTGGTAACGCCCCAAGTTGCCCAAGCCTATCCCTTCTGGGCTCAGCAAACGGCCCCCCAAACGCCTCGGGAGGCCACGGGACGCATTGTTTGTGCCAACTGTCACTTGGCCCAGAAGCCCGCTGAAATTGAAATTCCCCAAGCCGTTCTACCGGACTCCGTTTTTGAAGCGGTGGTCAAAATTCCCTACGATCTCAGTAGCCAACAGGTTTTGGGGGATGGCTCGAAGGGCGGTCTGAATGTCGGTGCAGTTTTGATGTTGCCCGACGGCTTTAAGATTGCGCCTCCGGATCGGATTCCCGAAGAAATGAAGGAGAAGGTCGGTAGCCTGTACTATCAGTCTTACCGTGAGGGCCTGGATAACGTGGTGATTGTTGGCCCCCTTCCTGGCGAGCAATACCAAGAGATTGTCTTCCCCGTTCTGGCCCCCAACCCAGAAACGGATAAAAATATCCACTACGGTAAGTATTCGGTTCACCTCGGCGCTAACCGGGGTCGCGGCCAAGTTTATCCCACCGGGGAACTGAGTAATAATAATGCCTTCAAGGCACCTAAAGCCGGCACGATTAGCCAAGTTACCGCCCTAGACGCTGGTGGCTACGAATTAGCCCTGACGACGGAAACCGGAACCGAAAGTGTGACGCTCCCGGCTGGCGCAGAATTGATTGTCACCGAAGGCCAAGCGGTTAATGCCGGTGATTTTCTGACGACTAACCCCAATGTCGGCGGCTTTGGCCAAAAAGATACGGAAGTGGTTCTGCAAAATCCGGCACGGATTAAGTTCTTGGCGGTCTTCTTGGCAGTGATTATGCTGGCCCAGATCCTGCTAGTGCTCAAGAAGAAACAAATTGAAAAAGTCCAAGCGGCGGAGTTGAATTTCTAGACGCCTCCCCGTGCTCGATGTAATGTCCCTTCGCGCTTAGCTCGGAGGGATTTTTTCTGGAATTTTCTCGCCTATAATAGGGGCAATTTCCCTATTTTGCAGTTCTCCTATGGCCTGGTCTCCCCCCTACCGACCAAAACAAATGTCCCTTGGCCCCCTAGAGCAAGAGATCCTAGAAATCCTCTGGCAATTGGGCAAAGCAACGGTTAAGGATATTCACGAAAACATTTTGGCTAATCCAGACCGAGAACTGGCCTATTCTTCCGTCACCACCGTGCTGAACCGCCTAACAAATAAGGGTTGGTTGCTCTGTCAACGAGACGGTAAGGCCTTTTCCTGGGTGCCTAGAGTGTCCGCTGAACAGGCCCGGGCCATTCAATCCTACGAACAACTCCAGCAATTTTTGGCCGTGAGTAATCCTGAAGTTGTCACCGCCTTTGCCGACAGTCTGGATACGGCAAGTCTCGACCAGCTAGAAGCCATTGCGGCTCGCCTCAAAAGTCTACGTCGTCAACGCGGGGAGGGGGCCTAATGCATGGCTTAATGGTGCTCCTGGCCATGGCTATTGCCCTCATGTTACGGGGCAGTTTAGTCTGGCGACGAACTCCTCTAACCTGGACAACGGCGTTATGGTGCTTTGTCTGTCCCCCGCTATTGCTCTTAATGACTGCCCTGGCCATTGTTTGGATGGGCTATCAGGGGGAGATGCTCGGCTGGGCTGCGAGTCTCGGTAGTTACCTCTTGGCCTGGGCCTTTCTGGGTTGGGCCGTTTGGGGCCTAGGTCAACGATGGCAGGAAATCGGTAGTTTAGATCAACAAATTCAGGCACTACAGCCCACAGAACTCCAGGGCCAGACCATCCATCTTCTAGAAACTGCCTTTCCCTACAGCGCCCAGGTCGGTTTTTGGCGGTCTCGCTTAATTGTCAGCCAAGGCCTCATTGATCGGTTGAATCCAGAACAGTTGCAGGCGGTTCTGGCCCACGAGGCCGCCCACCACCACTATCGGGATGGTCTTTGCTTTTTCTGCTTAGGCTGGCTCCGCCAAATGACGGCTTGGTTGCCCCATAGTGAACGCCTCTGGCAAGAACTACTGCTGTTACGGGAAATGAGAGCCGATCAAAAAGCAACGGAAAAGGCCGATGCCCTGGCCCTGGCCGAAGCTCTCCTCCTCGTTACCCAGGCCAGTCAACAGCAACCCTTTCACCCAGTCTTGGAGACAGGGGCCGTGCCCTTTTACCAGCACCAACAACGTTTTCAGGTTCGTATCGAAAATTTACTCCAACCGGTCTCCACGACGCCTGCCTTTCCAAACTCCTATCAACCCTGGCTACTGTTGGGGATCATCCTCATCCTGGCTCCCTTGGCCTTCATCCCGTTCCACTTCAGTTGAGTACCATGCCTTTACAGATTGGCGACCCAGCGCCCCCCTTTTCAGGTCTAGACCATCGGGGTCAACCCCTCAGTTGGCAAGATTTTGCGGGTTCTGGCCTCATTCTCTATTTTTATCCCAAGGATAATACCCCTGGTTGTACAACGGAGGCGGTCACCTTTAGCAAGCTGGCCCCAGACTTTGCGGCCCTGGGCGTTAAAATTTTAGGGGTTAGTCCCGACTCGCCCCAATCCCACGACAAATTTATCACGAAATATCAGTTAACCATTCCCCTCCTTAGTGATCCCGACCACACCATTGCCGAGGCTTATGGGGCCTGGGGCCTGAAGAAATTTATGGGCAAAGAATATTGGGGCATTCTCCGCTCTACCTTCCTGATTGATGCCCAGGGAAAAATCATCTACTGTTGGCCCAAGGTGAAGGTCAAGGGCCACGGAGAAGACGTCTGGACTCAAGTACACCGTCTTATGGGTTGAAGCTAAAAAGTTGCGTATGCGTTGGCCATCATTGTTCCTGCCCTCCCGTCTTTTCTGCCTGGGTAGCCTGGGCTGTCTGTTAAGCCTAGGAACTCTAGCGAGCGTTCCCGTACAGTCCAAGGATATTACCCTGAAAGTCGGCATTGTCCAACAGTTTGGCAATGAAGACCGTGACCAACTCAGCTTGAGCGGCACGGGTAATGATACTTTGACCTTTACTCTGGTCAATCTAGCAGGCCAAACCCAAACCCTAGAAGGGAAACAGGCCACAATTACCATCAATCGCCAGGGCCTATCCCAGCCGAGTTTACAAGAATACCTGGTGCTCAGCGACCATGCTACCTTTGAAACCGCTGAAGATAATGCCAAGCAATGGCGAGCTAAGGGTATTGAAGTGGAAGTGACCCAGCCAGAACGCTGGCAGGTTTGGGCCAAGCGCAGTACCTACGGCAGTGCCGGTGTCCGCCGCTGGTTACTGGCCAGTCTCCGCAGTCAAGGTTATGACTTTCCCTATCTTGCAAGCCGGATGGTAAGCGCTAAACCCCAAGCTATCCTAGTGTTGAACGGGCAAAAATATCCCACTAACAGCCTGACGGTTAGCGCCAGCAAAAATCAAATTCAAGTGACCGAAGGCCAACAAAAAAACCAGCTCTATCCAGGGAATTTGGTTCTCCAGCCTAATGCCTACGGCAACTATACCTTGGTCAATCAAGTCCCCTTGGAGGCTTATCTGCGGGGAGTTGTTCCCCACGAAATTGGCCACAACGCCCCAGCCAACGCTGCCCGGGCTCAAACCATTATTGCCCGTACTTACGCCCTCCGTAATCTACGCCGTTTTGCCGCCGATAACTACGAACTCTGTGCGACCACCCATTGCCAGGTTTACTACGGACTCAAGGATGCTAACCCGGAAGCAGATAAGGCCATTGCCGCTACCCAGGGCCAGGTTTTAACCTACAACAATGAACTCGTTGATGCCCTCTATTCCTCTACCACCGGCGGGGTCACCGCCAAATTTAGTGATGTCTGGAATGGGGCCGACCGGCCCTACCTCAAGGCCTTGATTGATTCTCCTCAGAAGGTCTGGGATTTGGCCCAGAACAGCCTAGAGCAGGAAAGTGCCTTTCGTAAGTTTATGAGTTTGCAGGAGGGTTTTAATGAAACGGGGCGGAAGGTGTTTCGCTGGCGTTATACGGCTTCTCTGAAGGAATTGACCCAGGATCTCAAGGACTATCTGGCCAAACGCAAACATCCCCTGGCCAACTTCACAACCATTCAAAACATGCAGGTCACCCGTCGTTCTCCCTCAGGCAGGGTATTGTTGTTGACGGTAGAAACGGATCGAGGCCCAGTGGAACTGGCTAAAAACGAGGCCCGTAGCGCCTTTGGCCCTCCCCGGAGTACCTTGTTTTACCTAGAGCCCAACTACAACAACGAAAAACAACTCCTGGGTTTTACCTTTGTTGGCGGCGGCCTGGGCCATGGGGTAGGCATGAGTCAGTTTGGTTCCTATCGCTTAGCCCAGTTGGGCTGGTCGGCGGAAAAAATTCTGGAATTTTATTACCCGGGTACCAAAATCCAATCCCTTAACCCCCGTCTGGTTTTCTGGCAAGACTCCCCCTAACTTATGTTGTCAACGAAGTTACAGCAGCTACAGCAGATCTTCCAAACCATGGAACGGGCCCTGATTGCCTACTCCGGCGGGGTGGATAGTGCCCTGGTGGCTAAAATTGCCCAGGATGTTCTGGGCGACCAGGCCCTGGCAGTCACAGCGGTTTCCCCCTCTCTTCTGCCGGAGGAATTAGTGGAGGCGGAGGATCAGGCCCGGTGGATCGGCATTCGCCATGAACTGGTGGTAACGCGGGAAATGGAGAATCCCAACTACACCGCCAATCCCGAAAATCGCTGTTATTTTTGCAAAAGTGAACTCCACAACACCCTCAAACCCCTGGCCCTGGACCGGGGTTATCCCTACGTGGTGGATGGCGTGAATGGAGACGATCTCCAGGACTATCGGCCAGGTATCCAGGCGGCCCAGGAGCGGGGGGCCCGTTCTCCTTTAGCCGAAGTGGGCCTGAGTAAATGGGAGGTGCGGCAACTGTCCCAGCAGTTAGGCCTGCCTTGGTGGAATAAACCGGCCCAGCCCTGTCTTAGCTCCCGCTTTCCCTACGGTGAAGCAATTACCGTGGAAAAACTCCGCCGGGTTGGTCGGGCCGAAATTTACCTACGCCAATGGGGCTACCAAAATCTGCGGGTGCGTTCCGAAAAAGACACGGCTCGTATTGAATTATCTCCAGAAGACATTCAGGCCTTTGTGGCCAATGTTCCCCTAGCGGAAGTGGTGCAGACCTTTCAAGATCTTGGTTTTGTGTATGTCACCCTCGATCTGGAAGGATACGCCAGTGGTAAACTCAATCGCGCCCTGACGGCAGTTAAACCTTAATCTAAAACGTGAATTGGCCCATCCGTCCTAGCGGCAAAGAATTGACGCACCATGGGATGGCTTGTGGTTTCAATCTCCTTCGCCAGGCCCTGCCACTGAATTTTGCCGTCGTACAAAAAAACAACGCGGTCGGCAGTCCGGCGAATCGTACTTTCCTGGTGACTGACCATGACGTAGGTGCCACAACCCTGGGGGGCCTGCTGGAGATGGCGCACCAGGTCTTCGATCACCGTTGACGCAATGGGATCTAGGCCCGCCGTTGGTTCGTCGTAGAGAATAATTTCTGGATTGTCCTTGGGATTACTGGGGTTGGACATGATGGCCCGGGCGAAGCTGACCCGTTTTCGCATCCCTCCCGATAGCTGGGCTGGATAATCGTCAGCAATACCCTGGAGGCCAACTAGGGCCAATTTTTCTTCCACTAGACTGCGAATCGTCTCTCGGGGTAATTGGGAATGCTCATGGAGAAAAAACCCCACATTTTCTTCGACGGTGAGGGAATCAAACAGTGCCGATTGCTGAAAGACCAAGGCAATGCGAATTAAATCTTCTCCATCTTCTACCAGGCCCTGTCGAACTTGATTTTTGATTAATACTTGGCCGGAATCGGGGGGTAAAAGCCCAGCAATAATGCGGAGAATCGTCGATTTTCCCGTCCCAGAGGGGCCAATAATCACCAGGGCCTCTCCAGGATAAATAGCCAGGTCAATCTGGTCTAGAACTCGGCGCTCCCCAAAGGATTTGGAAACCCCCTGGAGTTGGATTAAGGGTTCAACCATCGCTTGGCCCTAATCAACACGCTCTAATTGCCAAAGGATTTGATTGCCCTCCCGCCGGACTCGGGAAACCACCCAATTGCGCCAAGACCAATGGTCGCCCCGACTCGTGACCGCACTGGCATTAATATCCATTAAATCTGCTAATTCTGAACTGGTAATCAGATAGCCTTTACTTGCAACCTCATCGGCAACACGCAGGGTTTCGATTAGATGCCGAATTTGGGTGACCCGTTCTTCCCCCGATAGTAGGGATTCTTCTGAGGAACTCGCGGAGGGACTTGCTGTAGCTTCTATCATAAAATGATGGCGAAATAGGGCAGAAATACGGTCTGAGATTGAGATGCATCAATAGCAGACAACGTCAGCAGGAGAAGAAGGTGGGAGCAAGTAGTTAGTATTCTATCTTAACGATTTCTAATCCTGGCCATGGGAAGCGTATCAAGAATAATTGACATTCCAGAGACAAGATGATTAAAACAACAGCCTATATTGCGACCAGTGTGGATGGTTTTGTCAGCATCTCTACATTGATGGGGGCCAGACTATCCAGAGCTTCCTCCGCGAGGGCCTTCTTCAAACACTGATCATTACTCGGATGCCAATTCTCCTGGGGAAAGGGATTCCCCTATTTGGAGCACTGGATCAGGCCCTGGCTCTTATTCATATTGAAACCACTGTGTTTACGAATGGGTTGGTGCAAAGCAAATATCACCTGGGTACTGGGGAAGACGCCGATTCTAGCCTATAATAGGGAGCAAAAACTCCCCAGGGTTGGCCGAGCGGTTGAGGCAGCGAACTCATAATTCGCCCTAGACAGGTTCAACTCCTGTACCCTGGATTATTGCCATGACTAATGCCTTAGCCTCTAGTTGAGGTTTTTCTAGCGCAGGGTCGAAGGATTCTACCGGTTTCACCGTGGGCCAACCACTCTTGAGGCGCGTTGGCGGTGGATTTTGATGTTCCTGATGAGCCGGGTTAGGGCTTGGCTTAGATGTAACCTGGGCCTGGAGCCATTGTTCGTAGGCCGCCGGGGATTCAACGAAAACGGGAGCGGTCATGACCGCAAAATAGGTGCCGCTATATTGGGAATCCCGCAGTTGGTATTGGCCCTCTCGACTTGGTGTCACGCTCAGCTCAATAGTGCGGTTAGGGACAATGTCCTGTTTCAGCCGAAAATTGGGAATGTAAAAACCGTGGATCACATCTTCTGAGGTCATTTGAAAATGAATCGGGCGATTGACGGGGAGATGCAGTTCGGCACTGGTCACACCAGCACGGGGATAGGTAAAGGCCCAGGCCCATTGTTTGACGCGGACTTCAATATTTTCTGGAACTGTTATAGAACTAGGGGATGCTTCTCCTTGGGCCAGGGCGGGAGCATCCAGGGGATTCGGCACTTCGACAATCGGTAGGGGGCCAAGCACATTCATGCGTTGGTAGATCTGATAGCTATAAAGGGCAATCCAGGTGACTAACAAAATGGGGATCACCGTCCAAATAATTTCCAGTTGGGTATTGCCTCGAATCGGTGCCCCCTCTTCCTGTCCCGGCCGGGCCCGATAGAACAGCAAAGAATATAACAAGGCCCCCATGACCCCCATAAAAATCAGGGTGGCCAGGCGGGTCATAAAGCTCAATAGATCACCAATGGGTTCCGCTTCCAGGGCCGCCGCTGGAGGGAGCCAACCATAGGCCTGTTGGCCCAACCAATGACTCAAAGCCAGACTCATCAAGGTATAGACGGTCAACAGAAGCCAATTAAATGCCTGCATGCACTTCACCTACTGGAGAACTTGATTGGGATTTTGGCCCATCCGCAGGAGATGCGCCGCGGTATTATGCACACCAAACTCGGCCCCCAATTGGGCCCCCAGGGTGCCGTGCAGGGCCATATAGGCCATTAGGAATAGGCCGGCCATTAAATACCAACCATCTACCTGCTGGGGGTTGTCCTTGCGCCAAGCATAGCGGAGATAGCCCCGCCAAAGGGTCATGGCCACCATCATCGCTAGGAGGAGGACACCACCAACGCCATGGAGGAGCATCGTACTACCGGCCCCTAAGCCCCAATCACTGGTCTGGTTGCTGGGGGCTTGGGCCAGGAGGATTTCAAAAAAGCCCGCCGCGACGGTGAAAAACGTCACCAAGGACCCAGCGACGGCATTATACCAACCAACATCAAAGAAACTCTGGCGGCTAACAGGGATAGCAAAAGCCTTAAGAATGGGGCGTTCTAGAAAAAAGAAGGTGCCGGCAAAATCAAAAATCAGCGCAATAATAAACAGGCCTAAGGTCAAATGAACGAGGTTGGGATGGAGGGGAAAACGGTAGGGCAGGCCATTGGTGCCCAGTTCCAGGGCCAGTTGTTGCAGTTGGTCAATCAAGGAGGGATTCATTGCAATTTTCCTGCCTTGGTGGCCTCCACCACCGGTACACTATGGAGTCCAAAGACCCAATCCACCAGGGAGCCGAGGTAAATCTGTAGACAAATGAGGCACATCAGCACCGTCGCCGCTCCCAGGTAAAGCACCGAAAGCTTGAGGGGATTGCGTACTCGCAAGACGCCCCGCCAGGCCGTTAAGCCCACTAGTAGAGCCGATAGAGACCAACCATTGACCGTATGCCAATCCAGGGCCGGTTGGGCCGCTGGGTAGGGCAGGGCCAGGGCCGCCTCAAATTCCCCAAAGATGACAGCAAAAAAAATAGCAATGGAGGCCACCACCAGATTCCACCAACTCACTTCAAACCAATGGGGCCGGCGGGTGAGATAGCCGGTTAAATCGCAAAAATAGGCGAAAAAAACCATGGCAATCACAAAATGGACAATAATCGGATGCAGAGTGTCGGGATAGGGCAGATTTTGGTTATTTAAGCTAAACATGGGCTAGCGTGTCGGTGCAACAGGGGTAGGCAGGGGACGAAAGGGCTGACGTTCATTGCTAGGCGTTTGTAGGCCCAGAAACACCGCCACGAGAAAGACGATAGGAGCCGCAACGGCCAAAGTTTTGACCCAGCCCAGGGCCCGGCGGTCGGCTGCGGAGAGCCGCAGTTCTGCGACTGCTTGGGGAGACAGGGCCTGGGGCCGATGGTAACGATGGATGGTTTCTTCTTCTAGCCATTGGGTCGTTGCCTTGAAATTATGCAGAGGAGTAGGCAGAAGTTCTAGATAGGTGGCATTGCGGAGTAGGTCGCCCACCTTGCCGTGAATTTGGACTTTGTCGAAGAGATTAGCCACACCGTTGCCCAGGCCCAGTTTCATCAAAGTACCCCGTAGGGTGGGTTGAGCCGGTTTGAGGGGCCGGCCTTGGCTGAGGGCCTGGATATTATGGGCAATTACCGCGCCCTGCTGGTAGGCAATCTGGGCCAGAGCCGGTTGGGGTTGGCCCTGGACGGTAACGCAGTCCCCAGCGGCAAAGACATAATCAAAATCTGGTAATTGCAGGGTTTCTGTCACCAAGGGTTGGCCGTGGCGGTCGAGATTTTCGGGTCTGAGCTGGGTCGCAATCTCCTTTATCAGCGGATTCACGGCCGTTCCCGCTGTCCAGATGGTGGTGTGGGCCGGCAGGGATTGAATATCGGTCTCGCCCTTTTTTTGGTACTCCAGATGATCACCATAAACCGCCTTGACTCCGATGCCTAGCAAAAGTTCGACCGGAATCATGCGCTGGTGCAGGGCCGCCAGGGCCTCTTTTTTCAGGCGAGCATTGGCATCCCCGGCCAAAATGGAGTCGGCATGGTTGATCAAACAAAGGCGAATATCACGGATATCCCCCCCCATCTTGGCGTACCAACTGGGCAATAAATCTGCAAGGGTGGCCGCCATTTCAACCCCGGCAGGGCCGGCCCCCACGATGGCCACGGTCAAAAGCTGACGGCGGTGTTCTCGGTCGGTCGTTTGCTGGGCCTGGCGAAGTAAATCCTGGAGATGTTGCCGCAGGGCCAGGGCCTGCTCCCGTGAGCGGAAGGCAAAGGCGGTGGCTTCGGCCCCTTGAGTTCCTAAATAGCCTTGACTAGCTCCGACGGTGAGTACCAGATGGTTAAAGGCCTGGCGTTGGCCGCTGGCCAATTCTAATTGCCGCTGTTGTAAATCAATGCCCGTTACCCGGTCTTGAACAAAGGTGATGCGACTATGTTCGAGCAGGGTTTCGTATTGGGGACAGACAACAGATTCCGGTAATTCCCCCGTCAACAGTTCGTAGAGCATGGGCTTAAAGACAAACCGTTCCTGGGGATCCATCAGGAAAATGGGCTCTCCGTATTGGCGATGGCGCAGGTGCAGGGCCGTAAATAAACCGGCAAAACCGGCCCCCACAATAACCGTGGACTGAGACGCGTTTGACATAGGCCCTGGAGGTTAAACCCGTGGCAGGAGACACCGCCTATGATAGCCAAGGATTAGGCCTCAGACTCATCTGCTGAGCCTAAATTTTCTAGGGGAAGCTGGAGAGTAAAGCAACTCCCCTGGCCTGGGCAGGATTCTAGGTAAATATCGCCACCGTGCAACTGGGCCAACTTGCGGGATAGTACCAGGCCCAGACCTGTTCCTTTGGTCTGGCGGTTGAGGGGATGCTTGAGTTGCTTAAACGGTTGAAATAACTGGGCTTGGTCTGCTGCTTCAATGCCAATGCCGGTATCGATCACCGCCAAGGTTAAGAACTCCCCTTGTCGCTCAACCCGGAGCGTTACGCCTCCCTCCAGAGTAAATTTAATGGCGTTGGACAGCAGATTGAGTAGAATTTGCTTAACCCGCTTCTGATCCACTCGACAAAAATCCACCTCCGGGGCTATCTCAAGTTTAAGGTCTAGGCCCTTTTCCCTGGCATTAATTTGTACCATAGATAGGGCCGCCCAGCAGAGGTCTTCCACCGCCACCACTTCTAAAAAGAGTTCTTCCCGCCGAGCATCAATTTTAGCTAGGTCTAGAAAATCGTTGACGAGGGAAAGGAGATGCTCCCCCGAGAGTAGAATGCCTTGAACGTACTGTCGTTGCTTATCGTTGAGCGGCCCGTACAGTTCTTCCTTAAGCATTTTAGAAAACCCCAAGATTCCCGTCAGCGGTGTCCGGAGTTCGTGGTGTAGATGGGAGAGGTCTAAGGCCATCGTCCCCAGAGAGGCCGCTGGGGAGGATTGAGCTAGGGTATAGCCAAGGCTGTACTGTTCGACAATGATTTGAAGGGGCTGGAGTTGCTGTTGATGCCACATGGGAGGGCCGGGATGACCCAGACACATTCCCCCCAGGTACTGGCCCTGGTAAAGACAGGGAAGGAAGAGAAATGGTAAAGAATAGGTGTCCTGGTCAGCGGAGAAACCGAGAATCTCCGGGGGGTCGAAGTGAGCAAAGTAGGCCTGGCCCTGCTGGAAATCGGCTTGGTAGCCTTCAATCATTTCCTGACAAAAGCAAAGAAAAGATTTGCTGAGGGGAGCGCTGTAGCAATGGAGTTTCAATACTTGGGCCACTGGAAATTCCCAGAACCAGCCCTCTAGTCCAGGGATCAGCCAACGCAGGAGGGCCATAGTTTGCTGACGAAGCTGGCCCAAGGGACTCTCTTCTGTAGCCCCTCCGGCCCAGGTAATGACTAAATTCAGTTGAGGCTGGAACCGAGGAGAAGCGGATTTCACAGAGTAATGACCAAAGAAGAGAAGACTGGCAGAATGGATGGGGCTATGGGGATACTTATCCTAATATTGGACTAGTTAGATGGTATTGGATGGGAATGGCGCTCGACGCAACAGTCCGGTCTGATTATAGAGCGTGGCAGTTTTGGGAAGCCATAAAACCCTCTGGCTTTAACCCTACGGTTAGCGATGGATAATCTTAGTCATTTTCTCTTGGCCAAGATCCAGACTGCTGGCCCTCGCAGGGCTGATGTGGGAACTTAGACGATGGCTTTCGTATCTGCTAATGCTAGTCTAGATGGCATTTCCTGTTCCCCCCCTGCCTATGTCCGTGGTTTCGACAACTCGTTCCAGCAAGATCCCCCTGCGTGTCTGCCCCATTCATCTCGAGCATTGGTACGTTGTGGCCCAGAGTGGCGAAGTCCACCAACGGCCCCTCAGTGTCACCCTCTGGCACCAACCAATTGTACTGTTTCGGGATGCCCAGGGCCAAATTCAGGCCATCGAAGACCGCTGTCCCCACCGGCAGGTCAAATTGAGTGAAGGCAAGGTGGTAGGGAATCATCTAGAATGTGCTTACCATGGCTGGCAGTTTGATGGTACAGGCCACTGTGTAGAAATTCCGTATTTAACAGAACGACAGAAACGCCCCCAGTGTCGTTTGCGAACCTATCCCGTCCGCGAACTGGATGGCTTTATCTGGCTTTATCCCGGTGATCCTGAGCAACTTGCTCAGCAGGCTATTGAACCCATGGGCCTACCGGAATGGAAGCATTTGAACTATATTGCTAGTTTTACCACCATTGACTGCCAGGGCCATTTTTCCTTCCTAATCGAAAATCTGATGGATATGTACCATGGCCATCTCCACGATAACTACCAGGCCTGGGCCTCCGCCTCCCTCCAGCGTATCGAAGCGACTCCGGACTGCGTCCATGCCTACTACGAAGCCCAGAGCTACTACAGAATTGATAAAATCTGGTCGATTTCCCAGCTCTTTTTTCCGGCCCTGCGTCGTCTCCATCCTGAGCCCTTAACCGTCAGCTACCATTACCCCCACTGGGCCTCTAGTCTGGGGGAAGACTTCAAGATTTACTGTCTTTTTTGCCCCGTCAGTGAGACCCACACCCGCGCCTACTTGGTTCATTTCACCTCTCTCCAGGCCTTTCCTAACCTCCATAAACTGCCCGTCGCCTTTCGGCAATTTTTAAAAAACCGGCTCTTCGGTTCCGCCCGCAGACTGCTAGAGGGCCTGGTGGAGCAGGACGTGATGATGATCGAGCAAGAACAACAGGCCTATCTCCGTCATCCTGAGCAACGGAGCTACGAAGTTAACCCGGCCCTGGCCGCTGTGCAAAAACTAATCCGTCAACAGGCCCAAGGCGCTACCACAGGGTTGCATTCGAGTTAGTACGACGGGGATTGGGAGCTGGTGGTGGCGGTGGTACGTTACGCGTAAAAGAAGGTGGTGGCGTTGTTGCCTTACCCGTAGCTCGGTCAAAGGCTTTTTTAAGAACCCGTAGGCAATTTTCCCAATTCAAGGTCTGACCGGGATAGTCTAACAGGCCCCGTTCACTCAAAAGGGCCTGAATGCCATGGAGAACCTGAGCCGCTTCTTCATACTGGAGTTCCATTTCTGAAACAATGGGGGTGCAACTCCGGAGCGGGTCTCGCTCAACGGCGGCAATGGCACGACGAACGGCGGAGGTAATTTCTTCTTTGTATTTTTTACCCCCTTGGTATTCCTGTTGCCGTTGTCCTGTGGTGCTGGAGGCATAGAGGGGCGGCAGGCGATTAAGGGCGTAGGTGGCTACTTCAACAGTATTAAGGTATGATCTTAGATTCTGGGGATAAAACTTCAGTTGTTTCTCGATTTCTTGTTGTACCAAAGCCTCCATCACATTGATGTAGGTCTTCGCCGTTTGGGAGTTGGTTGTCATAGGAGTCTCATACCAAGGGAATCAAAGGACTTTGCCGGGGGATTGTCATCCATCCAAATAGTGTATTAGTTAATGTATTCAAAAAAGGGGAGAGATGATGGGAATTTCTGGGATGCCCCGTCAACCCGTCTAGGCTAGAGATCGGCGGATGCTCTATTTTTATCCTATCAATGTTATTCAAAATCGGTGGCTCTGAGTTAGATCACTTCACAAATGGTCTGGAAGCTTTCTGGCCCCCATCTATGCCCCCAAGGGCAATTTTCTCTAAAATTAACTTGACCTTGCTTTTGCGAAACTGCCCGTGGCCCCGATCTGCTGTCCGAATCCGCGCTGTCAAACCCCTAATCCCCTGAGTCACCAGCACTGCGAAACCTGTCAAACGCTGTTACTCAAGCGTTACCTCTGGGTCGTGGGAGACTGGATTAAAGCCTATCCGCTAGGCCAGATGATCGATGAACGCTACGAGCTAGTCCAACCGCGAATATTACTTGATACTCAACCAGCTTTATTGATAGATGGTCCGGAGGAAATTCCTGCCTACATTACGCCCTACCTTAAGCTGTTTCCCTATCGTTTACATGTCCCTCAAGTTTATGATTTTTTCCCTAGTACGGATGCAGAATTAGATCTCAGTCTCTGGTTTTTGGACTACGGCCCAATTCCCCTCAATGAACAGGGAGAACCGCTTTACCCTGAACTCTTGCCGGCCCTGACTAGTCAATGGATTACTGCTTCGCCCCTCCAACAACTCACTTGGCTCTGGCAAATGGCCCAGCTTTGGCATCCTTTCCAAGCCCAGGGGGTGGTGTCGAGTCTTCTCCAGCCAGAGTTTTTAAAGGTGAATGGGGCCCAGGTGCAACTCCGGGAACTCCAGGTAGATGAGCACCAATTCTATGAGCCCAAGCATTTAGCCTCAGTCTGGGGGCCACTCCTGCTCCAGGCCCACGCGGCCATTGCCGATTTTTGCCAGACGCTCCACCAACAGTTAGAGCAGGGCAAGATTCACCACGATGGGCAACTCCTGGATATTCTTGGGCAAGGGCTTGAGCAGTTGGCTAGTCAGTACCAGCACCATTACCAAATTTGTACGCGAACCGACCGGGGGCCAAACCGAGACCACAATGAGGACGCCTGCTATCCGCCGACTCAAGTGCTCCAGCAAGGTCAACAACTCCTTACAACTTTGACCATTGTCTGTGATGGCGTTGGGGGCCAGGAAGGAGGCGAAATTGCATCCCAGTGGGTTGTTGAACATTTACCCCTAGCTATTGCCAATCAACCCGAACTCGGCGGCAAGGCCCCCCATCGTCGCCTAGCGCCGCTCATCGAGACCTGTCTCAATCAGGTCAACGACCAACTCAACCAACGGAATAATCAAGAAAATCGCCAGGAACGGGAGCGGATGGGGACGACCCTGGTAATGAGCCTGGCCCAACAGCACCATCTTTACATCGTTAACGTGGGGGATTCCCGCTGTTACTGGATTACGCCCCAAAGCTGTCTCCAGGCGACGGTGGATGATGATCTGGCCTGTCGAGAAGTGCGTCTGGGCTATATGCTCTACCGCGATGCACTAAAACTGCCCCGTTCCGGTGCCTTGACCCAGGTGATTGGCCTGGACAGCTCTCAGCGTCTCCATCCTTCCATTCAACAAGTGGTAGTTCCCGAAAACTCTCTCTTTTTACTTTGCTCCGATGGCCTGTGTGATTTTTATCGCGTTGATCAGTACTGGCCTCGCTTACTAGCCCCTGTATTAAGTGGGGAAATGGACTTGCTCACTGCCGGAGATGCGTTAATTCAAATGGCCAACGAGGTCAACGGCCATGACAATGTCACCGTGGCCCTTGTTCACTGCCAAATTCAAGCACCGGAAACCTTCCAATCCCTGGCCTATCCTCACCCAGGCGTCAACAAAGTCGGGGATAAATCTACCCTTCCTCCCGTCGTTGTGGCAGAGTCCCCAGAGCCTCTCCCGGCTCTTCCGAGCTTGACCCTAACCCCTCCCTCTGTTCCCGCTTCTACACCGCAAAACTCGGTCTGGGCTTTAAGCCTTTCCGGTTTGGTCGGTCTACTACTGCTGTCCTGGTTCGTGGTCTTGGCTTTTCCGGATTTATTCTCCCGGCCGACGGACTCTCCTTCCCCTGCTCCCACCTTGCCGATTACGCCCTAGACGGAATGCTAGATTTTTCTAATGTCAATAGTCTTTGGTCTTCTGTCCTGGTAGAAACCCTGGTTAGTCTTGGCCTAAAGCTAGCGGTCGTCTGTCCGGGTTCTCGCTCTACGCCCCTCACCGTGGCCCTGGCCCGTCATCCCCAGCTAGAGGTGATTCCGATTCTTGATGAACGGTCGGCGGCCTTTTTTGCCTTGGGTCGGGCCAAACGCCTTCACGGGCCAGTGGTCTTGGTCTGTACATCGGGAACTGCGGCGGCCAATTTTTTCCCTGCCATCATTGAGGCCAAGGAAAGTCAAGTTCCCCTTTTGGTGTTAACGGCTGACCGCCCTCCCCACCTGCGCCATTGCCATGCGGGTCAGACCATTGATCAATTTAAGCTGTACGGTGCCTATCCCCAGTGGCAGACGGAACTCGCCCTGCCCAGTGCGGATTTAATGGCCCTGCAATACCTGCGCCAAACCCTGGCCTACGCCTGGGAACGAACTATCTATCCCCGCTCTGGCGTTGTTCACCTTAACTGCCCCTTCACTGAACCTTTGGCCCCGATTCCTGACCCCAGTATCCAGTCCCTCGGGCCGGCTTTTCCCCAGGCCAACTTTTTTCGCCATCTGTCATCCAAAACCGGGATGTCTGTCTCAGATTCCCTGATTGAGCTTCCCTCCTTGCCAGCAGGGGGCCTCATTGTTGCCGGCCTGTATCAAGGGCCAGAGCCAGAGACCTATGCCACCCTGATTGCTGATCTAGCCCAGGGCCTGAATTATCCCGTCCTGAGTGATGCCCTCTCGCCTCTCCGCCATCGATTTAGGGGAGATTATTCTTTAGTGACGGGCTACGATTTTATTTTGCGCTCTCCCTCAGCCCAAGCAGCATTACAACCGAGTTGTGTCCTACAAATTGGCGAACTTCCTACCAGCAAACAACTACGAAACTGGTTAAATAGTCTCGCGGTACCGCGCTACATCCTCGACCCGACGGGGGAAAATTTCGACCCCCTCCACGGCTCGGTTCGTTCCCTACGTTGCTCCCTACCGGCCTTGGTGGCCGCGCTACGCCCCCAGTTTTCTAACGTTCGGGCTGATAACTACCCCCAACAGTGGCAGGCCTACGAAGACCAGACTCAAGCCCTTCTGCACAAGGCCCTTCTGCATCGAGATACCCTGGCGGAAAGTAACCTGATGCCCCACTTAGCCCAGGGTTTACCACCCGAAACGGTACTGATGGTTGCCAACAGTATGCCGGTGCGGTACATGGAGTTTTTTTGGCCGAGGACTCAGCAAAAATATGAGATTTACTTTAATCGCGGGGCTAATGGCATTGATGGCACGCTTTCGACGGCCCTGGGCCTGGCCCATCGTGACTGGCCGACGGTGTTGCTCACCGGCGACCTTTCCCTGCTCCACGACAGCAATGGCTTTCTCCTAGGGCCCCTTTTCCAGGGGAGCTTAACCATTATTTTGGTGAATAACCAGGGAGGTGGCATCTTTGAAATGTTGCCCATTACTCAATTTTCCGAGGTTTTTGAGCGTTACTTTGCCACTCCCCAGGTTATCGATTTTGCTCAACTCTGTCGCACCTATGGCGTGGCCCATCACGTCATCGCTAGCCTCCCGGCCCTAGAGCAGGCCCTGGCTTTGGACTTTCCCCCCGGCATCCGAGTGTGGGAAATTGCCAGCAACCGTCGAGAGGAGGCCCAATGGCTACAGCAGTTAATGGGCCAGTTTGAGACTATTCAATGGTGATGGTAGTGGGATTACTACTTCCCTGGGCCGGCGTCGAAAAATCTCCCCCCGATTTGCGGTACTGCTGATACAGTCGGTCACGCCATTCAAAGAAGGGGGCATAGGCACTGTTGTCTCCCAGGCCAGGAATGCCTTTGCCCTTCAGGCCCTGGGGAATTTTCAGGTAACCATCTCCCGGAAATTTGAGGATCATGCTCAGTCCAGCTACAGCCAAGTCCGCCAAGGTGGGATGGTCGGTGACCAAATAGGGTTGATGCTGCAAAATTAGGGTCAGGGCCTCTAGATCCTGATGTAATCCCCGCAGGGCCTCCTTGACGGCTTCTCCCCCAAAACCAATGCCGGTTCCCAACAAGTCGAGCATATCCCCAGGCACAGCGCTGACTAAATTCTTAAGCAATCCGGGTGTTTCCTTGGGTAAAAGGGACGTCCGAAACTGGGGATTCTGGTTCAAGGCCCCAATAAAGGCAGTCCGTCCTTTTAAACCAATGGATTCATCGGCCCATTCTTCCATCAATAAACAGCGGCCCCGCAGTACCGGATCCGTGGGAATTAACGGTTTTTCGGGAAACTTGCGGTCGAGGTAGAGGGCAATTTCCGTAGAGTCGGCGATAATCGTGTCGCCATCCTTGAGCACGGGAACCTTGGCCTGGCCCGATAGGCGAAACAGTTCAAACTGGCCAACCCCTGGTACGACTTCAATTTTGCGATAGTCCAGGCCTTTGTAGTCGAGGATCAGACGAATTTTTTCAGAGTACTGGGATAGTTCAAATTGATAAAGCTCTAACATCTTCTAGATTTCCCCAATGGTCGGACAGCAACGGCGTGAATCCCTTGGGCGGGAAACGTAACAGAACTTAACATAGCATGGCCCTGCTGTCTTGGGGACGGCCCGTGATACAACACAAGAAGGGGACTCCAGCCAGATATCCGGGGGAGTCGAGACCCACATTTTCTATCACCCAGCTGGAATAACGCTCATGGCACAACCCTTCACCAAATACCAAGGCCTCGGCAATGACTTTATCTTGATCGACAATCGCCATCACGACGAACCGATCATCTCCCCGGCAACGGCGGTGCAATGGTGCGACCGGCATTTTGGCATTGGGGCCGATGGGGTGATTTTCGCCCTGCCGGGCCAAGGGGATACGGACTACACCATGCGGATCTTTAACTCAGATGGTTCCGAACCGGAAATGTGCGGCAACGGCATTCGTTGTTTGGCCCATTTTTTGGCCGAGCTAGAGGGCCAGGTAACCCCCGGCAAAACCTATCGCATCCACACCTTGGCTGGGGTGATTTCGCCTCAATTAACCCCCGAGGGCCAGGTCAGAGTCGATATGGGGGAACCGCAACTCCTGGCCCAGCAAATTCCGACGACCCTAGGCCAGCCGGGGGAAAAAGTCATTGAGTCTCCCCTCACGGTTGCGGAACAAGCCTGGCCCGTCACCTGTGTCAGCATGGGCAACCCCCACTGTATTACCTTTGTTCCAGATACGGCTGCTATTCCCCTCGCCCAGATTGGCCCTTTGTTTGAGCATCATCCGGTCTTTCCTCAACGAACCAATACGGAATTTATTCAAGTGCTGGCCCCGGACTACCTCAAAATGCGGGTCTGGGAACGGGGGGCCGGCATTACCCTGGCCTGTGGGACGGGGGCCTGTGCCTCCGTGGTGGCAGCGGTGCTGACGGGGCGGAGTGAACGGCGCTGTACGGTGGAGTTACCCGGTGGTTGCCTGGACATTGAATGGTCGATGGCGGATGGCCGGGTATATATGACAGGGCCAGCTCAGCCTGTTTTCCAGGGTCTCATCGAAGTAGGCTCAACTACTGTTTAGACTCTAAGGCAAAAATCTCGTCTTAGCGTTGTTGGCGGAGGCGGGGATTGAGGAGTTCACTCACCCCTTCGCCAATGAAAGAAATGCCCACGACTAGAGTAGTTAGAAACAGGCCTGGAAATAGGGTTGTCCACCAAATGCCTGTGGACAGATCCGGTAGGGCCTCTTTCAGATCATGGCCCCATTCCGGTAGTTCCTCTGGTAGCCCCAAACCCAGGAAACCCAGGCCTCCTAGGATCAAAATGGCATCAGCGGCATTGAGGGTAAATAGCACGGGGACACTCTGGATGACGTTACCGAAGAGATAGCGAGATAAAACACGGCGGGGACTGGCCCCCATGGCCCTAGCGGCTTCGATAAACAATTCGGTTTTAACACTGGTCGTGTGGTTGCGCACCAGGCGATAGTACTGGGGAATGTAGGTAATACTCACGGCTACCGCCACATTGAGCAGGCCCCGGCCCAGGATGAAGGCCAGGGTAATGGACAACAGTAAACCGGGCAGAGTATACAGCGTGTCCATCAAAAACAGTAAGCACTTATCAACCTTTCCGCCTAGGTAACCGCTGATCATCCCCAAGGGAACGCCGATCACCAGGGATAGGGTTGTGGCCAAAATCACCACTTGCAGGGCCGCCTGCGTTCCAAACAACGTACGAGAAAAGACATCATAGCCGCGCACATTAGTGCCAAACCAATGGCTAGGACTTGGAGCCTCTAGGGGCAGACTACTCAGAATATCTTGGGGGTCGGCAATCAGGTGCAGGGCCTGGAAAAGGGGGGCCAGAACCGCCATCAGCACAAATCCCCCCGTCAGGATCAGCCCGGTCAGCATCAGGCGCTGGGACAAACTGGGACGGAGGGCGGAGATCAGTGGTAAGCGAAACGTCGTCACGGCGGCGGTTGATTAAGCAAGGGATTGCCGGCCATTGTATCGGCAAGCGCCCCGGTTGTCCGGTTAACAAGTGCAAAAAGATTAATCCCGACTATTTTTGTCGGGTATATTTGACGACCCTTTTGCCCCGTGTTAGGATTCTGCAAGACCCATGGAGAAAAGGATTTTTCTTGTCATGACCGTAGCAACACAAACAACCCCAACTTTTACCTCTGCCTGCACCAAACTGGTTTCCAAGGAAGGCGGCACCGAATATCCCCTCAAGGCCATTCACATCTGTGAAGAAACCTTTGCGCCCCTGGAAGTAGCCTACGACTACGACCTGATTCGTCGCCACGTTACCCGTGAAACCATCCAAGCCGGCCCCAACTCCATCTGGCGCTACCGGGCCTTTTTGCCCGTCGAAGGCAATGACCTGATCGATGTGGGTACCGGCATGACCCCCTTGGTCAAATCCCATCGTTTAGCCCGCCGTCTGGGCCTGAAAAATCTCTACATCAAAAACGATGCGGTCAATATGCCCACCCTGAGCTTTAAAGACCGGGTAGTTTCCGTTGCCTTAACGCGGGCGCGGGAATTGGGTTTCACCACCGTTTCCTGTGCGAGTACGGGGAACTTGGCCAACTCGACGGCGGCCATTGCAGCCCATGCCGGTCTTGATTGCTGTGTCTTCATTCCAGCGGATCTCGAAGCCGGTAAAATCCTGGGAACCCTTATCTACAACCCGACGGTGATGGCCGTCAAAGGCAACTACGACCAAGTCAACCGCCTCTGTTGTGAAGTTGGTAACACCTATGGCTGGGGCTTTGTCAACATTAACCTGCGGCCCTACTACTCCGAAGGCTCCAAAACCCTGGGCTTTGAAGTTGCCGAGCAATTGGGCTGGAAACTCCCTGATCATGTGGTAGCCCCCTTGGCCTCCGGTTCTCTCTACACCAAAATCCACAAAGGCTTCCAAGAATTTATCAAAGTGGGCCTAGTGGAAGACAAAGCCGTGCGGTTCAGCGGTGCCCAGGCCGAAGGGTGTTCCCCCATCGCCACCGCCTTTAAGGAAGGTCGGGACTTCATTTCCCCTGTCAAACCCAACACCATTGCTAAATCTATTGCTATCGGTAATCCGGCGGATGGGGTCTATGCTCTAGAGCTGGCCCGTAAAACCAATGGTTATATCGAAAGTGTTACCGATGCTGAAATTGTGGAAGGCATCAAACTGTTGGCGGAAACGGAAGGCATCTTCACCGAAACCGCTGGCGGTACCACCATCGCAGTACTCAAAAAGCTGGTGGAAGCCGGTAAAATTGACCCGGAAGAAACCACCGTGGCCTACATCACCGGCAATGGTCTGAAAACCCAAGAAGCGGTGCAAGGCTACATCGGTGAACCCCTGGTGATTGACCCCAAACTCGATAGCTTCGAGCGGGCCCTGGAACGGTCTCGCACCCTAGAGCGCCTGGAATGGCAACAGGTTTTGGTTTAGGTTGAGCCCAATCCTTGATCCTTGATTTCAATTACGTTGTTAACTGTTTTGTAACCTATGGCCGTCAAAGTCCTAATTCCCACCCCCCTGCAAAAATTTACCAATGAGCAGGCCACCATCGAGTGCTCTGCCAGCAATGTAGGGGAACTGATCGAGTCCCTAGAAAACAATTGCCCCGGCATTAAGGCCCGCCTCTGTGATGAAGAGGGCAAACCCCGCCGCTTTCTTAACTTTTACGTCAACAGTGAGGATATTCGTTTCCTCGAAGGAACGGCCACGGCCCTCAGCGATGGCGATGAAGTCAGCATTGTCCCCGCCGTAGCGGGAGGCTAGGGACTCTCTCGACAAGTTTGTGTTGCTTTATAGGGGCTAGGACGCAGATTTCTAGCTCCTTTTCTGTTTGCAGTGGAGTATGACTTGGGATCTATACACTAAGGGAATTCTCTGGGGGCTATTAGCAGTCATTTTTGCCTATCTGGGAATGTCAGCGACCGCCGCCAGAAAACTGATTAAACCAATCAGGATATTTGATCCAAACAAAAGATTTGTTTTTGACGCTGAACCAGAGGATGTTTACATCTTGACATCAGATCATCAAAATATTGCTGGATGGTATCTTGAATCTAAATCATCAGATCAGGCTATTATCTTAGTACATGGTTTACATTCCAGTCGCACCCAAGAATTTGCAGGTCAATTTACTGAATTTGGGGCCGCGCTGAATCGACAGGGCTTTTCTATCCTGATGATAGATTTGCGAGGGCACGGGCAGAGTTCTGATGCCAAATTGACCTTTGGCTTGACTGAACGAAAAGATATTATTGCTGCAGCCCATTGGCTTAAACACAAGGGTTTCCGAGCTGGAAAAATTGGAGTTTTAGGCGTATCGATGGGATCGGCTTGTGTTATCGGAGCGGCTGCCGATACCCCAGATATTGCCGCTATTGTGATAGACAGCGGTTATGCAGAAGTTTACCCGATTATGCAAAAACATTGGCAATCGGCCTCGGGACTACCAGATGTCTTTTTACCTTCTGTAATGATATTTGGCCGTTTGCTTACTGGCTATGATCTGACATCATCGAAACCGGTGCAAGAAATTCACCACTTGTCCCCGCGACCGGTCTTGCTTATTCATAGTAAACTTGACCCCTATACCTCTGTTGACAATGCTTACCAGCTCAAAGCGGCATATCCCCCAGCAGAATACTGGGAGACCGATGCTCAAACACATCCCGAGAGTTATAATACAGACCCGAGATTATATGTAGATAAAGTTACTGATTTCTTCCGTCGTTGTTTGAAGTAGAAAATTTGTAAAAAGTCTATCACCTCTGCTGTTTGAAGTCATATCTATCCAGTGCATATCGTAGAGTTGAATGAGTAAAATCATTGCGTCCATTCTTTAACAATTGTGATATTCACACTCTCAAAAGAACAGCCACCATGCTCAATATATTAACCCCGGTCTTGCAGCACTTCTGTGGTAATTGCTTGGATCACCGAAGGTTCCAGGCGAGGGCCATAGCAAGTGACCACCTTAGCCGCTAGACGAGAGGCCAAGGTCGCGGCCTGTCCATAATCCCAACCCTGGGTCAGACCGTAGAGTAATCCGCCCGCATACATATCGCCGGCCCCTACGGTATCAATGGCCTGGACGGGCGTCGTCGGAATTTCTAAGAACTTCTCACCATCAAAAATGACGGAGCCTTGGGAGCCTTTGGTAATGGCAAAGCTTTTGGCCAGGGTCTTGCAGTAGGCGAGGGTTTCGTTAGAGTCCGGGGTTCCGGCCAGGGTCATGGCCTCAGATTCATTGGCAAAGAGTAAATCAACCCCAGAGCCAATCATTTCCAATAGGCCCTCTTTGAAATAGGTGGTCATGTTGGGGTCAGATAACGACAAGCTGGTTTTAACCCCGGCCGCCTCAGCGAGGGCCTTTGCTTCAATGGCGCAGGCTTTGGCGGTGGGAGAGGTCACCAAATAGCCTTCGATGTAGAGATAGTCGGAATCCTGGAGGGCCTCGGGGACTAATTCCGCCGTTGAAAGATGGGCCGTAATTCCCAAAAAGGTGTTCATGGTACGGTCAGCATCGGGGGTAATCAGCACCAGACATTTGCCGGTAATCCCCGGTTGGCGATCTCCGTTGTGGAGATTGGTCGTTAGGCCACAGGCCTGGAGGTCTGCGAGATAAAAAGTGCCAGCTTCATCCTGAGCTACTTTGCAGGAATAAAACCCCTTACCCCCCAGTTGTGCCAGGGCCACCATCGTATTGGCTGCTGACCCTCCACCGCTCTGCTTACAGCGTTGGGACTGGAGCTGGGCAATCAATTCATTTTCCCGTTGCTCATCCACTAAGGTCATCACGCCCTTGTCAATTCCCAGGGCTTCTAGCTGTTCCGGCGTGACGGTAAATTCCATATCCACCAGGGCATTTCCGATCCCATAGACGTGATAGCGGCGACTCATAGATTGCGTGATGTTAATAATTTTCAGAGTTATCTTACGCTGGCAGGGGCTCTGCTTCAAGCCGGGCGAACAAGAAGAAGGTGTGCCAATTCTATATTTTATGTATGACCGAGTATCAATGCTTAATACCAGGGGACTGGATAAGTGAGGAAGCTCAGGCTAGGATGAGGGCCAATACTAGCTCAGAGAAACGGCTATCAGAGAGGGAAAGATAAGCCAGACTGAGAGAGCTTAAAAAAGTGAAGCTGTTTAATTATTGCTCTCACTCCCATTTCCTCTCCCAATTACTGATAGCAGAAGTATCTCCACTCCATTGAAACGCTACTGATTAAGTTAGTTATGTATCTCAACCACTTTCTGCCAAATCACTTGCAAACGGGTTAGCTGACGCAGATCCCCTGTGAGTACGACCCCCCGCTGATTGGCCGCTAAGTGACGGACAATTTTATAAATGGTTTCAACCTGTTCTGGGGCCTCTGCTTTTACTGCTAATGCTTCTAGGGAAATCGGAACCGATTGGGACTGGAGAACCTGGAGGACGGTTTTTTGCAAAGCCAGGATGGCCGCCGCTGCTTTTTTCCCCGCTTCTACGCCCGGCTGATGATAGGCATTGATATTAACCAGACAGGCGTAAAGACTCACGGCCCGTTCGTAGAGCGCAATCAGGGCCCCCACAGTACGCGGATTAACCTGGGGAATGGTGACGGTAATCGAATCCCGATGATTATCAAACAGGGCCTGGCGCGTTCCCTGTAAAAAGCCCGAGAGAAAGTCGCCACTGGTGATGCCGGGTTCCAATTCCAGGGAAGGGCCAGAACGGTCTTCCAGAACTTCAATGAAGGTGGCAAAAAAGTTGGGAACCCCTTCCCGCAGTTGTTGGACGTAGGCGTGCTGGTCGGTAGAACCCTTATTACCATAGACCGCAATACCCTGGTACACTAGATTGCCGTCTAGGTCACGTTCCTTGCCCAGGGATTCCATCACCAATTGTTGGAGGTAGCGGCTAAAGAGCAACAAACTATCCTTGTAGGGGAGGATGACCATGTCCTTTTCCCCCCGGCCATTACCGGCGTAGTACCAGGCCAGGGCCAATAAAGCAGCGGGATTGGTTTTTAGATCGGGAACACGGGTGGCTTCATCCATCACCTTGGCTCCGTCTAGCATGGCCTGAATATCGATACCCTGGAGGGCTGCTGGCAGGAGACCAACGGCGGATAGCTCCGAGGTGCGGCCCCCTACCCAGTCCTGCATCGGGAAAATGGCCAACCACTGTTCGGCTTTGGCCTGTTGATCCAAGTGACTGCCCGGCATGGTGACAGCTACGGCCTGGGCTGGGAAATTCAGGCCCTGACGCTGAAAAACGGCCTGGGTTTCCGCAAGACCATTGCGAGGTTCAGGGGTGCCCCCGGACTTACTCGTGGTAATCACAAGGGTACTCTTCAGGTGGTCTCCCAAGCGCTGAAAAATTCGGTCAATGCCGGCGGGGTCAATGTTATCAATGAATTGAATCTCTAGGGGAGGGAAATCTGGGGCCAGGGCCTGGGAAACAAACTGGGGGCCGAGGGCTGAGCCGCCAATGCCAATGGCCAAAATCTGGGTGAAGCGTTCGGCTTGGGGGGGCTTGACCTGGCCTTGGTGTACTTGCTGAGCAAAGCGAAGAATTTGGGCTAGGGGTTCGGTGATTTCCTGTCTCAGGGCCGCGTTGGGAGCCAGGTCAGGATTACGGAGCCAGTAGTGACCCACCATCCGTTGTTCATCGGGGTTAGCAATAGCCCCTTTTTCTAGGGCGGCCATACTCTGAAAAGCTTGCTTAAATTTCGGTTCAAGACTGGCTACAAACCGCTCATCAAAGCCCATCCGACTGATGTCTAAGTAAAATTCAAGACCGGGGTGAAAATATAGCCAATCTTGATAACGTTGCCAGAGTTCTTGATTATTCATAAACAATTTTTACTGTAGAGTGCTTTTGCTCGACGGTATTATAGGAAGAAATCGGGGCATGGCCGAGTATCCGTATTGACGGACATCAATAAGACTTTAGCCCTCAAAGGCCCCCACCAAGTAATTCTGTAAACAAATCTCGTAACCCTGCCAGGAACAATATTGCCCTAGGCCCAACTGGGACGGGAGTTGGCCGGCCTGGGCTTGGGGATTTTGGCGGTACTGCACGAGAGCCACATCAAAGCGACAAGGCAGAGAACTCAAGTGGGGATGCTGGGTCAAAAAGTGCTGGGCCGTCACAATCAATTTTCGCTGCTTTGTTGGTACGATAGCCAGCAAACCCCCCTCATCCCAACTGCGTCCTCGACGGGTTTTAACCTCCACAAAGGCTAGAGTCGTTGGCTCTTCCCCCTGGACAATGAGGTCAATTTCTCCCCAGCGACAACGCCAACGGTGGTACCGGAGCATCCATCCCTGTTGGCGGAGCCAATGGGCAACGAGTTGCTCTCCGATTTCCCCAATGTCCGTCATGAAGGCTTACGCAAGTTTGCTAAAATTCTAGAGCACGGTCGGGCTAAAACCCAGAATTTAACCGGATTTTCTTCGTAATTGCTTGCTTTTTTGCCCCTGAGGCCGCTCCCCCATGTTGCAGTTGTTCTATCCCCTCCGTCGTCTCGTTTTCCAAGGGCATCAACGGCTACTAGTCCTGACTGTCCTCTGGTTATGGTTGACCTTGTCCCTACCGGCGGAGGCAGTCAGTTACGTTAAAGCCAGTCTCGTGGATGCGGACTTTTCCCACCAAGACCTGCGGGATGCCAACTTTGACCATGCCAATCTACGGGGCTCCGATTTTAGTTACTCAGACCTGCGGGGAGTTCGTTTTTTTGCCGCGAATCTGGAGGGCGCCAATTTTGAGGGAGCCAACCTGCGGGTTACGGATTTTGAATCGGCCCGGTTGACCCATGCCAACTTTAAAAATGCGGTGCTAGAGGGGGCCTTTGGTACCAACATTAAGGTGGGTGAAGCCAATATTGAAGGGGCCGACTTTACGGACATGATCCTACGCCCCGATGTGGAAGCCTACCTCTGTGAACGGGCTCGGGGAACCAACCCAGAAACCGGGCGGGCCACCCGCGACACCCTCTTTTGCGATTAACGGCCCGGCAGGCCAACGTACCAAAAATAAGTCACCATTGGGATCAGCGTCGCCAGGGCCAGTAAAACGACAACCCAAAGCGTCGCACTGCGGTCATCGGTTTCCTCCGCCGTGGCAAAGGTTCCCTCCAGGCTAATTTCCGCTACACGGGGAGGGCCGGGGTCGGTTTGGCCCGAGAGAATAGCGACAAGACGTTTGTCTGCCTCCAGCAGGGCCTGATTATACTTAGCGCCATCTTTGAGGGGAACGGCGATAGTTTCGTTAGTGATGCTCGTCACTTGCTCATCATTCAGAAGGCTTTTGACCGCTTCGCCATGCCGTAGAGCGGTACTGTTGGTGAGGGTATCTAACACCAGCAAAGTTTGCTGAGCCTGTTCTTCCGGGGTAGGATACCAGGTTTGAAAGAGTTGGTCGGCAAAGCCGTCCATGGTGGTATCAAAATCTAGGCGACGGATAACGACAAACCGCACTTCCTGACCGGTTTTTTGGGCCAATTTTTTCAGGTCATTATTCAAACGGCCCTCGTTAGCCAAACTAATGGCGTCGGCGGCATCCACCAAGAAAGTTGGGGAACCGGCACTGAGTACGGGTAAATCATAAACGCTGGTGGCCCTAGCGGGGGGGGCATTAAACCCGAGAACAACGGTCAACAGAAGGGCCAGCCCCAGTAACCCTTGCCCAAGGGCGCGGAACCAGCCGAGGGGAGAAAACATCCGATTCATATTGAGTTAAAGCAATGCTGGAATGAAATATAAATAATGACTTCATCTTAAACCGAAGTTTCTCCTTAGCTACTTTCTCCGCTGCCAAGGCCGATGTCAAAAAACTTCATGAACTTTTTTAACGCTTGTCCCCCAATTAGCCGTCAGACGCCCCTGACCTGCGTAGAATAATCTGTTAAGTTTGACTATACCCACTCGTTACGAGGAGAACTCAATTAAGATGGCTGAATATACTCAGGTCGTCAAAGCCTATAACGATGACCCTTTTACCGGGCACCTCTCTACCCCTATTTCTGATTCCGACTTTACGAGAACTTTTATTGGTAATCTACCCGCCTACCGCAAAGGCCTCTCTCCCATTCTGCGCGGCCTAGAAGTTGGTATGGCCCACGGCTATTTCCTCGTCGGCCCCTGGACCCTGTTGGGCCCCCTCCGGGATGGGGATAACCCAGCCCTGGGTGGTCTGATTGGCGCTTTGGCCTTGGTGTTAATCGCGACCACAGCCCTCAGTAGCTACGGTCTCGTCTCCTTCCAAGGGGAACAAGGCGGTGCTGATTCTCTGCAATCCTCCGAAGGCTGGAGCCAGTTTGCAGCGGGTTTCTTTGTTGGTGGTATGGGCGGTGCCTTTGTGGCCTATTTCTTGCTGGAAAATATCGCTGTTGTCGATAGCATTTTCCGGGGCTTAGTCAATTAGGCGCTGGCATTTTTTTAGCAAAATTCCTTTTTGTCAACCTCAATTTTTAAGGAGATTACGACCATGACCGGAGCTTACGCCGCTTCCTATTTGCCTTGGATTTTAATTCCCATCGTCGGTTGGTTATTCCCTGCTGTCACCATGGGTCTGCTCTTTATCCATATAGAAAGTGAATCCTAATTCTTCACCGTGAGCAAATTGCTAGGGTGCTCTGCCATTGGGTAGAGCCTTTTTTTTATAATTAAAATTATTAGTTCCTTTTCCTTCAACTCATTCCCCAATTCATGGCCCTATTTCTATGAAAACCAAAGACGTACAAGTTTTCCCGCTAGCTGAACACACCCTTGTCCTGCGTTCTCGCACCTGGGAGCGTCTGAAGTTTGAAATTGAGTACGGCCTGCAACGGGGAACCACCGCCAATGCCTATCTGATCCAAGGGGATAAAACGGCTCTACTGGATCCGCCGGGGGAATCCTTTACTGCCATCTTTCTAGCGGCCCTCCAACAACGCCTGGATTTGAGCCGTTTGGACTACATTATCCTGGGTCATCTCAATCCTAACCGGGGGGCTACACTTCAAGCCTTGTTGGCCCTGGCCCCCCAGGCCACCATTGTTTGTTCTAATCCAGCGGCCCTGACCTTGGAAAAAATTTTGGAAGGTAATTCCGCCTCAGTTAAGGTGATCAAGGGAGAGGAAAGCTTGGATTTAGGCCAAGGCCATCAGTTGGAATTTGTTTTAACGCCCCATCCCCGTTTTCCCGACCAACTCTGTACCTACGACCCCCAGACCCAAGTCCTCTACACCGACAAACTCTTTGGGGCCCACGTCTGCGGCGACCAAGTGTTGGACGAAGGCTGGAGCATTTACCAAGAAGACCGACGCTACTATTTCGATTGTGTCCTGGCTTCAGCGGTACGGCAGGTAGCAACCGCCTTAGAGAAATTGAACTTTAAACCAGCGCGGCTCTACGCACCCGGTCATGGACCTTTAGTACGCTATGGCCTCCAGGAACTCAAAATCAGTTACGGTCACTGGTTAACGGAGCAGGAAAGTAAAGAACTCAAAGTAGCGCTCATCTATGCCTCCGCCTACGGTAATACAGCCACCCTGGCCCAGGCTATTGCTCGGGGAGTGGGTAAAGCTGGAGTAAGCGTCGAGGCCATTAATGCAGAAATAGCAACGGGAGAAGAGATCAAGCAAGCCATCCAGCAATCGGCGGGATTTATCTTTGGTTCTCCCACCCTGGGTGGCCATGCCCCCACACCCATTCAAACGGCCCTGGGGATTACCCTGGCCAATGCTGACCGCAATCAACTCTGTGGGGTCTTTGGTTCCTTTGGTTGGAGTGGCGAGGCCATTGATCTGTTGGAGGCAAAGTTTCGCGATGCAGGTTTTCGCTTTGGTTTCGAGACTATCCGGGTCAAGTTCAAACCGACCGACGCTGTGCTCAAAATGTGCGAGGAGGCGGGAACAGACTTTGCCCAGGCCATTAAAAAAGCTAAAAAGGCCCGTCAACCTAAGGCTTCGGTAAGTGAGTCCCAATCGGCTCGGGCGGAACAGGCCTTGGGGCGCTTGGTGGGGTCGCTTTGTATTGTCACTACCCAGCAGGGAGACGTCAAAGGGGCCATGTTGGCCTCCTGGGTCTCCCAGGCCACCTTTAGTCCACCGGGATTAACCCTCGCCGTAGCCAAGGAAAGGGCCATTGAATCCCTGCTCTATAAAAACAGTAATTTTGTTCTGAATATCTTGGCGGAAGGAGAGCACCTCGGCCTGATGAAGCATTTCCTGAAGCCTTTTGGGCCCGGCGCCGACCGCTTTGAAGGGATTGAAACAGAAACCGCCCAGAATGGTGCGCCCATCCTCAAACAGGCCCTGGCTTACCTAGAGTGTCGCGTCCAAGACCGACTCGAATGTGGCGATCATTGGGTATTGTACGCCGCTACGGAGCGGGGACAGTTGCTCCAGGAAGGGGTCACGGCGATTCATCACCGTAAATCGGGTAGTCATTATTAGGCGCTAAGCGAGGTTCTGCTGCTCCGTAACGTCGGCCTTGCCAGGGGTCAAGAATATCCCTCACCAGAATTTCCTTAAACAGGACTTGGGTAATCACTGTCAACGGGGCCGCCAAAACTAAACCCAGAATGCCAAAGATGCTGGCAAAAAATACCTGGGCCAGGAGCAAGAGGCCCCGGAGCAGAGCCAAGGGTTTCCCCAACAGACGGGGCACAATGTAGTGACTCTCCAATTGCTGAATGGCGACATACACCACCAATACAGCTAAGGCCTTACCAGGGGTATCGAGGAGGGCAATAGCCATAGGGGGAATCACACTTAGCAAAGGGCCAATATTGGGAATGATCGACAGCAGACCCGCTAAGAGGGCCAGGGCCAGGGGCAGGGGAATGCCCAAGATTAACAGGCCTAAAAAAGTCAGGACAGAGACGCTGACCAGGCTCAACAGCATCGTTACCAGCCATTCCTCTAATTGGGCCTCACAGCAGGTCAGAATATAGTCCAGACGTTGACGGTAGAAGGCCGGAAATAGGCGAATAAAGCCACGACGGTAGGCCTGGGGGTCGGCCAAAAGCATTAGGCTCAGCACCAGCAAGAGCAAAAAACTAAGGGGCAGACCGAGAGTTCCATAGAACAAATTCACGCCTCGCCCGGCGATCTGGGTCAGAAGCGGTTGAAATTGTTGATTGAGTTGTTGGGCCGTGGGTAGGAGGGCCACTAGGTTAGGGTCAAACTGGGCCAGCATCGTGCCGAGCCAAGTATTCAGTTCATTAATGCCCTGGGGCACCAGCGTTAATAATTGCTGAAACTCCTGGAGAAAGGGGGGGATAATGCGCCAGATAAACAGGCCTAAACTCCCCAGGAAACAGCCCACCGCCAAGGCAATAGCCAGGCCGCGTTTTAGGCCCTGGCGCTGAAAATAAGTGGCTAAATGATTAAGCCCATTGGCCACGACCACGGCGGCAAACAGTAGGAGTAACAGTTGGCGAATGCGCCACAGGGTCAGCACCACCAACAGGAGGCTAATTAAACCGAGCCATTGGGCAAACTGCATTTCGTCTATCTCCCTGGCCCTGATTGCCATGCCAGGAGGAGAGCGATCACCAAGGACGTGAGGCTGGCCCCTAGCCAAGCATTGGTGTCACTGGGTACAAAATTGAGGCCCGGCCCAAGGGCCTTAATGGCCCAGGAAACTCCCCAGGAGAGCAAGAAAACCTTGAGTAACAAGCGGGTAGTCGGGTTTAGCATGGTCGGTGAGTTAGGCCATGACCGTAGCGGCGAGGTCGGCCTTGATCGCTAAAATCCGCTCCATCACCTCTTCCACCACCTTGTCTGGGGTGGAGGCCCCGGAAGTAACCCCAACCGTAATTTTACCGGCCGGTAACCAAGGCTCTAACACCACCAAATCTTGGCCGAGGGGTTTATGTTCGACGCGATTACCAGGGCCAATGCGATGGGCACTATCAATGTGGTAGGAAGGAATGCCCCGTTCAATGGCAATTTCTTGGAGGTGGGTGGTGTTGGAGGAATTGTAGCCACCGATAACAACCATCAAGGATAAATCTTCCTCCACCAACTTAAACATGGCATCCTGACGTTCCTGGGTGGCATCGCAGATGGTATTAAAACTCATGAAATGCTCGTTGAGTTCCGTCGGGCCATACTTTTGGAGCATGGTTTTTTCAAACAATTTGCCAATTTGTTCGGTTTCACTCTTGAGCATCGTGGTTTGATTGGCCACACCCAGACGAACAAGGTCGCGGTCAGGATCGAAACCTTCCGAGTAGGCGTTTTTAAAGTAGGTCAAAAATTCTGCTTTATCCCCCCCCTGGAGGATATAATCACAAACCCGCTGGGCCTGGGCCAGGTTCAAGACGATGAGGTAAGTCCCGGCAAAGGAACTCGTCGCAATAGTTTCTTCGTGGTTGTATTTGCCGTGAATGATCGATGTATATTCTTTTTTCTTGTGCTTTTCGACGGAATTCCAGACCTTAGAAACCCAGGGACAAGTGGTATCCACAATCGTACAGCCCTTGTCGTTGAGTAATTGCATTTCGGTGACACTGGCCCCGAAGGCGGGCAAAATCACCACATCCCCGGATTCCACCACCGAAAAATCCTTGTCGCCATCTTGAACCGGAATAAAGCCGACTTCCATCTCCCGTAATCGTTGATTCACCGAGGGATTGTGAATAATCTCGTTGGTAATCCACAGTCGTTCGTTGGGAAAGTGCTGGCGCGTTTCGTAGGCCATGGCAACGGCCCGTTCGACCCCCCAACAAAAGCCAAAGGCCTCAGCCAAGCGAATAGTAACTTCCCCCCGCTCTAAGCAATAATCATTTTGACGAATTTCCTGGATCAGCGTGCTCTGGTACTCCGTATTCATCACGCCCATCACTTCGGAGCCGTGGCCAAATCCCTTGCGGTGGTAGTTGTCTGATTTCTGCAATGACCGTTTAAAGGCTTTTGTATCCATAGCGCTGGTGACTGTTAGACTGTGGTCTCAAATTTAACCCATTCCGGGGGCCCCTAGTTGGGGGTCGGCTGGCTTTCCAAATATTGTAAAAACTCTAGTAATTCTTCATCGGACAGCAACTGGCGGGAGCGTTTACCGTAGGTCTGTAGGAGATAATTTCGTCCTTGGTCACTCGTCCAGCCCAGGCGTTTCAACTCCACATTACTGCGGGCAATCACTTCAGAAAAATCAATGGGTTCCTCAAGCACGGGAGCAGGAGAGGACGTAGCCGGTGGTACCTCGGTTTCAGGAATAAAAGTCAGCAGGGGAGCAGGGCTTTCGGTAAGCGGGGCCGGGTGGGGAATTGGTATCGATTCCACCTCAGGTTGAATCACATCAGTCTTGGGGGGAAGGCTGTTGGACTGGGGAGCCACGGTAATGGCAGGGAGCGGCAGGGCCTCTACCTCTGGGGCCGTTTCCTTGATGGATGGAGCACTGGGAACCGGGGGAATTTCGTCTTTCTCCGCTTTCTCTGCTTTTTTCTCTATCGGCAAGGGGTCTGGGATAGGAACGGGGGTCACCTTGGCTGGGGGAGGAGAGGCAATCGCGCTAGGTGTCGGGCTAGTCGCCAACGGCGGTGGTTCGGGGGCCGGTGGACTCTGCATTGGTTCAGTCTGGAGCAGAGGGCCAGGCGATTCCGTGCGGGTTAGGGCAGTATCGAGATTCAGCAGGGCCAAGGCCCGCAAACGGGCCTGATCCTCGGCGGTTTCAAGGGCCAGATCGGCGGCCAGACCACTGGCTAGCGTCACGCCATCCACCACCACCAAGGCACGGACGATGTAGCGGCCATGGTCAATCTGGAGAAGTTCACTGGTGAGGCTCCCCTGGGGATACTGGGCACGGAATTGACTGAACATGATAGGCATAAGATTAACTGTTCTCCATCCTAACAGAGAGGTTTCCGGTCTTTTGCAAGAGTATCCGGCCGTTTTGTACTCTATGCTGACCTGCCATTATGGTGATGGGAAAATCAGGGGCCTCTATCTTTGCCTAGTAATTTGAGAGTCAGCAACGACTAATACGTTACTTAATTGAATGATTCACTTTGAAAATTCTGGGTTTGATAATTGCCCATTGTTCATCACGAAAGTCTATCAAGTAGACTTATTAATATCTTATTTCATTTTCCTATTTCTGCTTTAACCCTTGATTTATCCTGACTCTTTTGTGCTAAATTGATTGGGCTCCATGCATTAAGATCAAAGAGTAGTTGAATAGTCAAGGATTAGGGGTTTATAGACTGTCTGTTCATAGAGAAGTCTGTTTATCACAAAAAATTAACAGCCGTATTGTCGTTAAGTATACACAATCATAAAATAAATTATTAGCCTCTTCTTTTGTCCAGCGTGTCCTAATGGCAAATGTTGCGACTTCTTCTGACTCAAGCAGTGCCCCTATCGTCTCTTTCAATCTAGATCAATCTGAGTGCGAGGGTCTGGTGAATCGGATGGCGTTGCAAATTCGGCAGAGCCTGGAATTACCAGAGATTTTGCAGACTTGTGTCACCGAATTAAGGGCCTGTCTCCATAGCGATCGCCTGCTCATCTACCAATTTCAACCCGATTGGTCGGGGGTGATTGTCGCGGAGTCCGTGGCGGAGGGCATTGCCTCGGTATTGGGCCATCGCATCGACGATAGTTGTTTTCAAAAGTGGCAGGGCTTAGCACTCCAGGGAAAAGCACCGATCATTGCCAATAGCATCTATGAAATGGGCTATGAACCCTGCCATGTGAAATTACTGGAACAATCTGGCGTGGCAGCAAGCTTAGTGCAGAGCATTTATGTGGCAGAAAAAATGTGGGGTCTGTTGATTGCCCATCATTGTCACGGTACACGCCAATGGCAATCGATAGAAGCCCAAATTGTGCAAGATTTATCCGTGCAATTGGCAATTGCGATTCAACAAAGTAATTTAGTCGCGGCATTAAAAGCAGAAATCAACGAACGGCAACGGTTAGAGTCATCCTTGCACGCATCTCAAAAGAAACTGACAGCATTAGGCCCCCGGCAGGATATTTCCAACGAGATAGCCTTAAAACAGGAAGCGGCACAGAAACAGAGTCTAGAAGATGAGTTAACGGTGGTGGAAACAGTCCTCGACGACGTGATCGGTGGCTATTGGGCCTGGGATATGGTTACCAATAAAGAATATTTAAGCCCTGGTTTTCGCCGCATGTTCGGTTATGAAGCCGATGCGAACGCGACGGATATCACCAGTTTTCAAGATGTTCTTGTTCCCGAGGATTTACCTATTATCCAACACAGTTTAGAACGCCATATCCAAAGTCGGGGTCAAACTTCCCATCGCAACGAAGTGCGCTATCGCCACAAGAATGGCTCGATAGTTTGGGTACTCTGCGCGGGAAAAGTGATTGAATGGGATGAGCAAGGGCACCCTCTACGAATGGTGGGGGGGCATATTGATATTACTCAACAGAAACAAAACGAACTAAAGTTAAAAGATAGTCAGGCCTTGATCCAAGGCATTACTGATGCATCTCCCGATGTGCTGTATGTGTTTGATGTCATTGAGCAACGCAATATTTATGTTAATCGCAAAGGTAGTCACATACTAGGATATTCGGCCGAAGAAATTCAAGCGATGGGGGAGCGGTTTTTATTAACGTTAATTCACCCTGATGACCTAGGTAACTCTCTCAAGCATTTTGAGCGTATTCAGCGGGCCGAACCGGGCATGATTATCGAAAATGAATACCGAGTACGGGCAAAGGACGGGAGTTGGCGCTGGTTTTTGAGTCAGGATGTGATTTATAAACGCAATGCCATGGGACAGGTGCAACAGGTGGTCGGCGTTGCCCAGGACATCACCCAACGGAAGCTGGTGGAAAGCCAGTTACAGCGTCAAGCCCAACAAGAACGAGTCTTGACTCAAATCATCGAGCGAATGCGCTCTTCCATCGAGTTGGACGCAGTATTAACGACAACAGTGAAGTCTTTGCAGGACATATTGCAGGCAGACCGGGTTTTGATCTATCGCATCTTTGATAATGGCACAGGGGCCGCCATCGCCGAATCGGTACTGCCTCGCTGGGAACGGTTATTGGACCGCGTTTTTCCGGAGGAAGTTTTTCCTAAGCAAAATTATGAACGCTACGCCAACGGACGGATTTTTGCTCTGTATGATCGCCGTGCCCAAAGCAAAATCGTTTTACCCTGCTTAATCGATTTTCTCAGGGAAATTGGGGTGCAAGCTAAATTAGTTGTGCCAATTGTGCAACAGGACAAACTTTGGGGTTTAGTGATTGCCCATCAATGCGATGGCCCCCGTAATTGGCAGGATTGGGAAATTAATTTACTGCGACGGGTGGCCAATCAATTGGCAATTGCTATCCAACAGGCGGATTTATATCAGCGATTGCAACAGGAGTTAGCCCAACGGGAATCCGCCCAAGAGCAACTCAGCGAACGCAACGAGGAACTGGCGATGATGAATCAACAATTAGCCAGGGCGACCCGTCTTAAGGACGAATTTCTGGCCAATATGAGCCATGAACTGCGAACTCCCCTCAACGCCATTTTGGGATTAACGGAAGCCCTACTAGAAGGGGTCTTTGGCCCTTTGACGGACAAGCAGTGCAGTTCTTTAGAAACCGTGGAGCGTAGCGGCAATCATTTACTGTCCTTGATTAACGACATTCTGGATGTGGCCAAAATTGAAGCGGGGGAAGTCGTTCTCAATTGTACGAGCCTTTCCGTAAAACGTCTCTGCGATGATAGTTTAGTTTTTGTCAAGCAACTAGCTCATAAAAAAAATATTCAAGTGGTGCGCCAGATTTCCGACAATCTTCCCAATGTATGGGGAGACGAACGACGCCTACGTCAAATTCTGATTAATCTACTCAATAATGCTGTCAAATTTACCCCAACAGGGGGACGTATTACCTTAACAGTTCGTTTGCTGGTGTCCCCATTACTGCCACACAATCACGAGGCCTTAAAGGGGATTGAACGAGTCTCTCTTGTTCAGCCGATGCCGAATCTTGAACAGTCCAGGCCCTCCTCGTTTGTAGAAATTTCTATTACCGATACGGGTATTGGCATTGCGCCGGAAAATGTGCATAAACTATTTAAACCCTTTATACAAATTGATAGCGCCCTCAATCGTCAATACGAAGGAACCGGCTTAGGTTTAGCCTTGGTCAAACAACTGGTAGAGTTGCATGGAGGGGAAGTCAAAGTGTTTAGCCGCTTGGATATAGGTAGTACTTTTACTGTCAGCTTACCGGTAATACCAACCGATAGCCTCACCGCGACTGAGTCTATTGCCAATTTGGAGTCGGCCCCAGCCCCTAGCCTGGCAACTTCCTCGTCTTTTTTGATTTTGTTAGCCGAAGATAATGAAGCTAACGCCATGACTGTTATGAGCTATTTTGAGGCCAAAGGTTATCGGATGCGACATGCTCCTAATGGCGAAGCCGCCATTGCTTTAATCCAACAAGAAAGTCCTGATTTGGTATTAATGGATATTCAAATGCCGGTGATGGATGGCCTAACAGCAATTCGGAAAATTCGGCAGGAATTGGGGTTAACTGAACTCCCCATTGTGGCCCTGACAGCCTTGGCCATGGAGGGAGATGAAGAGAAATGCTTAAAGGCCGGCGCGAACTACTATTTCAGTAAACCCATCAAGCTCAAAGAGTTGACCCTGTTGATACAGAGCCTGCTAAACCCTGAAAGTTGAGCGGCGATGATTAATGGGTACAAAAAATCTGGATTACCCATCCCTGGGTTTTGGCCCTTTGTCTTTAAGGGGGCCACAATCTTGATACAATGGACAGTTAACTCAGCTTAGGGTATGCTCCTTTCTCCCATCGTCAAGGACTGGATTCGTTCTAAAATCCCCTGCAATTTCGGTTTAGAATGCTTCCCGGCTGTTTCCCTTGCGTTTTCCCTGGTTAGGGCAGTGGTCTCGACAAGCAGTTTGCTTCAGTTGCCGCCCCCAGCGTGAAATACGACATCTGATCTGCCCATTCCTCGCCCTCTCCACCCAAGGAAACTCATTACATGGACTTCTCCCTCGCCACACTCCTCTCGCACTTTAGTGATGATAAATTAGTCGCCGGTAAGGTACTCGAAAAAAAGCTCGGTTGTGAAGATGAGCTAGCCATCGAGAAATTACAAATTATTCTAGATGCTTTAGAACGGGCTGGCCTCTTAGTCAAGGAACGGGGCAAATATCGCCGTGTGCTGGAAGATAACGTCGTCGAGGCCAAATTGCGCTGTTCCAGTAAGGGCTTCTGTTTTGCCATTCAAGATGATGAAGATGCCGATGATATCTACGTGCGGGAGGCCCACCTGAGTAATGCCTGGAATGGCGACCGGGTTTTGGTCAGGATCATTAAAGATGGAACGCGGCGCCGTTCACCGGAAGGAGAAGTTCGGTTGATCTTGGAACGGGCCAATCCGTCCTTGCTAGCCCAGGTCAAACAGGCCGAGGAGGTTTTCCGAGCCGTGCCCCTGGATGACCGACTATTGTTTGAGCTTAATTTAGAGGCCAATGGCCAAGACCTAACCCAAGCCATTAATCACCTTGTCCATGTGGCGGTTGTTCGCTATGCCATTGGCGAGTATCCCCCCTTGGGTCGCATCACCAAGATCCTCGGGAGTGATGCTGAGGCCGCCGCCGACACAGATATTGTTAGTTGTAAACATGATCTGCCCCTCCAGTGGCCAGAAGACCTACAACAGCAGGCAGATAAACTCCCCTTGGGTTTCAA